>CAYWJU010000045.1:0-2529 GCA_964458645.1 uncultured Candidatus Peribacteria bacterium | reverse complement strand
GATTTGATCATCGTTTCTTATGCATATTTGTGGCAATGCTAATTTTTCTCGTATTTTTCGTAAATCTAATATCATTTAATTGTCATCTCCTCGTTCGGAAACATTTCTTTGATTATTTCCATTCGTCTCTGGCTATGGTCCCTGTGCCATTTGTGACCATAATCTAGGAAATCTATTACAATTGCTTCGTGTTTTCCTTCTGATGCAGTTAGTACTCTACCCAATCGTTGTACATAACTTGTCCAACTTCTTCCACCGGCTGCATTTATCACTACATCCATTGTTGGTATGTTTACTCCTTCGCCCATTAAAGTTGACACTAGTCTCTTTATCTTTCCCGACTTGAAATCATTCAGCGTCTTTTCTCTTGTCTTCGTTGTATCTTTACCACTCACAAAAACTGATCCCGGTATTAGTTTTTGTAGTTGTTTTCCGTGTGATATTCGTATTACATGAATATACACTTGTTTATCATGATACTTTGACGTTATATCTACAATCATATCATTTCTATCTACGTTATTCACTATTCCTTTCTTATATGCTTCTTCCCATGATTTGTATCCAGTTTTATCAGTTACTTTACACTTATAGAATATGAATCTTGGTTTCACCAAGATTCCTCTTTCGATTAATTCTGATACACTTACTGGATGCACTATTTTACCAATTGCTGCAATAAATTTCTTGTCATCGCCATCTTCTCGTCGTGGAGTTGCTGAAAGTCCTGCTCTGTAATAACTGTTTATTCGCATTGCTACGTAATAGAACATTGCTGAGCTGTAATGGTGAATTTCGTCCACGATAAGAAAATCGAAATAGAATTTTTCTCCTTTTTTTATTGCATTGTTTAAAGTTTGCACCATTGCTATTGTTATATTCTGTATATCTCTTGTCGATTCCTTGATTTCTCCTGCGTTCACACCAAGTTTTTCTTTTATTTCTTCTTTCCATTGTCTCAGTAGTTCTTCGTTGTGTACTATGATTAGTGTTGATGCTCGTAGTTCTTGTATCAATTTTAATGAAATGAGCGTCTTTCCTCCTCGCGTAGGTATATGTAATATCACTCCTTGCCCATTCTTGAAGCACGTATGTGCTTCCAGTAGGGCCTCTTGTTGATGTTGCCATAATTCCGGTCCCTTCCAATTAATGTCATTCGATAATTTTCTCGGTACTTTCTGTCCTGGCGTATAGGTTACTTCGTAACCTAATTCTGTTAGAATCTCGATTGCTTCTGACACTAGTCCGGATGGAAAGAAGTATGATCCTGTTTTTTCATGTTTCTTCAGCAAGTTCACTGTATAAGGTCCGTTTTCATAACTTTCCATTGTGTAGCTCATTGCGTTATCCAGTGAAGCTATCGCCACTGGCGATAGCTTCTGGTTGATCCACACATATGGTTGGTTTTTTGAACCTTTTAATTCTATCATCTCGGCCACACCATGTTTACTCGTCTTGCTTGTTCTATGTCTTCATCGTAGATATGCAAGCTTGTCGAGTAATCTGTTATTCTATTTAGTTTGCATTCATTTGGTATGATCACTTCTCTATTTATCATGTCTGCAATTGCAATTATGTTTGCTTGCCATGCATTGTATAAGTCTCTGCTTCTCCATATTAGATGCATGTCAATTAAATCTCCTGGGTTCCATCGTAGTTGTATGATTTGAAGACATGGTGATGATTTTCTTGGTAATCCGTCAGTGTCTATATTCCATGTTGATGCAATTGTGTAGTTTCTTGAAAGTTGTTCTTGTTTTTGTTCTTTTATTGATCTGTTCATGAACATTACTTGATCAGTTGTTCTGGTTGCTAATCTATCCATGTACAAGTAGTCGAATTTTCTTTCGTCTGTCATTCGTTCGTATTCTCGTAGGTACTCGTATGTGAATTCTCTCTTATAACTATCAATTGCTTTGAACGTACTCAGTGGATGCAATTGTCCGTTCAGTACCTGTGTTATTGCATTCCCAGTCAACTCTATTAATTGTGTTGAATCCCATGCATGTTTTTTGTCTACTCCGAAAGTCAATGGTTGTTCGTTTCTTAGTACGAATCTTATTGCTTTCCACCAAGCATTTCCAAAGCTAGTTTCTTCTACTATGTTTATCATTTCCATCCATCCTCTTCGAATTGTTCGAATCTCTCTATCGTATGCAAGAATCCTAAGTGTTCTATTTCTTCTATATCACAATTCAGGTAAGTACACAATTCTCCGATTGTATCGAGTAGTTTTTCTATTGTTTCTTTTCCTGTTCTTTCGTCTCCTTTATCGAAATGTATCGTTTTCGTTGGTCCTCGTTGCAAGTGATCTGTTATTTGTGCCGTATAATACAACATTGTTACTATGCATCCATTTATTGAATCCCATCTCGTTCTGTCTACTGTGGTGTGTTCAAAATTATTCTCTTCTTCTATTAATCTGCATTGTATTATCACGTCTCCTAATGCAAGTTTCATTTCTGCTAAGTATAATTTCCTGTCTTGTGGAAACCTCAATGCTCTTCCATAACACTTTACTGCATCTCC
>CAYWJU010000044.1:0-2886 GCA_964458645.1 uncultured Candidatus Peribacteria bacterium | reverse complement strand
CGGTATGCAGCGAGCGGTAGTAGTTGCCCTTGGGGTTCGAGATGTAGTCGTCGAATTCCTTCGGAATCGGCGTCCAGATGTTATGCACGATGCCGAGCGCCGTGTAGCACTGCTTGATGTCGTCGACGATCACACGCAGCGCACGGACGTCATAGACCTCCGAGAACTCGACGCCCTTCTTCCGCATCTTGTTCCAGATGCTGTAGATGTGCTTCGGCCGCCCGTAGATCTCGGCATCGTGAATGCCGACCGCAGCCAGTTCGCTGCGCAGTCGCTCGATGGCATCGGTGATGAACTGTTCACGCTCGAGCCGCTTCTCGTCGAGCTGCCTGGCGATCTTCTTGTAGGTCTCCGGATGCAGGAAGCGGAAAGATAGATCTTCCAGCTCCCACTTCAATTCCCAGACACCGAGGCGGTTCGCGAGCGGCGAATAGAGCTCCAGTGTCTCGCGTGCGACCTGGGCACGGAGGTCGTCCGGATTCGCCGCGTAGTAGCGCAGCGTCTGGGTGCGCGAGGCCAGCCGCAGCAGGACGACGCGGATATCCTCGACCATGGCCAGCAGCATCTTGCGCAGCACTTCGATCTGCGCCTTCATCTCCGCCGGGCTTTCTGCCGCGTCGGCAACGAAGTCACGGGTGATCGGCCGCAGGCGGTTCAGCCGCGAGATGCCGCTGACCAGATGCGCGACGGCACGCCCGAAGCGGGTCTCGATCTTGTCGAGACCATGCTCGTCATAGGTCGGAACCGCGAAGAGCAAGGCCGCCAGACGGCTGTCGGCATCCAGCTTGAGGCCGCAGAGAATGAGCGCCATCCCGAGCGCATGCGACCAGACGCCTTCGCCGCTGCCTAGGGTGTGTTCGCCATAGATTTCACGTGCAAAGGCCTCGGCGTCGCGGAGCGACTTGCCCTCATCGACGTTGAGACCTTCGCACAGGGTTTGCAGGGATTGTTCGAGGTCGCTCTGGGCGGCGACCGAATGGACGACGGAAACCATGGCGAGATTATACAATGCGCCCTTTCCGCAGCCTTTATCGCTGCCCGTGCCACAGACCACATCCCCATACCGTATGTCGAACCGACTGACCCACCCCTATCTGCTGCTCACGCTGACGACGCTGTTCTGGTCCGGCAACATGGTGCTCGGGCGAGCGATCCGCGCCGACATCCCGCCGATGACGCTCGCCTTCTGGCGCTGGGCGATCGCGCTGGCCCTGGTGCTGCCGCTGGCACTGCCGCACCTTCGTTCGCAATGGCCGCAACTGCGCAAGGGCTGGAAGCCGGTGCTGATTCTCGGCGTGCTCGGCGTCGGCGGCTACAACACGCTCGCCTACGTCGCCCTGCAGTACACCGCCGCCACCAACGCCGTGCTGCTCAATTCCTTCATCCCCATCGCCACCATCGCGCTTTCGTGGCTGTTCCTGAAGAAACATCTCCGCCGCATCGAGGGCATCGGTGTCGTACTGTCGTTCGTCGGGGTGGCGACCATCGTGCTGCGCGGCGACATGACGACGCTGGCGTCGCTCAGCTTCAACGTCGGCGATCTATGGATGCTCGGCGCCGTGCTGGTCTGGGCGATCTATACCATCGGCCTGCAGTGGCGCCCTGCCGGCGTGCACCCGATGCTCATGCTCGCGGCCTTCACGACGGTCGGCGTGATTGTCCTGGCCCCCCTCTACGCCTGGGAAATGGCCAGCGGCCGCCACATCAACCTGCACTGGGGCTCTTTCGCCAGCCTGCTCTACGTCGGCATCTTTCCGAGCTTCCTTGGCTACATCTTCTACAACCGGGCCGTCGGCGAGGTCGGTGCCAGCAAGGCCAGCCTCTTCATCCACCTGATGCCGGTCTTCGGCACGATCCTCTCGGCGATCTTTCTGGACGAAATTCCGCACTGGTATCACTACGGCGGCATCGCGCTGATCTTCGCCGGCATCTGGCTGACAACGGCACAGCCCAGACGCCAGAAGCTAACGTGATAGGCCGCCTGCTGGGCCGCCTGATCGGCAGGCCCGAACGAACCGGCATTCCGGAGTCGCTCTGGCGGGAAACGATTGTCGGACTCCCCTTCATCGCCCGCCTTGCACCAGCGGAGCTCACCCGCCTGCGGGAACTTACCGAAGACTTCCTTGCGAGCAAGGAGTTCACGACCGTCGGCGAGCTCGAACTCGACGACAGCATTTGCCTGACCATCGCCGTCCAGGCCTGCCTGCCGATCCTCAATCTCGGACTCGAGTGGTACGACGACTGGGTTGGCATCGTCGTCTATCCCGACGAGTTCGTCATTCCGCGCAGCATTCAGGACGAGGATGGCATCGTCCACGAATACGACGAACTGGCCTCCGGAGAGGCCTGGGGGGGCGGGCCTGTCCTGGTTTCCTGGCGGGACGTGCGCATGGCCGGCGACGGATACAACGTCGTCATCCACGAATTCGTTCACAAGCTGGACATGCGCAACGGTGATGCCGACGGTATCCCGCCACTGCCTTCACGCGCTGCGAAACAGCACTGGGAAGATGTGCTCCTCGCGGCCTACGATGATTTCTGCGCCGAAGTCGACGCCGCCGACGCGCGCGACGAGGATACCGAGATCGACCCCTATGCCGCCGAGAATCCGGGCGAGTTCTTCGCGGTTCTGGCTGAAGCGTTTTTCGAAACCCCGGCCCTCGTTGCCCGCAGATTTCCGGCGCTCTACGGGCAATTTGCCAGTTTTTTCCATTTCGACCCGTTGGCTTGAAACTGCACTCGCCGGCCCCCTCGTGCGCCGATTGTTGGATAATGAACCCATCAATGCCAGGGGAGGCAGATCATGGGCGACACACACAAGGTTCTCGTGACCGACGATGACGATTTCATGCGCGTCATGATCGGCGAGTCCATCGGTGCGAATTT
>CAYWJU010000043.1:0-3149 GCA_964458645.1 uncultured Candidatus Peribacteria bacterium | reverse complement strand
GTGAGAGTGCAGACAAAAACTACGCACCTGTAAGAACACCAACCGACGTAAAGAACGTGATAGCACAATCGATGACAGCATCAGACAACCCAGTATTTGAAGCAAAGGTACTGGATGCATTCAATACAATACAAGAAAAATCAGCAACAAAAACAAAACTAACACTGGTGAAAGAAGCAGACACACCAACCGCAAAAACAACAGTAACAACAGTAACTGATGTAAATGTGCTACCGACAATATACGTGAACCAGAAAGATACAAAATTACTAGAAAGTGCAGTAATAGACGGAAACCAAGCAAGCAAATCAATACAAATAAACGAGAAAAACGCAAACACAATAAAAAAATGGATAGGAAAGAATGACGTGTATAAAATAGACGGAATAGGACATGTAAAAGTAGAATCAATATCTGGAAACATAGCAACAGTGAGACTAGCAGAACCAGCAGAAGTAACGAGTGCCGCGAAAAAATTCACAGGAGAATACCTAACGGAAAACTTCATAGGAGCTGCGAAGTCAAGCAACATAGATAACGAAATAAGAGACACACTAACTGCACTAAATGAAGTAAGAAGCAAACCGACGACAGCAACAAACACTGCACTAGATAACAAACTAACACAAAAACTAAAAGACCTGTCGGCAGGAGTAAAAGACACAGATCAATATATGATGGACTTCGATATGCCAGGTGAACTTGATGTAGTGGACTCAGCAAGAAAGATAACACTAGGACAAACATCATGGAATCCAGAGGACATGTCGTCATGGACAAGAAAAAAAGTAGGAGATGTGATGGAAAAAGAAATAGCAACAGCAACAGCAAAAGGAAAAACAGTAAACTTCAACATCACGAGAATGGAACTAATGGACATGAACATACCAGCAGAAGTAAAGGCAGAAATAGTAACAAAATATGGAGACAAACTAAAAGGAGAACCAATTATAACAACAACAACAGTAACAACACCAACAGTAACAACACCAACAACACAAGAAATACCAACGATGACAATAGGAGTAGACACAACGAACGTTGCAAAAGGATTAGAAAGCGATTTGGTGAAATCAAAATTATTCACCGAAGCACCAAAAGAACAACAAACAGCGATAAGAAAAATGATAGAAATGGGAGACACTGGAAACGCAAACGTGAAATTAGAAATTGCAACAGACTACGCAAAAGACTGGGGAAGTGTTAGTCCAACACTACAAAAAATGACAACGATGGTAGTAGACACAAAACTGACGAATAACGTAAAAACAGCAGTAAATACAGCAGACTACAACAAAGCAATAGACAACATCGCACTAATAAGCAAAGACTCATCAGCACTAACAGAAGTAGGAAAGGCATTGACATACGCACCAGCTTCAATAGTAGAGAAACTGAAACTGAGTGGAATATCAGACGATGTAGTAACAGCAATAGCAAACGCAAGAAAACAAAATGCAATAACAGAACTAAATAAGAAAGGACTGGGAGATGCATTCAAGAAGTTCTCGAATGGAGAATCAGTTACAACAAAAGAACTGAACGACCTATTTAAGAACAGGGGACTTGTGCAAAGCGGAATGTTCAAGTCAATTGCAGAAAACGCGACGACGAATAAGAAGATATTCGACGCAAAAGCAGAACAACTAATGTTCAATGGAACAGCAGCAGAAAAAACAGAATACAGAATAGAAATAGAAAAGGAAATTAAAATATGCGAAGACTTGGAGACATGCATATGAGCAAAGAATACTGCGATGGACTATCAAACCTAGCGAACAAAGTGGATCCAAGAGGGCAGCAATACACGACAAAGACAACACAAGATACCGCAGAAGGAAGAGGGAAAGCACTACTAGATGAGATACTGAGCGAGACACGAACACTAAAGAAACGAGAAGCACTAGCAACTGGAACAGAGAAACAGGCAATAGTAACAGAGCTTGCATCACATTACTCAGAAGCAGGAGAGAAAACATCAACATCAGCAAAAACGAGACTAACAGAAAACATAATAGCAAACAGCGATGTGCAAGCGTACATAAATAAGATGTCAATTGATGACTTCTCGTCACTAAGAATGGAACTTCAATCAACATTCGGCGGGCCGCAGGCCCGCCTGTTGGAAATACAATTCAAAAACGCAAAAACTGCGTCGCTCGCAACAGAACTAGAAGCACTTGGAAAATACACAGACGCAGTTAAACAAGAACTATCCGACATGAAAGCAAGAGGAATACTATCAGATGCAGATATGAACATGCTGAGAGGATTAGAAAAACTGAAAACATTCGACGACAACTTGATAAAAGCCGGAACTGCAAAACAAACTTATGCAAACCTAAAGTCGTCAGTAGGAGAAACAATAACACAAGAAATATTCGCAAACAAAATAACAAAGAACATAGAAGAGATTGCAGATATAACAAGAAATCCAACATTTACAGAAAAATACGTGTTCAAGACAACACCAACGACAAAAGAAAAACAACTAATACAAGACTTCATGTCAGGAGCAACAACGCCAAATGCAAACACATACGAAGAAATTGCAACACTACTGGGAAAAGTATCAAAAAACGGATGGGACGCTTTAAAAGAAGCAGTAGCTGGAACAGAAGAACTAACGTCAGCAGAACGAACAGGAATAATTAGTAAAGTAAAACGATCAACATTGGATAACATATCAGGAACAGGAAAGGCAACAGTAACAGTTGAAGGATTAGTACTGGCGGCAGCGATTGGAATACCACAAGGATTACTATGGTTCGCAACGTCAACACCAACAAACGTAGCAGAAATGACAGGACTATACGAACAATTCAAGACAGGAGATGACAAAACAGATAGTATAATATCAAAATTACTGAACCCAACAACAATGAAAAACATAAACAACTTCCTAACGAACTGGTCAACAGATAACGTACTGGGAAACCCGCCATATTCACTATTATTGGCAATCCCATGGTACGGAGACTATCTGAGAGGAATATGGGAAGGACCAATAAACGACAACTTCAACGGAATAAGTGACAACTTCAACAGAATATTCTCAGACCTGAAAAATGCAGGGTTAGTAACAGAGTGCTCGACAACACTTGGATACTGCACATCAACAGAAGACGAAAGAACAAAATTCTACAAGA
>CAYWJU010000042.1:0-3159 GCA_964458645.1 uncultured Candidatus Peribacteria bacterium | reverse complement strand
CGCAGCTGGCCTTCGGCGCGCTTGAGGCGGTGCAGCAGGTCAGTGCGGGATTTCTCGTCTTGGAGAACGGCCATGTTGCAGGGCTCCGCGGGTGGCGGGGCAGCAGTCGTGCGGTGGGTGGCCAGTGTGCGATAGCGGCGCCGCTCACGCAGCGCCGGGTTGCGGCTGGATGGGAATGACCGCCGGGCCCTCCGGCGCCAGCAGCGTGCCGGCGCGCAGGCCGCGCACGGTCGCGAAGCTCAGGCCCAGGATGACGAGCGAAGCGAGCGCCAGCAGCGCCACGCCCGGCAGCTGCAGCCAGCGGCCCTCGGGCGTGTCGGCCAGGCGCAGCGTCAGCACCGCGAGCGCGGCGAGCGGGAAGCTCATGCCCCAGTGCGGCAGGCCGAAGGGCAGCATGGCGATGCGGCGCGCCTGCGTGGCCGCCCACGCCGCCTGGAAGAGCGCCATGCCCCACAGCATCCACACGAGCGGCGCGCCCGCGCCGTATTGCAGCGCCGCCACGCCCACCACCGCGGGCGGCGCGGCGAAGATGAACAGCGTGGGCAGCAGGCGCTCCGGCATCAGGCCGGCCTGGGCGATGCGCACGAAATTCAGCACCAGCACCAGCGGCCAGAACAGCAGGCCGAGGCCGAACTGCGCCGAGGCCCAGGCGCCGTGGCCGAGCGGCACGCCGGCCAGCGGCGCGAGCACGTTGCCGACGATGGGGATGAAGAGCACCGGCGTCACCGCGCCCCAGTTGGGCTTGTGGTTCGCGCCGCCGGCCGGGCCGCTGATCCACTTGGCCAGCACCCACAGCGTGACGCCGAACTGCGCCAGCGAGGCGGCCCACCACAGCGCGTCGGCGCCCGGCGCGGCCGGCCCGAACAGCGCCACGGCCAGCGTGGCCAGCAGCAGCGCCGAGACGGGAATCGCGGCGAAGAAGGTATGGCGCACCGGATGGGCGAGATCCTCGCGCAGCGCCTGCGCATGGCGCTGCCAGCGCAGCAGCGTCGCGGCGCCGATCAGCACGAAGGCGAGCGCGGCCACGCCGGCCGCCACCAGCGTGACGCCCTGCGCCGTCTCGCCCATCAGCGGCGCGGCGCGATGCCAGGCCAGCGCCAGGCCGGCCCAGCCCATGGGAATCGCGAACCAGCCGGGGAAGAGGTGCTTGAGCGGAGCCGTGTCGTTCATGGCCGAAGGCTACTTGAGCACCGCGCCCTGGGCGTCGAGCACCGACACGCGCACCGGCACGCCCTGCGCGATGCTCTGCGTCACGGTGCAGTAGGTCTCGAAGCTGGTCAGCACGCGCTCGAGGTGTTCGAGCGCCTCGGCCGGCACGCCCAGCGTGAGCGTGGCCGCGATGCCGAGCACGCGCAGGCGGCCCTCGCCGTTGCGGCCGACCTCGCAGGTGACTTCGCAGCTGATCGGCTCGGGCTGCTGCTTGAACTTCCGCAGCGCGAACAGCAGCGAATCCGACAGGCAGTTGCCCACCGCGGCGGCGAGCAGTTGCATCGGCGAAGGGCCCTGGCCCTGGCCGAGCGGCGGCGGCTCGTCGGCGAGCAGGTCGGGCGCCGCGCCGCCGAAGTGCACGTCGAACTGGTAGTCGTGCTTCTGCACGAGGCGGACGGTGACGTTCTCGTGGGCCATGGCGCGATTCCCTTCAGCGCGAGCAGACCGTGCCTTCTTCCTTGAAGCCGAGCTTGCGCAGCAGGAAGCTGGGCGGGCAGAAGCCGGTGAAGCCCGACTGGAAGAGGTTGGCGCCGATGAAGGCGGTGAAGGCCAGGAACCACTTGCTGACGAAGAGCGGGCTGCCCTCGACGCCGAGCGCGAGCGAGAGCATCACGAAAAAACCCGCCATGATGCGGATGGCACGTTCGATGGACATGGACGACTCCTTGGGGTTCAGGTTGCAGGCGATTCGAGGCGGCGGCGGTACAGCGCGTAGTACAGCACCGGGATGACGACCAGGGTCAGCAGCGTCGAGACGAAGATGCCGAAGATCAGCGAGACCGCCAGGCCGTTGAAGATCGGGTCGTCGAGGATGAAGAAGGCGCCGATCATCGCGGCCAGGCCGGTCAGCGCGATCGGCTGGGCGCGCACCGCGGCCGAGGACACCACCGCGTCCTTGAACGCGAGGCCCTGCGCCAGCTGCAGCTCGATGAAGTCGACCAGCAGGATGGAGTTGCGCACGATGATGCCGGCCAGCGCGATCATGCCGATCATCGAGGTCGCGGTGAACTGCGCGCCGAGCAAGGCATGGCCCGGCATCACGCCGATCGCGGTCAGCGGAATCGGCGCCATGATCACCAGCGGAACCACATAGCTGCGGAACTGCGCGACCACGAGCAGATAGATCAGCAACAGGCCGGCCGAATACGCCAGGCCCATGTCGCGGAAGGTCTCGAAGGTGATCTGCCATTCGCCATCCCACTTCACCGCGAAGCGCGAGGTGTCGGCCGGTTGCGCGAAGAAATACTGGTCGAGCTGCTCGCCCGCGAGCGGTGCCGCGTTCAATTGCGAGACCACGCTGAACATGCCGTACAGCGGCGAATCGAGCGCGCCGGCTTCGTCCGCCAGCACGTAGACGACCGGCGCCAGATCCTTGTGGTACAGCGTCTGTTCCCACGGTTGCTGCTCGACCCGCACCATCTCCGACAGCGGCACCAGACGGCCATCGCTCGCACGGACGCGAATCGCCAGCAGTTGCGCGAGATTCGCCTGTTCGCCCGCCGGCAGGCGCAGGCGGATCGGCACCGGATACTTCGAGGCGCCATCCCGCAGATAGGTGGCATCGGCACCGGAAACCGCGAGCGCCAGCGCGTCGGCGATCTGCGCCTGGGTGATGCCGAGCCGGGCCGCGCGTTCGCGATCGACGATGACCACTTCACGCATCGCGTCGCCTTCCATGCTGGTGTCGATGTCGACGATGCCCGCGGTCGCCACGAACTTGGCCTGCAGCGCACGGGCGATCTCGCGCGCACGCTGCGCATCGGGTCCGTAGACCTCGGCCACCAGCGGCGCCAGCACCGGCGGACCGGGCGGCACTTCGGTGACCTTGATCGAGGCGTCGTATTTGCGGCCGATCTCGGCCAGCGCCGGGCGCACCGCGCGTGCGATGTCGTGGCTCTTGCGCGAACGCGCGTGCTTGTCGACCAGGTTCACCTGCAGGTCGCCGACATT
>CAYWJU010000041.1:0-3595 GCA_964458645.1 uncultured Candidatus Peribacteria bacterium | reverse complement strand
GCACCCTGGAAGACCAAGGAGTCGGTGGAGTTGGCCACCCTGGAATGGGTGTCCTGGTTCAACCACCACAGGCTGCTCGAACCCATCGGCTACATCCCGCCTGCAGAAGCTGAGGCAAACTACTACCGGCAACTCGCCAATCAAGCCGCTATGGTGGCGGCCTGACTTAAACCAAACAGCCTCCATGAAACCCGGGGCGGTTCATACGGATCTCGCGCGGTGTGCCGCCCAAGTGTTCGAAGGCCTGCATGTGGCAGCGCAGCACCGTGGGCAAGTCCTGGTGCATCACGAACTGGGCCCACAGGTAGCGGCTGTGGCCCAGCACCATGCAAAAAAGCCAGACCTTGCGTTCGATGGACTCGCCGGCAAAACGCACCTTGAACTCGGCAAAGTCCACCTGGGCCTGCTGGCCGGCACGCGTCTCAAAGCGAACCTCGAAGGCGCGTACGGGCGCGGGCCGGATCTGGCGCAGGCAGTCGTGCAAGATGGTCTTGCCGCCTTGGTAGCCAAGCGCCCGAATCTCGCGCAGCAACCGTGAGCCGGTCAGCTCGGGCCAGGCCTGCAATCGCTCCTGCAGATAGCCGCGGAAATCATCCAGTGCGCCGGCGCGGGCTGCTCTGGGTTTGTACTTGGGAACGGCCAGTCCCTGCTGGATGTACTTGCGAACCGTCTTGCGGTCGTGCCCGGTTCTCTGGGCAATCACGGAGATCGGCAGTCCCTGCCGGTGCAACTCCAGAATCATCATCAGTCCCTTCAGATTGACCACCTGGCCTCCAGCTCCACAAAGATCGGGAGCCAATGGTCGGTCAGGTGAGTGAACAAGCAGAGGGCCTCGGCCCGCTGCTTGTTCACGCTTCAAACTGGGGAAAATTCAACCGGCCAATATGGGGAGTATTCATTCGGCGTTGACAGGCAGCCCAGCGCGTCGGGGCGGCTCCAGTCCCCTCGCGCGAACTGCCGCGCCTCCAGGCGCTGCACGTTCTTGGTCTGACGCAGCCGCAGCAGGTAGGGCGGGCCTCGTTCTTCCAGCGTCAGCAGGATGCCCTCGTTGCCATAGCCGGAGTCACCGCGTACCGGCGCCACCTTGGCGTGCCCGCTGGTGTGCTGCTTGCCCGATTTCACCTGCACGTCCAGCACCAGGCGCAGGTTGGCCACCAGGAAGGTGTGCAGCACTTGGCCGGGCCGCATGGGCTTGTTCGGGTTGTCGCCGATCTCGGTGCCCTCCGGGCGCCCGTACAGCGGCTTGATGCTGGCGTCGATGCCCAGCACCCAGGGCCGCTCCAGCGTCTCGCGTACCGAATGCATCAGCGCCGGGCTCAGCCAAGCTTCGCTGCTGGCTTCG
Source organism: uncultured Candidatus Peribacteria bacterium (assembly GCA_964458645.1). GTDB lineage: Bacteria > Patescibacteriota > Gracilibacteria > Peribacterales > Peribacteraceae > DAORHV01. Next base: position 2,253 of record CAYWJU010000041.1, on the reverse strand, counting down.
TCGATGCGCTGCAGGGCTCAGCGCAGCGCGTCCTCGCTGATCAACTTGTTCGTCCCGGTCGCCTGTACGGCCACCGCGTGGCCGCGCAGCGCGGTGATATGCGCATAGCACTTGTGTCCGGCCAGGATTGCCAGCACCAGCGCGCCCAGTAAGTCGCGCTTGCCTGGCGCGTTGCCATTTGCGTATACCAGCGGGCAGGCATCGACCCAGTGATCGAACACGCCTGCGTTGGCCAGGAACTCGGCTAAGAACACCAGCTGCCCGTTGGGCGTGGCCGCCGCGCCTTTGTCCCAGCGCACGTGCATGCCCCCGCCCAGCGTGTCCACCACCATGCTCTTCGCCGCCACCCACGGCCGCCGATGCGACCCGCTCTCGATTGCGTCTTACTTCAACTGCCGGATTGAGGTTCCCGAGCGATGGATGTCTCCGGATGGGTCACACAGGCCGGGTTGCCTCCCGAACGACTGTCATGCCGAATGCACATCGTCTGATGGGGTGATGCATCCGTGTTGAAGCGTCCGACGAGCGATCGTCCAAGACGCATACCGCCACGGGCGGCAATGACTTTCAAGGGGTTGGGATTCGATGGGCCTGCGTTCGGTATTGCGGGGAAACGGGGGCCCGCCAGTGCCAACCGGTTCAAATGCCAGTGTGGTGAGCGACGTGCTGATCGCCTGCCTTCAGGCGGTGCTGTGGTGGACCGACGAGGTCACAGGACGAAAGCGCGACATCGGACGGTGGCACCGTGGCCCCGGCGCACGGTTACCGCGCGTGCAAGTGCGTAGTGCCGAAGTCCGAGCGGTAGCACGGATCTTGGCTGCAAGCCCTTTAGGGACCGGACAACGATACCGGATCAGATGGTATCGGGCACAACGGCCGTCACTTCGATTTCGACCCTTGCGCGTTCTTCCATCAGCGCGGCGACTTCCACGCAGGTCATCGCAGGAAAATTGCGCCCCATCACCTCGCGATAGGCCTTGCCAAGTTCCGGCAGGCGCTCCAGGTATTCCGCGCGGCTGGTGATGTACCAGGTCATGCGCACCATGTGCTCGGGTCCGGCGCCGGCCTCTGCCAGCACCGCATGCACGTTGCGCAGGGTCTGCCCGGTCTGTTCGATGAAATCGTCGGTCTCGAACTGTTGCTGTGCGTTCCAGCCGATCTGGCCGCCCACAAACACCAGCTTGCCGCGTGCGGCGACGCCGTTGGCGTAGCCTTTGGGTGTGGACCAGCCGGGCGGTTGCAGGATTTTCATGGATTCCTCAGCTTGAAACGTTGCAGCTTGCCGGTCTGGGTGCGGGGCATCTTGTCGACAAAGACAATGGCGCGCGGGTACTTGTAGGGTGCCACGGTCTGCTTGACGAAGTCCTGCAGGGCCTTGACCATGGCTTCGTCCCCGGCATATCCGGGGCGCAGCACCACATAGGCCTTGACGATCTGACCGCGCTCCTCGTCGGGCCAGCCGATCACACCGCATTCTGCCACCGCCGGGTGCAGCATCAACGCGTCCTCCACCTCGGGGCTGGCAATGTTGTATCCGGCCGAGATGATCATGTCGTCGGTGCGGGCGTGGTAATGGAAGTAGCCCTCCGCGTCGCGCAGGTAGGCATCACCGGTGTAGTTCCAACCATTACGAACGTAGGTTCTCTGACGTTCGTCAGCCAGGTAGCGGCAGCCGGTGGGCCCCTTGACCCGCAATTTGCCCACGACGCCAGGCGGGCAGGGCTGGTCGTGCTCGTCGACCACCTCGGCACGGTAGCCAGGCACGGCGATGCCGGTGGCGCCAGGTCGGGCGTTGCTTTCGTCGTGCGAGATGAAGATGTGCAGCATTTCGGTGGCTCCGATGCCGTCAATCAGTTCGATGCCGGTGGCTTCTTTCCACAGCGCGCGGGTCGATGAGGGAAGGGCCTCACCGGCCGACACACACTTGCGCAGCGGGGTGCGTCGCAGCTCCACGCCGCGTGCGGCCAGCGTGCGATACGAGGTGGGTGCGGTGAATAGCACGGTGGCATGGAACTCTTTGATGCCGTCGAGCAACTGCGGCGGCCCGGCCTTTTCCAGCAGCACCGTCGAGGCGCCCACAGCCATCGGGAACAAAAGCAGACCACCGAGGCCGAAAGTGAAGGCCAGGGGAGGGCTTCCGATGAACACATCGTCGGGCGCGGGACGCAGCATGTGGGGTGGCCAGCAGCGGCAGATGGCCATCACGTCGCGGTGGAAGTGCATGGTGGCCTTGGGAATGCCGGTGGTGCCCGA
>CAYWJU010000040.1:0-3648 GCA_964458645.1 uncultured Candidatus Peribacteria bacterium | reverse complement strand
GTTTATATAAGCCACTTTAATAGTTGGTTTTATATCAGTCAAATAAAAGGCTACGTTCCGAACAATTATGAATCCACCGAGTGCGAACTCGTAAAACTTTTTTAACATGGCAGAACAAGTAATATTAGAGGTAGATATAAAGGGTCTTGCAAATAATTTATTAGAGGCGCAAGCAAATGTTGAATCATACCGTCTTTCATTGGATGAATTGACGGAAGCGTATGGGGCTAACTCAAAAGAAGTCAAGATTGCAGAGGCGCAATTAAAAGCGGCTACCGATACGCAAAAGAGCTTTGAAAAACAACTTGTAAGAACACAACAAGCGGAGCAAGCATTGGGAGGTTCTACTAAAGAATTAGTCGCAACATATAACGCTGCCGATAAAACGATTGAGCAAAACAGAAAGGCTTACAATCTACTTTACAACGAATACACAAAGGCTGATAAGATAGGACGTGAAAAGTTACAACCTACTTTAAAGAAAATCAGTGATACATTAAAGGAACAAGAAAGCGCGGTTGGTGATACAAGAAGGAATGTTGGAAATTACGCCGAAGGGTTTAAGAGTGCGATAGGTTCTGTTATTGACGGTGTTCCTGCTTTAAAAGGATTTGCAACGGCACAATTAGGAGTAAACGCTGCTATGAATGCGAATCCAGTTGGCGCGGTGGTTATGTTATTTCAAGGGTTGGTTCAAATCATGCAGAATAACGCGGAGGTTGCAGACCAATTATCATTTGCGATTGATGGAATAACCAAGGGATTTAGATTTGTAGTAGATACCGTTGTTGACACGGTGACTAACTTAGACAAACTTAGCCAAGCGTTAATCAATCCAGTAAAGTTTTTATATGATATGGGCAAAGGTGCCGCTAATGCAGCTAAAGAGGGTTATCAGGCTGCTGCTGCTATTGATGACTTAACGGAGGCTGCTGCGGAGTTTGGTGTTAATGCAGACATTGCAAACACTAAGGCTCAAGGATTGACAAAGACTTTAAAAGACAAAACTAAATCAGAGCAGGAAAGAATAAAGATTGCTACACAAATAGCAGACTTAGAAATAGACGCTATCAATAATCTGATAATGGCTAAGAGTAAAGAACTCGAAGCCGAAAAACAAAGGACAAAAGGTTTACAATTAAGCGGCCAAGAACGCGCAGCATTAAGAAAATTAGAGGGGGAGTTGGATGTTCAAAGACTAGAAAAAGAAAATGCTGAAAAGCAAAAGCAGACTCGAATAAACATACTACTCGAAAAAGAAATAACTGCAAACAAAAAAGCCGAAAGTAAAACCAGAGAAGAAATTGCACAGGAAGAAGCTAAAAGACTGAATGATATAGCAAATGAAAACGCAAGGCTTGAAAAATTAAGAATTGAAGTTACACAGGGAGGTCTTGAAAAAGAAACTTCGCTTTACGAATTGGAGTTTGAAAAACGGATTCAAGATTTGTGGAAGTTGAATTTTACCGAGCAGCAAATTGAAGAAATAAAACAGAAAGGCTTAGATGAAATACGCGCTAAGTATTCTGAAAAAAGAGTTGCACAAGATTTATATGCTAATGAACAAATAGCGGAGAATAGACGCAAGGCTGATGAGGAATTGATTAAGCAAGCGGACGATGCTGCTAATGCAAAGGCACAAGCTGACATGAAACTTATAAATGACATTGCTTCATTTGTGGTAGATGCTTTTTCACAGGCTGCGCAGTTAGTGAATGCTTTTACTGAACAAAACATTGAAGCTTTAAATAATCAATTCAAACAAGGTCTATTAAGTGAAAGTGAATACAATAAACAGGCTTATGAATTAAAGGTCAAAGCATTCAAAGAAACTAAGGCTTTGAATATTACACAAGCTATTATTGCTACGCTGCAATCTTCGCTTAACGCGTTTAATTCAGGATTGCAAGCTGGTGGCCCATTCGGGTTAGTATTGGGTGCTATCTTCGCTGCTGCTGCTGCTGCATTCGGTGGCGCACAAATTGCATTGATAGCTAAACAACAGCCTCCAGCCCCACAATTTGCGGATGGCGGTCAAGTGTTTAATGTAGGGGGTAAATCACACAGAGACGGAGGAACTACTTACACAGGTGAAGATGGAAACCGATTTGAAGTAGAGAAGGGAGAAAAGATATTTGTGTTAAAGAAAACAGCAAGTAGGCACATAGACGCTTTAGGAGGGCTTAACGTGGCATTCGGAGGTAGAGCATGGACTGATTCACCTATTAGCTATGCTGCAAACGGAGGCGCAATTACAGACGGTGGATTTGCTATACGTGCAACAAGTCAGGAGGCTAACACAACTGCTACTCTAACTACATTCGCCAAGAACTTAGTGAGTAACTTGCCCAATCCTGTTGTAAGTGTGAATGAATTTGAGCGTGTTCAAAAGTCAAAAGACAAGTCGGTTAAAGTAGCTGAACTGTAATCTTTGAATAGTCTTTAAGTGTTACGCCACTGATTACTTTGTATTTAATATTTGAAAGACCGTTTGAAGTATTGGACTTCCATTTTTTTAGTATTTGCAAATTGTTTCTATGAAGCAGCTTCGATTCTCTTTGTTCCAGTGCTTTCGCGTGTGGTAATGATTGGAATGTGTGAACTCCTCTAAATATTTTAAGGCTGTTTAATTCACAACGGTTGTTTAAATCATCGTCCTCCGCACCCCAACCGAAATAAAGATTACAGAACCCGTTTATTTTTCTGAATGATTCACGTTTAAAAATTGTTACACCTCCTAAATATTTTTCATAAGGCATTTTAAAATTGAATTGTTCAACGGCAGTAGCAACGTGAGCAACATCAAACAAGTGAGGTATTTCATAGACTGCTAAATGTGGTAGCATATCAACATCATGAATACAAAAGTTTTCACCGTTGCTATGCAAGAACCCTATGTTAGCCAATGACCCTCTGTTAAAAGGCTTTTCATTTGTTTGCTCGATAACTAATATTTCATATTCATAACCTTTTAAGTGGTTAGTGATATGCGGTATAAATTGTCTTAGATGTTCTTCGCGGTTACGATATGGAACGCATATTGTTAGCTTCATTATATAGATTTATGATTCTTTGTTTGTGTTCACCGTTATACTCTCTCGAATACCAACTATGCAAGGAGAAGTCGTTTAATATTGTGCTGATACCGTCTGCGTGTTGTTTGGTGTCTAACTCAATCCTGTTGCCTTTTTTAATCGCTGCAAAGAATACGTTAAACGGTTCGTGGAAATTGCAGCCTTCGACCTCTAAATCATTTTCAATATGGTATGTTGTGAAAGGTGTTGCGCTAACAAGTAATTCAGAAACCTTTTTACGGTTGAAAATATTGAAGAAAGGATTGTGAACGAATCTTGAATTGTTTCTGTGAGGACACCATTCGAATGAATCTGGCATTCCACATTGAATAGAGTTAGTTTCTTCCATTGCTTCTAAAAGAAAAAGCATTCTCTCAAAATCGTAAACAAAACAATCTTCGTCTATATTTATTATGTAATCGTATGGCTCAAGTAAAATATCGTAAAGGTATTTCAGTGAATCTTTGTAGTGGTTATATCCTGTGAATCTTTTACGCGGTGCATCACCCAAAAAAGAGGAAGCCATGTTGTAAAGTTCATCATTGACCGAGCGTGTAGTTATTATGTAAGTCAT
>CAYWJU010000039.1:0-3960 GCA_964458645.1 uncultured Candidatus Peribacteria bacterium | reverse complement strand
TCATCGCCAGCAGCGGCACGCCCATGCGCTTGATCAGCGGCAGGATGGCGGTGAGCTCCTCGCTCTCGCCGCTGTTGCTGATCGCGAGCACGATGTCGGCGCGCGTGATCATGCCGAGGTCGCCGTGGCTGGCTTCGGCCGGGTGCACGAACATCGCCGGCGTGCCGGTGGAGGCCAGCGTGGCGGCGATCTTGCGGCCGACATGGCCGCTCTTGCCCATGCCCATCACGACCACGCGGCCGCGGCTCTCGAGCACGGCGGCCACCGCCTTCACGAAGTCCTCGCCCTGACGCGCCTTCAGGCCCAGCAACGCACGCGCCTCGATGTCGAAGGTCTCGGCGGCGAGGCGCAGCACGCGCTGCGAGTCGAAGGTGGCGGACGGAACCATGGCCGCGATTCTAGGTGGGCAGCGCCTCCGGCGCGTCGTGCAGCTCGAGCTTGCTGGGCACGCTCAGCACCGGCAGCCCGGTCTGGCGCGCCAGTTCGATCACCTGGGCGCGGCGCTCGGCCGGCGCGCCGGGCATGGCCACGATCACGTGCGTTGCGCCCGCCAGCAGGTGCGGCAGCACCACGTCGGCGATCGAGCCCTGCACGGTCACGCCGCCGATGCGCAGGCCCTGCTTGGCGGGGTCGTCGTCGAGCAGCGCCAGCACCGTCCAGCCGTCGCGGCGATGGATGGCGCCCACCAGCCGCCGCGCTGCCTCGCCGGCACCGAGCACGACGGCACGGCGTGCTTCGCCGTCGACACCGCTGGCCACCGAGCGTGCCTGCTCCCAGACCATGCGGTAGGCCATGCGCAGCAGGCTCAGCGTCAGGATGCAGAAGAACGGGTGCAGCAGAAGCACCGCACGCGCCACGCCGCTGAGCTGCGCCATCAGCACCACCACCGCGCTGATCGTACCGGCGAGGATGCAGGCCAGCGCGATGCGCTTGAAGTCGTCGAAGCCGAAGAAGCGCCACGGCCCGCGCGGCACCCCGGTGACGGCGAGGAAGATCAGGTAGCACAGCGCCACGCCGGCCGCCACCGCGTCGTCGTAGGGCGGACGGCCCGGCTGCCAGCGCTCGAAGCCGAGGCGGAACAGGTACATCAGCTGCCAGCCGGCCAGGATGACCAGCGCATCCACCACCATCGCGATGGCGCGGTTGCGCGGGTTGAGCGTCGACATCGCCTGGTCGAGCCAGAGCCAGAGTTTGCGGTCGTTCATGCCGAGGATCCTCGTGGGCGACGGAAGGGTGGGAACGAACACGGTGCGCAGCGTCAGGCCGAGCACGCGCAGGTCGTTGGCGAGGCTGGGGCGGTCGACGTAGTGCAGCGCGTAGCGCAGCTTGGTGGGCAGGATGACGTCGATGTATTCGCGCTCCGGGTCGTCGGCTTGCGCGAGCAGCTCGTTCTCGTCGCGGTAGCGCACCGAGGCGAAGTCGGTGATGCCGGGGCGCACCGAGAGCAGGCGCTCGCGCCACTCGGCCGGATAGTGCGCCACGTAGCGCGGCACCTCCGGGCGCGGGCCGACCAGGCTCATGGTGCCGCGCAGCACGTCGATCAGTTGCGCGAGTTCGTCGAGCTTGGTACGACGCAGGAGTGCGCCGGTGCGCGTGATGCGGCGGTCGCCCGCCACCGTGAGCGGCACGCCGCCGCTGGGCGGCGCCACCGTCATGGTGCGGAACTTGAAGATGCGGAACGGCCGGCCGTGGCGGCCGACGCGCTCCTGGCGGAAGAACACCGGGCCGGGCGACTCGAGCTTGATCGCCACGGCGATCAGCGCGAACAGCGGCGCCAGCAGCAGCAGGCCGGCGGCTGCTGCCAGCACGTCGACCAGGCGCTTGAGCATGGCGTCAGGAGAGCAGCGCCTGGCGTGCCGCCTCCGCCACGCGCGCCACGTCGGCCTCCGTCATGCGCGAGTACATCGGCAGACTCACCAGCCGCTCGTAGGCCCGCTGGCTGTGCGGGAACTGCCCGGCGCGCAGGCCGTAGCGGTCGCGCCAGTAGGGCTGCAGGTGCAGCGGGATGTAGTGCACGCTGCAGCCGATGCCGGCGGCGAAGAGCTTCTCGATGAAGGCGTCGCGGCCGATGCGCGCCTCGTCGGCCAGACGCACCACGTAGAGGTGCCAGGAGTGTGTGTCGCCGTCGCGCGGCCCGGGCGGCAGCTGCAGCGGCAGATCCGCGAGAGCCTGGTGATAGGCCATCGCCACCGCCTCGCGCCGCTGCTGGAACTCGCGCGCGCGCTTCAGCTGATGGATGCCCAGCGCCGCGGCGATGTCGGTCAGGTTGTACTTGAAGCCCGGCGCGACGATCTCGTAGTACCAGCTCGGCACCTTGGCGGTGAAGCGGTCGAAGGCGTCGCGGCTGATGCCGTGCAGACGCATCACCTTGATGCGCTTGGCGAGTTCGTCGTCGCGCACCACCACCATGCCGCCCTCGCCGGTGGTGATGGTCTTGTTGGCGTAGAAGCTGAATACGGTGGCATCGCTCGCCAGCGTGCCGACGAGTCGCCCGCCGCTGGTGGTGGGCAGTGCGTGGGCGGCGTCCTCGACGATCTTCAGGCCATGGCGGCGCGCCAGCGGAATGAGGCGCGCCATGTCGGCCGCCAGGCCGGCATAGTGCACCGGGATCACGGCCTTGGTGCGCGGCGTGATGGCGCGTTCGACGGCGTCGACATCGAGGCACAAGGTGGCCGGGTCGATGTCGACCAGCACCACGTCGGCGCCGAGGTAGCGCACCACTTCCGCGGTGGCGGTGAAGGTGTGGGTGGTGGTGATGACCTCGTCGCCCGGACCGATGCCCAGCGCCTCCAGCGCCAGGTGCAGCCCCGCGGTGGCGGAGTTGACCGCCAGTGCGTGCAGCGCGGGCTCGCCCAGCCAGGCGGCGAAGTCCTCCTCGAAGCGGCGCGTCTTCGGGCCGGTGGTGATCCAGCCCGAACGCAGCGTGTCCACCACCTCGGCGATTTCGGCTTCGCCGATGTCGGGCAGGGCGAAGGGCAGGAAGGGATGGGCGGTCATGTCGGCGGTTTGGAGACCCAGGCGAGCACGTGCGTGCGCAGCAGCGGAAGGGCGTTGAAGACAGCGTAGAGCGTTGGGTGCAGGCGCACGACGCGGCGTGCGATCGGCGGGGCCAGCGTGACGCGCCGGGCGGCAATGCGCCCCTGCGGAAAGAGTTCCTGCACGCGCCGCAGCGGCACGCCGCGAACGTCGCGGTTGGCCGGATTATCGACGCGGAAGTCGTACCAGAGCACGGCGCCGCCCGGCTTCAGCCAGCGCCACATCGCATCGGCCAGGCGCTGCTGAAAGGCGTCGTCGAGCAGCGAACTGAAGACCGTGGAGACGTAGACGATGTCCTGCGAGCCCGCGGGCAGGGCCAGCGCGCAGGCGTCGCCGCCGTGCAGGGCCAGCGCGGGCGGCAGCAGCTCGCGCGCCAGCGCGAGGCGCTCCGGCAGCAGTTCGACGCCCTGCAGATGCGCCGGCAGAAAGCCCAGCCGCAACAGCTCGAGCAGGTTGCCCCCTGCCCCGCAGCCCACCTCGACGACGCGCAGCGCGGCCGGGTCGGTGCAGCCGTGGTCGAGCAGCAGCGCACGCAGTGCGCGCTGGCGCTCTTGCAGCGTGGCCATCACGTCGGCGCGCAGCGGGTGGTAGCGATCGACGGACGCGGCCCGGCGTGCATAGCGCTGCGCCACGCCCTCGATCTCGTCGTGCCCGCTCACGCGATCGCCTCCAGGAAGCGCTGCGCCAGCACCGGGTAGGTGTGGTGCGCGACCACGAACGCACGGCCGCGCTCGCCCATCGCCCGCCGTGCGCCCGCGCTCAGCGCGCCGAGCTGGCGCAGGCCCTGCACCACCGCCTGCGGCGACTCGGGCGCAACGGTCAGCCCGCAGCCGGCTTCGGCGACGGGGTCGTTGCCGGCCTCCACCGAGTGCAGCACCGGCACGCCGGCCATCATGTAGTCCATCAGCTTGTTCGGCGCGATGC
>CAYWJU010000038.1:0-4118 GCA_964458645.1 uncultured Candidatus Peribacteria bacterium | reverse complement strand
AGCCACCGACTGGGCGCGCTGGCGGATTTCCACCGCCTGCCGCGCACCGGGCAGGCGCACCGGGCGCTGGCCGATGCCGAGATGGCCGCCGCGCTGCTGGCGCGCATCCGGGCCGATCTGCGCGAGCGCTATGGGGTGCCCGCGCCCACGCACCCGCTGCTGCGGGCCTTGCAGACCTGGCCGCCCGCGGCGCTGGAGAAACGGCTGGGCCAGTACCTCGAAGGCGCGCCCGCGTAAGACGTGAAACGGGCCCGGCGCGCGCTCGCGCCGCGGGCCCGCCGGGGGATCAGGTGCGACGCACCACCACGCTGCCGATGGAGTAACCCGCACCGAAGGAGCAGATCACGCCGAGGTCGCCGGCCTGGAAGTCGGCGTTGTGGCGGTGGAAGGCGATGATGGAGCCGGCCGACGCGGTGTTGGCGAATTCGTCCAGGATCACCGGCGCCTCTTCGGGCGTGGCGTCGCGCCCCAGCAATTTTCGCGCGATGAGCTGGTTCATCGACAGGTTGGCCTGGTGCAGCCAGAAGCGGCGCACCTGCGTGGGCGTGAAGCCCAGGTCGGCCAGGTGGCTGGTCATGTGCTGCGCGGCCAGCGGGCAGACTTCCTTGAACACGCGCCGGCCTTCCTGGTAGAAGAGCTGGTCGCGCTCGTCGGGGTCGCGGTCTTCGGCGCGCGACATGAAGCCGGCGTTGTTGCGGATGGCGTTCGAAAAGGTGGTGAGCAGCCGGGTGCCCAGCACCTCGAAGGCGCCGGGCGGCGCGTTCTCCAACCGCTCCACGAGGATGGCGGTGCAGACGTCACCGAAGATGAAGTGGCAGTCGCGGTCTTTCCAGGCCAGGTGGGCCGAGGTGATCTCGGGGTCCACCACCAGCACCGCGCGGGCCGCGCCACTTTTGACGGCGTTGACCGCCATCTCGATGCCGAAGGTGGCCGAGGAGCAGGCCACGTTCATGTCGAAGCCGAAGCCCTGGATGCCCAGCGCAGTCTGGATTTCGACCGCCATCGCCGGGTAGGCACGCTGCATGTTGGCCGCGGCGCAGATCACGCCATCGACATCGGCGGCGGTCTTGCCGGCGCGCTCCAGCGCCTGTCGGGCAGCGGCCACCGCGATCTCGGCCATCATGGAGATCGCGGTGTCCGGGCGGGCCTTGAAGCGCGGGCGCATGCGCTTCGGATCGAGCACGCCGTCTTTTTCCATCACGTAGCGGCGCTTGATGCCCGAGGCCTTTTCGATGAACTCGACGCTGGACAGCGGCACCGGCTGGCGCGTGCCGGCGGCGATCTCGGCGGCGTGGGCGGCGTTTTCCTGCTCGGCGTAGGCGTTGAACGCCACCACCAGTTCTTCGTTGGTGATGACGTGCGGCGGGACGAACAGCCCGGTGCTGCTGATGGCGACTGAATACATGGCGAGCTTCCGAAAAAGGGGTGAGGACGGCGATCCGACAATCCCGCGATTATCGGATCAAGCGTCGCGGCCCGCCACGAGGGCCGCCCCCGGCGGTGTCAGGCCGCCTTGGCGACGGCCTTCACGCGCGCGCGCCGCGGCGCGTCCTTGGCCGACGCAGCGGCTTTCTGCGGCGCTTTCCCGGGCGTGGTGGCGACCGCGCGCAACGCGGGTTTGCGCGCCTTGCCGGCGGCTTTGGCCCGCGCTTCGAGCGCGAGGCTGCGCACGCGCTCGATGTCTTCATCGCTGAACGGGCCGTTGACACCGGAGATGGCGGCCAGCTTCATGCCGTGCTTGAGGCCGAGCTTGTAGATCTCGCGCACCTTTTCCCACTCGATGCCGCGGCCGACGGTGAAGTTCTCGAACCGGCCTTCGAGCGCGAGCACGATGGTCTCGGCCAGGCACGCGTAGGCCACGCCCTTGGGCAGGCCGATGTTCTTCATGTGCACCTCGCCCGGCAGCTGGATTTCGCCGGACTCGATGACCAGCACATCGGGGCGCTTGGCCACTTCTTCAGGTGGCAGGTCCAGCGGGCGCGCCACGTCGGTGATCACGCAGCCGGGCTTGACCTTCATGATGTCGAGCACCTTCTTGCCGGCGCCCGAGGTGGCGGTCACCACCATGTCCATCTGCCCAATGTGGGTATCCGCCCGCGCCGACAGCACGATGTTGGCATCGGGCGTTTCCTGCAGGATCGATTCCTTCAACGCCAGCAGCTTGGCGGTCTCGGGCGACACCAGGGTCACTTCCTCCGCGGCGCGCACCAGCAGGCGCGAGCAGGCCGAGCCGATCGCGCCGGTGGCGCCGACCACCATCGCCTTGAACTTGACCCTTCTCTTGCCCTTCGGCCGCGGCAGCAGGCCGAGGCGCAGCAGCGCATCGTGCGCCGCCCACAGCGCGCCCGATGCGCTGTAGCTGTTGCCGGTGGTGATCGGCAGGCTGGCGCGCTTGGCCACGGTGACGCCGGCATCGCCGACCACCTTGGTGAAGGCGCCGAGCCCCATGATCTGCGCGCCCAGGCGCTTGGCCATGTCGGCGGCGGCGAGCAGCCGGCGGTAGGTGAACTCCGGGCTGTGGCGCATGATCTCCTTCGGCGTGCCGCCGACCGAGATCAGCCAGCCCTCGGCCTCCACGCCGGTCGGGGACTTGATCCCTTCGATCCTGGAATAGACGAAGGGCGGCGCATAGGCCATCACCTTCTCCAGCGAGTCCATCAACAGCGGCGGCGACACCCGCGATAGCAGGTCGACCGGCTTGAGTTTCTTGAAATATTCCTGCGACAGCGGATGGATCACAAAGGCGAAACGGTTGACCCGTTTGAAGCCGTTCGGATAGAGGATCCGCGGGGTCATGCCGAGGCTGGTGATGATCTCCAGGATGTCTTCCTCGAGGATCTCGTCCGGCGACTTGCCGGAGGCGGCGATGATCATCGCGTCGAGCATCTCCGGGCCGAGCACATGGCCTTCCAGCACCGCGGCGCCGTCGATCACCATGTTCACGCCCTTGTCGCGGAAGCGTGCCAGGCGTTCGTCGTTGACGTTACTGGTGATGATGGTCTTGCCGGCCAGCTCTTCCAGGCCGAAGTCGTCCAGCTCGTGGACCGGCGCCACCACCATGGCCGCCTTGGCCAGCGCCTTGCCGAGAACGAAGCGGGTCCATTGCTTGAGCAGCATCGCCGGGATCACCCGTGGCGGTGTCCAGTCCGACACATAGTGCATGCCGCTGGCGTACAGGCCGAGCGCATCCAGCGAGGTGAGCAGCTTGGGCACGCCGATTTGCAGCAGCGGGTCGGCGAACTGCAGGTTGGAGGTGTATTCGGACATCGACATCGCCAGCTTGTAGTTGGCCATGCCGGAGAAGAACAGCACGTTGGCATTGTCGAAGTAGTGCCCCAGCTTCGCCTGGGACTGGCGCACCGCCCATTCGAGGAAGATGTCGCCGAGCCGCGCGCCGGTGGTCAGCGGCACGCGCGTGACCTCCTGCGACAGGCGCAGGGTGTCCTGGTCGATCAGGCGCTGCGCGCCGATCCGATAGCTGTCCTTGACCACCCCCAGGCCGATCGCGTCGGCGCGGCCGTCCCAGTGGCGCAGCAGCTTGGCCGCGCGGGCGCTGCTGCCATCGGTGCCGAGGCGTTTGACCCTGAGCCTCTGGCCGAGGAAGGTGGTCGTAAACTCGAAGTCCTGCTTTTTCGACCCGAGACTGATGCTGATCACGGTCTTCATGGTTGCGGTGCGCCAGAGTAGGTTCCGGGTGAATGATGGAGGTGATGCGTGAAAACGACCTTGATCGGCGACATGGCGCGGACCTACGCGCTGCCGGGACTGAAGCGCGCGGCCGGGCTGGCCGTCCGCCTGGTGCCGGTACCGCAACCCACACTGCTGGTCGGGGCGGGATCGAGCCGGCGGCTGGGCGAGGCGATCGGCGCCTTCGCGCATGACCGGATCCTGCTGGTGACCGATGCGGTGGTGCTGAAACTGGGCCTGGCGAAGGGCCTGCTGGACGCGCTGAAGGCCAGTCGCACCGAAGTGGTGGTGTATGCCGAGGTCACGCCGGACGCGCCCATCGAACTGGTGGAGAAAGGCATCGGGATCTACCAGCGCGAGGGATGCGACGCGATCGTCGCCATCGGCGGCGGCTCGGTGATGGATGCGGCCAAGGTGATCGGCCAGGCGGT
>CAYWJU010000037.1:0-4260 GCA_964458645.1 uncultured Candidatus Peribacteria bacterium | reverse complement strand
TTCGACGACTACATCTCGAACCCCAAGGGCAACTACTACCGCTCGCTGCATACCGCGGTGCGTGCCCCCGACGGACGCAGCCTGGAAGTACAGATCCGCACCTGGGACATGCACAAGCATGCCGAGCTCGGCGTTGCGGCCCACTGGCGCTACAAGGAAGGCAGCAAGGCGGGCGGCGAGGACAACTACGACGACAAGATCGCCTGGCTGCGGCAGCTGCTGACCTGGAAGGACGAAGTCTCCGATTCATCGGACTGGGTCGCCCACTACAAGCAGGCCGCGCTCGACGAAACGATCTACATCATGACGCCCCAGGGCCGCGTGGTCGATCTTCCGCGCGGGGCGACGCCGGTCGATTTTGCCTACCGCGTGCATACCGATCTCGGCCACCGTTGCCGCGGTGCAAAGGTCGACGGTGCGCTGGTGCCGCTGAATACGGCACTGGAGACGGGGCAGCGCGTCGAGATCGTTTCCGCCAAGGAAGGCGGTCCGTCACGTGACTGGCTGAACCCGTCGCTCGGCTACCTGATCACGCAGCGCGCCCGCTCGAAGGTGCGTGCCTGGTTCGCCAGCCTGGCGCTGGAGGAGACCCTCGCCGAAGGGCGCACGGTAGTCACCAAGGAACTGCAGCGTCTCGGGCATACCGGAATCAGCATCGACGAGCTGGCGCACCGCCTCGGCTTCCCGAAGGCCGACGACCTGTTCATCGCTGCCGGGCGCAACGAACTCTCGATGCGGCAGTTCCAGGTCGCCGTGCGTGGCAATGACGAAGCACCGATGGAGGATGCCCCGCCCGTTTTCGAACCGCGGCGGCGTACCGCCTCCGACGCCGATCGCGGCATCCTGATCGTCGGCGTCGACAAGCTGCTGACACAGCTCGCGCGTTGCTGCAAGCCGGCGCCGCCCGATGAAATCCACGGTTTCGTGACGCGCGGCAAGGGTGTTTCCATCCATCGCGTCGACTGCCCGAATTTCGTGCATCTCGCCGCCCTGCATCCGGAACGCGTCATCGAAACGGAGTGGGGCGGTCAGACCAGCGGCTCCTTCCCAGTCGACATCGTGGTCGATGCGCACGATCGCCAGGGGCTGCTGCGCGACGTGTCGGATGTCTTCGCCCGCGAACGGATCAACGTCATCGCCGTCAATACGCAGTCGAAACAGGAGCGGGCGCACATGGCCTTCACCGTGGAAGTGTCTAACCTGCAGCAGCTGAATCGCACGCTCAGCCAGGTGCACGAGGTTTCCGGCGTCGTCGGCGTCAGGCGCGCCTGAGCGCGGTGCTTTGCACGGCGCGAACAAGTACCCCTGGGGTGCGCCTGAGCAACACGCAACACACGTCGCCGGGAAACGCCTGCGGAGCTGCCCTGGGCGGGCTCAGGCACTGCTCCCGGGTTTCAGCGCCTCGATGAGCTGGCACTGCGCACAGCGTGCCGGCGTCTTGCCGGTGCGTCGCTTGCGCAGATAACTGCCGTTCGCTTTCATTTCCCAGGCCTGCACGTTGTCCGTGAGGTAGGCCTGGAGGCCTTCACTGATTACGCGGCGCTTCAGCTTGCGGTCGAGGACGGGGAAGGCGAGTTCGATACGGCGGAAGAAATTCCGCTCCATCCAGTCGGCACTCGACAGGTAGACACTTTCCTTGCCACCGGCATGGAAGTAGAAGATGCGATGGTGCTCAAGGAAGCGGCCGATGATCGAGCGGACGCGGATGTTCTCGGAAAGCCCCTTGATGCCGGGACGCAGCGCACAGACCCCACGTACGACAAGGTCGATCTTCACCCCCGCCTGCGAAGCCTCGTAGAGCGCAGCAATCGTTTCCGGTTCGAGCAGCGAATTCATCTTGGCGATGATGCGCGCGCGCTTGCCGGCAAGTGCCGCACGGGTTTCGTTCTCGATGGCGGCGACGATGTTCGCGTGCAGCGAGAACGGTGCCTGCCAGAGATGATTGAGGGCCTGCGCCCGGCCGAGGCCGGTCAGCTGCTTGAAGACCTCGTTTACGTCGGCGCCGATGCTCTCGTTGCAGGTCAGCAGGCCGAAGTCGGTATAGAGGCGCGCCGTACGCGGATGGTAGTTGCCGGTGCCGAGGTGGACATAGCGGCGCAGCAGCTTGCCGTGCTTGCTCTCCTCGCGCCGCACGATCATCAGCATCTTGGCGTGCGTCTTGTAGCCGACGACACCATAGACGACATGCGCACCGACCTCCTCGAGCTTGGTCGCCCAGCCGATGTTCGCTTCTTCGTCGAAGCGCGCCATCAATTCGACGACGACCGTCACTTCCTTGCCCGCCTGGGCGGCACGCAGCAGCGAGCGCATCAGCACGGAATCGGTGCCGGTGCGGTAGACGGTCATCTTGATCGCCACGACATCGGGGTCGGTCACCGCGGCTTCAAGCAGCTCGATCACCGGCGTGAAGCTCTGGAACGGGTGGTGCAGCAGGATGTCACCGGCGCGGATGGCGGAGAAGATCGTCGGCTTTTTGGCCAGCACGGCGGGCGTGCCGGGCGTGAACAGCGGAAACTTCAGGTCCGGGCGGTCGACGCTGTCCGGTACCTGCATCAGGCGGACAAGGTTGACCGGGCCTTCGACGCGATACAGCTCGCGTTCGTCGAGGCCAAACTGCTCGAGCAGGAAACGGGTCATTTCCGGCGAGCAGTTCTCCGCGACCTCGAGGCGAACGGCGTCGCCGAAATGGCGCTGAGGGAGTTCGCCCTGGATCTTGGTACGCAGGTTCTTGATTTCCTCCTCGTCGACGAAAAGGTCGGAGTTGCGCGTGACGCGGAACTGGTAGCAGCCCTTGACCTCCATGCCGGCAAAGAGATCGCCGACGAAGCCGTGCAGGATCGACGACAGGAACACGAAGCCGTGGCGGCAGCCAGCCAAGGCCTCGGGCAACTGGATGACGCGCGGCAGCATGCGTGGCGCCTGCACGATGGCGGCCCCCGAGCTGCGCCCGAAGGCGTCCTTTCCTTCGAGCTCGACCGCGAAATTGAGGCTTTTGTTGAGGACGCGCGGGAAGGGATGCGACGGATCGAGACCGATCGGTGTCAGCACCGGCATCACTTCCTTCTGGAAATAGTCGTGAATCCACTCACGCTGCGCCTCGGTCCAGGCACTGCGCCGCAGGAAACAGATGCCTTCGTCGGCCAGCCGGGGAAGGATGTCGTGGTTGAACAGTTCGTACTGCTCCTCGACCAGGGCATGTGCCTCGTCGGCAATGAGCCTGTAGGCTTCCTTGGCGGATTTTCCGTCGGTGCTGCGGGCGCTGGAATTGAGCTTGATCTGTTCCTTGAGTCCTGCGGCACGAATCTCGAAGAATTCATCGAGGTTGCTGCTCACGATGCAAAGGAAGCGCAGCCGTTCGAGCAGGGGAGTCTCGGGATTCTGGGCCTGTGCGAAGACGCGGCGGTTGAAGGCGAGCAGTCCGAGTTCGCGGTTCAGATAGTTTTCCGGCGGGAAACTATGGCGACGGGAACGGAGCAGGGAAGGGCGCGGGCTCATCGGTCTAGGGGCGATTTGATTCGGGCTGTTGGCAGATCGCTAAGTGTGTTGCATCGATGTTACGCGAATATTTCAATGTCTTCAGCGCCGCCGGGCCGGCATGTGCGCGGTGCTAGAATTGGCCATCATCGACTGGAGAAGCGCCTTGCAGGTGGGTTACGAACTGATTGCAGCAGTGGATCTCGGGTCCAACAGCTTCCGGCTGCAGGTCGGCCGGGTCGTCGGAGACCAGATCTACCCGCTCGATGCGATCAAGGAGTCGGTGCGGCTCGCCTCCGGGTTGACGGCCGACAAGCGGCTCGATGCGGCTTCCCGCCAACGCGCGCTGCAGGCGCTGTCGCGCTTCGGTGAGCGCCTGCGCGGATTCGATCCGGAGGCGGTCCGGGCGGTCGCCACCAATGCCCTGCGCGTTGCCAAGAATGCCCTCGAGTTTTTGCCGGAGGCAGAAGCTGCACTGGGGTTTCCGATCGAAATCATCGCCGGGCGCGAAGAGGCCCGCCTGATCTACATCGGCGCATCACATTCGTTGCCCATGGCGGCGCACAAGCGGCTGGTCGTCGATATCGGTGGCGGCTCGACCGAATTCATCATCGGCAAGCGGTACGAGCCGCAGCTGATGGAGTCGCTGTACATGGGCTGCGTCAGCTATACACTGCGTTTCTTCCCGGATCGCAAGATCGACAAGAAGCGCTTGCGTGAGGCGCGGACCGCTGCGGCGACCGAGATCCAGAGCATCGCCCACGAATACCGGCGCCATGGCTGGCG
>CAYWJU010000036.1:0-4452 GCA_964458645.1 uncultured Candidatus Peribacteria bacterium | reverse complement strand
GCGCGCGGCCGTGTCCAGCAAGCCGCGATGCTGCAAGTAGCGCATGAAGCGCGCCTGGTCCACCGCCGACAGCGGGCCCAGGCCCATCGAGACGGTGGGGAACTGCCAGAAGTCCGGCATCAACCAGGGGTGCGGGTAGCTGCACAGGCCGCGCGCGCCGGCCGCCGGCGCGGCGATCTCCTGCCGGTAATGCGCCAGGTCGTCGTGCGACAGGCGGCCCTCGAGAAAGGCGCGCGCATAAACACCCGGCGCCGAATGCGGCTGGAAATAGACCATGTCGCCGCCGAAGCCGGCGCCGGCCGGGCCGGCGTCGCTGCGCGCGCGGAAGAAATGGTTGAAGCCGTCCTCGAACAGGTCGGCGGCGCTGGCGTAGCTGGCGATGTGGCCACCCAGTTCGCCGTAGCGATGGTTGGCGCGCACCACCATCGCCAGCGCGTTCCAGCGCATCAGCGCGGCCAGCCGCTGCTCGATCTCGAGGTCGCCAGGGAAGGCAGGCTGCGCCTCGACCGCGATCGTGTTCAGGTAGGGGGTGGTGCGTCGCGGCTTCCAGGCCAGCGCGTGGCGCAGCGCTTCGTCCTGCAGCGCATCCAGCACGAAGCGCGCGCGCTCGCGCCCGCCGGCGCGCACCAGCGAGCCCAGCGCATCGAGCCACTCGCGCGTCTCGGCCGGATCGCTGTCGCCGGGAAAGCGCACTTCATGCAGCCGCGCGTCCCAATCGGAGGGGTCGATGTCCATCGCGTTCAGCCCTGGCCCCGGGGCACGCTGCCGCGGGCCGGGTGGCATGGGGTAGTGTCGGCCAGCGGGCACGGGCTGGCGGCGGGTAGGCCGTTGCGCATGGGGGCTCCTCGTGGATGGGTGCAGCGTCGGGCGGCGCCCGGCAAGCCGCTTGCCGGCAGATCGCAGCGACCGCCAAGCCGTCTGGCAAGGCGTCGGCGGGCCTTCGTGCCGGTGCCCGCAGCATAGAGGGCGCGCGCGATGTCGACCAGTGCCGCTGCGACACGATCGGCGCGCCCCGGGGCCGCGCGCTGCAGCCGGGCCGCTGCGGCCGCTGGCGGCAGCGCGAGGCGCCGGCCGAGCCGAGGCTCGAACGGCCGGCCTGTGCAAACGCTCAGCTCAGCCCGGCAACGGGCAGCGCCGCGCCGTGCACCGCGCGCGCCGCGTCGCTGGCCAGGAAGCGGATCACCGCCGCCAGGTCGGCCGGCGCGACCCAGCGCGTCGGGTCGGTGTCGGGCATCGCGGCACGGTTATCGGGCGTGTCGATGATCGTCGGCAGCACGCAGTTGACGTTGATGCCGTGGTCGCGCAGCTCGGCGGCCATGGCCTCGGTGAGCCGCATCACGGCCGACTTCGACGCGGTGTAGGCGCCCATCAGCGCCTGGCCTTTCAGCGCGCTGGCCGCGCCGACATTGACCACCTTGCCGCTGCCCTGGCGCAGCATCGCCGGGATCACCGCGCGCGCCGTGTGCAGCAGCGTGCGCGCGTTCAGGTCGAGCAGCCAGTCCCAGTTCGCCCCGCTGGTTTCGTGCACCGCCTCGCCCATGCGGAAACCGCCGGCGATGTGGCACAGCACGTCGATCGCGCCGAAGCGCGCCAGCGCGGCGTCGGCCGCCGCTTGCACCTGCGCCGCGTCGAGCAGGTCGCAGGCGACGAGCAGACGCCCTTCGGCATCGCCGCCGAACGCGCGCTCGAGCTGCGCACGGTCGCGGCCGAGCAGCACCAGGTTCGCGCCTTCGGCATCGAAGGCCGCGGCCACCGCGCGCCCGAGGTGGCCGGCCGCGCCGGTGATCAGGATCGTGCGCGTCATCTCAGTTGCCCATGGTGCTGGCGCGCCACCCGCAGCACATGAAACCAGCAGCCTTCACCGCAGAGTCGCAGAGGTCGCAGAGTTGCGCAGAGGCAATCCAAGCAACCAGCGTCTGCGCTTCTCTGCGTTCTCAGCGGCTCTGCGGTGAATGACTTGATGTTTCACCTCAGTGCCCCTGCGGCTCCAGCCGATCCGCGCGCCGTGCCGCCGCGTAGGCGCCGCTGCCGCGCGTGAGCACCCGGTCGCTGCCCAGCACCTGGCCGGGCTCGACTTCACCGAGGCCTTCGATGCGCTGGTACAGCGGCAGGAAGTCGATGTGCGCCAGCTCGAGCAACTCGTCCAGGCTGCCGAGCACGAAGTAGCTCTCCTGGAAGTCGTCGATGCGATAGCGCGTGCGCATCACGCGCTCCAGCTCGAAGCGGATGCGGTTCGGCGACGCATCGTCCAGCGCGAACACGCTCTCGGTGGCCGAGCTGGCGATGCCGGCACCGTAGATGCGCAAGCCGTCGTGCTGCTGCACCAGGCCAAACTCGACCGTGTACCAGTACACGCGCGCCAGCTGCGTCAGCTTGCCCAGGCGCTGCGCGCGCAGGCCGCCTTCGCCGTAGGCCTGGATGTAGTCGGCGATGACCGGGTTCATCAGCATCGGCACATGGCCGAAGACGTCGTGGAAGACGTCGGGCTCTTCCAGGTAGTCGAGTTCGTGCGGCTTGCGGATGAAGTGGCCCGAGGGGAAGCGCCGGTTCGCCAGGTGCTCGAAGAACACCTCGTCGGGCACCAGCCCGGGCACGGCCACCACCTGCCAGCCGGTGCGCCGCATCAGCACCTCCGACAGGCGGCGGAAGTCGGGGATGGTGTCCGCGCCGATCGGCAGCTGCTTCATGCCTTCGACGAACTCATCGCAGGCGCGGTCTTGCAGCAGCTGGGTCTGCCGTTCGTACAGCGTCTTCCAGGTGGCGTGCTCCGCGGCGCTGTAGCGCTCCCAGCCCTGGTCGATGGTCCAGTCGGCGCGCTCGGGCCGCGCGCCGGCGGCCAGGCCGTGTTTGAGGTTGTCGATCAGCTGGCGCTGCATCAGCGGCCCCCGTTCATGGCGTCGAAGGCGCGGTCGGCCAGGCGTGCCAGGTCGATGTCGCGCTGCGACAGGCCGCCGCAATCGTGCGTGGTCAGCGTGATGTCGACGCGGTTGTAGACGTTGCACCACTCGGGGTGGTGGTCGGCGCGCTCGGCGGCGAGCGCGATGCGGCTCATGAAGCCGAAGGCTTCGTTGAAGTCGGCAAAGCGGAACTCGCGGCGCATGGCGCCGCGCGCGCTGTCGTGCGTCCAGTGCGGCAGCGTGGCCAAGGCCTCGCTGGCTTCGGCAGGTTCTAGCTTGCGGATCATCATCGACCTCCTTTGGGCGGCGGGCAGGCCGGTGACCCGCGCCGCCGTGCCATCACGATCGCTGGCTC
The DNA here is from genome assembly GCA_964458645.1 of uncultured Candidatus Peribacteria bacterium. Lineage (GTDB taxonomy): Bacteria > Patescibacteriota > Gracilibacteria > Peribacterales > Peribacteraceae > DAORHV01. The sequence continues at coordinate 1,200 of CAYWJU010000036.1, read as the reverse complement.
AGGCCGCCGTGCTCAGCGCGCCGCGGCGGATCTGGTCGCGCTCCAGGCTCTCGAACAGCGCCTTGAAGTTGCCCTCGCCGAAGCCCTCGTCGTTCTTGCGCTGGATGAACTCGAAGAACACCGGCCCGAGCAGCGTCTCGCTGAAGATCTGCAGCAGCAGCCGCTTGTCACCGCCCTTAGTGCTGCCGTCGAGCAGGATGCCGCGCGTTTGCAGCTCGCCCACCGGCTCGCCGTGGCCGGGCATGCGCTCCTCGAGCATCTGGTAGTAGACGTCGTTCGGCGCGGTCATCAGCGGGATGCCGGCCAGCTGCAGCGCATCCACCGAAGCGAGCAGGTCGTCGGTGAGCAGCGCGATGTGCTGGATGCCCTCGCCGCTGAACTTCATCAGGAACTCTTCGATCTGCCCGGTGCCGCCCTTGCCCGACTCCTCGTTCAGCGGGATGCGGATCAGGCCGTCGGGCGCGGTCATCGCGCGGCTGGTCAGCCCCGTGTACTCGCCCTGGATGTCGAAGTAGCGGATCTCGCGGAAGTTGAAGATGCGCTCGTAGAAGCCGCCCCAGTAGGCCATGCGGCCGCGGTAGACGTTGTGCGTCAGGTGGTCGATGATCTTGAAGCCGTGGCCCTTGGGGTGGCGCTCCTTCATGTCCTGGTAGGCGGGCAGGAACTCGAAGTCGATGTCGTAGATCGACTTGCCATCCTCGTAGCGGTCGATCAGGTACAGCGGCGCGCCGCCGATGCCCTTGATCGCCGGCAGGTGCAGCTCCATCGGGCCGGTGGGCACCTCGACCGGCTGCGCGCCGAGTTCGAGCGCCCGGTAGTAGGCCTTGTGCGAGTCGCGCACGCGAAAGGCCAGCGCGCAGGCGCTGGGCCCGTGCTCGGCGGCGAAGAAGCCGGCCAGGCTCTTCGGCTCGCGGTTGACGATGAAGTTGATGTCGCCCTGGCGGTACAGCGCAACGTCCTTGCTGCGGTGCTTGGCAACGAGCGAGAAGCCCATCTTCTCGAACAGCGGTTCGAGCACGCCGGCCAGCGGCGAAGCGAACTCCACGAACTCGAAACCCATCAGGCCCATCGGGTTGTCGAACAGATCAGCCATGTTCATCTCCTTGGTGTCACTATCAATCGGTCGAAGGCGAACTCGAAGGCGGTGCTGGCGCTGCCGCGCCGGCCCTTCGAGCGATCTTGGCAGCGTTGCAGAGCCCC
>CAYWJU010000035.1:4119-4521 GCA_964458645.1 uncultured Candidatus Peribacteria bacterium | reverse complement strand
GGTCGTGACGAGCAGATCATCGACGCGCTGGCCGGCGAATACCGCGAGCGCTTCATGCTCCACTACAACATGCCTCCGTACGCCACCGGCGAATGCGGTCGCGTCGGTACGCCGAAGCGTCGTGAAATCGGTCACGGTCGTCTGGCCAAGCGCGCCCTCGTGGCCGTGCTGCCGCCTGCCGACGAGTTCTCGTACTCGATGCGTCTGGTCTCGGAAATCACCGAGTCGAACGGTTCGTCGTCGATGGCTTCCGTCTGCGGCGGTTCGCTGGCGCTGATGGATGCGGGCGTGCCGCTCAAGTCGCACGTTGCCGGCATCGCCATGGGCCTGATCAAGGACGGCAATCGTTTCGCCGTGCTGACCGACATCCTCGGTGACGAGGACCACCTCGGCGACATGGAC
>CAYWJU010000035.1:0-4109 GCA_964458645.1 uncultured Candidatus Peribacteria bacterium | reverse complement strand
CAGGTCGCGCTGGCCCAGGCCAAGGATGCCCGTTTCCACATCCTCGGTCAGATGGAAGGCTCGTCATCCGGCGTTGGCGAACTCTCCGCCTACGCTCCGCGTCTGTATGTCGTGAAGATCAATCCGGAGAAGATCCGTGACGTGATCGGCAAGGGCGGCGCCGTCATCCGTGCCATCACGGAAGAGACCGGCACGACTATCGACATCCAGGACGACGGCACGATCACCATCGCCTCGACCTCCGGTGAAGCTGCCGATGCCGCCAAGAAGCGCATCAGCGACATCACTGCCGAAGTCGAGATCGGCAAGATCTACGAAGGCACCGTGCTGAAGCTGCTGGACTTCGGCGCCATCGTCAGCATCATGCCGGGCCGCGATGGCCTGCTGCATATCTCGCAGATCGCCAACGAACGCGTCGAGAAGGTTTCCGACAAGCTCAAGGAAGGTCAGCAGGTGCGTGTCAAGGTGCTGGAAGCCGATGAGAAGGGCCGCGTGCGCCTGTCGATGAAGGCCGTGGCTGCCGAAGAGGCTGCTGCTGCACCGGCGGAAGCACCGCAAGCCTGAACCTGAATCACGGGCAACAAAAAAGGACGCTTCGGCGTCCTTTTTTTGTTTCTCTCTCAGATCCTGGCAAGACCGGGAGGTATCGCTGGAATTACTTCGCGACCTGCTTCTCGCGCAGTTCCTCGAGCGTCTTGCAATCGATGCACAGGGTGGCCGTCGGACGCGCTTCCAGGCGCTTGATGCCGATTTCGACGCCGCACTTGTCACAGTAGCCGTAGTCGTCTGCCTCGATGCGGCCCAGCGTCTCGTCGATCTTCTTGATCAGCTTGCGTTCGCGATCGCGGTTGCGCAATTCGATCGCCATGTCGGTTTCCTGGCTGGCGCGATCGTTCGGGTCGGCGAAGACGGTAGCTTCGTCCTGCATCGTATGCACGGTGCGCTCGATGTCTTCCGAGAGTTCCTGTTTCAGCGTCTGCAGAATCTTGCGGAAATGCGTGAGCTGCTTGGAGTTCATGTATTCCTCGCCCTTCTTCGGAACGTAGGGCGTGAAATGTTTGTGGAGCAGGTCTTCAGCCATTTTTCGGGGGTCTTTCGGAGAGCGTCCGTTTTGGAAAAGCTGCTTTTCTATCAGAAATGCAGGGGGGGTGCAAGCAAGGCGTCGCCAATGATAAAAAGCTCGCGGCGACGATTGACCTTAAGGAACCTCGTCTCTATAATGCGCCCTTCCTCGGGGCGTAGCGCAGCCTGGTAGCGCATCTGCTTTGGGAGCAGAGGGTCGTGAGTTCGAATCCCACCGCCCCGACCAAAATTCGTAGTTTGCAGGCCCTGTAGTATACCGAGCAAGATTTTTTGCCTGAGAGATTCAACCCGCGCCCGTAGCTCAACCGGATAGAGCACCGGCCTTCTAAGCCGGGGGTTGTGAGTTCGAGTCTCGCCGGGCGCGCCAGAACAGTGGCGGCATTAGCTCAGTCGGTAGAGCACTGGATTGTGATTCCAGGTGTCACCGGTTCGATCCCGGTATGTCGCCCCAGCTGTACGGAAACGGCGAGTGATGAAAATCACTCGCCGTTTTTGTTTTCCTGTTTCGGTAGTCGGCAGCTCGTCAGGGCATCAGGTCTTTCAACAGGCCGTCGATCTCGCTCTGCGAGAGGCGCTTGTCCTCGGTCGGGCCGCCGCCCTCGACGACGATGATCGCGCCGACCAGCGCCTTCATCGCCTTGCGCAGCGATTGCCCGGCGAGATCCTGGAACTCCTGGGCCACGATGATATTGGTCAGGTGCGCGCTGACGGCCTTGAGGTGGGTTTCAATGTCCTGACGGTTCCAGTTCTTCGACAGCGAGTCGAGGGTGGCGCCAACCAGCACCTTGGCCGCTTCGGCCTCGGTCAGCGACTTGTTGGCAGCATCGGCGGTCATGCGCTCGACGCTGCCGAGAATGCTGGAAACTTCCTTCGGGTTCTGCCCTGCTGTTTTCTTGTTGAGCCCTTTCGCCGCCAGCTTGAGTTCCTTGGCGAGGTCCTTCAGTTCGCTGAGCACATGGCTGCTGGTGTCCTTGCTGCGCTTCGCCGGGGCCTTCTTCGTTGCGGCCTTGCGTGCGGGAGCGGCCGATTTTTTCGCAGGTGCCTTGCGAACGGTGGCTGCAGAAGTGCGCTTGCTTGTCGTTGCCATTCAAACCCCCATCTTTTCGAAGATCTTGTTCAGTTTTTCGGAGAGCGTCGCGCCGGTGAAAGGCTTCACGATGTAGCCCGATGCTCCTGCCTGAGCTGCGGCGATGATGTTTTCCTTTTTTGCTTCGGCGGTGATCATCAGGACTGGCAGGTGCTTGAGCGCGGGATCGGCACGAATCGATTGCAGCAGGGTGAGGCCGTCCATGTTCGGCATGTTCCAGTCGGTCACGACGAATTCGATTCCGCCCTGTTTCAGCCGGCCGAGCGCGATCGCACCGTCTTCTGCTTCCTCGACATTGTGGAAGCCGAGTTCCTTGAGCAGGTTGCGGACGATTCGGCGCATGGTGGAGAAATCGTCCACCACGAGGAACTTGAGTGTGGTTCTGTCGCCCATGTGTCTTGATCCGTATCTACAGAGGAGCGCATAGGCTATCACTTCGGCTCGCGGATGCGTAGCCGAAGTGCTTGAAAGGGGCGGGGGCGCAACAGGCGCAGTTGCGGGAAAGTCCGCGGAGCGCTACGGCAACTCGTCGGCACGCAGCAGGAAGACGTATTCGTTGCCGGCGCTGGTTTCGAGCCAGGTAAAGGGGGTCTGCGGGAAGGCGGCTTCCAGCGCATCGCGGTTGTGGCCGATTTCGACGATGAGCAGGCCCTCGGGATTGAGATGCGCGTGCGCTTCCTTCAGCATGAGGCGCACCAGGTCGAGCCCATCCTCGCCGGAGGCGAGCGCCATTTCCGGCTCCCGGCGGTACTCCTCCGGCAGCATCGCCATCGATTCCGCGTTGACGTAGGGCGGGTTGGAGATGATCAGGTCGTAGCGCTGCCGGGCCACGCCGGCGAAGAGATTCGCATGTACGAGGCGGATGCGATCTTCAAGCTGGTAATCGGCAACGTTGCGACGGGCGACCGACAGCGCATCCTGCGAGAGATCAACGGCATCGACCTGTGCATCGGGAAAGGCGAGGGCGAGCAGGATGGCCAGGCAGCCGGAGCCGGTGCACAGATCCAGTGCGGACGTGACGCCGTCGGGATCATCCAGCCACGGTTCAAAACGTTCCTCGATCAGTTCAGCGATGAAGGAGCGCGGCACGATGGTGCGCTCGTCGACATAGAAGCGATGCTCGCCGAGCCAGGCTTCGTTCGTGATGTAGGCCGCCGGTACCCGCTCGCGCACGCGGCGTTCGATCACGGCGAGTACGGCTTCGCGCTCGGGCGTGGTGAGGCGCGCATCGAGGAAGGGCTCCAGTCGGTCGAGCGGGAGGTGCAGCGTGTGCAGCAACAGATAGACCGCTTCATCCCACGCGTTGTCGTTACCGTGGCCGAAGAACAGTCCGCCCTCGTTGAAGCGGCTGACGGCGTAGCGCAGCAGGTCACGGAGGGTGAGGAGTTCGTCGCGTGTATCGGACATGTCAGGTCAGGAGTTGCTCGAGGACTCGGCGATAGATGCCCGAGAGCTTCGGCAGTGCCGCCGCCTCGACGCATTCATCGATCTTGTGGATGGTGGCATTGACCGGTCCGATCTCGATGACCTGGGGGCAGATCTGCGCGATGAAGCGACCATCGGAGGTACCGCCGGTGGTCGACAATTCCGCTTCGATGCCGAGTTCGTCGCGGATCGCGTTGCGTGCCGCGTCGACCAGGGCGCCTTCGGCGGTCAGGAAGGGGCGGGCGCCCAGCGTCCATTTGATCTCGTAGTCGAGCCCATGCCGCTGCAGCACGGCTTCGAGGCGCTGTTGCAGCCCTTCCGGGGTGCTAGCGGTCGAGAAGCGGAAGTTGAAGAGGATCTCGACGGTGCCGGGTATGACGTTGGTGGCGCCGGTACCGCCCTTGATGTTCGAGATCTGCCAGGTGGTCGGCGGAAAATGGGCGTTACCCTCGTCCCAGAGGGTGGCAGCCAGTTCGGCGATCGCGGGGGCGGCCATGTGGATCGGATTCCTGGC
>CAYWJU010000034.1:0-5704 GCA_964458645.1 uncultured Candidatus Peribacteria bacterium | reverse complement strand
CCAATCACATCGTCTTCGGCACCGGTGCCGCCAACTACGACACCAACCTCTACCGTGCCTCCGCAAACCTGCTGAAGACCGACGACAGCTTCACGGCAGTCGGCACCATCTCCGGCACCACTCTCGTTGTCTCCGGCAACGCCTCTATTTCCGGCGCGCTGGTCGTGCGCAAAGGCATTTCCGGTGCGACGCTGGAAGTTCTCGGCACCGCCTCGGGAGCCGATCTGTACGCCACACGCAGCATTACGGGTACCAACATCTACGCCGCCACAACCTTCGGCGGCGCCGGCTTGGCGGATTGTGACACCGCCGGAACCAGTAAATTGCTCTGGGACGTAGCTACGAAACGCTTCTCGTGTGGCACCGACCAGACCGGCGGCAGCGCTGGAACGACGTCGTTCTCTGGAGCAGTGCTGCGCCTGGGTGACAGCCGCTATGTTCGCAAAGCCGGCGACACCATGACTGGTGCGCTTACAATCAACGTTACCGGTGGCGGCAACACGACCTTAGGCCTGAACGTCCTTAACACTATTTCCGGCGCCATTGTCCGGGCTTCCAAGCAACTTGTTTCGTCTGGCTCACTTGTCACCGAATCCGGAGCAATTTTTGACGCCGGCACGCTGTTCGTGGACTCCGTCAATAACCGCGTGGGAGTCGGAACGACAGCTCCTGATACTGCGTTGGATGTGGTAGGCGGTATCAGCGGCAGCAGTCTGCACATTAATGGCGCGGGCTACGCCAAGGATTTTTTCCGTACACTCGGTTACTTCCAGAGCGACGTTGCTAACGGCACGATGCTCGGCAACGGCGGCGTTTCGGTTGTCGGTCGCTCTAATACAACACAGATCGACATTGCCGCAGACGCTTTCTGGCAGACGGTCGGTTTGTTCACCAATGGAACAGAACAGTTACACATCGATTCTGCCGGTAAAGTTGGTATCGGAACTGTAGCGCCAACTGCCAAGCTCGAAGTTCAAGGCACGATCTCGGGTTCCACGCTGCACATCCTCGGCACCGCCTCCGGCCAGAACCTCTTCGCCACCCGCTCCATCTCCGGCACTCACCTCTACACCGCAACAACCTTTGCCGGTGCAGGTCTTGCCGATTGCGACACCTCCGGTACGAGCAAGCTCTTGTGGGACAGCGCCACCAAGCGTTTCTCCTGCGGTACCGACCAAACAGGAGGTTCTGCCGGCACCGCTTCATTCTCTGGAGCAGTGCTGCGTCTCGGCGATGCTCGATACGTGAAGAAACAAGGCGACACCATGACCGGAGCACTCGTCATCGATCTGACATCGGGATTCCTGGGTCTGCGCATCATCGAAACAGCCTCCGGCGATACGATTCATGCTGAGAAGATGCTGTCGTCATCCGGTCAATTGGTTTTGGCGGGCAGCGGATTGCTGAAAGCCGGCACACTAAACACCAAGCCCTTGACCGTGCGCGGTGCAGCGAGCCAGGCCGCTAACCTGACCGAATGGCAAAGCAACCTGGGCGCCGGATTGCTTGCCGTTACCGGGGCGGGTGACTTGCAGCAATTGGTGAACGGCACCTGGAATATCAGGGATTTTAGCGGAACTCCGTTTTTCAGCCGTACGAACGCCGGTACGAGCACCTTCGGCGGTAGCGTGGGCTCGTCATTTATTTTCGGAACTATATTAGGTGGCCCGGCCAGCGTGCTGTCCATCAATCCTGCAATCAACTATTCCAGCGCGGTAGGCTACACCGCGCTTGCCATAAATGTGACGGAAAACAGCGTGCCCACCGGCATGCGCTATCTGGCGAACTTCAAGCTCGGCACCACCAGCAAATTTGCCATCACGGCTACTGGCGCGGTGGGAATCGGAACCGAGCAACCAGGTTCCAGGTTGTCCGTTTCCGGATCGGCGATTATCGGCAATAACCTGGGTACGACAGCTGCCGACAGCAACATCACACTGGAAGTCCTGGGTACTGCTTCGGGTACGAACTTGTATGCCACGAAGTCCGTCTCAGGCCAGAACATCTTCGCCACCCGCTCCATCTCCGGCACTCACCTCTACACCGCAACAACCTTTGCCGGCGCAGGTCTGGCCGACTGTGACACTGCCGGTACCAGCAAGCTGTTGTGGGATGCCGCTACCAAGCGCTTCTCCTGCGGAACAGATCAGACCGGAGGTTCTGCAGGAACAGCTTCGTTCTCTGGTGCAGTACTGCGCCTCGGTGACGCTCGCTACGTGAAGAAAAGCGGCGACACCATGACCGGTGCGCTGACCATCAACGTCACCGGTGGCAGCAATACCACCCTGGGTCTGAACGTCCTGAACACGATTTCCGGCGCCATTGTCCGTGCCAGCAAGCAACTGACGTCGTCCGGAACGCTGGTCACTGAATCTGGTGCAACGTTCGATGGCGGTACGCTGTTTGTAGATGCAGTGAATAACCGCGTTGGGATCGGCACTACCAACCTTCTGAACTATGGATTACATGTGGCAACCACATCGCGCTTCGATAGCACCATGGCCGTTGCCGGCCTTATGGAATTCGTCACCGGTGGTGCCCAGATGCAGTTCGATGCTGCCTCGGGCATCCGCTATTTGGGAGATCTGACGTTCTCCGATCCGAACGCAACCGCAACCCTTATCCTGAGCACCGGGAAAGTTGGTGTCGGTACCACGGCCAACAATACCGCCTTGGAAGTTCTGGGCACCGCATCCGGTACCGATATTTATGCCACGCGCAACATCTCCGGCTCCAATCTCTTCGCCACCCGCTCCATCTCCGGAACCCACCTCTACGCCGCAACAACCTTTGCCGGTGCAGGCCTGGCCGACTGCGACACTGCCGGTACCAGCAAGCTCTTGTGGGACAGCGCCACCAAGCGCTTCTCCTGCGGCACCGACCAGAACACCGGCAATGCCGGCACCAGCTCCTTCTCCGGCGCCGTCCTGCGCCTCGGTGACGCTCGCTACGTGAAGAAGCAGGGCGACACCATGACGGGTGCACTCGTCATCGACCTCACCTCCGGCTTCCTCGGCTTGCGCATTATCGAGACCGCCTCCGGAAACATCATCCACGCCGAAAAGGACCTCACGTCCTCCGGAACCCTGAAGGTCGTGAACACCGCTCGCTTCAGCTCCGGAGCTTCCTTCGACACCAACACGCTCACGATCGACGCCAATGCCAACCGCGTTGGTATTGGTACCACTACTCCGAAAGCTTCACTTGACGTTGTCGGCACCATTTCCGGCAAAACTCTGGTCGTCTCCGGCAATGCTTCCATCACCGGCTCGCTCGTTGTACGCAAAGGCATCTCCGGTGCCACCTTGGAAGTCCTGGGTACTGCCTCTGGAATGGATCTGTTCGCTACTCGCTCCGTAACCGGTACGCACCTCTACGCCGCAACAACCTTTGCCGGTGCAGGCCTGGCCGATTGTGATACCGCAGGAACATCCAAGTTGCTCTGGGACAGTGCCACCAAACGCTTCTCTTGTGGAACAGATCAGACCGGTGGACCGTCGGTGAACTCCGGCGGCGTGCTGCAGCTCGGCGATGCCCGCTACGTCCGCAAAGCCGGCGACACCATGACCGGCGCCCTGACTATCGATCTCACCTCCGGTTATCTCGGCCTCAAGATTATCGAGACCGCTTCCGGAAATATCATCCATGCTGAAAAGGACCTGACGTCTTCTGGAACGCTCAAGATTGTGAACACCGCTCGCTTCAGCTCGGGAGCTTTCTTCGACACCAATACACTCTCCATCGACGCCAACGCCAACCGCGTGGGTATCGGCACCACTGCACCAAAAGCAACCTTGGACATTGTCGGAACGCTGTCCGGTCGCAACCTTATTATCAGCAACCATGCCGCTTTCTCGGGAGCAGTGCAGTTGGGTAATGCTTCGACTGACGTCGTGAGCTTTAAGAGCGTCATTTCCGGCAGTCTGATTCCTGCAATCACCAATACCTACAGTTTGGGCTCCGATACGCTGCGCTGGAAGAACTTCTTCTTGAGCGGTGCAATCAATCTTGGCGTGAGCGGCGACTCAGCACAGATTCAATACGACACCGTTGGAGATCGCATTAAGTTCGATGCTGATTCCGACGGCAATATCGACTTCCGCATGGCCGACATCGGCAGCTTCGACATTCTTGAAGCCAGCTCCAACGCTCCGACTGCGTCCAACTACGCTCGTATCTTCGCCCGCCCGAGTACCAGCGGCGGCAATGATTCCGACACCACGTACTTGGTGAGTGCCGAAGATGCCAGCGGTATCGCTACCAACACCGCTCAAGGAAAAACCAACACCAATAGCCATGGCGGTTCGTGTATTTCCAACAGCGCTGCACAAGCCAAATTCGGAACGAACAGCATCAGTCTGAACTGTGCCGGTTATCAGTATTACCGCTTCAGCAGCACCAACGATGACTACTACACCACCGGTGATTTCACTGTGGACACTTGGGTGTACGAAGGCGCAAATACCAGCGTGAATCGCTTCTTGATCGGCATGACTGCGGTCAACGATCATCAGTGGTCATTGCAACTCACCAGCGGCAACAAACTGCAGGGTAACTGGAAGACGTCGACCGGTATGACTATCAGCATTACGGATACCGTGGATTTCCCGACCTCGCAGTGGGTGCATATTGCATTCGAGCGCAGCGGCAACACCTTCCGTGTGTATAAGAACGGTACGGCGATCGGCTCTATTGGCTCTTCTGCAGCGCTGAAGACGCTGAGCAGCCGCTACCTTATGCTCGGTAACCGCTATCCGTATAACTTCGCCGGTGACCAGAACTTTACCGGTTACATGGATGAAATCCGCATCTCCAAAGTTGCCCGCTATAGCGGTAACTTTACGGCTCCGGTTGCGGCGTATGCCGGTGATACTGGCGGTCTGTTCGTTCGCTTGAGCAACGGCCGCCTCATTAACCTGACCGGTTCGGGAAGCTCCTCGGGCGGCGGCGGAGGCGACAGCGTGTGGACCGTGAATAACGATAACAGCATTTACTACAACATCGGACAAGTTGGCGTCGGCACAACGACGCCGCTGGGACAGATGGAGGTGCAGCAAGATGATCTTTTCGGCTCCGGAGCCCTTCTGGTAGACCAGAACGTAGCCACGGGAACCGGTATTTATGTCGATTCTTCGGCTACCGGAGCACCGGGAATCGCCATCTCCATGCCGGGCAATGCAACATCTGCCAACCCGCATCTGCTCTTCGGGTACGACAATATCTTCGATACCAATTTGTACCGTCCGTTGGTGAACACCTTGCGTACCGACGGTTCGTTGCAGGTTGGCGGCGCACTCACTGTTACCGGCGTCACCACGCTGAATGGCAATACGATCATCGGCAGCGATTCGTCGGACACTGTCACCTTCAACGCGTTGGTGAACTCCAATATCACGCCTTCTGTCGACGTTACCTACGATTTGGGCACGTCCTCGTTGCGCTGGCGCGATCTGTACTTGGGTGGATCCAGCATGCATATCGGCACCGACGGTAACGAAGGAACCATTGGCTACGACACTTCCGCCAATTACCTGACGTTCAATCCGGACGCATCGGGCAACCCGGAGGTAGTCATGCTGGATGGCGGATCAGTTGGTATCGGTACGTTGGCTCCCAAAGCCACGCTCGACGTCTTCGGTACCATCTCCGGTGCAACACTTACCATCTCCGGTAACGGTTCCTTCTCCGGCTCCCTCGTTGTCGC
>CAYWJU010000033.1:2200-5834 GCA_964458645.1 uncultured Candidatus Peribacteria bacterium | reverse complement strand
CTCTTGGCACCGCTGCTGCCGAGATCCAGGCCACGGTTGTTCCGTCCACGATCTACTCGTTGCGAAGCCAGGGTGACCTGTACGTGACCAAGTCTTCGTCTCCGGTGAAGGCCAAGCAGCTGCTTGGTGGTTCTCTGGCCGACGAAATCCTCCGCCTGCAGTTCCACGCTGAGTACGAGGATATCGACGTCACGGACCTCGTCTTCACGGCTTCCGGTGCCAACGCTGCGTCGCTCTCGACGAACGTTGACCGCCTCGAGCTTTACCTCGTCGGCGCTACGACTCCGTTCACCACGGCTACGGTCGCTGGTTGCGGAAACGTTGCTGTCGCTTCGAACTCCATGTGTGCAAACATGGACAACCGCGAATTCATCGTTCCGAAGGGCTCGAACACGAACATCATCATTCGCCCGCGCATGCGCACGGACGTCGATGGTGCAGTTGCCGGCCACGACGTACAGATCAAGATGGACCCGACTCCGAGCACGTCCACTGGAGCCGTCCGCGCACGCGGTCTGCTTTCCAGCAACGATCTCGATCTCAACGATGCTAACGCCACCCCAGAAGGTGAGGTCTTCATCGGTGCTGGCACGGCTGCTGCAAACGCAGCTATGCGCGGTTCCTTCAACGATGTCGTCCTGTCCAAGGTCACTTCGATCACGAACGCCGATCCGAACGCAAACGGCACCGCGATCCCGACCGGCACACAGCGCGCCATCGCCCAGTTCAAGTTCTCCACCGCAGCTGCGAACAACCTGAAGAACGGCACCAACAAGTGGACCCTCTCCGGTGTAATCTTCAACGTCAACGCAACGAACGTGCAGCTTGGTTCTGGCGACAACAAGCTCCTCGCCTCGTCGACCTTCAAGGTCTACAACAAGGCTGACCCGACTGTGAAGCACACCTGCACCGCCGCTGGAACCAGCGTCTCCGGTAACGGCGCTTCCGGTTCATTGGTCGTCCTCTGTTCGGGCTTCCGTGACACCACCAGCGTGCCAGGTAAGGCTGCATCGCTCGTGAACACGGAAATCGACCCAGGCACCGATGCAACCATCGTGCTTGAGGCTCACGTTGTGAACGCTAAGATCAGCAACGCGTCCACTTCCACGCTCCAGGTGTCTCTCCAGGGTATCAACGAGAACCCGATTGAGACTGTCTTCGGTTCAGCCAACAGCCACGTTGTATGGCTCGACAAAGACAACTCGACCACCACGATCTTCAACTGGATCGAGTACCCAGACACCAGCGTCAACGGAACCAGCTACAACGGCTAATCGCCCAAGTAGCTTGGCAACCATTTGATTGCTAAGACTGCCAAAACCCCCTGCCTCACGGCAGGGGGTTTTTGGTTGTTGCGCGATTTTCGTAGCGGCGAATCCACATTCGCCGCGTGAATGCAAAAACGAGGACCGCAGCGATTATGGAATCGCTGCTACGGGTGTGTTGTATGGGACTCTCTAACCCATAATCCTCCTCTTCAACGCCAATGCCTTCATCGCCCACGGCAGCAGCATCAACTGTTGTTCGGCCGGGTACACATGCAGCTTGCCGCCGAACTTGCGCTTAAAGTCCGTAATACCCTTCCAGGCGGTGGGCGGTGTATCGGGGGCATCAATGCCCAGCAGGTCGTATGTGGCGCAGCCCAAGGCCTTGCAATGCCGCATGGCGGCCCACTGGAGCGCATACGGCGCCATGAATGCGCGGTGCTCGTAGGACGACGCCCCGTAGTAGTAGATACCGGTGCCGTTCCACGCCACACCCAGCAGGCCGGCAATGGGCCTTCCTGCGTGCGTTGCTAGTAGAAGGAACGCAGAATCGAGGGACTCCAGAAAACGCTTATAATGCGATTCTTTATGTATTGCGAAGCCATCACGGTGGCCGGTGCCGGTCATCAGGCCGTAAAAGGCAGAAATGTCGGAGGAACTTGTCACAGTGACACCTTGTTTCTCCGCGATCTTAATGTTGTACCGACCTTTGGGGTGCATTTGGGCAAGAAGCTGGTCTTCGGAAAGGCAAAGGTCCAAGAGCAGCGTTGCTTGCGGGTGAATATGACGCTTGGATGTACTGAGTTGAGGGCTTTGGGCTGTGAGCGGAATGGTTGGTGAGAGAAAAAATTCCATGCAACTCTGCTTTTTGGCATCGCTGATCATTGTTTCTGCAAGATTCATAGCCAACGGCTCAGCGCCCGAAATCCACACTGGACCGCGCGGACATTCCCATACCGAAAATCCCCCAACAGTCGTATCGATGACGACAGATGCAGCCGCCATGATCGTGCCGTCCTGCTCAACGGCATACACGCGTGTCTGGCGCCCCAATGCAGTCTGGTAGCGACGCCACGCGGCGGATTGCCACAGTGTCCCCTGTTCATGTGCGGAAACCCATGCATCGTGGCGGGTCAGATCCTCAGCCGAAGAAAGAATGCGGACGGCGCTCATTGCAGCCAGTGTTGCGCTTTGCCAGGAAAGCAGCAACCACTCAATGACAATTCCGTCATCGCTGCGGGTATCGTGCGTCCTCTGATGTGTATACTCACTTCCAGTTTCCTTCTCCCCCGCTCCCATGGCCCACACGCTTCCGACACTGCCGTACGACTACAAGGCGCTCGAGCCGCACATCGATGCCAAGACGATGGAAATCCACCACACCAAGCATCACCAGACCTACGTCACCAAGTTGAACGAAGCACTGGAGAAGCACCCCGAACTGCAAGAGAAGTCTGCCGAGGAGCTCATTGCCGATTTGGACATGGTGCCCGAGGACATTCGTGGTGCTGTTCGCAATCACGGTGGGGGACATGTGAACCACTCGTTCTTCTGGGAAATCATGTCGCCCAAGGGCGGAGGCAAGCCGGACGGGGATTTGGCGAAGGCAATCGATGCCGCGTTCGGGGATTTCGCTACCTTCCAGCAGAAATTCGCCGATGCCGCCGCCGCACGCTTCGGCTCTGGTTGGGCTTGGCTGGTCGTGGATGGCGGCAAAGTGTCCATCGTGAGTACTGCCAACCAGGACAATCCGATCACCGAGGGTAAGACGCCCATCCTGGGTGTGGACGTTTGGGAGCATGCGTACTACTTGAATTATCAGAACAAGCGTCCCGACTACGTGAAGGCCTGGTGGAATGTAGTGAATTGGGCTGAAGTGCAGAAGCGCTACGCCGAAGCGAAGTAGCCGCTGATTGTGAGCGATAGGTGACACTGCTAGGCTGTGCCTTAATTTCCCCATGTTCCGATGAAAAATGGTCGCATGCCTATCATCGTTGGAGGTTTTTTGCTGTCGTTCGTGTGTGGCTACGTCGCCTCGCAATTCTCTTCTACATCGCTGAAAGGAGATCTGGGTGGCGGCAAGAGCGCGCTGCAGGAATGCATTGATGCCTGCTATCTGTCGTCTGTCGGCGGCTCGTCTTCCCGGGCAGCGTACTGCTGCGCAGTTGAAAACGACTCCTGCATTGCTGCGCCCGACGGCAATCCCGAAAGCGATGCCTGCGACCAGAACCGCACCGACTACACCACGGATAGCTGTGATGGAAATTGTGGCGACCAACAATCTTCCCAGGCACCGGTCTACTGCTGCGCAGTGGAAAACGACTCCTGCATTGCTGCGCCCGACGGCAATCCCGAAAGCGATGCCTGCG
>CAYWJU010000033.1:0-2100 GCA_964458645.1 uncultured Candidatus Peribacteria bacterium | reverse complement strand
ACCAGAACCGCACCGACTACACCACGGATAGCTGTGATGGAAATTGTGGCGGCGGACAGAGCGCCTCCAGAATGTAGTTTCTGCATCGTGATCCAAGGCTCCGCCGATCCCACATCGCCGGAGTCTTTTTTTTGATGCCAAAATCTTTTGACAACCCGCAGCCACAAGCTAGAATCCGTCAGTCACAGCGGCTTCCGATTGTGTTCCGAGAGCTGTGCGAGGTTTCCGCCATGCGCGGAAATCACGCGCATCGTTTCGCGTTGCGTTCCACTTTTTCTCCTCATCCGTCATGACCCCGAAGAACACCGCGAAGAAAACAGTGAAGAAGGTCGCCGCCCCCGCGCCCAAGGCAAAAGCCAAAGCGCCGGCACCGGAAAACAAGAAGCTGGCCGCCAAAATGTTGGTCGGCGCAGCGAGCAAAAAGCCTGCTAAGGCTGCCAAAGTTACCAAGCAAAATTACAAATTCGATGTAGAGGAAGCCATTTTGCCTCAACTCACCGAGTTCCGCATGCCGGGCGCAGATCGCACGCCGGCCGTGTTGAAAGACGTGGAAGGCTGGCTCGAGCCCAAGCGTGTTGTCGGCGGACGCGTGTTCCTTACGGATGACGATTCCATCGACATGATGCGCTCGCTCATCGACGTGCAGATCCAGAGCTACCGCTGGTTCTTGACCGACGGTTTGTCTGAATTGCTGAAGGAAATCAGCCCCATCAGCGACTTCTCGGGCAAGAAAATGGAGCTCAACTTCTTGGGTCACACATTCGATGCTCCCAAGTACGACCCCGCAACCTGCAAGCGCCGCAACTTGAGCTACGAGGCCGCTATGAAGGCTCAAGTGCAGCTCATCAACAAAGAGACCGGTGAAATCAAGGAGCAAGACGTGTTCCTGGGCTCCATCCCGCTCATGACCGACGCCGGTACGTTCATCGTCGGAGGCATCGAGCGCGTGGTCGTCTCCCAGCTCGTCCGCTCGCCGGGTGTGTTCTTCTCGGCCATGCCGGACTTCCCCAAGCACCACGCCGCCAAGATCATCCCCAAGCGCGGTGTCTGGATGGAAATCGAGACCGACCGCCGTGGCATCATCACCTGCAAAATCGACCGCAAGCGCAAGATCCCCATTACGCAGTTGTTGCGCGTGTTCGGCTACCAGACGGACGCCGACATTATGGATCTGTTCAAGAACACCGTGAAGGCCGACAAGGACTACATCATGGCTACGCTGGACAAAGACCCGGTCCGCAGCGTGGACGAGGCCTACCAGAGCATCTACCGCAAAATCCGTCCGGGTGACCTGGCCACTGCAGAGAACGCCAAGTCGCTCATCGACGCGCTGTTCTTTGACTTCAAGAAGTACGACATGGGCAACATCGCCCGCTACAAACTCAACCGCCGCTTCGAGCTCGACGTTCCGAACGACGAGCAGCACCGCGTGTTCCAGGTCAGCGACTTCATCGAAATCCTGAAGGAGCTCATCCGCTTGAACAACGGCGAAGGTCTGCCCGACGACATCGACCACCTCTCCAATCGCCGCGTCCGCTCGGTCGGTGAGCTCGTCCAGAACAAGTACCGCGTGGGTCTCATGCGCACCGAGCGCATCATGAAGGACCGTATGACGGTCATGGATTTGGAGACGCTCACGCCGACCCAGCTGATCAACTGCCGCCCCATTACCGCCGCCCTGCGCGAGTTCTTCGCGTCGTCGCAGCTCTCCCAGTTCATGGACCAGACCAACCCGCTCTCCGAGCTGGCTAACAAGCGCCGTTTGTCGGCCATGGGTCCCGGTGGTCTCAGCCGCGAGCGCGCCTCGTTCGACGTTCGTGACGTTCACCCGTCGCACTACGGTCGCATCTGTCCGATTGCTACGCCGGAAGGACCGAACATCGGTCTCGTCGTGCACTTGGCCGCCTACTCGAAGGTGAACCAATACGGCTTCCTCGAGACGCCGTACCACGAAGTCAAACACAGCGTGAAAATGGACGTCGACGCTCTCATGGGCCGCACCATGGACTCCGTCATCCGCGACGGACGCACCATCGTTGCCAAGGAAGGCGACGTCGTCGACACCAAGGGTGTGGCCGCCAAAATCATCTCTGCTTGCAA
>CAYWJU010000032.1:0-5993 GCA_964458645.1 uncultured Candidatus Peribacteria bacterium | reverse complement strand
TGCCGGTCGGCACCTGCATCACCGTGTAGACGTAGAAATAGGTGGCCGCCAGCACGCCGAGCGAGGCTGCGGTGGTCTGAAACGATACGGCCAGATCCTGGGCGATGCCGGCCGGTGCGAAACGATGGAAGAAGGACAGCACATAGGCGCCGGCGACGACTGCCAGCATCCACGCACTGCGCCGCAGGGATTCGCTCATTTCGTTTCCTTTCGACGCAGGAGCAGCGTCAGTATGGGGGGCGTCAGCAGCGTCGTCAGGATGACCATGATGACGATGACCGAGAACATCGTTTCGCTGACCACGCCGAGTTGCTTGCCGACCGACGCGAAGATCAGGCCGACCTCGCCGCGCGGCACCATGCCCCAGCCGACGATCCACGCATTGTGGCCACGCCCGGCAGCGAAGCCGGCGACCAGCTTGCCGATGACGGCGGCGACGGTGATGCCGAGCGCGACGACGACCACCTGCGGATCCGCCAGCGTCTGCAGGTCGACCTGCATGCCGGTGAGCACGAAGAAGACCGGCACGAAGAAATAGCCGATCGGCTCGACCATGTGCTCGTGCTGGTGGCGCGTATGCTTCTCCAGTACCTTGCGCAGTAGCTGGCGCAGGCTCTCAGAAGTGCTTTCCGGGAGGGCTGCATCGACGTCGCGTACGACGGCGGGGGTCTCGAAGTCCTTCAGATAGACCGGTTCGAAGAGCAGGCCGGCAGCAAAGGCGCCGATGATCGGCGCCAGCCCGATCGCATGCGCCAGCCAGGCGAGGAAAAGACCGCTCGCCAGCACCAGCGCGAACAGCATCGAGGGCCCGGCATCCAGCCGGGCCAGCCGCCCGGCCAGATGCCTGGCCAGCAGGCGGCCGATGATGATCGATCCGCCGAGGAAGGCAACTGCCTCGAAGACGATCATGCCGACCTGACCAACGCTGACCGAACCGGCCTGCACGAGGCTCGACACCACCGCGAGGATGACCAGCCCGAGCACGTCGTCGATCACCGCTGCGCCGAGCACGATCCTCGCCTCGGCCATGCCGAGCCGGCCGAGATCGCGGAAGACGCGGCCGGTGATGCCTACGGAGGTCGCGGCCAGCGTCGCGCCGAGGAAGAGGTAGGTGTTGTCGGATTGCCCCGGCAGCAGTGCGGGCCCGACCACATAGGCACCGAGCGCGAAGGGGACGGCGATGCCGACGACACCAACCAGCGTCGCGCGCAGGCCGACCTTGACCAGATCGTCGAGGCGTGTTTCCAGCCCGATCTGCAGCAGCAGCACGATGACGCCGAGTTCGGCGAGGAAGGCCACGATCGGGTCGGTCGCAACGCGATCGAAGTAGTGGAATCCGAGCAGCCCGAGGTTGCCAAGCACGACGCCGAGCAGCAACTCGCCGAGCACGGCGGGGAAACCGACGCGCTGCGCCAGCGGCGCGAACAGGCGCGCGGCCATCAGGATGATCGCAAGCCAGAGCAGGTTCTCGCCCACGACACCGGAACCGGCGGCGAAGGCGGACGGTAAGGAAAGCAGCGCGATCAGCAGCAGGACGGCGGGGCGGGTGGCGGCGCGGAGGGCATTCATGGTTTCGGCCTGGCGGACGACGATCGCCGGATCAGCGCTTCAACGCAGCCACAGCTTCGGCGTGCGTCTTGCCGGCCGCGTTCCGCCGCGCCTCGACATAGCGGCCAATGGCATCGCTCATCGGCGCACGCGCCTTCTGGGCAAGCAGGCCGTCGAGCACGTCGAGCGGCGTTGCCGGCGATCTCGTGGCATCGAAGATGAAGCGGGCCGCGCGCGTGCAGGCGGCGGCGACGGCCATCTCGGTCTCGCCGGTGGCCTGCGCAGCGGCCTTCAATTGCCGGTCGGCGGCGAGCACGCGTGAATCGTTGTCGGCGACTTCCTGCTTCAGCGAGAGCGTCACCATGCGCTGCGCGACGCTGCCGCCTTCGGTCACCGCCTCGACCGGATTGGCGGCGAGCGCATGGCCGCCGGCGAAAGCCAGAAGCAACGGGAAGGCAAGACGACGCAGGAAACGCATGGGGACCTCGGCAGGGCAGATCGGGAAAGCGCCATCTTAGCATCGCTTCCGTACGCCACCGCACGGGAGCGATGGCCGGTTCAACGCCAGCTGACGGTCGCCAGAAACAGATAGCCCGCCCCATAGACCGTCTTGATCAGCGCCGGGTTCTGCGGGTCGGGTTCCAGCTTGCGACGCAGGCGCGAGATGCGCACGTCGATGCTGCGGTCGGTCGGCTGCAGGTCGCGCTTGCCCATCAGCTGCTCGCGCTGCAGGATGCGGTTCGGATTGCGCACGAAAACGCGCAGCAGATCGGCTTCGGCCGTGCTCAGCACATGCTCTTCGCCGTCGCCCCCCTGCAGCGTGTTGTTGCCGAGGTTGAAGCACCAGCCGGCGAACTCCGCGAGTTGCGACGATTCGTCGGCCAACTGCTCGCGGCGGCGCAGGATGCTGCGCACGCGGGCCACCAGCTCGCGCGGCTCGAAGGGTTTCAGCACGTAGTCGTCGGCGCCCAGTTCGAGGCCCATGACGCGGTCGCTGACATGCGCCCGGCCAGTCAGGATCAGGATGCCGCAGGGCGACTGCGCCCGCACCCGCTGCATCACTTCCAGCCCGTCCATGTCCGGCAGGCCGAGATCGACGATGCACAG
Source organism: uncultured Candidatus Peribacteria bacterium (assembly GCA_964458645.1). Classification (GTDB taxonomy): domain Bacteria; phylum Patescibacteriota; class Gracilibacteria; order Peribacterales; family Peribacteraceae; genus DAORHV01. Next base: position 3,338 of record CAYWJU010000032.1, on the reverse strand, counting down.
GTCGGGCGCGCTCTGGCGCAGGCGGCGCAGCAGTTCGCCGGCGTTGCGGCACCAGATGGTGCGGAAGCCGAAATCTCCGAGCACCTGCTCGATGGTACGCGCCACATCCGGATCGTCCTCGACGATCGCGATCAGCTTTCCGGCCTCGGGATTGTTTTCCTTCATTTCTTTCATGTCGGCTCCGCAAGCACGCGCTGCAGGATACGCGCCAGATCCTGGCGCACGAAAGGCTTGGCGATCAGCGGCGGCGCGTCGGGCTCGGGCGTCTCGGCCTCGTCCGCATAGCCGCTCATCAGCACGATGCGCGTCGCCGGCCGCCGCTGCCGCACCAGCGCCGCCAGCTGGCGGCCGTTGATGCCGCCCGGCATGACGATGTCGCTGACGACGACGGCGATGTCGTCGATCTGGTCGATCATCGATAGTGCCTGTGCGCCGTTCTCGGCTTCGATCACCGGGTGGCCGAGGTCGATCAGCTGCTGGCGCACGACGCGGCGCACGCTCGGTTCGTCCTCGACGAGCAGGACGAGCTCACTGCCGTGCGTCGCCGGCGTCTCGTCGAACTCGCCGGCCGCCTCGTCCTCGGGCGCGGCCAGCGGCAGCACCATGCGCACCGCCGTACCCTCGCCGACCCGGCTGCGGATGACGATGCCGCCGCCCGACTGGCGCGCGAAGCTGAGCGTCATCGAGAGACCGAGGCCGCTGCCGAGGCCGAAGCGTTTGGTCGTGAAGAAGGGTTCGAAGACCCGCGCCAGCGTTTCCTCGTCCATGCCGCTGCCGTTGTCGATGACTTCGATCAGCACGTAGTCGCCCGGCGCCACCTCGAAGGCCGCTGCCTCGTCGCCCTGCAGGCCGACGGTGCTGGCCACGATGCGCAGGCAGCCGCCTTCCGGCATCGCGTCGCGGGCGTTCAGCGCGAAATTGAGCAGCGCGCTTTCGAGCTGCCCCGGGTCGACCAGCGCATAGCGCGGTCCTTCGCCGGGCTCGGCAATGACGGTGATCGACTCCGGCAGCGAGCGCCGCACCAACCGGGAAAGATCGCGGATCAGGTCCGCGATGTTGGTTGCCTGCGGTTCCAGCGGCTGCTGGCGCGAGAAGGTCAGCAGGCGGCGGATCAGCTGCACGCCGCGCCGCGCCGATGCCAGCGCCGGCTCGACGAATTCGTTGACCTCGGCATCCTGCGGCCGGTGGTCCTGCAGCGCCGCGAGGTTGCCGATGATCACCGTCAGCAGGTTGTTGAAATCATGGGCGAGGCCGCCGGTCAGCTGGCCGATCGCCTCCATCTTCTGCGCCTGGATCAGCGCCGTCTGCATGCGCTTCTGCTCGGTGATGTCGTGCGAGAAAACGAAGAAGCCGAGCGTCTCGCCATCGGCATTGATTTCCGGCACCAGCGTGCTGCGCGCGAAGACCTGCCGACCCTGGCGCACCATCTGGTACTCGTAGGTCACCTGCTGGCCGGAAAGGGCGATGCGCACCGTTTCCCTGGCCTGTTCGTAAACCACCGGCCCGATCACATCGATCACCGCACGCCCGGTCACCGCGCCCTCGGGGTGGCCGAACCAGTCCGAGTAGCCCTTGTTGGCGTACTGGTAGACCTCGTCCTTGTCGACGTAGCCGATCAGGATCGGCACCGTGTCGTTGATCAGCCGCAGGCGCTCTTCGCTGCGGCGCAGGGCGGCAGCGATGCGCGCGTTCTCGGCGTTCGCCTTTTCGAGCTGGGCGGTGCGTCGCTGCACGCGGTCTTCCAGCTCGGTGCTCTGGCGACGCAGCAGTTCATCGATCTGGCGCTGGTCGGTGATGTCCGTGTAGAGCGCGACGAAGCCCTTGTGTGGGAGCGGCTCACCGCGGACGAGCAGGATGCGCCCGTTCGGCCGCACGCGCTCGGTGATGTGCGAACGGAAGCGGCGGGCAGCATCGACGCGCTCGGCCACCTGCGCCTCGACCTCGCCCGGCCCGTATTCGCCACGCTCGGCGTTGTAACGGATGAAGCTCTCGAAGTCGGCGCCGACGAAGGCCATTTCATGCGGGAAATCGAGCAGGCGCAGGAAGGGCTCGTTCCACGCCACCATGCGCAGGTTCTCGTCGAAGACGGTCAGCCCCTGGTCGATCAGGTCGAGCCCGCCCTGCAGCATCTCGTAGCGATGCCGCTCGGCCGCGAGCGCGGCGTCGTGGAGGTCCTGCGAGTCCAGGGGAGCGGATCCGGTCATCCTGCCATTCTAGGCCAGCGTTTCGTCCCGCCAAGCCCCCGTAACGATTCGTTACTTTTCACCAATAGTTGTGCAAGGGTCTCCTGCCATCCTGCATGGTCAAGAAAAAGGCTCAAAAGGCCGCAAAAGGCGGAACAGCACCCCGGCAGCACCCCGAGACCCGATCACCAAGCAGGAGACTGGCATGTCCATGCAGGCAAAGTATCAAGCAAAGAAGATGAGCGCCGCCGATGCCGTGCGCCACGTCAAGAATGGCGACATGATCGTCGTGCCGACCGGCGTCGGCGAACCGCCGGCGCTGCTCACCGCCCTTTCCGACCAGCGCCGCGACTTCCGCGGCGTGCAGGTGGCGCAGATCCTGCCGCTCCGCAAGTACGGCTATTTCGACCCGGAAACGGTCGAGCACGTCCGCCACACCGCCTATTTCTTCGGCGGAGCCTCCCGCGCGGGTGGACAGGAAGGCTGGATCGATTACATTCCGGCCTACTTTTCCGAGCTGCCGCAGCTGATCGAACGCAAGCTGATCCCCGCCGACGTCGTCTTCAGCATGGCCTCGCCGATGGACGAGCACGGCTATTTCTCGCTCTCGCTCGGCGCCGACTACACGATGGCTGCCGTCGAGAACGCGCGCGCCGTCGTGCTCGAAGTGAACCCGAACGTGCCCTTCGCCAACGGCGACTGCCACATCCATGTCTCGCAGGTGACGGCGCTGGTCGAAAGCGACGAGCCGGTGCTGGAGGTCGGCCTGCCCAAGATCGGCCCGGTGCAGGAAGCGATCGGCAAGTACGTCGCCGAACTGATCCCGAACGGCGCGACGCTGCAGATCGGCTACGGCGGCATCCCGGATGCGGTGGTGATGCAGCTCACCGACAAGCACGACCTCGGCATCCATACCGAGATGGTCGGCGACGGCATCATGACCCTGGTCGAAGCCGGCGTCGTGACCAACCGCAAGAAGAACTACCACCACGGCAAGATGCTGGCGACCTTCGCGCTCGGCTCGAAGAAGCTCTACCAGTTCATGCACCGCAACCCGGCGCTGGAAATGCACCCGGTCAATTTCACCAACGACCCCTTCCTCGCCGGACAGAACGACAACCTGCACGCCATCAACGCGACGATGCAGATCGACCT
>CAYWJU010000031.1:0-6082 GCA_964458645.1 uncultured Candidatus Peribacteria bacterium | reverse complement strand
ACCCGGTGTGCGGAAATTGGTGGTCTGCCCCTGGTAAAGCCGGGCAACGACGAGCTGGACCTTGCCGGCATAGGCGTAGTTGCGCAGGTCGAGCTTGAACTGCTGCGGCTCGCCGGCGACATTGAGGCGTCGTTCGGAGGGTGGCACCAGCGCCTGCGCGATGTAGCCGCCCTGCAGGATTTCCTCGAAAACGCGCTTGGTGAGTTTGTCGCCGCGATAGGCCGCCTTGCTGCCATAGCCGGCGGCCGGCTTGAAGAACCAGCGCTTGCGCTCGGCCCAGAAACGCTCCCCCGCCGCTGCGGTGACGGCAACGGTCGCCGGCACCACGTCGGCGATCAATCGCCGGGCGTCCGCCGATACGCCGATCTCGGCCAGCCAGCTGGCGTCGCCCAGCGCAACAAGATTGCGCTTGTCGGCGTAGAGCGCATGCGCACGCGGATGCGGCGTAATGACGGCCGCGTCCCGATCCCAGGCAGCGCGCAGCGCTGCGTTGGCAGGTTCATCGAGCGAGAAATCCGTGAGGCGGTTGTAGACCAGATCGACCGGCTGGCCGGCCTGCAGCAATCGTTCGCCATCCCACGCGAATTCCGACGGGTCGGCGATCACGGCCGAGATGCCGTGCGCCTCGAACAATTGCCGGAAGAGTTCGAACTCCGGCGCGAGGTATTGATCGGCCGGTTTTTCGTCGACGATGGCAATGCGCCGCAGCGGCGCCTGAGCACGCGCCAGACGCCATTCCTCCTGGAACATGGCGAGGAAGGCGCCTTCGAAATCGCCACGAGACGGTGACATCAAGGCAGCGACGGGATCGCAGCAGGCGCGTTGCGCGGACGCCAGACGAGCGTTGAGCAGGCCACCGCCGGCGTTGGTGTTGATTTCGATCAGTTTCGGGCCATCCTCGCCGACATGGAAGTCGTAGCCCAGAAAAACGCCGCGCGCCGCGCAGGCACGGCGTGCCGATGCCGGTGCCCAGCCGAGCACGCGACCCTGCCATGCCGGAAGCGCAACGACATCCTCGATCGCGGCCACCAGTTCGGCCATCTGGGCCAGGTGGCGGCGACCGACGAAGACCACCGAATCCGAAAAGAGATGCGGACGCGTTTCGCGCAGATGACGGTAGAACGCCTCGCCCCCAAGCGCCTGCTCGAGTGCCGCGTGGTCGAGCGAGACGCAGCTGCAGTCGCGATTGAGCACGGCGGCAGCGCTTTTGCAGTCATCGGGCAAGGGCGTCATCAGTTCGGTCATGCCAAGGCTCCCGCCTCGAAGAAGTCGATCACTTCGGCCAGTTCGCGCGTCCGCTTCATCGGCGGCAGACTGCGCCAGACGCGCTTGCCGTAGGGCTTGGTGATCAGGCGCGGGTCGCAGATCATCAGTACGCCGCGATCGCTCTCGTCGCGAATCAGCCGGCCGGCGCCCTGCTTGACGTTGATGACGGCGCGCGGCAACTGGTATTCCATGAAGGCATTGCGGCCTTCCCTGTTCATGCGCTCGATGCGCGCCGACAACACCGGGTCGTCCGGCGGCGCGAAGGGCAGCTTGTCGATGACGACCAGCGACAGCGCCTCGCCGCGCACGTCGACGCCTTCCCAGAAGCTCTGGCTGCCGACCAGGATGGCATTGCCCAGGCGCCGGAAGCGCTCCAGCAGTTCGTTCTTGCTGCCCTCCCCCTGCAGCAGCAGGGGGTAATCGAGACCGGCGGCCTCGAGCCTGTCCTGCAGCAGTTCGTGCATGCGGCGCATGGCCCGCAGCGAGGTGCACAGAAAGAAGGCGCGACCGCCGCTCGCCTTGACCACCGGGAAGGCGGCATTGGCGACCGCCTCGATGAAGCCCGGGCTGTTCGGTTCGGGCAGGCCCTGCGGCGCGTAGAGCACGGCCTGGTTGCCGTAGTCGAAGGGGCTGTCCCAGCAGGCCGATTCGGCGTCGACAAGTCCCATCTCGGCGCAGTAGTGGCCGAAGTCCTTCTGCACGGCGAGCGTCGCCGAGGTGAAGATCCAGGCGCGCGGGTGGCCACTCATCTGCTTGCGGAAGATTTCGCCGATGGCGAGCGGCGTGGCGGTCAACTGCAGCGAATAGGTCGTCGCCTCGCCCCATCGCACGCTGCCAGGCCCGTCGCCGGAGTCGCTGCCCTCCTTCGCCGCCTCATCGCCGGCGCGCCAGCGGCGAAAGCCGGCGAGCAGTTCGAGGCTGCGCTGCCAGCAACTCTCCAGCCCTTCCGAACGCTCCGCCTGCGTCTCGACGACGGCCGCAAAATGTTCGAGGTAGTTGATCAGCCCGGCCAGCAGGTTGTCGAAGCCCGGCCGGGCCTCCAGTTGCGCCAGCGTGTAGCGCGCCGGATCGACGGACAGCGTCAGGCGCAGGTCCTTGGCGGCTTTCTCGAGGCTGGCGCAGGCCGGTGGCAGATCGAGGCAGTCGCGCGCGGAGGCCAGCGCCTCGACCTTCGTGTCGCGGGCAAGGTCGGTGACCTGCGCCGTCGACACGCTGTCGCCGAAGAACAGGCTCGCCGTTTCCGGCAACTGGTGCGCCTCGTCGAAGATCACCGCGTTGCACGCCGGCAGCAGCTCCGCCATGCCTTCGTCCTTGAGCATCACGTCGGCGAAGAAGAGGTGGTGGTTGACGACCACCACATCGGCCTCCAGCGCCTCGCGCCGCGCAGCGAGGACGAAGCACTCCTTGTGGTTCGGGCAGTCCTGGCCGAGGCAGTTTTCGCGGGTCGAGGTCACCATGCTCCAGACCGGCGAGCTCTCCGGCACATCGTTGCACTCGCCCTTGTCGCCGGACTGCGTCGTCTTGGCGAAACGGACGATGGCGCGGGCGTAACCGGCATCCTCCTTGGTCAGGAAGCGGCCGTCGCTCTGGGCGCGATCGAGGTGGTAATGGCAGACGTAGTTGGCTCGCCCCTTGAGGAGCGCAATCTTCACCGGTGCCTTGAGCGCATCGCGCACGGTCGGCAGGTCGCGGTTGAAGAGCTGGTCCTGCAGGGTCTTGGTGCCGGTCGAGACGATGACCTTGCCGCCGGAAAGCAGCGCGGGCACCAGGTAGGCGTAGGTCTTGCCGGTGCCGGTGCCGGCCTCGGCAACGAGTACACGGTTGTCCTTCAGCGCGGCGGCCACGCGCTCGGCCATTTCCAGTTGCTGCGAGCGCTGGCGATAGCCGCTGATGCCTGCGGCCAACGGGCCCTGCGGGGAAAAAACGTCAGAAAGTGCGAGGAACGAGGAAGACATGCGGGAAGGCCAGGATTCGAGGTCGAATCCTACCAGAACCCTGCAGCCCAGGCGCGCCCGGAGATCAAGCCATCAGTCGCGGACGACGACGCGGCTCAGTGCTTCATGGTCTTGGGAGACTGTTTCCGTCAGGCATTTTTCGGCACGCAGACGTGCCCATTCGACGTAGGGCGCTTCCCCGACCTCGGGAATACGTCGCTCGGCCTCGCGCCGTCGATCCTTCCACCCCGGCGGAGGGCCTTTCTCGAGATCACGCCGGTCAATCAGCTTCCGTCGCTCCGGCGGTCCGAGCTCCTTGACGCGCCGCTCAAGCGCACGGCGCTCCGGCGCCCCGGCATCGACATGGCGGCGATCGACGTCACGGCGTTCATCGACCTTGCGCCGTTCGTTGATTCCATGCTTGCCCGGTTTCCGGTTCATGACGCGCTCCGCTGTAACGACAGAGCCAATGTACGCCGCCCGCAAAAATACGGCGGTGACAAAAATCACGAACGGAGAGAAAAACTAGAGGCCGAAGATACCGAGATAGGCACCGGCACCGACGGCACCAAAACCGTAGCGACGGGCCGAGGCTTCGACCGCCCGCTGCGATTCATCGGCCCGGACGCGGACATTTTCCTGGCGGGTTTCGAGCTGCTGCAGACGGGTGTTCAGATTGTTGACCGCAGCGCCGATGCTGCCATTGCTGCCGAGCTGCCGGGTCGCAGTCGCCTCGGCGGCGCGTCCTACTGCACCGAGCGCCTGGGTGACTGCACTCGGATTCGTTGCATAAGCCGCTTCCAGGGCCTTGGCATCGACCGTCAGCGATCCATCCTGCTGGACGCGGATCCCTGCGTCGCGGAATGCCGTTGCATTGTCGGCAACGACACGTTCCAGCTGACTGGCACCAATGCTGGCGCGCGCGCCTTCCGGCACGGCAGCGGCACCCGCGGCCCCGTTGCCCGAGGCGCTTGCCAGCGCAGCACGTTCTGCATTGAATGCCTGCGCGAAGGTTTCTGCCGCTCTCCTGGCATCAGCGGCAGAGGATATCTGGCGGGCATCCTGCAAGGTGCGGGATGCCGTCTGGACGGCAGCCGTCGCCGACTGCGCCTGCCCGAATGCCGACAGCTTCACACGCGTACTTTCGGCCTCTTGCGCCAGCCGCTCGGCCGGGCGCCGCAGCGCGGCCGATACCCTGTCACTCTGCGCGCCCGAGAGCGCGGTGACACTGCCGGCAGAGAAACCTGTCGCTGAAACGGCCATAAGGGAATGAGGTCAAAGCAAATGCTGTACACACCAGTATAGGGCCAAAGGCGCGGAACGCAACCGGGTTGACCCTGGCATGGCTTCTCCCCACAATCGCTGCATCAATGGAGGAATCGATGATCGACAAGCCTGTTGCCGACTTCACCCTGCCCGCCACCGGCGGCCACACCTTCACCCTCTCAGCCCAGCGCGGCACTCCGCTCGTTCTCTACTTCTATCCGAAAGACAGCACCCCCGGCTGTACGACGGAGGCCCAGCAGTTCCGCGACCTCTACGCCGATTTCCTGGCGGTCGGCTGCAGCGTCCTCGGCGTCTCCCGCGATTCGATGCGCTCGCACGAGAACTTCAAGGCAAAGCAGTCGCTGCCCTTTGAACTGCTGGCCGATGTGGATGAGCTGCTGTGCCGGCAGTTCGACGTGATTCGCATGAAGAAACTCTACGGAAAGGAGGTCCGCGGTGTCGAACGCAGCACCTTCGTCATCGATCGCGATGGCGTGCTGCGCAGGGAATGGCGAGGGGTCAAGGTCCCCGGCCACGCCCAGGAAGTCCTGGATTTCGTGAAAACCCTCTGAAACTGCCGACTCAGCCCACGGAGAGCCCAACATGGCCCGCAAACCCGCAGCGCAAGCCAAGTCCGACGACCACCGGAAAATCTTCGTTCTCGACACCAACGTGCTGATGCACGACCCCACCAGCCTCTACCGTTTCGAGGAGCATGACGTCTACCTGCCGATCATGACGCTCGAGGAACTGGACAACAACAAGAAGGGCATGTCCGAAATCTCGCGCAACGCGCGCCAGGCCACCCGTTCGCTCGACGAGATCGTCTGCAGCTTCGAGAACGGCATGGAGGCGGGCATCCCACTCGAGGGCCCGTCGAAGAAGCTCGCCAGCGGCCGCCTCTTCGTGCAGACCGAGGCGATTGCGGCCGACCTGCCGGCGGCGCTACCGACCTCGAAGTACGACAACCAGATCCTCGCGGTGGTCATCCACCTGCAGCGCAAGCACCCGCGGCGCCCGGTGATCCTCGTCTCGAAGGACATCAACATGCGTATCAAGGCCCGCGCGCTCGGGCTGGAGGCGCAGGATTACTTCAACGACAAGGTGCTCGAGGACACCGACCTGCTCTACACCGGCATGCGCGAACTGCCGGCCGATTTCTGGGACAAGCACGGCCAGGGCATGGAATCCTGGAAGCAGGACAGCCGCACCAAGTACCGCGTCAAGGGACCATTGAGTTCGCAGATGCTGATCAATGAGTTCCTGTTCGTCGAAGGCGACCCGAATTTTTCGGCAATCGTCAAAAACGTTGCCGGCAAGACCGCCGAGTTCGAGACACTGACCGACTACACGCATCCGAAGAACAGCATCTGGGGCATCACCGCGCGCAACCGCGAACAGAATTTCGCCCTCAACCTGCTGATGGACCCGGAGATCGACTTCGTCACCCTGCTCGGCCAGGCCGGCACCGGCAAGACCCTGCTCACCCTGGCCGCCAGCCTGACCCAGGTGCTTGAAGCCAAGCGCTACTCCGAAGTCATCATGACCCGTGTGACTGTGCCGGTGGGTGAGGACATCGGCTTCCTGCCGGGCACCGAGGACGAGAAGATGGCTCC
>CAYWJU010000030.1:0-6344 GCA_964458645.1 uncultured Candidatus Peribacteria bacterium | reverse complement strand
GTATTCCAAAAACGCCGGAATATCCGATGCGATAAAGAACTCATCTTTCTTGCCAACACCCACGATGAGCGGCGACCCGGTGCGCGCCGCCACCAGCAGACGCGTGTTCTTTTCAAATGCGAGAATGGCATAGCGGCCGTGGAATCTGTTGCACGACGCACGAACCGCTTCTTCAAAGGAGAGACCATCCTTCATGAAGTCTTCGATCAGATGCGGAATGACTTCCGTATCGGTCTCGGAAGCGAATGTATGACCCTTGGCACCCAGCTCCGCTCGCAATTCCTGAAAGTTCTCGATGATGCCGTTATGAACGACCGCAACGCGGCCCAAGTCGCCAAAATGCGGATGGGCATTCTCCTTCGTCACGCCGCCATGGGTGGCCCAACGCGAGTGCGCAACAGCCATCGTTGATTCATCGGCAAAATCCTCGTTCTTCACGCTACTGATCTTGCCAACGTCTTTTTCCACGCGAATACCTCCCTTCACCTGCATGGCAACACCCCATGAGTCATAACCCCGGTACTCCAAATTTTTCAAACCTTTGATAACGACAGATCCCGCGTTCTTCTTCGTTCCGATGTATCCGAAGATGCCACACATAAGAGAAGGGGAGTGAAACGGACAAAAGGCGTACGGCGTCAACGAAGCTGTACGTCACAGAAGACGTCGCGATCTTAGCATACTTTCATCGGTGTCCAGCCATGCCTTGAAACAGGGCGAAGCAGCGGACAATCATTACCGTCCGAGGCACCTTCGACTTCCTTGTACCCATTTCCCATGCTACCGTTTCGATCCGAAACACGCACATTTGGTGCGATATCATCTTCCTCCATTCTTATGAAGCGCCTTGCCCTCGGCTTACCCTTGCTTTCTCTTGCGCTGCTTGCCGCGTGCGGCGGGGGTCCGCAACTTACCGCCGAACAGGTGCTGGAAAAGATGCACCAGAACTTTGTGGCACAGGTCACGAAGAATATGGAAAAGGTGCAAACGCCGTTCTTGTCGGAAACCGTCAGCAACATCGCACTGGAAACCCAGCCGATCGCCAATGTATTCCCTGGCAGTATCACGGCTGAATTGAAGGCAAAACAATCCATGGATCTTACCGACACCAAGCAGCCAAAATTCGACGCCAACGTAGACTTCAATCTGGCAGCAATGGCTCCGGGCGAAATGTTCGGCGTCATGCCGGACAATCCGTCCGAACCCAACATGCAACAAGCCAGCATTGCAGTATCCGCCAAGATGCGCAGTACGAACGCCAAGGTATTCCTGAATATTGCCAACCTGCTCATCAAGCAACCGGGGAAGGGCGAAGTCACGCTCGACAAGAAGGTATCGTCGGCCTGGTACATGGCCACGTTCAAGGAAATCAACGACATGATCGCCGAAGGCACCAAAGACGATCCGTCCGCCACTCCCATGACCGTCGAGAGTTTGATTGAACGCTCCGTCGCCCAGTACCGCGACTCCGCCAAAAAAATGCAGACGCTCGTGCAAAACGCACACCTGTGGACCGCAGTAGAGCTGTTGCCCGAAGAGGACGGCATGTACCGCGTGCGCGTGGAAGCCGACAAACAGAAGCTTGCCGCGACGATCGAGGCATTCATGGAATACGCCATGGAGCAGAATGATCCGGCCGGCGTAAACGCGGACATGAAGAGTGAATTCGAGGCCATGAAGACGGAAATGCGCGCCGATGTGGAGAAAATGGGATCGCTGAAAGGCATTGTGTATGCCGACAAAGAATCCTTTGATCCACGCGGTTTCGTCGGTCAGGCCACCGACACGGGCGGAGTCGTCGTGTTGGATATCGACGCACTCATGAATCGCAACGGCGATGCGCACTTCAAGGTGAGCAACCCCAAGACCCCGACTGAAAACGTTGCCTTCGAAAAGAAGGGTGATGCGTTCACGCTGCTCTCGTCGGACAAGAAGGTTGCCGAAGGCACGATGACTGCCAAGAAATTCACCATGGTCGTGTACCAGGACACCGCAACGGTACTGAGCGTCGATCTCGACATCATGAAGGCCAACGAGACGGAGATCGATGTCAAAGGCAGTATCAGCATTCCGTCCGGCGCTTCCGTGATCACCATTGAGTCATTCAAGCTGCTGTTCAGCAACTCGTTCAAGAACATGAAAATGGACTCCGTCATTCACGCCTCGCTACTGGGCAGCCCGGCAATCGACCTCACCATCACTTCGGAACGCAAAGAAGTCTCTTCCGTAGCCGTGGAAGAGCCGTCCGTCGCAAAACCGATGACCGACATGCAGCAGGACTTCATGCCGATCTTCGAGGCTATTTCTCAGTAGTCGCACAAAGGAGGTTTGACTTCATCTCACGCTTTCCCTACCCTTTCCACGCTTTCTAACCCTTCGATTCCACCCAGTCAATGCCGATCATCCAATCTGCCATCAAGCACGCACGTCAGTCTCTCAAGCGCCGCGCTGCACGTCAGCCGGTCAAGACTCGCATGAAGACGCTCATCCGCAAGACGAGCGATCTCGCCAAGTCCGGAAAGGCCGATGACGCCCAGAAGTCGCTATCCTCCGCATACAAGGCGATCGACATGGCCGCCAAGAAGAACCTCATCCACTGGAAGAACGCCGCCCGCAAGAAATCCAACTTGGCCAAGTTGTTCGCTCAGAAGAAGAAATAAGGAAGAATCCGAGGTAACCGAAGAATCCGAGGTAACCGAAGAATCCAAAGAGTCCGAAGAAATTCGGACTTTTTTTTTATTTCGTCGGAATCATCGGCGGCGTCGGTTTCTTCGGATTCCTCGTCGTGACAATCTCACCAGCCGCTGCCACACTTGGGCTATCGCTCCGCTCCTCGCACTCGACATCGGCAACCGACACACTGGCGTAGCCTACGGCGACGACGCAACCGGCATCGTTTTTTCCATGAATACCGTCGATCATAGAACAGTGGGGGAGTTGGTTACCGCGATCAAGCCGATAGTTGCCGCACGTAAAATCACCAAGCTCATTGTAGGACTACCGCTGCTGCCCGGCGGCGAAGAAGGTGAGCAGTCCGGCAAAGTCCGCGCAGCTGCGGCCGAGCTGGAAAATTCGTGCAAACTGCCCATCCAATTTATTGACGAGCGATTCACATCTATTCACCGCGATGGTGCCCGCGTCGACCCCGACGCACGTTCTGCACTTGCCATTTTGCAGATCGCATTGGAGCGCTTACAAAATGGGTATTGACAAAATAAAGAAAGATTATATGATAGGAACCTTTTGGGTGGTCCCATACTGTTCTTTCGCTCTTGTACACAAGAAAAATCCGCACCCTCTGGGGCGGAACGCAAGTTGATCTTTATTTTCTGTCAACGTTCTGGTAGAACAAGCTAGTTCACTTCATTCCCGCTGAATTATGTCCACGACCACCTCCACATCCGCGACGCCTGCCACCGGCAAGGCGCAGATTTCGATCAATCTCCAGGAACTTCTGAGTGATTTGTTCCTGGTGTTAACGCAGAAAGAAACGGAGGTGATCAAGAGACGCTTCGCAATCGCGGGACATTCGAAGCAGACCCTGGAGAAAATCGGTAAGCACTTTAATGTCACTCGCGAGCGCATCCGTCAGATCGAGAGCATTGCGCTCTCCAAGCTGCGCCGCACCGTCCGCACCACCAAGCTCAACGAAGTGAACGAAATGGCCAAGGGCATCCTGCGCTCCCATGGAGGCGTCATGCTGGGAAGTGAGCTCATCTCGTCCGTCCTCAAGCGTTTGCCTGGCACACCCGTCGTCGACGGCGCCATTCTGCGCTTGTCGTTCAGTATCGACAGCGAGCTCTCGAGCGAGGGTCGCAGCATGACCTGCAAGCCGTTCTGGCGTCTGGCAACCCTGGCACAGGACGATGTGAACTCGATCATCGACCTGGCCGTAAAGTTCCTGAACAAGCGCCATGCTTGTATGAAGAGCGCTGAACTCGTCTCGTCGATCCAGTCCATGCCCGCTTTCGAAGGCCGCACGCCAAGCCCAGAACTGATCTTGTCCTGTCTCTCCATCGATGAGCGTCTGCGCGAGATCTCCGAAGGTTGGGGACTCACCGAGTGGCGCTTCGTCCGCCCTCGTTCCATCCGCGACAAAGTGGAGATCATCCTCAAGAAGGCCGGTCAGCCGCTCCACTTCATGGAGATCGCCAACCGCATCAAGGAAGCTCAGTTCGACCACAAGAACGTCACCGTCCAGGCAGTTCACAACGAGCTCATCCGCTATCCGCAGTTCGTCCTCGTGGGCCGCGGTCTCTACGCTCTGCGCGAGTGGGGTTACGAGCCGGGCACCGTCGCCGATGTGATCGAGAAAATCCTGAAGGAGAAGGGTGCTTTGTCCAAGAAGCAGATCATCGAAGAGGTCTCCAAGCAGCGCACCGTGAAGGTCGGCACGATCTCACTGAACCTTCAGAAGATGCCGTACTTCGTTCGCGTCGGTCGCGCCGTGTACGACTTCGATCCGAGCAAGAAGAAGAGCGGATCGTCCAAGGAGTAATCCATCCATCATTGATTCTGAAAGGCGGCCGCAAGGCCGCTTTTTCGTAGGATTCCGAAGAAACCAAGGAGTCCAACGAGTCCGAGGAAAGGGCCGTATTCGTCGGTTTCTTCGGTTGCCTCGGACTCTTCGGAATCCTCCGTCCGTGCTATACTGCGTCTCCCATGCGAACCCTCAACCTGTCGATCCTCACCGGCGCTCTGACCACGCTTCTACTCTTATCCGCTTGCGGCGGGGGAGGAGGGGGTGACTCCGTCCAGTACACCTACGGTCCGCTGAGCGAGACCGGCACGCTGGTGGCAACGGGTGTCTCGTTGGTGCGCCGCGGAACGCACGTGTTATTTGCAGGAGGAAAAGCCGCCTATTACCTGGAAAGTAAAACCGTAAATCTGCAGGAATTTGCAGGGAAACGCGTGAATGTCACCGGTGATTTGCAGCCCAACGTCAGTCCGAAGTACTTGCCGGTGCTCTCCGTACAGTCTGTCAGCGTATCTGAAGTCATCGACACGCCGAAAGAATGGAGGCTGGAAGGACTGTCGCTGTCACTGAAAGCACCCGCGTCATGGCTGGCAACCAGCGCAGAGAAAAGCATCAGCTTTATCGCGACTGATGCCGGGTCTGGCACGGTACTTACACTGGACGCAATCGACGCTACAGGCTTGCCTGAAGGTATCCCCACGGTTGTGGCAGGAAATGTGGCCGTGAAGATGCGCAACGTCACTGCAGGCGGCGAAGAGGTGCATATTTTGCACAACAGCCAAGTGATTCGCATAAAATACACGCCATCCGGCGACGATATCGAGTTGCAACACGAGCAATACACCGCATTGCTTGCTTCGCTCTCCTTTATCGCATCCAGCTCCTCCAGTACAACGAGTAGCGGCAGCGGCTCCACAACCGTGCAACCGTGCGGTGGCTCAGCCGGAATCCTGTGTCAGCAGGGCTACTATTGCGACGTCTTCGACGCCAAAGAAAACATTGGGAAATGTCGTAAACGTTAGAAGGGTGTACGATAGTACACTGAAACGGAATTCCGCATTTGCAAGCGATACTATTTGACCAAGAATAGTCTTTTTGAGAGAGTGCAGGTGAACGATCTTACACCTCTTCTTTTCTTTCCCCATTTCCCAATGACCAAGGTAGCATCCTCTTCCCATGGCGACACAACGGCCGTCGTCACAACCACGAAAGCCGCAGCCAAGCGCGATGATTCCAAGGGCGGCTCCGCTCTCCTCAACGCCAAAGACGCCGCAGTGAAGACTGCGCTCGCCGAGATCGAGAAACAGTACGGCGCCGGCGCCGTCATGCAGATGGGCAATCACGCCAGCAACAAGATCGAGACCTTCTCCAGCGGCTCGCTGAGCCTGGACCTGGCACTCGGCGGCGGTATTCCACGCAGCCGCATCATCGAGATCTACGGCCCGGAATCGTCCGGCAAAACTACGCTTGCCCTGCATGCCATCGCCCAGGCACAGAAAATGGGTGGCCGCGCAGCATTCATCGACGCCGAGCACGCGCTCGATACCTCGTACGCCAAGAAGATCGGCGTGGATATCGACAATCTCCTTGTTTCACAGCCAGATGACGGTGAACAGGCATTGGAGATTACCGAAACACTCGTCCGCTCAGGCGGCATCGACATCATCGTCATCGACTCGGTGGCGGCCCTCACGCCGCGCGCCGAAATCGAAGGACTGATGGGCGAGCCCCAAATGGGCCTTCAGGCCCGCTTGATGAGCCAGGCACTGCGCAAATTGACTGCCATTGTGAGTAAGACCAACTGCACTGTCATTTTCATTAACCAGCTGCGCATGAAGATCGGCGTGATGTTCGGCAACCCCGAGAC
>CAYWJU010000029.1:0-7091 GCA_964458645.1 uncultured Candidatus Peribacteria bacterium | reverse complement strand
ACCGTGCAGTACTTAGACGACGGCGAGATGGTTTCCACCGACGGTACCACGATCCAGTTTCACGACATCGCCACTGGCGAGGAGCGCAAGAAGCGTAAAGTCAAAATCGATTGGGAGGTGAAGGATGTGGAAAAGGGAGACTTCGAGCACTTCATGATGAAAGAAATCATGGATCAGAAGGAGAGCATCCAGCGCGCCGTCCACCAAGACGACACGGAAATTCAGACCGTGGCCGACGCGATCCAGAATTGTCTGGGCTGCATCCTCACCGCCTGCGGCACCGCCCACAAGATGTGCATGGCCGCTGACTACTTCTTCTCGGTCGTCGCCAAGCGCCACGTGAACGTCACGCCGGCCAGCGAGTTCCCGATCTTCCACCACTTCTTAAAGCCCGAAAGCCTGATCATCGTGGTCAGCCAGAGCGGCGAAACCGCCGACGTGCTGGAGGCCATGAAGGTGGCCAAGAAAGCCGGTTCCAAGGTGCTTGCGATCGTGAACTCGGAAGGCTCGTCCGTGGCGCGCCTGGCCGACTACACGCTGCTCATCAATGCCGGACCCGAGCGTGCGGTTGCGTCCACCAAGGCCGCCACCGGCCAGATGGCCGTGCTGTTGCTGGTCGCCCACGCGGTGACGGGCAAACTGCATGAAGGACGCACGTTGCTCATGGAGACTGGCGGACAGATTAACGACATGTTGAACCCGCGCTACATCTCGCACATCCGGTCCATTGCCGCCAAGATCTACAACCACAACAACATGTACATCATTGGCAAGGGCTGGAACTACCCCATGGCATTGGAGAGCGCGATCAAAATTCAAGAAGTGAGCTACATCCACGCCGAAGGTTTTGCTGCGGGTGAACTGAAGCACGGCCCCATCGCACTTATTGAGAAAGGCACGCCGTGCATCGCGCTCATGGGTAAAGATGAATTCACGACCGACATGATCAGTAACATCATGGAGCTGAAGGCCAGAGGCGCGTACATCATTGGTGTTGCACCCGAGCGCAACGAAGTCTTCGATCTGTGGATTAAGGTGCCGGATGCCGGACCCGCCCAGCCGATCGTAAACGTCATCCCGGTGCAGATTCTTGCCTATTTCTTGGCCGTGCTGCGCGGCAAGGATCCGGACATGCCGCGCAACTTGGCGAAGAGCGTGACGGTGAAGTAAGGCCAGAAAGACAAGGAAATCAAAGATGACAAGGAACTTCCTTGTTCTCCTGTGAGCCCTTGTCATCTTTGATTTCCTGAATCTTCCAAAAACCTTCGTTTTGCGCTATACTAAAGAGAAACCTTCATACCAACACCCTTCATGTCGCATTCCTTCTTCGAGAACCGTTTGCTGGCCCAGCGCTTCGAAAGCGGTAGCAGCGCCGATCGTGGCCCTGAAACCGGTATCGGTGGATTCTTTTCTTCGATTTTGGGTCAAGCTCGCGGTTTGCTTGGCCGTTTGTCGCCGAGTGGAAACTCGGCCCTTCGCGGCACGGTCGACCGCTTTGGCCGTGATTTCAATGCGGTGCGCTCCGGCGTTGCTCGTGACGTACGACGTGATTTGCCGCCTGCAGTTCGAGATACTCCGCAAGCGGACGCCGCATTCAAGAGTGCCGGCAACGATAGTATGGCAAAAATGTTGCAGGACTTTCAGCGCGAAAGTGCTGCACTCGATCAGCAGCGAGACAAGGTGTTTGCCGATTCATTGGCGAAATTGGAGGCGCTGAAGCAGCAGATGGAAAAAGATGAAGCAGCAGAGGAGGCCGGTACGAAAGTAGCAGCTGCACCTGCGGTTGCCCCTGCCGTGAATACTGGAACCACCGTGATTCCACCTTTGCCGAGAGCCAGTACCGGCCCAACAGAATTTCCGACGACTCCGGAAGCAATCCGCGAGCGCTTTCGTTACACACCGGACAGGTTCGGTACGCCTGAAGGATATTCTCGTTTTCTTGCAGAGCAGCTGAATACCGACGAGCGTTGGAATCAGTTTCTGCAGGCCATGTACGAGTTTACCGAAACGACGCCCGGCATTCCTGCCGAGGTTCTCAACCTGAATAACCTGCGCGATACGGATCCATGGGTTCCGCCCCTTCGATTCATGACGACGTACAACTCGAATGGAAAAATGTTCGGTGACTGTGAGGATCTGGCTTTCTTTGCCACGCACATCGCACGTCTGCAGGGCAAGAGTGCGTTCAGCGCCGGTATCGGCAGCAACGTCGGCGAACGTCGTACCGACGGCACGTTCCGCTTGCGAGCCGACGGCGGACATGTGTTCACCGGTTGGTTCGAGCCGGGTACAGGCGGACGCCGTGTGCTGAAGCTTGTGACGACGCGCGGTATCAATACTGCTGCAGGTGCACCCATTGGCCAGGCAGGCATGTTCACCGCAACCGCAAATGCCGGCGAGTCCGATGCTCAGCTTCTCACGCGTTTGTATAACGAAGTCGCCGGCGTCTCGACCACCGTTCCGGTCGGCGTACGCACGCTCGATACCAATCACCTGCAGGCCATGCACGTGTTAACGAGCGGCAATGGATTCATTGTTCATGGAAATTTCAATCTGCTTGCACGCCATGGCGAACTCGAGGCTCTGCTGCAGCGAACTCCGCCGGATCACATGGGTGTCGTACGCATCGTCCGCGAAGAAATCGCCAACGACCAGAACAACCTGGGTCTCCATGCTTCGTTGGTGCAGTTCTTGCTGCTGGCAAATGAGCGTACCGCAGTCGACCCCGCTCTGGATGGCCTGCTTGCCGCCATGCGCATCAGCGCGCCAGTGAGCCGTAACATTGTCACCGTTTCGGCGCTGCGCGATTCTCTGATGGCCGCAGGAATCAATGGCCCCAAGACGCAGGAGCTCGATCGCATTGTGCGGACCTGGATTGAAGGAAATGTGCGGCCGGCCTAAGAATTTCAAAGAAAACAACGATGTCAAAGACGACAAGGAAATCGACAGTTCCTTGAACTCTTTGACTTCTTTGACGTCTACTTCTCGTCCGGCGGAATGCCGTAGTACTCGAACAGGAATGATGCAATGTCCTTGAACAGCGGGGCGGCGGACTTGGAGCCGAAGTCGTCTTTCTTGGGGCGGTCGAGCTTAATGAGAATCACGAACTTCGGATGGTCGATGGGTGCGTAACCCGCGTACGTGGCGATGGTCGAACCGGTTCCAGTTTCGTATTTGCCACCGGGTCCGGCGATCTGCGATGTTCCGGTTTTGCCGGCCATGCGGTGCCCTTTCACTTTTCCGGCTTTGGCGAAGCCGTTCTGCGTGCCGCTGACCAACATGGCGCTAATCGTTGCGGCGGTTTCGGGTTTAATGACCTGCCCCACGATGGTCGGCGTTTTCTTGTCTACGGTGTTGTCGGCATGGCGGATTTCGTCGATAATCGTCGGCTTCATTAATTTGCCGCCGTTTGCCAAGGCCGAGAATGCGGTGACCATTTGAATCGGTGTTACCGAAATTCCTTGTCCATACGCAGCGGTGAGCACCAGGGCGTCGTTCCATTCGCGCCAAGACTTCAGTACGCCGGGCAGCTCGTTGTCGAGTTCGATACCGGTGACGCTGCCGAAACCGAAGCGCGACAATGCCGAATGAAAGAGTTTTCGCCCCAGCTTCTTGCCGATGCTGGTCATGCAGGTGTTAATGGAGAAGTCGAGACACTGCACCGTCGTCACTTTGCCGTAATATGCGTTCAAAGCGTTCTTAATGGTGAAGACGTCGACTTTCACCGGGCCCGCATCGTCGTAGATATCGCCCGGTACTACTTCACCCTGGTCGATGGCGATGGCCATGGCGATGGGCTTCATGACCGATCCTGGTTCGTAGATTTCCTGCACTGCGCGGTTCACATACGAGCCCACGCCGATGTTGTTCTTATACTTCAGCCAGACGTGCGGTCGGTCGGTCGGAAAGACTTCGCGTCGGTTGTTATCCCCAAGGTAGTAGTAGTACCGCGTGACTTTGTTTAAGTCATACAAGCGCTCCAGTTCAGCCAGGCTGTTTTGAATTTCGGCCGAGAGTTTCTGGCGGCCCAGCGGCGTAATGTCGTCGCGATACGCTTTCAAGATGCGCGTATTTGTCGAAGGGTCGAATACTTCGACCACGATGCTCGGCTCTTTGACTGGGTCGATGTATACGGCTTCTTTATCGTAGACCGACGCGTAGGAGTTGTTGTCGAACAGCGGCGCATTGGCCAATGCAATAATGCGTCCGGTGTACGGGTCCATGATGATCGCCTGTCCGCTTTCGGCGTCGACTTTACTGACCATGGCTGCCAAGAGATTCTCCACCTTGTTTTGCACGAATCGATCGATGGTCAGCACGATGGTCGAGCCGTCGCGCGGGTCGATGAATTTCTGATCCGAAGACACGATTTGCCCACCGAACGGGTCGCTGACCGATGCAATAAGTCCTTCTTGTCCTTTCAAAATCGAATCATAGGTACGTTCTATACCGTACTGCGGTTCCTGAAGCGCATTGATGAAACCAGTTACGTGCGAAGCGATTTGCGTATCCGGATAGAAGCGCCAGTGCTCCGGGATGAGCGCCACCGCGCGAAATGGATCGATAATTACTTGGCCGGCCTTCGAGCGTTGGTCGCGCGGCAATTTCGCGATGCGTGCATCGGTTTCTTGTTTCGAGTTCGACTTCAGTTCTTTGATTTTCATGGACAATTGTGGCGGCAAACGGCCCATGATCGGTACGTAGCGCAGCGGACGACGGACCATGCGTGACTTCAGCACGGCCGGGTCCTGCAGCAAAATCGGCGACAACTGCCGGGCGATGCTCGAGATGTCGTTTTGGTTTGTAAGTTCCGGATTCACGTAAATGAGTGAGTCGCTTGCGTTCACGTACACTCCGGCGATATTCAACTGAGCCACCTGTAACACCTGCTGTTTGTTTGCGCTGTACAGTAGCGGCACGAAAGACACTCGCGTTTGGCGAATGCGCTCTTCCACATCCCTTGCGAAGCGACGGCGGATTTCGGTGATGTCGGGAATGAACGTTTGATCGGTTACGAGTACGCCGCCGGAAAAACCGAGCGTATTGAGCGTCGCGCCGCTGAGCGTGGCCATGGATTTTTTCATGGGGTCGAATGCGTCTTTGTACAGCGAGATCAATTCATTCGGACACGATGGCGATCCGGCCCGACAAAATTTGTCGAATTCCGGAGTCACGAGAAGACTTGCCAATGCATCGGCAATGCTGGCGTACTCCGAGGTCGATACGCACGCACGTTCGTTGCAAAGCGTCAGCGGGTCCACGTACAGCAGATCCAGCGTGGTATTGGTTGCAAGAATGCTTGTTTCACCGGTTTTACTGCTGCGACTGAGGATTTCACCGCGTTTGGCGGGCAGCACCACGCCGCCGTACTGCTGGGCTAGCGCAATTTGATGAAACGTCGTCCCTTGAATGATTTGCAGATCGATGAGACGTGCGACGATGATGGCGCAACAACACAGAAGAAATCCGTGCAAAACGAAAATGCGCCGCTCAAACGAGCGTTTCTTTTGGGTTTCGGACACTGCCGCTTTATAACGCACGACGGACACTCGGAGATTCTAACACGGACAAGGCGTGCGTAGATGAAGGGTGATGGACAGACGCCGAGGACTCCGGGGAAACCGGAGATTGGAACTATTTGAGTTTCAATGTTGAGTACCTTGAATTACCCATCTCCGGTGTCCCAGGCGTCCCCGGACTCCTTTGTGGGTTTACCGCACAATCATATCTTCCCGTCCCGGACCGGTGCCAACCAGTGCAACCGGAATGGCGGTCTGTGTCTCGATGAATTCGATGTACTTCTTGGCCTCGCTTGGCAGCGCTTTATAGGACTGCGCTTTAAACGTTGAGGTTTTCCAGCCGGGTAGATTTTCATAGGCTGGACGTCCGTCGCTGGTTTTGCCCATGGCGACCGGTACGGTGTCTTCGTCGTCGAGTACGTCCAACTTCGTAATGTTCCAGCAGGTGAAGCCGTTGAGCATGGCCGCGTAGCGCAGGTCCGAAATATCCAACCAGCCGCAACGCCGGGGTCGACCGGTAGTGGCGCCGTACTCCCCTCCCCGCTCGCGCAGACGTTTGCCTGCTGCTTCGTCGGCTTCGGTCAGGAACTCGCCTGAACCCACGCGCGTGCAGTACGCCTTGGCTACACCCACGCTGCCGGTAAGCGCGCTTGGCGGCAGGCCGAGTCCTTGCAATGCGCCGGCAACGGTGGTTGAACTGCTGGTGACGAACGGATACGTGCCGTGATCGATATCGAGCAGTGTCGCCTGTGCGCCCTCCACCAAAATGGAACGCTTGGATGTGAGCATCGCGGACAGGAATTGCGGCGCATCGACAATGCGGTTGTGCAGCAATGCGGCGGCGGCATGCATCTGTGCACATTCGGCTTCCACGTCCACATCGACGCCGTACATTGCCTTCAATTCTTTCGCCTTGGCATTCAACGTGTCTTTGAGTGCTCGTTCATCCAGGCGGCGAAGAATATTCAAGCGAATGCCGCTGCGGGCCGCTTTGTCCATGTAGGCGGGGCCTATGCCGCGCTTGGTGGTGCCGATCTTGTTGTCGCCGAGGCGTTCCTCCATGGCACCGTCCACAAGCTTATGGAAGTCGAACACGATATGCGCGCTGCCAGACAAATGCAGCCGTTCCACAATGTGAATGCCTGCCTGCTTGAGCGTGTCGATTTCCTGTAGCAGTGTCGGCAAATGAATCACCATGCCGGCACCCAAAACCACCGGCTTGCCGTCGTGCAGGCAACCTGCCGGCAGCAAATGGAAGACGTGCTTCTTCCCTCCTACCACGATGGTGTGTCCGGCGTTGGCTCCGCCGCAGGCGCGTGCGATGACATCGTAGTGTCCGGCAAGGATGTCGATCACCTTTCCTTTTCCTTCATCTCCCCACTGAGCGCCGATGACGGCACAGACGGGTCCGAGTTTCTTGAGGAGTTTTTCCATGAGTGGAGCATACAAAAAGGAATCCGAAGAGTCCAAGGACTCCCGTGGCACGTCTTGTTTGATGCCGCCAAGAATTTCCTTCGGATTCTTCCGTCCCTTTTTGGCCGAGCGCCAAAAAGGAACCAAAAAACGCGTGCG
>CAYWJU010000028.1:0-7756 GCA_964458645.1 uncultured Candidatus Peribacteria bacterium | reverse complement strand
GATCGGCACCGCTCTGCTCGGCATCCTTGTACAGCCAGTGGGACGCGACGCCTTCTTGGGCGACGTGGTGCATTTCCTCGGTACGGATCTGCACCTCGATCGGTGTTCCGAAGGGGCCGATCAGCGTCGTGTGCAGCGACTGGTAGCCATTGACCTTCGGGATCGCGATGTAATCCTTGAACTTGCCCGGTACCGGCTTGTAAAGCGCATGCAGGGCGCCAAGGGCGAGGTAGCAGGTCGATACATCCTTGACCACGACACGGAAGCCGTAGATGTCGAGCACCTGCGAGAAGGAAAGGCGCTTCTCCTCCATCTTGCGGTAGATCGAGTAGAGACTCTTTTCCCGGCCGAAGACCTGGGCACGGATGCCGGCCTCGAGCATCTTGCCATTGACGTTGTCGAGGATGCGCGACAGCAGCTCGCGGCGATTGCCGCGTGCCGCATTGAGCGCCCGTGCGATGACCTTGGCACGCAGGGGGTGGATCAGTTCGAACGAGAGGTCCTGCAGCTGGCGGAACAGCTTGTTCAGCCCGAGGCGGTTGGCGATCGGCGCATAGATCTCGAGGGTTTCCGTGGCGATGCGCCGGCGCTTGTCGGCCCGCACGTGCGACATCGTCTGCAGGTTGTGCATACGGTCGGCGAGCTTGATCAGCACGACGCGCAGGTCGCGCGCCATCGCCATCAGCATCTTGCGGAAGTTTTCGGCCTGAGCTTCCTGGTGCGACTGGAACTCGATCTTGTCGAGCTTGGAGAGGCCATCGACCAGCTCGGCCACATGCTTGCCGAAACGCTGGGCAATCTGGGCCTTGGTGACGGCGGTGTCCTCCATCACGTCGTGCAGCAGCGCGGCGACGACCGCCTGCACGTCCATCTGCCACTCGGCGAGGGCGCCGGCGACCGCCAGCGGATGCGTGATGTAGGGTTCCCCGGAGTAGCGCGTCTGGCCGGCGTGAGCGGCCTCCGCGAAGGCGTACGCGTCGCGTACGAGCGCTACTTCGTCAGGTTTTAGGTAACTGAGGCTATCGATGAAGACCCGGAACGCCGGGTCTTCATGCGGGGCGGAACGACGTCCGGGCGGGGCGGCGGTTTCGGCGTCCATTCGCGTACACCTTGCCTTCCGCCGGGATCACGATCAGGCCTGACCGCGATTGAGGACTTCCAGACCGACCTTGCCGGAACCGATTTCGCGCAGGGCGATGACGGTCGGCTTGTCCTTCTCGGTCTCGACCAGCGGCGTTGCACCGGAGGCCAGCTGGCGGGCGCGGTAGGTCGCAGCCAGCGTCATCTGGAAGCGGTTGGGGATACGTTTGAGGCAGTCGTCTACGGTTACTCGGGCCATGATGCGGATACCTATGATTCAGAACAGCGAATTGAACAATGCGGCATGGCGGCTACGCTGGTCCTCCAGATGGAGACGGGAAGCGCGGGCCACCGAAAGCAGGTCGGAAAGCGCCTGCTGCAGCTCGTCATTGATAATAACATAATCAAATTCAGAGACATGCCGCATTTCCTCTTGCGCCGCAGCAAGACGGCGCGCGATCACTTCGGCGCTGTCGGTGCCGCGGCCGGTCAAGCGGCGTTCGAGTTCCGCCATCGATGGCGGCAGGATGAAGACACCGATTGCCGCCGGAAACAGCTTGCGGACCTGCTGTGCGCCCTGCCAGTCGATTTCGAGCAGCACATCGCGCCCGGCCGCCATCTCGCGCTCGATCCAGACCCGCGAAGTGCCATAGCAGTTGCCATGCACCTCGGCCCATTCGAGGAACTCACCGCGATCAACCATTGCGCGGAATGCCGCCATATCGACAAAGTTGTACTCGCGACCGTCCTGCTCACCGGGTCGCGGCGATCGAGTCGTATGGGAAATGGACAGCCGGATGCCGGAATCGTTCTCCAGCAGCAACCGCACCAGCGTCGTTTTTCCGGCACCGGACGGTGCCGTGACGATGTACAAGTGACCGGACACGGGATATGCCTCCGCCTATTCCAGATTCAGCACCTGCTAACGCATCTGTTCGATGAGGAGCTTCAGTTCCATCGCCGTCTGCGAGACCTCGCTGACAACCGATTTCGAGCCGAGGGTATTGGCTTCGCGATTCAGCTCCTGCATCAGGAAATCGAGTCGCTTGCCGACAGCGCCGCCCTGCTTCAGCACGCGCTCGACCTCATCCATGTGCGTGACCAGGCGCGCCAGTTCTTCGGCGACATCGATGCGGGCGGCAAAGACAACCACTTCCTGACGGATGCGCTCGTCGTCTGCGCTGCCGATGGCATCGACCAGGCGTTGCTTCAGTTTGTCCTGGAACGCCGCCTGCGCCGCCGGGATGAATGGCGCCACCTGGTCGACGAGCACCCGCATGCGGCTCACGCGCTCGAGGATGATCTGCTTCAGTTTTTCGCCCTCGCGACTTCGGCTCGCCGCAAAATCGTCGAGCGCCTGGCGCGCCGTATCCAGTGCAGCAGCGACCAGCGCCTCCTGATCGACGGCCTCCTCGCCGAAGATGCCGGGCCAGCGCAGGACTTCGCCGACCGCCAGCGGCCGTGCCTCGGGCAGCACCTGCCGAACGCGGCGACCGACACTTTCCAGCTGGACCAGCAGGTCGTCGTTGAGCTGCAACTGCTGGGCGCCACGTGCCGCCGCCATGTAATAGACACGGCATTCAACCTTGCCGCGCCCGACACGGGCGGAGATCGCCTCGCGCAGGGCGGGCTCGGCCATGCGCAATTCGTCGCAGACGCGAAAATGGATGTCGAGGAAGCGCGAATTGACGCTCTTCAGTTCCAGGCTCAGCGAGCCGCCGGGCAGGTCGCGCGTCTTCGACGCGAAACCGGTCATGCTATGGATCATGGAATTCCTGCCGAAAGAGAAACGATAGTGATGCGTACAGGATCTGATGCGGGGCAAGACCGTGTGCGAACGCAGCTTTACAGTCTCAGGCCAAACCCCGAAAATGTCCTGAAAACCACATGATAGCCTTCACCTGAATGGCGCAACAAGCCAACCACGCCCTTCCCGCCGGGTACCAGATCGACGAATACCGCATCGAGCGACAGCTTTCGCTCGGCGGATTTTCCATCGTATACCTTGCGGTCGACGGCGAAGGGCGTCGCGTCGCGCTCAAGGAATACCTGCCCAACAGCCTGGCCCTGCGCGGCGAAGGCGAAATCACGCCGAACATCGCCCCCGAGCATGCCGGCGCCTTCCGCTACGGCATGAAGTGCTTCTTCGAGGAAGGACGGGCACTCGCCAAGCTCTCGCACCCCAACGTGGTGCGCGTGCTGAACTTCTTCCGCGCCAACGAGACCGTCTACATGGTCATGGACTACGAGGAAGGCTGGACCTTGCAGGAATACATCCAGCGCCGGCAGAAGCCGGTCTCCGAGAATTTCGTACGCAACGTGTTTACACGCGTGCTGAATGGCCTGCGCGAAGTGCATACCCACAAGTTGCTGCATCTCGATCTCAAACCGTCGAACATCTACCTGCGCAGCGACGGCACGCCGATGCTGATCGATTTCGGCGCCGCCCGCCAGACGCTGGCGCTCGACACGCCGATGCTGAAGCCGATGTACACCCCAGGTTTCGCGTCACCGGAACACTATCAGCGGGAAAACCTCGGCCCGTGGAGCGACATCTACAGCATCGGCGCCTCGATGTACGCCTGCATCGCGCTGGCGGCACCGCAAGCTGCCGACCTGCGCAAGGAGAAGGACCAGCTCGTGCCGGCAATGGTGCGCTGGGAAGGCAAATATTCCGACCAGCTGCTGGAAACGATCGACTGGTGCCTCTGCATCAACCATCTCTACCGTCCGCAAAGCGTGTTCGCACTGCAGAAGGCACTCACCGAAGCACCAACCGCCAAGCCCGCCCGCAAGCCCAAGATCGATGAAACACGCTCCTGGCTGGGCGCCCTCGTCGGCAAACTCAAGAAGAACGAGACGACATGAAATTCACGATCTATCAGGAAAGCCGTCAGGGCAAGCGGAAGAACAACGAGGACCGCATCGCCTACTGCTATTCGCGCGATGCGCTCCTGATGGTCGTGGCGGACGGCATGGGCGGGCACTACTACGGCGAGATCGCCTCGCAGATCGCCGCGCAGACGCTGACCGACGCCTTCAACCGTGACGCCAAGCCGATGCTGCAGGACCCCTTCCTGTTCCTGCAGCGCGGCATGACCAATGCCCACCATGCGATCCTCGATTTTGCGGCCGACCACGACCTGCGCGATTCCCCGCGCACGACCTGCGTCGCCTGCGTCATCCAGGACAACATCGCCTACTGGGCCCACTGCGGCGATTCGCGCCTATACCTGATGCGCGACGGGCGCACCATCGGCCAGACACGCGACCATTCGCGCGTACGCCTGCTCATCGACCAGGGTGTCATCACGGAGGCGCAGGCCGCCAGCCACCCCGAGCGCAACAAGGTCTACAGCTGCCTCGGCGGACATCAGGCACCGGAGATCGAGTTCTCGCGCAAGACGCCGCTTGAAGCCGGCGACGTCATCCTGCTCAGCACCGACGGTTTCTGGGGCTCGCTGCCACCCGACATGATTGCGCTGTCGCTCAAGCAGGCGAACCTGATGCAGGCCGTACCGATGCTGATGAACCAGGCCGAGGCGCGCGGCGGACAGTACTGCGACAACCTCTCCGTCGTCGTCACTCGCTGGGAAGACAGCTACGTCGAAGCACCGCAAAGTTCGATCTCGACGCAGACGATGGTGCTTGGCGAAGTGACGACCAAGCTCGACGAGTTCGGCCGCAACCCTGCCTACAAGATGGACCTCTCCGACGACGAAATCGAGAAGGCGATCCAGGAAATTCGCGCGACCATCGACAAGTACACGCCGCCCAACAAGAAATCGCAGTAATCGAAGGATATTTCATGCGCCCCAGCCAACGCCTGCCCGATCAACTCCGCCCGCTCACGATCGAACGCAATTTCACCCGCCATGCTGAAGGTTCGGTGCTGATCCGCATGGGTGACACACACGTGCTGTGCACCGCCAGTGTCGAGGAAAGCGTGCCGCCCTTCCTGCGCGGCAAGGGGCAGGGCTGGGTCACGGCCGAGTACGGCATGCTGCCGCGCTCCACCCACACGCGCTCGGCGCGTGAAGCGGCCAAGGGAAAGCAGACCGGGCGCACGCAGGAAATCCAGCGCCTGATCGGCCGCTCGCTACGCGCCATCATCGACCTGAAGGCGCTCGGGGAGCGCCAGATCACGCTCGACTGCGACGTGCTGCAGGCTGACGGCGGCACCCGCTGCGCCTCGATCACTGGCGCCTGGGTGGCGCTGTGGGATGCCTGCGAGAAGCTGGTCGCCGCCGGCAAGCTGGCCGAGAACCCGATTCGCGACCATGTCGCCGCGATCTCGGTCGGTATCTACAAGGGGCTTCCCGTACTCGATCTCGACTACCCCGAGGATTCCGACTGCGACACCGACATGAACGTGATCATGACCGGCGCCGGCGGCATCGTGGAATTGCAGGGCACCGCCGAAGGCGAACCCTTCACGCGCGCCCAGCTCGAGCAGTTGACGGACCTCGCCAGCGCCGGCATTGCCCAGCTCATCGATTCGCAAAAATCAGCACTGGCGAAATGAAGATCGTCCTCGCCTCCAACAACGCCAAGAAACTCAAGGAACTTGACGCGATCCTCTCGCCGCTGGGCTGGGAGCTGGTCCCGCAGGGGGAACTCGACATTCCGGAAGCGGATGAGCCGCACGTCACGTTCGTCGAAAATGCGCTCGCGAAGGCGCGGCATGCCGCCCGCCTCTCTGGCATGCCGGCACTTGCAGACGATTCCGGCCTGTGTGTCGCAGCGCTGGGCGGTGCGCCCGGCGTTCAGTCGGCCCGCTACGCAGGGGAACCGAAGTCGGACACACGCAACAACGAAAAACTGCTCGCGACGCTCGCCAACCATGACTCGCGTGCCGCGCATTTTGTTTCCGTGATTGTTTTCGTCCGCCACGCCGATGATCCGCAGCCCCTCATTGCCGAGGGCGAATGGCATGGCGAGATCATCACCGAGCATCGCGGCGCCAGCGGCTTCGGCTACGACCCGCTGTTCTTCGTACCGGAGTTCGGCAAGACGGCTGCGGAGCTCGATCCCGCCGTCAAGAACGGCGTTTCCCATCGCGCGCAGGCGCTGCAATCACTGCTCGCCCGCCTGCGCCGCTGATCCTCCGCGATGGCCCGCATCATTCCGATTGCCCCCGCCGGCAGCCGTCGAACTGCCGGCAAGCTCGAATTCCGCTCGCAGCCACCGCTTTCCCTCTACATCCACATCCCGTGGTGTGTACAGAAGTGCCCCTACTGCGACTTCAACTCGCACGAGGCGAAAGGCGCGATTCCCGAGGGCGATTACATCGCGGCATTGATTGCCGACCTCGAAGGAGCGCTGCCCTTGATCTGGGGAAGGCGTGTAACAACGATCTTCATCGGCGGCGGCACGCCCAGCCTGCTTTCCGGCGAGGCGGTGGACGCACTGCTCACCGCCGTACGCACGCGGGTGACGCTGATTCCCGAGGCCGAGATCACGCTTGAGGCCAATCCTGGCACCGTCGAGGCCGGGCGCTTCGCCGCTTACCGGGAGGCTGGCGTCAACCGTCTGTCACTCGGAGTCCAGAGTTTCAACCCTGCGCATCTCCGTGCACTTGGCCGCATTCACGATGCTGGCGAGGCGAGGGAGGCGATCGCGCTCGCCGGGCGTCACTTTGAGCGTTTCAACCTGGATTTGATGTACGGGCTCCCGCAGCAGACGCTGGCCGAGGCGCTGGCCGACGTGGAGACTGCGCTCTCGTATCGGCCCAGGCATCTGTCGTGCTATCAGCTCACGCTGGAGCCCAATACGCCTTTTGCCGCTGCGCCCCCGGCGCTGCCTGAAAGCGACCTGTGCGCGGACATGCAGGAGGCGATCGAGGCCAGACTCGCGAACGCCGGCTTCGAACACTACGAGACCTCCGCATTCGCGCAACCGGGTTTCCGCTGCCAGCACAACCTGAATTACTGGAGCTTCGGGGATTATCTTGGTATCGGTGCCGGTGCCCATGGAAAATTGACGATGCACGATCGCGTGCTACGCCAGATGCGCTTCAGGCAACCGGCGCAGTACTTGAAGCAGGTCGCTTCCGGGCAGCCCGTGCATGAGGAGACGAATGTCGACGCAACTGACCTGCCGTTCGAATTCATGATGAACGCGCTGCGCCTGATCGACGGTTTTGACCCCGGCCTGTTCGAGGCGCGCACGACCCTCCCGCTTTTCGGCATCGAGCGAGAGTTGCGGCACGCCGAAGCGGATGGCCTCATCGAAAGAACGCCGCAGCGCATTGCGCCGACCCTGCGCGGCCAGCGATTTCTAAACGAGCTCCTGCGCCGCTTCCTCGCCACTTGAAAAAATGGCCGGCACCCGTGAGGGCGTGCCGGCCGGAGGGGAAGTATTCGTTTCGCTTAGTAGACGTCGTTCTGCGTGTTGTAGACGTTGAACTTGCCGGTCGGCGTGATCAGTTGCGGATCCTTGATCACGGCCTTCAGCTTGCGCGTCTTGTCATCGACGACGACGATCGCCGATTCCTCGCCTGCGCCGCTCCAGACCGAGAACCAGACCTCGTCGCCCGCCTTGTTGTATTCCGGCTGCACGACGCGCTTGGCACCGTCCTTGACACCGGCCCACTCGCCGATAGGGAGGAGCTCGAATCCCTTGTCGAGATCGTTGATGTCGAACACGGCAATCGATTGCGAGATCTTCGGATCCG
>CAYWJU010000027.1:0-8604 GCA_964458645.1 uncultured Candidatus Peribacteria bacterium | reverse complement strand
GAGCCGCGGCCGCGCAAGCGCGAGCTGTTCGTGGTCAGCTGGTGTGGCATGCGCGGGATCGTGTCGCTCGCTGCCGCACTGGCGCTGCCGGTGACACTCCCCAACGGGGTGCCCTTTCCGTACCGCGACCTGATCGTCTTTCTCACCTTCTTCGTCATTGCGACGACGCTGATCGGTCAGGGGCTGACGCTTTCGCCGTTCATCCGCAGGCTCAAGGTCGGTGCCGACTGGGAGAGCGAAAAGGAGCGCGAGCGGGCGCGATCCGCCATGCGCCAGGCTGCCGCATCGGCGATAGAAGCAACGTCGGGCAAGGCTTCGCCGGCCCTGATCAAGGTCCTGCAGGCTGAATTTTCCGGGGTTGCCGATCCTGACGAGACGATACGGACCGCCGGCGCACTGGCGTCGGACATTCGGCGCGCAGCCATCGATGCGGAGCGCAAGGCTCTGATCGCACTATGGCGCAACAACGAAATCGGTGATGAGGTGTTGCATCATCTCGAGGAACTGCTCGACTATCGCGAGGCGCAGCTCAAGGGCTGAACCTGTGCCCGCGTTCAGTATGGGGAGGTCGGCGGGATGGTCTTGTCGAGGCTCTCGATC
The DNA here is from genome assembly GCA_964458645.1 of uncultured Candidatus Peribacteria bacterium. Classification (GTDB taxonomy): domain Bacteria; phylum Patescibacteriota; class Gracilibacteria; order Peribacterales; family Peribacteraceae; genus DAORHV01. Next base: position 8,004 of record CAYWJU010000027.1, on the reverse strand, counting down.
AGCGCCGTGGCGAGTGCGATTTCCCGGAGAAAGCAGATCAGTCCGGCGATCAGGGCCAGCATCGCAGCGATGAAGAGAACGGCGATCATGCTGGAAAGATTGATGGCCACCTCTGCGCTCACGAAGAGGGTGGCGACGACGATGCAGACGAGCAGATCGCAGGTCGTGCATAGCGTGATCGCCCAGTGGATCAGGCGTGCGCGGCGTGACAGCGTACGCGTCGACTGCAGGTAGGCGTCGCGCCGTTCCGCACAGGCATCCTCGGGCAATTCCTTTTCCAGCAAGTAAACGCGGTCGATGATTCGCCCAAGGCGGTTGATCAGCACGGCGAGCAGAGCGCCAACGCCGGCCAGCAGAAACACGGGCGCGACAGCCAGTTGAATGGCCTGACCGACGCTGGTGATGCCGAGTGCCGCTGACATGCGTTGTCTCAGCCGCCAGTCATCGACATGAAGCGGACAACCTTCGGTGCGTCGAGCTGGCTGGTGAAATCGTGTCCCTTTGGCTTGATGCCCATGGACTCGACGATGGCGGCACGCAGTGCGGCATCCGTGCCGTCATCCTGGTTGGTGCGCAACAGCGGCATCAGGCTCATTGCATCGTTCTGGCCGAGGCAGGGATAAAGTTCCCCCTGGGCGGTAATGCGCACGCGATTGCAGGTATCGCAGAAATTGTGGCTGTGCGGAGAGATGAAGCCGACGCGTGTGTCGGTGCCAGGAATGCGCCAGTAGCGGGCCGGGCCACCCGTCGTCTCCAGCGTGGACACCAGCTCGAACCGGTTGGAGAGGAGCACCAGTGCCTCCTGGGTGCTGAAATAGGTGTTGCCACGCCCGTGGCCGACGTCGCCGAGCGGCATTTCCTCAATGAACGAGATATTCAGGTCATTGGCGACGGCGTAGGCGACGAGGTCCGCGAATTCGTCGTCATTGGTGCCGCGCATCATCACGGTATTGAGCTTGGTGCGCTTGAACCCTGCCTTCCGTGCGGCATCGATGCCGCGTAGCACCTTTTCGAGGTCGCCGATGCGGGTGATGGCCTTGAAGCGATCGGGTTTCAGCGTGTCCAGGCTGACGTTGATGCGCTTGACACCGGCATCGATCAGGTCGGTCGCGTAGCGGTCGAGCTGCGAGCCGTTGGTCGTGAGCACCAGTTCATTGAGGCCGTCGAGCGCCGCGATGCGCTCCAGAAGCCACATCACGTTGCGCCGGACCAGCGGTTCGCCGCCGGTGATTCGTACCTTGGTTACACCCAGCCCAACGAAGGTGCGCACGACACGCAGGCATTCTTCCAGCGAAAGCACCCTGTCGCGCGGCAGGAACTCCATTTCCTCCGCCATGCAGTAGGTGCAGCGGAAATCGCAGCGGTCTGTGATGGACAGGCGGATGTAGGTCACATGGCGCCCGTACTTGTCGACCAGCGTGCCGTCGGCATGGCGTGAACTCTCCGCCGTGGTCGTTGGCCGGAAACTTTCCATGCCTGTCGGCAGGGTTTCCGGGATCAGGGATTCATTGCGCATTGAACCAATTGTCCGGCTATGTGTCAGGTGAGAGTCGGTCGCGCTGGCAACCGCGGTGGTTCGCCAGATTATAGCCAACAGCAGATCAACAAACTGAGGAGGATCAAAAGATGAAAAAGTTCCCGAAGCTGGCCGTAGTTCCACTGGTTGCGCTGCTGGCAGCCTGCGCCGGCGGCGGCACAGGGGGACCCTCTGCCGAAGCGGTGATGAGCCCGACCAAGGGCAACTCGGCCAGCGGCACGGTCAGCTTTCGCCAGGACGGCGACAGTGTGGTCGTAGTGGCACGCATCAGTGGCCTCACGCCAGGGGCCCATGGCTTCCACATTCACGAGAAGGGCGATTGCTCGGCACCGGACGCGACCAGCGCGGGCGGCCATTTCAATCCGACCGGCAAGGCACACGGGCATCCCGATCATGCCGATCACCACGGCGGCGACATGCCGCAGCTGATGGCGGATGCAACGGGTAATGCCAGTCTGACGGCGACCTTGCCCGGCCTCTCGATCGGAAGTGGTGCGGCAAACATCGTCGGCCGTGGCGTGATCGTTCATGCGGCCCCCGATGACTACAAGACGCAGCCGACCGGAAATTCGGGCGCGCGCGTCGCCTGTGGCGTGATCGCAGCGAAATGATCATGTCAGCGGTGTGGTCACCGCGTTTGTGAGGAGCGGCGGGCGAGTCCCGCCGTTTTCTTTTTTGGCGAAGGTCCTTCCCGGATGACCAATGGCTGCTGATTGACATAGAATCCCGGCATAGAACCGAGCAGACTTGATTGGGGAGAAGCTACTCGTGCTGGGACTTTTCGCATCACCCGCGCCGACCGGAATGCAGAGCAGGCTACGTGATGTTGCGCTCTTTTCGACCCTGTCGCCGCGCGAACTCAAGGTTGTTTCGGCGTTGATCCATCAGCGCAGCGCCCTTGCGGGAGAGGTCATTTTCGACGAGGGCGAGGAAGGGCAGGCGATTTACTTCGTGTTCTCGGGCGAGATCATGATCTGCCATCAGGGGCATGCAGCAAGCCCGATCGCGATGATGGGCGCAGGCAGGATCTTCGGCGAACTGGCGCTGATCGACGGCGGGCCCCGCTCGGCGCAGGCGAGGGCGGCCAAGGATTGCGAACTCGGCGTGATGTTCCGCGGCGATTTCCAGAACCTGATGGAGTCGCACGCTTCGATTGCGACCAAGATATCGTTCCAGCTGGCCAGGCACTATGCCGGGATCATCCGCATGCTGGCTGCATCGCAACGAGAGACCCAGTGACGGGCGAGCGCTATCAGCCGGGGCCAGTCGTCTGGTTCGTGAATCTGGCTGCGACCTGTCTGCTGTTGATCCTGTTCCAGCGGGTCCTGTGGCTGGTCGTCCCCTTCATGTTTGCACTGGTGTCGTATTACCTCGTCCTGCCCCTGAAACAGCGCCTGGTGCTTGCGGGGTTTTCGCATGACAGTGCAACGCTCGTCGTCAGCGGCGGCATTCTCGCCGTGCTGGGTGCCGGGATGGCGTTCAGCTTCCCGCTGCTGAGTACCCAACTGAGCGAACTGGAGGTCGGCAGCGGCCGTTATCTCGAAGGCGGTACCCGGCTCCTGGCTGAGACGCTGCTATGGTTCGAGAGCAGTTTCTCGTTTGCACAGAACGCGAACCTCTCTGCCGAGGTGATGGGGCGCATTCAGGATTTCAACGCGCACTTCGCAGAACGCTACCTGGGCAACGCTGCCATGACCGTGGCCCTCTGGTTTCCTTCTCTGTTGCTGATCCCCTTTCTCGCCTTCTTCATGCTGCGCGATGGCTGGCGCTTCAAGCGCATGCTCAGCCGTGCCGTGCCGAACGCCTTTTTTGAACGTACGCTGTTTCTGCTCGACCAGGTCGATCGCACCGCACGTGGCTACTTCCAGGGCCTGATCAAGTTGACGGTACTCGACGCCGTCTGTCTGGCCGCAGGGCTCTGGTTGATCGGTGTTTCGTCGCCGGTCGTTCTCGGCATCGTTACTGCCGTGATGGCGTGGATTCCGTATGTCGGCTCGATCGGCGGTTGCCTGCTCGTCGTCCTCGTCGCGGCAACCGACTTCCCCGGTAATCCGGCAGTGGCTTATGCGGCGATTGCCCTGTTCATCGCAGTCCGCCTGCTCGACGATTTCATTTTCATGCCGCTGACGATCGGGAAAAGTCTCAAGATGCACCCGCTGATCACGGTGCTGATGATCTTTGCCGGTGGTGCGGTTGCGGGTGTGGCGGGGCTGGTGCTGGTGCTGCCGCTGCTGGGTGTCGTGATGGTCGTTGGCGAAACGCTGGGTGCGGTACTCGCCGACCCGCGACTGCGCGCTAGACACCGTCACGCCAAAAGCCTGCTTGCGGCGAAGGTTACGCACGATCTTTAGCGCGGTACGTGACGCGGCGGCAACGGTTCGATGTGCTACCATCAAGGCAGAAATCGGCCAGAAATGAAAAAAGGCCTTCCGAAGAAGGCCTTTCATCAACTTGCTAGTTCTGGCTCCCCGACCTGGGCTCGAACCAGGGACCTACGGATTAACAGTCCGGCGCTCTACCGACTGAGCTATCGGGGAATTGGAAGCGCGCATATTAGACACCCGAACTCGTTTCGTCAACTTTTTCGGTAAAAAATGGACGTAAATCTAATTTATGTAAAAACCGCCTCTGGTGAAGAGGCTGTCAGGCAGCGTACGCGAGTCGTCCAGCGCAACACGCGCATGGTCCTGATTCTGGTCGACGGTACGTCGACGGTCGCCGACCTGTGTCAGAAGACCGGTAACGCTCAGCTGGTAGAAGCTGCGCTGCAGGATCTCGAGCGCGACGGCCTGATTGCCCCCAAGCTGGAGCAGGATTCAGTCTGGGAGCAGAGTCGCAAGCTGGCGGAAGAAATCAAGGCTGCTGCGGTGACCCGCCTTTCGCGCGAGATCCCGAAGGAGGCGCCGCTCGTCACGCCTCAGGTCGTTTCTGCTCAGGGGCCCGAGCCATTCTCGATTGCACCCGCGTCGATGGCGCCGTTCTCGACTTTCGGCGGCAAGATGCCGCAGTCAATGGCACCTTTCTCGACTTTCGGGGATGCGCCTCCCGCGCCGCAACCGGTCGCCCCACCGGCGCCGCCACCAAAACCGGAAAAAACCGGCTGGCTGGCCGGCCTGCTGGCCGGCTTGCGCAATCGCGATGACAGTACGACCGTCGCGCCCATTCAGCGGGGAGGGGACAAAACCTATATTTCGCTGCCGCTCGCTGTTGCCCTGGGCGTTACCGGAATCGTCGTACTGCTCGTACTGCTTTTTCTCCTGTATCCGTATGACAGTCACAAACCGCAGATCGAAGTGACGCTCAGCCGTCTTGCTGGCCAGCCGTTGCGGGTTGCTTCCGTTCAGGCGGAGCTGACGCCAAAGCCGGGGATCATTGTTGCGAGCGTTTCCTTGGGAGATGGCGGCGATATTTATGCAGCACGCGTGCGACTTGTCCCGGAGATCTTTTCGCTATTGGGATCAAATCCGGTTTTTTCGCTCGTCGAAATCGATGGGGCGCGACTCTCGGCAAAGGCACTGGCGGCCGTTCCAAAGGGGCTTGCCGAGGCATTCGGCGGTAGCGCGGCTGCCAGCGTGAAAGTGGTTCGCTTCAACGAACTCACGGTCGACTTCATCGGGCTCCCGGTCGGCAATCTGCAGTCTGAAATTCGGCTCGACGACAAGGGCTCGCTCGGGCCTCTCGCATTCCATTCAGCCGACCGTTCGCTGAAGGCGAGCCTGAAGGCGCAGCCGGGCGGTTTCGTGGTCGACATCGAGGCGCTGGCGTGGCAGCCGGCGGCGGAGTCACGCTTCCGCTTCGACTCGCTCCAGGGGCAACTCGTCTGGGATGGACGTCAGGCGGTTGTCCGCTCGCTGGATGCGCGGATTTTCGACGGGGCCATTCTGGGCACACTGACTCTCGACCTTCAGTCCGGGCAGCCGGGGATTGCGGGTGATCTTTCGATCAAGCACATGAACGTCCAGCGTCTGGCTGACGGGCTTGGCTTTGGCCGCCAGTACGAGGGCGAACTTGCCGGTTCGCTGCGCTTCGGCGCCCGTGCTGCGAACTGGGCAACCCTGTTGCCGAGTGCGACGGGCGAGGGGACTTTTGCCATGAGCCGCGGAGCGCTCGGTGGCTTCGATCTTGTCGAAGCAGTGCGTCGCGGCAGGACGCCGGTTCGCGGCGGAACGACACGCTATGAACAACTGGGGGGCAACCTGAAGATCACGCCGGAAACGATCCGGTTCTCGGAACTGAGTTTGTCGTCCGGACTGCTGCGAGCGGGTGGGACGATCGATTTGAGCCGGGACGCCAGCCTGTCCGGTCGTTTCGATGTCGAGATGCGCGGCTCGGCCAACGTCGTACGCATGCCTGTTTCGGTATCGGGTGATTTGAAGACGCCGGTACTGCAGGGCGGGCGTTAAGCCGGGAATCTGCCTTCGCTCGACATCCTGTTCCGGTCCCTGATTTTCTAGGGCGTAAAAACAAAAAGCCGGCTTCGCGCCGGCTTTTCCTTGTTGCAGCGTCGCTTACAGCACCTTGGCGATCGCCTCGGCAACGTAGCCGATGTTCTTCGTGTTCAGCGCGGCCAGGCAGATGCGGCCGGTGGACACGGCGTAGATGCCGAAATCGTTCTTCAGCGTCTCAACCTGCGCCGCCGAAAGGCCGGTGTAGGAGAACATGCCGCGCTGCTTCACGACGAAGGAGAAGTCCTGCTGCACGCCGGCGGCCTTGATGGCGTCGACGAGGCCGGTGCGCATGGCGCGGATGCGGTCGCGCATGCCGGCGAGTTCCTGTTCCCACTGGGCACGCAGTTCGGGCGACGCGAGCACGGCCGCGACCAGCGCACCGCCGTGAATCGGCGGGTTGGAGTAGTTGGTGCGGATGACGCGCTTGACCTGCGACATGACGCGGGCCGCCTCTTCCTTGCTGGCAGTGACGATCGACAGGGCGCCGACGCGCTCGCCGTAGAGCGAGAAGTTCTTCGAGAACGACGACGAGGCGAAGAACTGCAGGCCCGAGGCCGAGAAGGCACGAACGGCGACGGCATCGGCCTCGATGCCTTCGGCGAAGCCCTGGTAAGCCATGTCGAGGAAGGGCACGAGGCCACCGGCCTTGCACAGCTCGACCACATCCGCCCACTGGGCATCGGAAAGATCGGCGCCGGTCGGGTTGTGGCAGCAGGCGTGCAGCACGACGACCGAGCCCGGAGCCATGGCCTTGAAGCTCTGCTTCATGCCTTCGAAGTTTACGCCGCGGGTGGCGGCATCGTAATAGGTGTAGTTCTCGACGACGAAGCCGGCCGACTCGAACAACGCGCGGTGGTTTTCCCACGACGGGTCGCTGATGTAGACCTTGGCGTTCGGGTTGAGGCGCTTCAGGTAGTCGGCGCCGATCTTCAGCGCGCCGGTGCCGCCGAGGGCCTGGGCGGTAACGACCTGGCCGTTGGCGATGAGCGGAGAATCCTTGCCCAGCAGCAGGCTCTGGACGGCGTTGTTGTAGGCGGCCGGGCCTTCGATCGGCTGGTAGCCGCGCGGCGGGGCAGCCTTCAGGCGGGCCTCTTCGGCGGCCTTGACGGCGGCGAGCAGCGGGATCTTGCCGTTGTCGTCGAAATAGACGCCAACGCCGAGGTTGACCTTGGTGGCGCGGGCATCCGCGTTGAAGGCTTCGTTCAGGCCAAGGATCGGGTCACGGGGAGCCATCTCCACCGCTGCAAAGATCGAGGAACTCATATGCACTCCATGGGATAATCAAAAATCGCCCGCCTCCAGTGAGGGTGGGCTTGACGCAGTGCAAAATTCTACCATGAGCGCATCCCGCAACAGCCCCAAAATCGTGGCCGAAATCGGTCCTGCAGCGACCGCCGGCGTTGTCACTTTTCCCGGCAGCCCATATCGCCTGCATCAGCCGTTTCATCCTGCGGGTGATCAGCCGACTGCCATCGAGCAACTTGTGGAGGGACTGGACGACGGACTGTCGTTCCAGACGCTGCTCGGTGTAACCGGTTCGGGCAAGACCTACACCATGGCCAATGTCATTGCCCGCACCGGGCGACCGGCGATTGTCATGGCGCCGAACAAGACGCTCGCCGCCCAGCTTTACTCCGAATTCAAGGAGTTTTTCCCGGAGAATGCGGTCGAGTACTTCGTCTCGTACTACGACTACTATCAGCCTGAAGCCTACGTGCCGTCGCGCGATTTGTTCATCGAAAAGGATAGTGCGGTCAACGATCACATCGAGCAGATGCGGCTCTCGGCGACGAAGAGCCTGCTCGACCGCGAGGACTGCATCATCGTTGCCACGGTGTCGTGCATCTACGGCATCGGTGACAAGGAAGACTACGCACGCATGGTGCTGACGATGCGCGTAGGGGACCGCCTGGACCAGCGCGCAATCGTCAAGCGTCTGGCCGAGATGCAATACGAGCGCAACGAACTCGATTTTCACCGGGGCACCTTCCGTGTGCGCGGTGACGTGATCGACATCTT
>CAYWJU010000026.1:0-9063 GCA_964458645.1 uncultured Candidatus Peribacteria bacterium | reverse complement strand
GCGAAGGATGCCGCCCTGCTCTTCTCATCAGGCTATGTCGCCAACGACACCACGGCATCAGCGCTCTACCGCAACAACCACGACGGCACCTTTCGCGATGTAGGTGTTCCGGCCGGAGTCGCCTTTAACGCCGACGGCAAAGCCCAGGCGGGCATGGGAGTCTCCGCAGCCGATTACGACCTGGACGGTAAGTTCGACATTGTTAAGACGACGTTCTCCGGCGACGTAACCAGCCTCTATCGCAATCTGGGCGATAACTTCTTTGAAGAAACCACCCAACAGGCAGGCCTGGGCAGGAACACCCGCTTTTTGGGTTGGGGAGCCGGGTTCTTAGATATCGATAACGACGGCTATCCCGATATCTTCCTGGCTAACGGCCACGTCTACCCCGAGGTCGGCGAATCACGTGTTGAATCGGGCTACCGCCAGCAGAAAGTAGTCTACCGAAATTTAGGCAACCTCCGCTTCGCCGACGTCTCTGGCCAGGCAGGTCCCGGCGTTCTGGAAGCCGTCCCGGCCCGGGGCTGCGCTTTCGGCGACTTCGACAACGACGGCGATATCGACGTATTGGTCAACTGCATCAACGACGTGCCCCAACTCCTCCGCTGCGACAGCAGTAGCGGTAACAACTGGCTGAAAGTAAAACTGGTCGGCGTGAAGTCAAACCGGTCCGCAATCGGCGCGCGGGTCTACTGCACACCTCAAGGCGGCAAGCGACAAATGGACGAGGTCCGAAGCGGGGGTAGCTACATTTCTCAAAACGATCTCCGGCTCCACTTTGGCCTCGGCAAACGTGTCCTTACGCTTGGTAATGACGACCTGCACCTTTTGTCCGGGAATGGCACCGGCTACGAATACCGGCAATCCATTGAGTGTGGCAAAGCCGGCGCCGCCATGGGCAAACTTCTCAATGGTCAGCACATGTTGCTGGCCCGGGTGAACCCCGGATGGTTCGATGACAGTTGACATTTATAGAACAATATAGTATAAAGTGCTACTTTCACGTTTTTACCTCCCGCTATGCGCCTGCAAATGCTGATCAACCGCAGACCTGCGATCATCGCTTCTGCAGCAGTCATACTGCTTGCATTGCCGTCTTTCTCGGCGGCAACTGTAGACATGATAACAGTCTCCGCGCCTGCCGCAAGTGCGCCGAGCGCCGCTCCTGGGGACCTTCATGCCGCAGCAACGGTCGCCGTGAAGAAAAAAGTGCATGCTGCAGGCGGCTTACTGGCAGTCGTGAACCACGAAGACATTACCCAGCGTCACCAAGTTATTGCCGACAATACGCTCCGCTCACTTCCGCCGCAGTGCCGAGATAATTTGCGGACCTTCTATGTGAACTACGACGTGAATCCAAAAAATCGCGGTCTTGGAGGCGCAGATACCATTATTATCGTAGGCAACGTGCCAGACGCCGAATTCCGCGCGCTCCTTGTGCATGAGTGCGGTCATGTCGCCGATCTTGGCGGCTTTCGTGGCACACCCAGCAGCGGCACGACCGAATTCATGGACGGCAATGAGCCAATCTACGGTAACGACCCCAGCGTCGCGTTCTATCGTATTTCGTGGGACAACGCCTCTACTCGCAAGCAAGGTGCCAGCAAAGCCGACTTCGTGTCCGGCTATGCCATGAGCGACCCATTCGAAGACTTCGCCGAAAGCTTCGCCTACTACGTGCTGCAGAAGAAGGACTTCGCCCGTCTGGCAAAAAAGAACAAAGCCATTGCCGCGAAGTACGCCTGGTTCGAAAAGCATCTCTCCGGTGTTATGACCACAGTAGCCATGGGTAAGAACGTACGCGGCGCCAAAGAGCCTTGGGACGTGACCAAGCTGCCCTACACCTGGCTCAACTAAGGAGCAGGGACTCGGCGGCACGCTTTGCTGTATGATCCCGTCATGCGACGCATGTTCATGCTCATCGTGTGGCTGGTGACCGACGTGGTCCTGATGCTCGGCGCCTACGTGGCTGCCTATTTCGTGCGCGTCGGCCTGATTTTCTCGACCGACTTTCCCATCGATAAATACCTGAAGGTCGTACTGCTCATCGCTCCGCTCTGGTTGGCGGTCATGGGTTTCCTGGGCGTGTTCCGCCTGCTGCGGGTCCAGGCCAATCCGCGCAATATCGCGCACCTGCTGTTCTCGTGCGTGTTCGCGCTCGCACTGTTCACCTTGGCCTACTACTTCCTCTATAACACCTTCTTCAGCCGCAAGTTGCTGGTGTACGCCGGCATCGCACACTTCCTGTTCACGCTGGTGTGGCATGCCGCTTTCGACCAATGGCAGCGCCGTGTGCTGCGCAGGAATCCGCCCGCCTATCCGTTGCTTGTCATCGGCGCCAACCGCGACGCCGAACGCGTCATCCGTTTGCTCGAGGAGCGCCAGTCGCCGTTCAAGCCGGTCGCCGTGCTGGATAGCCAGGGCACCTCACAGACCGACGTGGCAGGTGTCCCGGTGCGCGGCAAGCTGAACAAATTGGAAGATGTATTAAAGGAAAAGAAGATTACGCACCTGTTGCAGTGTGCCGATTTGGAACACACCATTAATTTACTGAGCCTGTGCCGCCAGCATGGCATTACATACATGCTGCTGCCGTCGGTGCTCGGCATCGTGGGTGTAAACGAAGAAGTGGAATACATCGAAGGCCAGCCCGTGACGATGGTACGACATTAGAAATCCCAAAACGCCGAAATACCAAATCAAAAAAGAAGCGGTAGTTTTTGAATTTGGGATTTTTGATTTGAAATTTGCCAGATGCGTCTGTGTTACTCTGACCGCACTCCTCGACTCACTCTCCCTATGCGTTGCTTCGTTCTCGCCGGCGGATTCGCGACACGGCTGTGGCCGCTGACGGAAAAACGAGCCAAGCCGCTGCTCCCATTGGCCGGTAAGCCGATTCTCAGCCATGTGGTGGATGCCGTTCCCGCAAGTATTCCTGTCAGTGTAAGTACGAACGCGGTATTCGAAACCGACATGCGCCGCTGGGCAAAGAAGCAGAACCGCGAGATCGACATTGTCGTAGAGGACACGGGCCACGACGATCAAAAGTTGGGGGCATTGGGCGCATTGGCAAAGTGGATTCGAGAGGAAGGTATTGATGACGACATTTTGCTGTTGGCCGGAGACAACTACTGTGAGTGCAACCTGACCACGTTCGTTGGCATGTTCCGAGGCAATCCATTGCTTGCCGCACATGATCTGGGTGACCCGTCCCGCGCCAAGCAGTTCGGCACCGTTGTCTTCAATCCGGATCTTGAGCACGGCACGCTGTTGCGTCGAGTGACAGAATTTCAAGAGAAGCCCCCGCACCCAAAATCCAGCTGCGTGTCTGCCGGCTGGTGGGTGCTACCCAAGGCCACGCTCCCGATTTTGGCCGAGTACGCCGCCAAGAAGCCGGATAACGTCGGTGGAATTTTCGAGGAATTGCTGCAAAAGGGCATTGCAGTGGATTGCTACGTCTTTACCGAACGCTGGAAGGACATCGGATCTTTCGGCTCCTACATGGCCATTCACCAGGAGCTGGTCGCCGACAAGCATGTCATCGGCGAGAATGCCTCCGTCGATGAAGCCAGTACATTGGCAGGCAGCGTCGCAATCGGCCCGAAAACGACCGTAGAAGGCTCGACACTCACCGATTGCATCGTCTTTGGCGGAGTAAAAATCCGTGATTGCGTGCTGACGCGCTGCATTATTGATGAAGGATGCATTCTGGAGGGGGTGGATTTGACCGAAAAGATGCTCCGAGAAGGCACGGTCTTGCGTCGAACATGACCGCTGGCTGGCAGTGCCCCCTTTCTGTACACTGCCCGGGCATGTCACGCATTATTCTCCCCATCGGCATTCTTCTCGGCTGTGCACTTATCAGCGCCTGCGCACCAAGCACGACGCAATTGCAGTACGAAATTTCGGTCGATCGCGACGCTCCTGCCGAGGTCGTGAACCTTATCGAAGCCAGCGAACGCGTCATGAAGCGCCGCGTTGCGGCACTTGGAGTCCAAAACCCCAATGTCATTGCCATCCCGACCGGTAATAGCGGCGGAACGCTCACCATCGACGTCCCAGACGAACAACTCGTCACCCGCATTCGCGACATTCTTGCAGAGCAATTCACCTTCGATATGCGCCTGGAGCTGAAAGAAACCACTCCGGACGACCAGAACGCCGAAGAGAACTGGGAGAAAATCGGTGTGGAAAACCAGCATTTAATCGGCGTGCAGGTCGTCAGTGACGCAAAGACCGGCGAAGTGGCCGTAGAGCTGCTGTTTAGCGACGAAGGACGCGCGCTCCTCACAAACGCTTTCGCGAAGAACAAAGGACGTACGGTAGGCATTTTCGTTCGCGGCGTCCTTGTCTCCAAGCTGAAAATTGAAAGTGGCGCGGTAAGCGACCATGTCGTAATCAGCGGAATTCCTTCGGCCTTCGTCGCTCAGATTTTCGCCGACGATGTGAACATGGGACTCCACGTTGCTTTCACCCCCATGGGAAAATAGTATATTCACCCTCCTCCTCTTCACTCCGCAGCAATGCCCGCACAGAAAAGCATCTCCACTTGGACCCTCGTCACCACCGTCGTTGGTGTGTTGGCGCTTATCATCGCCCTTCCGACCAGCTGGAAGCCTTGGGCTCCCGCCTTTCTGAAGCCCGAGTTGCACTTGGGTCTGGACTTGGCCGGTGGCACGCAGCTGGACTTCCGTATCTCGGAGGATGAAATCAACGAGCGTGAGCAGAAGCTGTCGAAGGAAATCGCCGATCTGACCGCTGCGGGTAGCGACGCTGCCAAGTTGAATGCCAAGCGCTTCGAACTCCAGAGCATCAAATTGCAACACTCCACGATCGTGGAAGCCATCCGCACCGTGCTGGAGCGTCGCATCAACTCGCTCGGCGTCAGCGAAGCGACAATCACCCCGTCGTACTTCGGCAACGAGAAGCACTTGCTGGTGGAATGCCCCGGTGTCGTGGACATCGCCCGCTGCATTGCCACCGTCGGCAAGACCATCCAGTTGGAATTTAAGGAAGAATTCAGCGGCAATCCTGAAGAATACGCTCAGGGCGTTCGCGCAAGCGCCGACAAAATTTTCAAGCAAGTGACGACGGGCACCGGCAACCTGCGCACCGTCGGACAAGACATGAGCAGCACGCTCGGCGTATCGTACTTCGATGACCAAACCGTGTTCGTTTCCTCCTTGCCCAAAGGCTTGGAACAACTCGCAAACCGCAAAGTCACCGATGGTCCGATCAAAGTGGAAAGCTCCACGCAGACCGCCATGCAGGCCGAAGACGGCAGCACGCAGATCCGCGATATTAAGGGTATTTACATTGCGCAACTCCTGAGCGGTAAAACACCGGGTGAGAATGTGCTGACCAACCCGACCGACGCTTTCGATGCACTGAAGGCCGCTTCGCCGTCGGATACGACCGTGGAACACAAGCAGGGCGTCGTGCTTTCAACGCTGCCGCAGTATCTGCAGACGCCATTCTCCACCATGCAGATCGGCGGAATCCAGCCTGTGACTATCGATGCCACCCAGTCCGCCGTCGCCTACTTGGTGGGCCGCGTGGAAGGCACTGCTGAAATGAGTGCGAGCCACATTCTTGTGCAATACAAGGGTGCTTCTCTCGCCGATGCCGGCGTCACGCGCACGAAGGCCGAGGCCCTGACACGCATTCGTGAAATCAAGAAGAACCTGGATGCCGCATCCGGCAAAAATTTCGACGAGCTGGCTCGCAAAGATTCCGACGGACCGTCGAAGAACAAGGCTGGAAGCCTGGGTGTTGTGAAAGCAGGAACCATTTCCGCCGAATTCGATGCAGCGGCGTTCAAGCTCGCACAGGGTCAAATCAGCGACGTCGTGGAAACTCCGTACGGCTTCCATATCATCCGCGCAGACAAGGCCGCTACGACTCCGGCTACCACCGTTTCGTATGACCTTCTCACCATCAAGGCTCCGGATGCCGCAGCTCGTGCCACCGCAGCCAGTGAGAAAGTACAGAAGGGTGAAGTGAAGCGCATCGAGGATCAAATCAGCATCCGCGGCATCTTCTTCTCACTCGAACCGACCGGCTGGCAGGACACCGAACTCGACGGCAAGCACTTCTTGTCTGCCGCAGTCACGACCGACAACCTCGGCCTGCCCGAAGTGCAAATCCAGTTCGATGAAGAGGGTGGCAAGCTCTTCCAGGCTCTTACGAAGCGCAACGTCAACAAGCAGATCGCCATCTTCGTCGGTGGAGAACTGGTCTCCGCTCCCAACGTCCAAGGTGAAATCGTCGGACAATCGGCCGTCATCAACGGTATCGGCTCATTCGAGAATGGCCGCCGCCTGGCACAGGACCTGAACACCGGTGCAATTCCGGCACCCATCTTCTTGTCGGGTCAGTCGACCGTGGAAGCCACGCTCGGTGCCGACGCCCTGCAGCAGTCCATCTACGCCGGTTTCGTGGGTCTGGTGATCCTCGCCTTCGCCATGATCTTGATCTACCGCATTCTGGGAGTCGCCGCAGTGCTGGCTCTTGGCTTCTGTGTGGTGCTGTTCGTGGCCTCACTCAAGCTGCCGCTCTTGCTCATCAGCAACCAGTACGTGGTGCTCTCGCTCGCCGGTATCGCCGGCATCATTCTGAGCATTGGTATGGCCGTCGATGCCAACGTGCTCGTCTTCGAGCGTATTAAGGAAGAAATGCGCAAAGGCAAAACGTTCAAGACCTCCATGGACGTAGGCTTCAAGCGTGCTTGGCCCAGCATCCGCGACGGTAACGCCTCCACGCTGATTACCGCTGCAATCTTGTTCACGATTGGCACCAGCATCATCCGCGGCTTCTCGGTCACGCTGGTCATGGGTATTTTGATCTCGCTCTTCACCGCGCTTATCGTTACGCGCTGGATTGTAAGCCACTTGGCCAAATCCCCGCTGCTTCAGCGCCCCGAGATGATCGGCGTGAAGGTGGACAAGCCGCAGGAGTAAGTCAGGCTCCCCTTTCGCACAATGGACTCGCTCTACATCCAAGACTTGGAGGTATGGACGCGCATCGGCGTGCCGGATGAGGAACGCGCAAACGAACAGCGTTTACTCGTCTCCATAGAATTATTCCTCGACCTTGCTCCGGCAGCAAAAGCCGACGACGTCTCGAAAAGCATTGATTATGCACTGGTCGCATCCGACGTTCGCACCTTGGCCGGTACGAGCCGCAAAACTCTGGAGCGCTTCGCGGAAGACATTGCCGCAATGATCCTGAAATCCTACGCACCGGCCGGCGGCGTGAAGGTCGGCATCCAAAAATTCATTTTGCCCGACACGAAAGCCGTCTGCCTCACCATCTTCCGCTCATGAAAGCCTACATTGGCATCGGCTCGAACATTCTGCCCGAAGCAAACTTGGTGGCGGCAGCCGATTTGCTGCGCGAAGAATGGCCCGACGTCCGCTTCTCGCACGTCTACCGCTCCAAGGCACTGGAACAGACAGACCAAGCTGATTTTCTGAACGCGGTTGCCGAGGTGGAAGCCGACCGCGACGAACACAGCGTGCACGGCAAGCTGAAGCAACTGGAAGAATCCCTCGGGAAGGCGATCAAGGAGCGTTTTGGCCCCCGAACCATAGACTTGGACCTGCTGCTGTATGGCGACCTGGTCCAGAACACGCAGGGGCTGATTCTCCCCCACCCGCGCATGCACCGTCGTCGGTTCGTTCTGCAGCCGATGTGCGAGTTGATTCCGCTGCAGCGCATGCACCCCCGCTTTCGCATCGAATGGCTGGAGTTACTGAAGAAGACCGAGGATCAGGAGTGTGAGCGGATCAAACTTACGCTCTAGTCGTCACGTCCGAGCCTCGATTACCGAAGGCTTTTTGCAAACGACCGATTCCCCAGAGTAGGCCGGAAATCGGCCCCAGAAAAACAAGCAGTAGCAGTATGGCCTCGCTGGCAATGCCGTAACGATACATGGGGACAACGTAGATCGAAATCAGTGCATTGTGAGTCGCCACGGTGGCAAACAGCAGCAACACCACGACACAACGCTCTCCAAGGTTATGCGGCCAGAACCTGTTTGCTTTGCGTTTGCGGGCAACGAACAGCAGCCCTGCAGCAACAAGCGCACTGCCGTGTGCCAGCACAAACAGCATATGATCGAATCCCATGCGCAGCCACCGGACAACGGGGTTTTGCGTCAGTACGGCAAATGCATTTCGGACAGCAACATTGATTGCCGCAGGGTCAGTGTTTCCGCTGGGAGGATAGAATGCCGGTACCGTAATTTCCGTGTAAGAGTCTTGGATGCGATTGGTAAAAAGTTCCGTCGGCTTAATGACCGGGAGTGACGACAAGTTGAACAGCTGCATGTAATCCTGTGCAACGATTGCGGCATACTCCGCCGGATGATTGCGGATGACGCCCAGTGCGATGGGCAACGACGCTTTGTCGATGAGAAACATGCGTTGGGCCGTGCGCCAAATCGGTACATCGGTACGTGCAGCACCCAAGGCCAAGGCTTCCGGCTGGGTCAGTGCAGCAAAGAAGCCGAATGGACCGGGCTTCGGAGGATCTTCGTAATACTGGATGTACGAGTTTTGCAACAACACTCTCCCCCATGGCAATCGCTTCATGCCCTCCATATCTATGCGCCCCTCCACCTGCCGCACGCTCGCAATAAATTCTCGATTCACGCGCGGATCGGAAAGAACGACATCGTCGTTCCGCAACAAGGGTAAAACGCGCTCAAGCAGATTGAATGAGGCATAGGCAGTCGGCTTGAATTGCCCGTACAGACTGGCATTGCGTGCCGACCACGCCAGCGTAGGCAACATGGCGAGCGCCACCACAACGACGCAGCGTCGCAACCACGCCGCGTTGTGTGCCGCTCCGGAGCGGCATGCGATGCAGGCAAACGGCAGCCACACGGAAAACAGTGCCGCTCCTGCTGGGCGCAGCAACACAATCAGCCCAATGAGCGCATACCCCAGAAGCATGGGCCGAAAGCGTTTCGAAAGCCATCCGCAGAGAATGAGAACGACGGCCGATAGCGCAAGATGCGCATATAGCACGTCGGAGGCCATTTGCACGTTGAAGAAGAAC
>CAYWJU010000025.1:0-10132 GCA_964458645.1 uncultured Candidatus Peribacteria bacterium | reverse complement strand
ACCAGTAGGATGTTTCCCCGAAACCAGCCGCTTCAGAGAATACCTTCAGGTACTCCACTTTTTCAGCACCAGTCTTCATGTACCTGACTCCTTTTACCGTCATATCTCTCTCCATCGGGCCGTGTTTTCCGCCCTCAACACTACTATCATATTCCTGTTTTAGAAGTATGTCAAGCAGTTTTTTAAAAATATTTTAATTATTTCATAGAGCGTGGATACAAAAGGCTTTACGAGAGTATTTTAACAGGTGTGTCAATAAATATTACGGCATGAAGCAGGGGAAAAACCACTTATTTTTGTTGGCATGAGAATTGATAGGAAGTTTTAGCAGGTATCTCACAATCAAGTTTCATGCCAAACGAAACCCCCATTCAAAAACCATGCCAAAGAGCAAGTAAAACTTACTATCAAATTTCATGCCAAAGAATCCTTAGATAAACTTTCATGCCAAAGAAAAATTCGACACCTTTGACGAGTTTTCAAAACTTACATTCAAAAACCATGCCAACCATTAGAGTTAACATAACAGAAGAAAGGGGAAACACCTCACCCTACCCCAACCGACCATGGAGAGGAGAGTCCTGGACGGTTCAGACCGATGGAGATCGGCTTTCTTCTGTCTGCTTTCGGCCTTTATTATCTTAGTCTCAATGACTCAAGTTTTAGAACTTTTTCAGCGGCTCCCTGTCTCGGACGGTTTGAGCCCAATGCCCCCGCCGGGGGCGGGGGGGATGACATATTGCATCCCAAGTTTTTCCGGCCAAAAATATGGGTTTTCCGGTCCGTGGAGCGATTTGTTTTTAGTCTGGGTACATTTACCCTGTTTCGTATTCCCTGAGTCTCGAATCGGATGAATGACACGCTTTTTTTTAAAAGCATACAGAGTGATAGATTGTTAATAACTCTGTGGATTTGTGGATATCTGGTGGTTTTTGTGGAAATGTTAGTGAGCATTAATGGGGATAAAGAAGAGTTAATTAACTAGAACTTATGATGAATACATTTTAAAAGATTAAAAGCTTTTTAATTATGTATTCATTATAAAAGATCATTTAAACTTAACTATAAAAAAAGAAAAAGAGAAATAACACAAGAGAAAAAGAAAAAGCCGTTTGGTCTTTTGGAGTTTGCTTTGTTACCTGGAATCCGGTAGAATCCTTGTAGGATGAAGAAAAGAGTTGACAGTAGTCAGGAAGAGGATCGGTTATTAGCCAGGATAGCGGAGCTTAATGAGTTTGATGAGAAGTCATATCGTTACCTGGTTTCTGGTAGGTTAAAGACAGACTTAGACGATAGAGACAGGGTGGTTAAGGCTCTTTGCCTCTATGCTAGGGCTGGTGAGCCGGTGGATTACAAGCGGATTTACCGGGATTTTCATGTACCAGAGAGGGAGACGAGGGAGTTGTTGAGTTCGTTTCGGCCTGTTATAGCGGCTGAAGAGGATAAGAGAACTGAAGTTTTAGTGAAGTTGATGGATAAATCGGCGGTTATGAAGGGTATGCGTTCAGAGAATCCGCAGATGATTCAGTTTGTGAGGCATGAGATATTGGGCCAGAAGGGGCAAGCGGATGTAGGGAAGCCGGTACAGATAGGAACGTTGATAATCCAGGTCAATCAAGCGTTGAGGGGAAGGGTTAGGGAAGAGGCGAGTGAGGTATTTGAAGCTCCGATAGAGGGGGAGGTTCTTACCCTTGAGAACAGGGATTGTACCGATGGGGACTTTGTTCGCAGAAGGGCTTTGAGTACAGAGATGTTTCTTGGGAACACTCTGGACAAAGAAGGGAACGCCGTTTTGAAGGTTTCCAACAAAGAGAGAGGTCCGATAAAATGAGTAGTGTAAATGCGAGTTTAAGCCAAACTGACAATTCCTGGTTAGCGGCTTATGCCACATGGCGAGATGGCCCGGATGTGTATTGTAAGACATTCCTGGATGAGGCATTTAGCTTGCCTTGGTGTTCATTTCACCACGATGTTTTCGCCGCTTATAAGAGTCCTCTGAGGCTTGTTGAGTTTTTGGCTCCTCGTGGTGTAGGGAAGACAGTTTTGACCATCAACGGTCTTGGATCTCATAGCGTTTTGTTTGACCCTGTGTGTACCAACAAGGGGAACATCCTGATTGGGTGTAAGACAGAGCCTGAAGCGGTTGACAGGACGGACACGATCAGAAGGGAGTTGGAGTCTAATGAGAAGATAAAATCGTTTTTCGGGACGATGAAGGGCGATGGAAACTGGGGGAAAGAGAAGTTTGACATATTGAACCAATCGTTGAGGATCCAATGCCGTGTACAGGCTAGGGGCGTAGGGTCGGCGTTGAGAGGTGTGTTGGCTGGCACCTCTAGGGTTTCCAAGATGTTCTTGGATGACCTTACGAAAAAAGACGAAGCGGAAGATCCGGAGATTGGGAAGAGACACCTACAATGGCTGTTGAGAGAAGCCTTGCCTACACTGGACCCGAGATGGGGTAGGGCTTTTATGCTGGCGACGATGGTAGGCCCGTATTCGCTGGCGTCGTTGGTATCGAAGTTACCTGAGTGGTATGTGAAGTTTTATAGCATTATCGATGAAGAGGGCCAGCCGTTGTGGCCTGAGATGTACCCTCTGGAATGGATTAGAAAGACTAGGGCGGCTTATGAGGCCGCTGGGGACCTTGAGGGGTTCTATCTTGAGTATATGAACCTTCCAGTGAACCTCGAAGAGGGGCATTTGAACTACGGGGACATTCAGTATTTTGACGATAGCGAAGTAGAAAAGATCCCGATGTTCTTTGGGATCTCGTGTGACCCGGCCATTTCCGAGGGAAGAGGGTCTGATGCTTCTGGTATTGTCGTTGCCTCGATCACCTCCGGTGGCAAGACGCTGATTTGGGAGTGTAAAGAAACCAGGAAGAGTAACCCGTTTGACCTTGCGAGGATGTTGATTGACCTTGGGAAGCATTACAAAGTCGGGGCGGTGGGGATTGAGAGGCGTGGTTTCCAGATGGTTATCAAAGAATGGCTGGATTTGAAGGCGAAGGAAGAGGGGCTCCCGTTCGAGATCGTTGGGACAATGGGCGGGAACGAGAAAGACGCTAAGGCGATCAGGATCAAGAAGCTAATTACCGAGATCAAGAATGGGAACGTATTTTTCCGCAAGAATGGCGATGGCGTGAACCATTTGGTGGACAGATTAATTTCCTATGGGCGTGGTAGAGGGAATCATGATGACCTTGAGGACGCCGCCGCATTATTGCCGCAGGTGTTGAAGGCTCCTGAGAGCGTGAATGTTGTTCGCAAAACGGCTGTACAGCTAGAGATAGAGCAGTTGAAGAAGCGAACAAGGGCTGGATATGAGTTGCTAGCGCAGAAGTTTTTATGAAAAACTTGACAAATGTGTCATACGGGGATATATTATCGCTTGGGAGGCTACAATGGAGCTGGTAGTAGGGATATTGTGTGGGTGCCTATCTTCATACTTCGGGTACATTGTCGGCAAGAAGGAAGCCTCCAAGAAGCAACAAGAGCCCGACGATGATTTACCATCTTGGCGTGCGGATCTTTTGAAGCAAGAGATCATCAAAGACGCTGTTAAGGCCGAGAGAGAGAAGTCGATCACCGAAAAGATTCAGACGGCTGTGGATGGAGTGAAGGAAAATAACTCCACCGTTGGAAGGTTCTTTTGAGATTTAACACTGTAGACGACATCAAGAAGTGGGTTGACCATCACCCAATCAGAAACCGATTCCCTGAGTGGAAGCAGAACGTCATGTATGTTGACGGCAACCAGTACTGGGGGATTGAGAGACAGCTTGGTACTGGGAAAGAAGTTCTCAAGGATTTGATGGAAGAAACCGGAAGGAAGAGGAGAAACCTTACCGTCCGGAACAAAATGGCCACAGTTGTTTCCGTTTGGATAGGCCAGTTTCTTGAGAGATTGGCTCCCAATTTCACGGCTTCGCCATCCACCGAGGATTACAGCGACATCCAGAAGGCCAGGATTGTCGAGAAGATGGCTAAGTGGTTTTGGAGTTACCACAAGTTCGTATGGAACCTGTTGCCTGGGCTGTATTGGCTCATGGTGACAGGCAATATGATCGGCGAAGTATCATGGGATAAGAAAAAATCTGGGGAAGTTTACGACGATGTCAAGAAGCGGTCGGTAAAAAAGCGTGGCATAGGGGATGTTTCGTTCCGCTGTATCAGCCCTTTTGTGTTTTACTCTGACCCGGCGGCTAGAGAGATTGAGGATGGGCGTTTTGTTATCGTCAAAGACGCTGTTCCGAAGGACATTATCCTTGAGCGGTGGGGAGAGGATACTCCGACGGTCTCTATTGATACCGATGAGTCAACTCCGTTTCGCTACTACATGGACAATCAGTGGACGTGGAGCGAGGTTGAGGAGATTTGCCTTGTCTACACTACCTACGAGAGGCATGGGGATACCTGGACGAAGAAGATTTGGTCCGGGGATATGATGGTTGAAGAGGAAGAGCTCACCGTTTTCCCGTTTATGGTCGCTTGGCAGAGGGATTATGGCCGGAATTATGGCGACAACACGCTGAGGGATGCCGTACAGCCGCAGAGAGATTTGAACAAGATTTCCTCAATGGCTATGGACCATGCCGAGACGCTTGGGAGCTATTATCTTTACGCCCAATACGGGTCTACTGTCGAGATTGAGAAGATTGCCGACGGTATGATTTCGCTTTTGAAGGGGAATGGTGGAGAGATTAAGCCGATTGGAGGGCTCCCCGTTTCCTCCGCTCACCAGTTTTTGATCCAGACGCTTGAACGTGAGATCCAGAACTCCCAGGGGGACTACGACACCCTGAGAGGGTCTATGCCGCAGGGATCCACCCATATACCTGGATACATCCAGAGGACTGTTATGGAGAACGGGATCTCCCGGATGAGTACGTCGCTTCAACTCCTGGAAGAGTTTGTTAAAACGGTATTTATGAAGATTATCCACATTGCCCAGGAGAAGTACGACGTAGAAAGGTTCCTCCGGATTAACGGGATCGAGAACGAGGCCGAGGTTATGGAGGTCAAGGGCGACAATTTGTCGTGCGCTGACATAACTATTGACCTTGGAAGCGGGTTCCCTCTCTCGAAAATGGAGAGGTTCCAGCTCATGTTACAGATGAAACAGCTTGGCCTTGTTGAGAACAACCAGAAAGCGATGGAGTTTCTTGGCGTTCCTGATATTGATAGGTTCTTTTATATTCAGCGGCGTGATGTATTGCGAGCTAGGCGGGAGAATGAGTTCATCTATGCGTTTAAAACGTCAGAGAAGAACCCGAAGAAAGCCGAACTTCTGTCAGAAGAAGAGGCCCTTTCAATGGCCCCGCAGGTCGATATTGACGACGATGATGATGTACACCTGGCAGAGCATAGAAGCGAAAAGAAGACGACAAAGTATGAGCTGGCCGATCCTATTATTCAGCAATTGATGGACGCCCATATAGCCCTCCACAAAGAGAACCAAATGCGGAAGGCGAAAGAGGATGTTATGATGTCGGCCCGGATAGAGGAGATGAAGATGGAGGCTCAAGCCGCCCTTCAAGAGAAGGCTAAATCCCTTACTCCTCCTCAGCCTCAACAGCAACAGCCCCAGCAGGCGGTGGACCCTCAACAGCAAGCCATGATGGAACAGCAAGCCATGATGGACCAGCAACAGGCTATGGCGGACCAGGAGGCTCAAGCGGGCGCCGTACCTACCGAAGGCATGGTTTCTCCAGAGCAAGCCGCCATGATGGCTCAAAGTGGCGAAATTACCCCGGAGGCTCAGGCGGTTATTGAAGCTATGTTACAAGCTCAGGGTGGTCAACAGATACCTACCCCTGAAGAAATGATTCTACAGCAAGCCCAACAAGGAGGGATGTAATGGCAGGCGATGATAACGCTATTGACTTAGAAGGTCTAAAACAGGAGCTTACAGAACATTTTATGGGAGAGGACAAGGAAGAAGCGCCACCCACGGCGCATGATACTCCTTCCTCCACCCCTTCCGCTACCACTGAACAAACCGGGGAGGTTGATGCCAAAGAGTCCAACGCCTCCCCGGCCTCCTCTACAGAAGCGGGGCAAGGCTCCGAGGTTGTAGAGGATGTTAAAAAGCCCGAACAGGCGGCAAAGCCCGCCGATGAGTTTGACGAAAACAGGGCCGCAGAGGCTTTTCTACGGAAGAACCCGCAGGCCGCTCAAGCCATTCAATTCGGGCAGATACTTTCCTCCCTTCCTAGAGAGGCGCAGGCGCAGGTTGTTAAGATATTACAAGATGCGACCAGCCCTGTGCCTCCGCAGAAGGCCCCCGAGGCCGACCCTTACGCCCAACACAAGCAGATCCTTGAGGAGATGGAGATCACGTTCCCTGGGGTTGCGAAGGTCTTTGGAGATATTATCCAGCAGAACCAGAGGCTTGAGCAGGCCGTGTCTGAAATGCGTGGGGACGTTAATGGCCGTAAGCAGTTTGAGGATGGCTATCGGCTTGAGGTATTGAGAAACACTTTCCAGTCACAGGAGCAGAAATTGCGTACCGAACTTGAGCCTGTTATTGGCAAGATTACCGATGACGACATGGAGCAGATTAAGGTGATTGCTATCGGTGAGAGGCAGGCCAAGGCGATGAAAGGAATTGATTACGTTCCTGACATTTACGAGATCGGGAAGTCGTATTTTGACCGTGTGAAGTTGTACCAGGACCGTATGGCTAAGAGAAATATTATCAATGGAACAGCGGCTAAACAGCCCGTCAAGCAAGTTGCCAAGCAGGCAACCTCCAATCCAACGCCGACAAAAGAAAGAGACTACGGGACCAATCCTTACGAAGATCCCATTGACGTTGAGATTAGGAACCAGCTTGAGGGTATTGATAGACAGTCCGGGAATGGTGGGATATAACCACTCCCGAGTGAGGAAACACTATGCCTAACGATGTTGCGGTGGTCAAGGCCACCATGACGAACCTGTTGAAAACTCTTGCCATTGACAAGATTTTCGACAAGGCGGTTTACGCTGAGAAGCGGGAGCCGAAAGAGATTATCCCTTTTTTCAAGAAAGTAGCTGGGCAGACGAAAGAGGACATTCATCTCAAGACTCAGGGGATGGAAGGACTCACCGGATATACTGAAAGTTCTAACGTAAACCGTGTCGCTAAGGGCGCCTCCATCAAGGGATACTACGAGAGTAAGATTATGACGACCGGTACGATTATCAGTTTGCCCGCCGTTATCGAGGCTGAGAGCCGTGGTATCGGAGCTTATGCCAAAAGCGCAGTAACAGATATGACCAAGGGACTGATCAAGTCTGCTCTGGCCGATTTCGATTGGTATGCGTTCGGGAACGGTACTGGTCAGTTGGCTCTGGTAAACGGAGCCGTGACTGCCTCTACCACGGTCGCCGTTGACACACCTGGATGTTATGGACAGCTGAGGCCTGGACAGGTTATCGACATTCAGAAGTCCGATGGGACCCTGGAAGTGGATGGTGTTAGGATCGCCGACGTTTCCGGACAGACCCTGGTGATGGAGAGTGCCGTCACTTGTTCCAACGACTCGATCATCACTATCAAAGACACCTACAACGCCGTTCCTGACGGTCTTCAGAGCATTGTCGGGACCACGACCTTCATGGGCATTAACCCGTCCACTACCGGCAATGGTTCTTGGAAGAGCTTTGTCTCTGACGCCAACAGTGCGGCTCTCTCGGTTGACCTGGTTGAGGCTTTTATCTCTGACCACTACGTGTACAACAACCAGCAACTTCCGAATATCATGCTGATGGACCCGCAGTCGGCTATGAACTTTCTGAAACTTGCCTCTGCCGACAAGGTTGTAACCAATGCTGAAAAGTACGTGGTTGGACGTGACTTCCAGAAGAAGGCGTTCTACCACATGTACGGGACGATCCCGATTTATCTTTCCACCTATTTCGGGAAGCCCTCTACCCATACGATGTATCTCCTTGACACCTCCGATCTTGAGCGTAGGGAAGTCAAGGGGTTGAGTTACTTTGGCTCTGATACTCTCCACGAGCTTGACGCCCGGTTGGATTGGGAGGTCAAGATGTACTGGATGGGGCAGTTTATTTGTACCCATAGAAAGAGCCACGCCAAACTGTACAACTACGATTTCACTGCTTAAGAAAATAGGGAAGCCCCTGGGCTTATGCCTGGGGGCCTCCCGCCATAAGAGGAGGAACAATGCCTAGATTCGATAAGGCCCAACTGCTTCAATACATCGACAACATCCGTGGCCAGAGCAACTACTGGATGACCCACAGTCGGGACAGAGCGAAGGAGATTTTCACAACCTTTGCCGAAATGGTCCCTGACTTTCCCCGTGTTAGATACCTGAAAACCATTGTCGACAAGGCTCCCGAAGAGCAGATCCGAACCGAACTCGACATTCTGAGGACAGAGTTGACTGCCAATCCCACGACACAGCCCGAGGTTGTAGAGGCTGAAACGGAGCATGAAACAGAGTCTTTTATCGAAGACACTCCTAAGCCGTTTGTTGGCAGGGGAAGAAGGAAATAACGATGAGGAAGGTATGGACTCGGGACTTTTTTCTCAGGCAAGCGTTCAGCGCCAATAACGGACGCCTGTTTGAGGCGTTCGATCCATACCGCTCCCCCTGGAACGAGACTCTTGACGACGAGGTTAGCCGCCTTGGAGAAAACTTCGTTATCTTATTTAACAAACTTATCGGCAAGTGGGGCCTTGTTGTGGCCCTTCCTAACGGGAGGATCAACATTAAAGGCTACTACGACCGCGAGGGCGAGATCATTCACGATATTCGCAAAGGCCGGTGGATGAGAGACAACAACAAGAAGCCTTCCGACCTAGAGGATCTTATGCCTTCAGGCTCTGGCGTTGACGATCCAGAAGTACAGGAAGAAATTGAGAAAGGCGTCCATGACGCTTCAGTACAACAGGGGCTTATTGATAGAAAGCCTTCGGTGATCCTGTGAAAATAGCCGATTTGCTCTCTCAGGTACGATTCTACCTGGACGAGGTTTCGCCTGAACTCCCCGAGGGAGCCGTAACGAACCCGTTCTGGACGGACGCTCAGTTGTGCCTTTTAATTAACCAGTCCTATGCGGCGTTCCGGGATATGCTGACAATGTACGACAAGGATTATGGGATCACGACCGTTACTGGCGTGGTAACCGTACCTGCCTCCACAATCACTCTCCCTACAGACCTGAGATCCGTAAATCAACTGACCGTTGGCGGGAATGTTTTGTACCACAGGCCTTTGACGCTGATGTTGCGGAACGAGCTTGACATGGCCGAGACTGGGACGCCGATGTTTTACTGTATCACAGGCACTACGGCTACGCTCTACCCAAAGGCTACTAGCGCCCTTGCGTATACGCTTGTTTATACCCCTGGTATAACTCCGGCAGAATATCATCCTCCAGCTGACGAGGGCGAGACTGAGGTTGACTACCCTGAGAGGGATACTTGGTTGCGCTGGGTGGTCTACGACGTTGTGTCCGAGGCGTTGAAGAAGGACCGTAGGCACGATGAGGCGATGGCCTATCTCCGGTATCGGCAGGAAGTTGAGGCGGGTATAGACCGAGACATATCGATCATGAACAGGGGGACTGTTAGAAACATCTTCGGTGAAGCATAATGGCGAAGAGCCTGACAGCCAAGACTGCTGAGTTCCCTGTTAATGCCTACACTGGGATCGAGAATGACAAGCCCATTCACGGAGAGCCTGACGGTTCGTTTTCGTCGCTAGTCAACTTTTACGTCAAAGGCGGGAAGCTCCACGTCCGTGACGCAACGACGCTTTTTCGATGGGCTCAGGAGTGGGACAGTTACCAGGCGGGAACCGTCAAGAGCATGGAGACGATCCTCTCTCTGTCTGGTATTCAGAAGACCATTGAGACTCCCTATGATTATGACGGACTTCTGATTGCCGGTTGCGCCAACGGCGTTTACCGGGACAAGGACAAGCTTGACTATGGTTTTTATATTCCGAATTTCGAGAAGGTTTTGTCCTTTGGTTCTCCCTACGTTCCCAGGTTGACTCTCCTGCAAAACACCGTTCACGTGACAGACGTTGACCATGTCTACATTGTAAATAGAACATATGCCGGAGAGCCGAAAGTCGATGCCCCGACGGCGGCATGTGCTGGTGAAG
>CAYWJU010000024.1:0-11109 GCA_964458645.1 uncultured Candidatus Peribacteria bacterium | reverse complement strand
AAGAGCTGATTCCTCACGCACAAGAAGCAGCCAGACGACAACGTCCATTCGGTTAAGCATGGAGGGTAAGGGAGGTTCGGAGGGCCAAGGGAACCGTGCTAGGTTCCCTGGTCCTCCGAGGAAGAATCCTTGGTATCTTTTAGGATGGACTGAGGAAAAAGTGAAAAAGAAAGAAGATCAAAAGAATCTTGGCAGCATCAGCCGTCGGTTTTTCTGAGAACAACTGAAAACAGGCACCCGGAGCGGAAGTCCCACTTCGTCAGTGAGAGATCCGGTCCGAGTGCCTGTTAATACTCAATTCACGGGTGAATTGAGCTGCAAGCCGTTGACCAGGCGTCTTGCGCTCCCTACACCTCTTTGCAGCCGTAGCGGCGACTGCTCCGTTTTGTGTTTGTTGTATCCCGATGTGTCGGGAATCGCACCTGCATCTAGGCGTGCAGGGTGCCGTATATTTGTGTTTGAGGTTGTAGGACCCTGCATCGTCCAACAAGGGACGTTGAGGGAACTCTTCGGTCGGAGATCGAAGAGCAGGGAGGAAGATGGGTCGCTTGCGAGACGCATCGTCCTCCCCGCCCAAAGATCCTGGGTGTAGAGAGGATGTTCCAAAGAACGAATCTCTCCATTGTAAACTATTTTTAACATGAAAGCAAGGGGCCTGATGCCGGAAAACAAGCAATCCGGCGCGGATTTCGCGCTCTTCGCGGCTTGCGCTACCATGCGCCCATGCCCGCACACGGAAAGCTTGTTCTTCTCATTGGACCCAGTGGCGTCGGGAAGAGCGTGATTCTCAAGACCTTGAAGGAGCGTCATCGCGACTTGCTCTTCCCACGTTCGGCTACCACCCGCAGCCGCCGAGCAGGGGAAGGCGACGAGCTGTACCACTTCGTCACCGATGCCGAATTCGACGCCTGGCTGAAGGACAAGAAGTTTCTGGAGTGGGCCCAAGTACACAAAGGCGCCCGCTATGGAACGCTTTTGTCCGAAATCCTGCCTGCAATCGAACAGGGAAAAATCGTAGTGCGTGAAGTAGATGTACAGGGCTTCAACAGCATCCGGCAGCATGCCGAATTCAACGGCCCGAAAGCGCCCTACCGACTGCAGACCATCTTCATTCTGCCCGAGAGCGAAGAGCAGCTGGTAAAGCACATCGTGGAACGCGCTCCCATGGCCGCCGATGAACTGGCCCGTCGCGTGGAGAGCATGCACGGCGAGCTGGAACACGCCAAATTGACCGACGTGCAGATCGTGAATCGTGAAGGCAAGCTCGAAAGCGCCATTGCCGAGGTGATCAATGCGATTATGGAAGGCTAGGCCTCTTCATCATCGCTTTCATCGGTGTCATCATCCTTGTGCAGCAGCTTTTTGCCGATGATCGATGAGATGGCACCGCCGATTACAAAGCCAACAATGACGCGTTTCATCATCTTGCTGCCGCGCTTCTCTGCCGATTCTTTTTTCTTGAAAGGCCACATGGCAGCAGTATAACACGAGCCCCGTTTTCCGGCTGAAAAAATCATCTGAAAGAGTACGAAGAAGCCGGAGAAACCGAAGAATCCGACGATTGAAGCATTTCCTCGGACTCCTCGGATTCTTCGGTTTCCTCCTACCAACTTGCTTCCTGTCAGCAGCCGCCCGATGCTGTGCTCATGAAGCAGCTCCCCGTCATCGTCGCCATCCTCAACGTCACCCCCGATTCCTACGTGGACGGCGGCAAGTATGCCGATATCGCAGCGGTCGTGGCGCAAGCGAAGCGCTTTGCCGAGGAGGGCGCCGACATCATTGAGATCGGCGGAGAATCCACCGGACCTGGTTCGCCCGACGTGGCGCTGGCCGAAGAGTTGGCGCGCGTGGTTCCGGCAGTCGAGGCCGTGCAGAAAGCGTTACCCGGCATGCGCATCGGTGTGGATACCTGGAAATCGCAGGTCGCCAGTGCGGCACTGAAGGCAGGCGCGAGTCTGATCAACGACATCACCGCCGGACGCGGCGATCCGGCCATGTTCACGGTACTGGCAGCCGCCGGTTGCCCGTGCGTGCTGATGTATTCCAAAGACGCGGGCCCGCGCACCACCAAAGACGCCAAACACTACGACGACGTCATCGGTACCATTGCGAACTTCTTAGACGAGCGCGTTGCCGCGGCGGAGCAAGCGGGGATTGCGAAGAAAAACATCATCGTCGATCCGGGGCTCGGACATTTCGTCTCGGCAGATCCGCACTATTCATTCGTCATTCTCGATCACCTGGCGGAATTCGCGTCCATCGGCCCGGTACTCGTAAGTCCTTCCCGGAAATCATTCTTAGCCGGACCGCAGAATCTGCCGGTCTCCGACCGCCTGCCAGCCACGCTTGCGGCTTCCGTTACCGCTATGCGCAATGGTGCTTCGTTCATCCGGACGCATGATGTGGCTGAGACGAAGAGGGCTTTGGAGAGTGCGTAGAAAATCCCAAATGCCAAAAATTCTCAGGTACAGTTTTGGATTTGTTTTCTTGGAATTTGGGATTTCGCTTAGGTGAATGCATTCGCCACGAAAATCACCAAGACGTAGCTAAGGAGAATAATGATCAATCCCGCGATGACCCGATAGATGAGCCCTTTCGCCTGATTGAACACTTCTTCGTTGCCGAAGTTCGTCACCATGCGGAAGCCGGCATAGACCAGTATCGCGAGAGCAATCGTGGTAATGATGCCCAGGAAAATCAGCACTTTTTCCAAAATCAGTCCGATGAGCGGGTCGGGGATGCCCTGGAAGACCGTATCGCGAATAAGAATCGATGATGCCATGATAATCAGGCCGATCACGGCGTTGATCAGCGCATTGCGAACGCCACCGTATGCCGCTTCATCGCCGCCAAAACTACCCACGGCACGCACGGCCGAGACCACGATCATCAAAATGGAGAAGACGCCTCCCATGGTGCACAGCCATCCGACGACACCGTAGGCCTCTTGATTCAA
Source organism: uncultured Candidatus Peribacteria bacterium (assembly GCA_964458645.1). Lineage (GTDB taxonomy): Bacteria > Patescibacteriota > Gracilibacteria > Peribacterales > Peribacteraceae > DAORHV01. The sequence continues at coordinate 8,153 of CAYWJU010000024.1, read as the reverse complement.
TTGTCCGCCGACGTTTTGTACCACAAGGCCCGGCGCTTGATACATGAACGTGAGCAACACTGGGCCGAGCATGATGATCATGCCGCCGATGACCACCGCCATAACCGTATTGCGGCCCTTGGAAAGGCCTTCGTCACGACTGGTGACCAGCATGGTCAAACCTGCGATCACCACGACAAGAATGCCGACCGGTACCCAGAGCGGAGCAACCGAGTTGGTAATGCTGATGAGAATATCGCGAATGGTCGCGCCGTCGGCATGTACGACACCGGGCGTCATGAGCAGCGTGGTCGCAATCGCCAAGCGCGGAAGGGCCTTGCCCAGCTGCATGCCTATGGAGGAAATAGCGCGACGCATTTAGACGAAGGTGACGATGACGGTGTACGACACCAGAACGAATGCCAAGACGGTGAGTGTGCCGATGACGACTTTCTTAGCGCGATCTTTCAAGGATTCATCGATCGAAATCACCAGGAAGATTCCGGCGGTGATGAGTGCGACCACGCACAGGGTGCCCATGATGGTGAGCAAGAAGATGATCAAGCCCTTCATTTCTTCCACCAGTAATCCGGCATCGTTGTCTGCAACCGCATGAACAATGGCGAAGGCGAGCAACGAAATTGCCACGCCGATGCAGTGCATGATGATCAACTTGAGAATGCGCGTACGTTCGCTGGCATCGCCCTGCGATGCGATCATGCGAATGCCGTCGATGGTCACCATGAGCACCATGACGCCGCTCATGATTGTGAGAATGAAGCTGGTGACGCTGTTAATGCCATCGTTCAACACGCCGGGGTTGGCTCCGGCGGATTGCGCGTAAAATGCATTCACAAATGCCTGAGAGATCGCAATGATCATGAATCCTGCGGCCGCATAAATGAACGAATTCTGCGCGTTGGTGAACGCTTCCTCCTTATAGGCTTCCAAGATCATGCGGAAACCGAAATAGAAGACGCAGACGACTGCTACGCCTTCGAAAATCACCATGCCGTTGCTGATAATGTGCAGATCAATAAAGGACGCCAATGCTTGCGCGCCAGCACCTGCAAAGCCCGCTTCCGGGACGATGAGCAGGATCGCCAGGGACAACAATGCCGCAAAACGTCGACTGAGAGCCATAAATCTCTCTAGTATAGCACAAAAATACTTGCCAAACAACTTGCTGCATTGTCAAAACTGAGTACGATTGGTCCATGCAATTCCCTCCTTCCTCGGCTTCAAGAAGCCAACCAATCGTCATCGGTTCCTCCACGCTTTCCAGTGTCTATGCCTTGGTCGCCTTGGCTATGGCGTTCACCGCTGCAGGCGTGTTCGCAGGAGCCACATTCGCGCTGCCCATTTTGGCGACCGGTTTCGTCTACCTCTTCATTCTTGCTGAATTCGTCATCGTGCTCAGCGCCCGCCTCTGGATGCGCTCCTCGCCGATCAACTACATCCTTTTCTTCGCCTTCCCGTTTTTGTCGGGCCTTACTGCCACACCGCTCCTCATGAGTGTTGCTGTCGGCTATGCCAACGGTTACGCAATCCTGGCCAATGCCGCAGTCGCAACGGTGCTGATGAGTGCGGCAGCCGCAGTCGTCGGGCGCACGACATCGTTGAATCTATCGGCCATGAGTGGCTTTCTGTTCACCGGACTCATTGGTCTCATCGGCGCCGGATTGCTGCAATTGTTCGTGCCGTCGTTGCGCACGGGCGGATTTGAAATCGGTGTATCGGCCATTGGCGTCATCGTGTTCGCCGGGTTCATGGCATACGACATCCAGCGCATTCAACAGCGCGCCGGAATGGGTGAGTCGCCGTTCTTGCTGGCACTCTCCCTCTATTTGGATATCTTCAATTTGTTCATGTACATCTTGCGGTTCATGCTTGCCACGAGTGGCGGGCGAAGGCAGTGGTAAAAGGGAAGAATTCGAAGAAGCCGAAGTAACCGAAGAAGCCGAGGATTGAGCATGTACGCTCCTCGGACTCTTTGGAATCATCGGTTCCCTCGGAATCCTCCAAGATGCCCCTTTACAGCCGCCAGTCTCATCGGTACAGTAGCGCAGCCCTATGGCCAAGCGACCTACACCCAGTAAGCGGCTCAGTAAGGACCGAGGACGAACTCGGCACAGCGTGTACCTCAAGAAAGAGGTCAAGCGTCTGACCAACTTCGCATCGTCTCCGTATGCTGCTCCGGCCGCTGGTCGCTCCAAGAGCAAGAAGGCTTTGGACAAGATCACGCGTGTGAAGGCCTAATCTAAGGATTCCGAAGAGCCCGAGGGCTCCGAAGAAGCCGAGGAGAATTTTGTCGTATCGTTGGATTCTTCGGAATCATTGGTTTCTTCGGAATCCCGTCACTGCTACTCTGGCTTCATGGCCAGCCGCCGACACCTCTCCCGTATCGCCGTCATGCAGACGGTTTTCGAAATGCAGATGCGTGCAATCGAGCCCGAAAAGGCGCTCGCACACAACATTGCTCAGCATGGTGGCGACGATGCCGTGGATCCCAAGTTTTGCGCCAGTTTGTTGAAGGGGATTTTGGAGCATGGTACCGCCATTAATGAAGCAATCCAAAAACATGCTCCGCAGTGGCCGCTGGAGCGCATGGATACCATTACGCGTTGCATTCTGATGATCGGTGGGTACGAGCTTCTGTTCGCCGCAGATGCTCCGCCGGCAGTCGTGATGAACGAGGCAATCGAAATTGCCAAGGAGTTCGGAACCGAAGAGGGTGCCAAGTTCGTGAACGGCGTGCTGAACGCAGTTGCCCATGGCAGCGGGAAAATTCCCGCAAAATAAGCTCATGACCAATCCCTCCTCACTCGTCGGCTTGGAAAAGGCCACCGGAGTGCATTTCCGCGACAAGGATTTGCTCTGCCAAGCACTCACGCACCGTTCGGCGGTGAACGACAGCGGCCGCATGGGGCACAATGAACGTTTGGAGTTCTTGGGCGATGCCGTATTGCAGTTGGCCACGACCGAGCACTTGTTTCATTCCAGCGACAAAGCAGAAGGCGAAATGACCAGTTGGCGCTCCGCGCTGGTGCAAGGCGATCATCTCTACGAAGTGGCGCGCGAGTTGAAACTAGGGGAATACCTGTACATGAGCCGCGGCGAAGACTTAAGCGACGGCAGAAACAAGCCTTCTACGCTAGCAAATGCGCTGGAAGCATTCATCGGTGCCGTGTATTTGGACCAGGGATTCGATGTCACCCGGGAGTTCATTGAGCGCTTCATTCTCGTGCGATTGAAAAACTTGATCGCCAAGGGCAAGCATCGCGACGAAAAGAGTCTGTTGCAGGAAATCGCCCAGGAAAAAACCGGCATTACACCCACGTACAAAACTGTGGATGAAAAGGGGCCGGATCACCAGAAGGAGTTCACGTGCGCCGTTTCCATCGGCGAGGAAGTCGTTGCCCATGGCACTGGTGCAACCAAACAGAGAGCAGAGCAGGCCGCAGCTGCTGCCGCGCTGAAGGCGAAGGGCTGGAAATAGTACGATGACTCCAGGGCTCCATGGACTCCTTGGAGTCCAGGGAATCTTCACCGTTTTTCCGTAAATAGATCAAATAATTTGTTCATTAATAATGGTATTAATAAGCCAATTATAAAGAACACAAAAAGTGTTCAATAATTCAGCTTCAGCACCCTATTTTTTCTTCTCACGCTCCAGAAGATCCGCCGCCGTGATCATGATTTCATCCCCGCGCTTCACGACGTGTTTCAGCATGTAATCGGCGATGTAGTTTTCAATCACGTCGGTAATGGTACGGCGCAGTTGCCGAGCGCCGAATTCCACGCTGTAACCGCGCTTTGCCAGCACGTCTACGACGTCGTGCTCCACGATAATGCGGATGCCGCGTTTCTGATCCATTTCACGAACGATGTGGTCGAGCATGAGAATCGTCAGGCGCGCCACGTGTTGTTCCGAGAGTGGGAAGTAGACTAACACGTCGTCGAAGCGGTTTAAGAACTCCGGCGAGAACAATTTATCCTTGAGCACGTTGTCGATTAGCAATTGCTTGAATGCGGCATGATCCACGTTGGGATTCGCCTTCAGCGCGTCGCGGATGTACAAGCCTCCGGCATTGCTGGTGGCGATGATGATCGCGTTGCGGAAGTCGGTTTTCAGGCCGCGTGCGTCAATCAGGTAGCCTTCGTCCAGAATCTGCAGGAACAGGTTCAGCACATGCGGATGTGCCTTTTCGATTTCATCCAGCAAGATCAGCGAGAATGGCCTGTCCTGAATGCGCTGCACCAGGAAGCTTTCATGAAACACGCCGTTCGTGTCGGTGGTGCCAATAATGCCGTTTACCGACTGTTCGGTGGAATACTCATTCAAATCGATGCGCGTAAAGCTGTCGTGAGAGCCAAAATAGTGCTCGGCCAGCGTTTTGGCAGTTTCGGTCTTTCCCACACCGGTAGAGCCCAAAAACAGGAACGTACCCAGCGGACGGTTTCCCGTCGCAATGTCCAACCGGGCGCGCTTGAGCGCATTGACCAGTGAGCGAATAGCCTCGTCTTGGCCGACGACGTTGCGGATGAGCGTGGCTGCCAACGTGAGGAGTTTATTCCGCTCACCATCGGACATCTCGGTCACGTCGATGTGCGCCTTCAACGATACGCCGCTGCGGATGTGTTTTTCACTGACGTACGACGCCTTCTCTTGTGAGGCGACCAAAATCGCTTCATCCATGACGTCCACGGCCTTGCCGGGGAATCCGCCGCGGCCGATATAGCGTCGCGAGAGCACCGGAATCGACTGCAGCGCCTTGTACGTCATGCGCACTTTCTTGCGGTGCTCCAGGCTGAAGTAGTGCGACATCAGTACGTCCATGACCTCGGGCTCAGATGCATCGTCCAGATACACCTTTTCCAGCAGCGCATCGATCATGCCTTCTCGCTTCAGCGTCGAATGGTAATCCTCCACATCGGCAATGCCGATAAGGTTAATGCGCGGATGTTGCAGGAATTTCAGCAGCACTTGCTTCAATCTGGCATCGGCGGCTTTCATCAGCATGGCGATGTCTTCGGCTACCAGAATGAATTTCCCCGAGTTTTCGGCCTTGCTCAAGGCATGCAAGAGCAGCGTGTCGCTCCGGTCGGAGCCGGAAAGCAATTCTGCACTGCGCAGCTTCAGCACGCGCGTATACGGCAAGCCGTGATCGATTTCATACATGCGCAATGCGCGTGTGAAGTTTTCGATCATGGTGCGTTTGCCGACACCATTCTTGCCGATGATCAATACGTTGCGGTGACCGGCGCCGGCCAGCAGACGAAGCATTTCATCGAGCTTGTCGTGGTGAATCACTGCGTCGCGTCGCTTCGACAGAATGCTCTCACCGATATCGATGGTCAGACGATCGAGTTCATTGGTATAGCCCATGACCCACGAGCGGCCGAAGGAGCCCAAAATGCGCACCAGTGCGTCGGGACCGATGGGATTTTCGTAGCGGCGGCTGTACCAGTGGAAGACTTCGCATTGCATGATTTTGCCCAAATCCTGGAACGACAAATCGGCTTTATCCAGCAACGTATGCAGTGCCGTACTGTGTTCGAAAAACGCGTACAGAACGGCGGTAGAGTCCAGTACCGTGGTCTTCAGTTCTTTGCAGGCGTCCAAGCCCCACTGCAGGCACTCTTGGAAATCATGCGTTTCGCCGCCGGCCAAGTAGTGCTTCAGCACCATGTCGCGGTCGATGCCGATTTGTCCCAAAATGAAGAGCGAGCGCGAGCTGGCTGTCGATGCCTTCAGCAGTGCGAGTGCGTCGATGCTGCGGTACGCACTCAAGTGGCGCACCATGTTCCACGACAACAGTTCGGCGATGTTCTGCGTCTCGAGCAACGGGTGATCTTGGTTCACCAACAGCTTTTCTTTGCTGAAGAGGTGAATGACCAACAGCGTGAACAAGAGCAGCGATCCGCCCACCAGGATCGGCGTTTCCCATTCATGCACCAGCAAGACCTCTACGAACGGTAACAGCAGGAAGATGTACAGCAAGCCGCTGATCGGGCTCAGCGTCAGCTTGCGGAGCTGTACTCCCGCGAATGCGTCCGTAGCCGGCAAGTGAAACGTGCGGGCGTTCACGTGAACAGAAACAGGACACGAAGCAGATACAGCACACCTAGTATCATGAGGAACGGATACAGCACCCACACCGCCAGCCACAGCAGGAAGAGCGCCAGGCAGCACGCGTGGACTACAACGCCGATTGCCATCATGACGATGCGTACGGTGCAACCGATCATGCGCGAGATCATGTTCATTACCAGCGCTTGGAACACCGCATTCAGATCAAAATGGTTCTTCGGGTACGGGTCCAACACGTTCTTCCACGGGGAGAGCAGCGTGCGAAGCAGGAAGGGGAACGAAAAAATATCCCAGAACGCTTTCGCATAGGCGAAATAGGCGCTTACGATCCGCACTGGCATCTCGCGGAAGTACCACGGTAGGAAGACGCCGAAGGCGATTCGCAGAACCCGCTGATGGGGGATCAATTGCATGGGTTTGGGTATCTCATGATTATAGCAGAAAGAAGCCATTTTTGGAAGATACGGCTCGCGTCTGCGGCTACGGTGGCCGCTTCCTACAAAAAAACGACGGGGGATACCCGTCGTTTTGGTCTAAAGAATGCGGAGAATTACCCCATACGGATCTCGATGTCCACACCGGAGGGCAAGCTCAGGTTCTGCAGGGCATCGACCGTCTTGAAGGTCGTCTCGGAGAGGTCGATCAGGCGGCGGTGGATGCGCATCTCGAACTGATCGCGAGCGTCTTTGTGGACGAACGTCGAGCGGTTCACGGTGAACTTGCGCAGCTTGGTGGGCAGTGGGGTCGGACCGCGGACAACGGCGCCCGTGCGGACGGCCGTGTCGACGATCTTCATGGAAGCCTCGTCGATGACGGTGTAGTCGAAACCGCTGAGGCGGATGCGAATGCCCTTCATTTTGGCTGCGGCTGCTGCCTTTGCTTCAGCCTTCGTTTCCGGTGATTTCATGGGGGAGACCATGACTTTCTCCTGCGAAGCCTCGGCGGACGGGGCTTTCTTGGCCGGAGCCTTCTTGGCTGCGGGAGCGGCTTTCGGCTTGGCCGGAGCCTTCTTCTTGGTGTCGTCGGTCGACTTCTTGGATGCAGGGGTCATGGGGGTGGTGGAGAAAGAGCAAGGGGAGTCTAGAGCCGAAGCGGCGACACAGCGTCGCCGCTTCGGGTGAATACCTTATTTGATAACCTTCGTGACGACACCGGAGCCGACGGTGCGACCACCTTCGCGGATAGCGAAGCGGGTACCGAGCTCGATGGCGACCGGAGCGCCGAGCGTGACGACGAACTTCAAGTTGTCACCTGGCATGACCATTTCGACTCCGTCCGGCAACACCACGGAACCCGTGACGTCGGTCGTGCGGATGTAGAACTGGGGCTTGTAACCCTTGAAGAACGGAGTGTGGCGACCACCTTCCTCCTTCGTCAGGATATACACTTCAGCCTCGAATTCAGTGTGGGGCTTGATCGATCCTGGCTTGGCCAGAACCTGACCGCGCTCAATGTCCTCGCGCTCAATACCGCGGAGGAGCAGACCGACGTTGTCGCCGGCCATACCGCTGTCCAACAGCTTGTGGAACATTTCCACGCCGGTGCAGACGGTCTTCTTCGTTTCGCGGATACCGACGATTTCGATTTCGTCGTTGACGTTCACCTTACCCTGCTCGATACGGCCGGTGGCGACGGTGCCGCGACCCTTGATCGAGAACACGTCCTCAACGGACATGAGGAAAGGCTTGTCAGTCTCGCGCTTCGGCTCCGGAACGTAGGTGTCCAGGGTCGTGAGCAGCTCCTTGAGTTTTGCTACGTTGTCGGCATCACCTTCAACGGCCTTCAGAGCGGAACCCTTGATGATCGGGGTCTTGTCGCCTGGGTAACCGTACTTGGTGAGCAGTTCGCGGATTTCCATTTCGACGAGGTCCAACAGCTCAGGATCCTTGACCATGTCGACCTTGTTCATGAAGACAACGATGTACGGCACGTTCACCTGGCGAGCGAGCAGGATGTGCTCACGCGTCTGGGGCATCGGACCGTCGGCGGCGGAGACCACGAGGATGGCGGCGTCCATCTGGGCGGCGCCGGTGATCATGTTCTTCACGTAGTCGGCGTGACCAGGACAGTCGACGTGTGC
>CAYWJU010000023.1:2854-11607 GCA_964458645.1 uncultured Candidatus Peribacteria bacterium | reverse complement strand
CCTTTCGGGACCATCCGGTATTAGCCCGCCTTTCGGCGGGTTATCCCTGAGTTCGGGGCAGGTTCCAACGTGTTACGCAGCCGTCTGCCGTGGGTCTGAACCCACTCGACTTGCATGTGTTAGGCGCGCCGCTAGCGTTCACTCTGAGCTAGGATCAAACTCTTCGTATTAACTTGACGAGATGTTCAATCGACCGAAGGCCGACGAAGGATCTCTACGCTTCAAGTAATGAGCGGGATCATTATTTTTGACGAGGTGATCCGCACCTCGTTTAGTTTCTTCAAAGGAAAACTAGGACTCTCAAGCTTCTTCTCTGTTACACGATGCTGTGAAGGAGCCAATGGCGCTGATGAGCATCTTGGACTCCTCCTGTGACAGAGGAAACCATCCAGCCGTTTACGAACGGGCTGATGTACTCACAGCCGGGCCATTCTAGGAAGGGTGCCCAGGCACGTCAAGGACTTTTTGCAGAATATCTTTTTTTCGGTGGCCCTTCTCTTTTTCTGCATATTTTTTCTCAGCGTCTTCTTCAGTCACTCTCCTTTATACAGTCTGTATTTTTTTCGTAGGCGGCGGCAGCGGACCGAAGTCGGATGGGATTGCGATGAACGTAATTGTTGGGAATTCTTCTCGTACATATTCCAACTCTCCACCTCCTTCACGACAGCCTTGCCAGCGTCCGTCCCTACGTGCGTTGGTCAGTTCCAGCGGAACGATTGCCGGCTGCTTGATGTCGAGCAACGTCTGAAAGTGTGTCGCGACATTCGGTACGCAACTCGTTGCCGTTTCACCGAAGCATATCAAGCGAGTGTGTTCCGTAATACGAAAGCGCATATCTTCCAGCAGCTGGTGCATGTCTTCAAGACGGTGACTGCAATTCTCTTTGTCGACATGCCTTGCACCCGCCAGTACGCCGAGATTGCCACGGAGGACTGCATCCATGCGATGCAGTGCGTCGACTATCGGCCATTCAATATTCGTAGTACCGCTCGTCTGAATATTTTGTATGTCGGCATGTGTTTTATGCGAAATGACGATCAGCGCCTCTCGCGTGCGATCGATAGTCGTTGCAACGTCGATGCATGTTTCCAGCAACTCACGCCCATCGTCGGTGAGTTCGGCGTACGTTTCAATGGAATACCCTGGGTGCACAAGGAGGTAGAGTGATTCCAGCGCTGCGGGTCTGCCACGGTTCATATGTATATAGAAGAATATTTTAATTACTTAGTCAATTTTTTACGCTGCGACACACACATGGCGTTGCCCGATTTGAAGTTGACTCTCATGGATGGCATCCTTTACAGTCGCGCTCTATTCGTTCCCCCTCCCAGTATTGCTGGGACGGGTTTCACCCATGAACAGTTATGGCTACCCTCATTCCGTCGTCGGAGGACGTACGCGTGTACGAGTTCTCCATCATGTATCCCCCCAACCTCGATTCCAAGGGCGAGCAGTCGCTCCTGAAGGAAATCGATGAAATCTTTGCCGAAGCGAAGGCAAAACTTTTGTTTAAAGATCCCTGGAGCCGCCGCGGTCTTGCGTACAAGATCAAGGGCTTCAACGAGGCAAAATTCGTGATCTACTACATGGAAATGGACCCCGCCAACATCCGCGAGGTCGATGCTGCATTGCGCCTGGTAAAGGGTTTGATGCGCCACCTGATCGTCATGCCGCCCAAGGGGTATGAGGCAATCAGCTACGAAGAGAAGTACCAGTCCTGGCTGAAGAACCGCGAGACCGTCGCCGAGTCCCGTGTTCGCCAGAAGGAAGAGAAAGCAACCCAGAAGGTCGTCGACAAAGCCAAGCGCGAGAGCAAGCGCATCGCTTCCAAGCCGAAGGAATCCAAGGCTCCGGTCGAGAAAGTGAAGCTGGACGCCAGCATCGACAAAATGCTTGCCGACAGCGACCTGAAACTCTAATTCCCCTCACAACTTCCCCTTTTCGCCACCATGGCATTCCCACACAAGTCCAAGCAGCCGGCCAAGCAGGTTATGAAGAAGCAGTGCCCGTTCACCCAGGCCGGAACGCAGTACATCGATTACAAGGATTACCCCACCATGAAGCCGTACATCGACTACTTCGGCAACATCCGCAACCGCTACTACACGGGTGTCGCCCTGAAGTACCAGAAGATGCTGAAGACCGCCGTCGAGCGCGCTCGCTTCATGGGCTTCCTGGCCTACCGCAAGTAGTTCGAAACTTTGCTCTGTCTTAAGCCAAATGCCTCCTTCCGAAGGGGGCATTTTTGTGCTATAATCAGAAGATTATGTCGGCACAAAAACAAACACTCCAAGGTCTGGTCGAACAATCGTTCCTGCTTCGCAACGGGCAGCGCCTGAAACTTTTGAAGGCGTTGCCGACGCTCACGTCTGAACAACAGTCTCGTCTTACGGAGATTCTGAGCACCGAACCGGCCGTGATGCAGAAGGCCGCCGAGCTTACGATCAAGAGCGCCTCCGAGCGCAACGACAAGGCTTTTTTTGCCGGCCTGGATGCGTTCTTTGCCGAAGCAGCCGGTCGTTTCGCCAAAGCCGAGGAGCCGTTCGACAAAGTTGGTGAAGCTGAACAACTTGATCACTTCTTCGACGCCGCATGAGTCCGCCTGGACCAGAATCGGCAGCGAATGAAGCCAAGATTCAGCGTGAGCAGCTGCGGATCGATACCATCGACCGCAAAGCCGATGGCAAGGTGGAAGGTAACGATAACGCCACGCCCGAACAGGTTGCCGAACGCACCCAGGCGTATATCGGTCGTGTGAACGATGTACAGGGAAGGATCCGCTCGTTGCGGCAGAAAGTGGAAATCGGCAAGGAGATGAAGAACCCGAATTGGCCGGCGTTGGAGAAGGCCTGCAACGACGTGGAGGGCGGCCTGGCGCAGAGGTTGGTGGGCGTGAGTGTCGACAATTTGCAGTCCGGCATTCCCGAATTCGGCGCGTCCATCGATCGTTTTCTGCAGTCGCTGCAGACCGAAGATTTGCGTGAGAATCGTCGTTACGCTGCAGGACCCACCGATGCCGCCGCAGTGCGCCGACGTTCCGACGAGGCCTACAACGTGCGGTTGGTAGAGGCGCGCAAAGTTGGTGGGCTGCCGCATATCGACGCCTGCGATGAAGTCATTCGCTCGAATGAGGCGGAGCTTGCGTACTTGCGGACCGGACTATTACCAGTCGGCTGGCGCTACGACGTGTGGGGGACTCCCGAAGCACGCATCAAGGCCATAGAAGCCGCATTACCCGGGTACCGCAATGAGCGCCGCGACGCAGTAGCCGCGCTGCCGAAGGACCAAATCACCATTCAGAAACTCTGTGATCGTTCGGATGCGGCGTGGGTTACGTTCAACACCGCGCGGTCGGCCAATCCAGTGGTGAAACAGGCAGTGGTGGAGTCGCTCGAAAAACTCATCGATGTGAACCTGGAAGAATTAGAGCACTTGGGTCGATACCCGAATCCGGGTGCGATAAACGATAAGACCGGTGAGACGATTTCGTCACGCATTGGCCGCATTGAGCAAATGCTGCCGACGTATCGCGTTGAGTATGCTCAGGCACGCGGGGAGCAGGCGGAATTGGGTGCGGACACACCCAAGACGACCGTACAACAACTGTTCGAGCAATTGATTGCCGGTACGACGATCGATGCCAAAGAACTGCCGGCGTTTGTGAAAACGGCAACTGAAAAATACGGCGAAACGACGTTGCGGTTGGTGGTGTCGCGCGTTGCGCTGGTCAACAAGTTAAGCCCCGCAGTCTGTCAGGCGAGTGGCTTTCCATTCCGTCCTCCGGTCGACAACAAGCAGCTGGCCGTGCAGCTCGGTCGCGGCGTTCTGCCGGCGCAGCCAACGCCGGAGCAGGCCGAGACCGTGACGCATGCATACCTTCTTGGCAAACCAGAGGACCTGATTCGACGGAAGTATGAGTTTGTGTTGGACCGGACGGTGGGTCCGCAGGAGCAGATTGCGAAGTACCATACGTTCATTGAAAACGAGACCAAAAACCTTGCGAATGAAACCCGGAACGATGCCGATCGCGAGATTGTGCAACGGCTTGCCAATAACATCCGTTCGGCACGCGAGAGCATTAAAAAAGAACAGGAAACCATTACCGGTTATCAGCAAATCCTGTTCCATTACGAAGCGGCGTTGACCGTGTTCGATGCGACCGTGGCGCGCAACGACGGTCGCCAGCAGGAGAGCGACCGCATCTATCTGAAGTTGCGCGAGAAATACGGACCGGATCTTGCCAAAATGGACCCCGATCTGGGCAAGCGGGTGACTGAAGCGATAGCAGGACTCAAGTCGCGACCCAATCAATTGAGCCCCATGGAGTTGGCGATGGTCGAAGGCCGTGACCAAGATGCGACCAAACTGGCGGTAGATCGCCAGCAGGGGAATCGCGATTCCGATTTGCTCGCTCAGGCACGCGGCGTGCCTCGCAGTGTGAATGTGAACATCTTGAACGGGCGAGGGGCAGTCACGGATGAGTCCGGCGATGTACTACCGCCACTCGGTGGTACGAGGCGCAATCTCACTCCTTTGCCCGTCGGTGGCAGACGCAGGGGTGTCATTGATCTCGACAGTATCGACCTCGACAGCGGTGCAAAATACCGGAAGCAGACGCGTGAATATCTGTTGGGTCAAAACGGACAGAATGGTGTTACGGTGGCCGAGACTACTGGTGCGAATGATTTCTTCAAAATCATCGGCGTTTCCACCGCCACGATCAAAGGTCATTTCACCTGCTCGCTCGATGGCGAATGGTTTTTTACGGAAGAGAAGCCGGCAAGCAAAAACGGGCCGCTGAACCCGAACTGGTTCGCCGAGGATCCGAACGTACCCGCAGCCGAACGCAATGCGATCAACGCGCTGCACAGAGGGCTGATGGATCGGAGTGATCCGGAAGTGCGTCGCCAGCGCGAAGAACGCGAAAGCGGACCCGAACTTGGCAACTACGATCGGGGCTCCAACCTTGGTGATTTGCTTGGTCCGCGTGACGGCATTGTGAGTACATCGTTTACCATTGAGCCTTTCGATTCGTACATGGGTCGCTACGAAGGCGAGCGGGTGCCGGTGGATGTGTACACAGGTCAAATGCAGGGTTTCGGCAGTCCGAAGGTCTTTAAATTGGGTGTCGGAGACAAGCAACATTTGGTGGGTTTCGAAGACAGCTTTGCCCGCAAGCTCGCCGGCGCGCCGCCAGGCATGACCGCCGTGTTGCGCCGCGAACCGACGCAGCCGACATTTGCCAGCGTGTATCGCGTTCCCTCGAATCGCTTGGGCGATCGCCCTCGCTATGCCCAGCGGGTGTTGACGTACGACAAGCTGAAGGCCGACGACCTCGCTTTCGTTCGCATCGGCCGCAGTCCAGAAGAAATGCGCGAGGTCGAACGACGCGGCTTGGAAACGCTCGGCAAACACTCGCCCGAAATCGTGCACCGTCGCAATTGGGACCGCAATGATGAGCTCTTGAATATGGATACAACGGTTCGCGTAAAGAAAGGGACGCTGGTCGTTGAATACATGTTCTCCAGCATCGACGGCGTATGGCTGTGTCGTGAGACCGAGCGCGATGGCAAAAATTTCAATGATTTGCGCAATCCCATACGCTCATTGAACAGCGGTCGCTTTCATCCCATCAGCGTTCGCTACAGTCCGACAGATGATGCACGCAAGGCATTCAATGCCATCGGCGAAGAACTGACGGCCATGGAAGGCGGCATGACGGGACGCTCCGCGCTGCAAATTGCCGGCGAGCCGCGTCCCGAAGCGGATAACAAGCTCGAGGTGATCGGACCGACGTTTCTGAGTTCGCGCAATGTTCGTTCAGCGACGATTGCGGATATCGAGAAACGGAATGTCGAAGACTCACACGACGTTTTGCGGGTCATGGACAACGACGCGGCGGTGCGCGGCGTGTTGTCGGAAGCCGGAAAAATCAACAGCTCCATTGGTTTGGTACAGCGGTTGTTCGAGGCCGGCAAAGACGGCACCAAGCGACCGGGGCTCGTGGACCTTATGCGCGAAGAATCGGGAAAAATCCTGGGTGTGTTGAATGATCCGGCGATGAAGACGAATTTGTTGCGCGCACGCGTACGCTTGCAGGAACTGAAGCGGGCGAATACCGGCGTGGACAAGAGCGCCATCGACCAGGAAATCGACAAGCGCATCAAAGCGCTCGACGACATGGAGGCCATGCTCAGCAAGCCGGACCTGCGCCAGTTCTGCGAGCACATCATGGACAAGTCGGAGTTCGACATCGACACGTTCTGGACGTGGCTCGAGCGCAATATCGTGACCATCGTCGCCATCGTCGTTTCGTGTTTGGCGGTGGTTCTGGCGGTCTTTACGTTCGGCATTACTTCGCCGTTGGCCGTTGCCGCCATTTCCGCGACTGCCGGTGTGATTAGCTCGGAACTGACCAGTGAGGCGCGATTCCAATTGCACCAGGAATTCGATTCCGACGTCACCAGCGGACGTGCGACATTCCGCAACCGCTCACGTACCGGCGCATTCATCCGCGCGACAATTAAAGACGAAAAAATCTACAACCCCGAAACCGGAAGAATGGAGCATGCCGACGTACTCAGGCATCTCATCGATCCGCTAGGACAGGATTTCGTGACCGGATTTGTCACCACGCTCGCATTCATGGGAGCCGGAGCCGCGATTGGCAAAGGACTCACCGTATTGGCGAATACCCGGTGCGTGCAGGGATTGATTGCCAATTCACCGCGATTGAATCGTGTGATCGCCTATCTTGCGAAAGCCGAACAGGGCGCGCCGGCGGCACAGGGGAACATGAAGGGATTCATGTCTTCGTGGGGGCGTGAAACCGCTGAGGAAATCCGCGATGAAACCGCCGAGCGCATTGCCGGTGACTGGGCGTCGGTGGTGTTCATTGCCAAGAAAAATTTCCGACCGAAAAATCCGACCGCCCCCAAAACACTCGCAAACTCGGATGCCGCCGTGCGCAATATGGGTGAGTTCCAGTATGAGACGGGAGGCGATCCGGCCAAGGCAGTGGCCGAAATTCAGCAGTGGGCAGCCATGGAGGGTGCCAATGTCACCATTGCGGCCAACGGTGCGATCACCATTGAGCTCGACGGCCGCGTATTCTTGCTCAGCCCCGATGTTCCGGTGACCGGATTGACGCCGACAACCAGCAGCACCCCAGTCGTCAATCCGTCTGCTGAAACCGTAACCGATATGCGCGAAGCAGGCGTGAAGCTTGCCGAGGCAGCTCGAGCCGCTCCCGCGAACATTGTCGCGCTTAAAGAATTTTTGAAGAACAACGACGTGAATGACGCGGCACGCATCGACATCGCCGAGAGACTGCTTGGTCGCCAACTGAGCGATGCTGAGCGCAAGGCGGTCATCGAAGCGCATCGTGCGCCCGGTACCATCGATAATCTCACCGGAGCCGAAGTATTTGGCAAAGTGCGAATCTTGCTTGCAGCCATGCCTAAGGCCGATGCCAAGCTGCTTCTGGATGCCGGCGTGTGCGGCAAAGGTCCGTTCGATGCGCGCAGAATGACGCCGAATGAAGACTATGCCGTGCGACAGCCCGACGGCAAATTGGTGGTCGCGACATTCCTGCGGGTACAGGGCGGTCAATACATCTTTGCGATTAAGATCGGAGGAAGAAACGTTGAATGCACTGCTCCATTGAACAACGTTGTGGGCTATGCGGAACTTGTGAATCGCGGGTCGGAAAACGACGGCGTGATCTTGACCCATTTGCAGTCCGGCGAACCCGTGCGAATGGATCCCGATGGTACGGGCACCATTCGTACTCTTGTGTATGTTCGCACGAGTACTACCGACGAGAACATCGTGATCATGCGCGACAAGGCCACCCGCACCGAATACCGGCTGCAAAAAAAGAAGGTGTTCGACGCGGTGCTCAATGGCATGGATGAGACTCCGGCTCCTGCGCCCAATAACGGCCCGCAATTTACGGATCGCCAGGTCTTGGAGCAGCTCGGCTTCGGGCTGAAGGTAAAAATCGATGGCAAGACCTATACTTGCGTCGGTGAAAATGAAGCTCAGGGCAAACTTATTATGGAGGATGCGACAACGGGAAGAGTGTTCAACATCGATAAGGCAAAAGTGCTCGCCGCCGGTCGACAGGCCCTTTTGCAGGAATTGCAGCCGCAGCCCGCTCCCATTGCCCCTGAAATCAGCGACACCAAAGTCTTGGAAGAGCTTGCGTTCGGCCTAGAGGTGGAACTGGAGGGAGGTCGCTTCGTCTACAGCCGTCCGAGTAGCAGGCCGGGTCATTTGGCAATGAAGAATGTGGTTACGGGAGACGAGCGTCGTTTCACCGAAGCCGATGTCATAGCCGCCGGAAGAAAGGCCATGGCTGCAGCCGAACGCCTGCCAGTACCGGCACCTGCGCCCAAGCCCAAGGTTTCCGATGCGGCTGTCGAAGCACATGTCCGCGACCCTGATACACGAGTGACAATGGTGATTGACGGCAGAACCCGCACGTTGGCGTTCGTGCGGACAAGCGGCGTTGATCCGAATGTGTTCATTCTTCGCGATGTCACGTCCGGAGTCGAAGTGCGCCAGCCGAAAGCCAATGTTCTGGCCGCAGCCCGCAATAGCCTTTCGCCGACGCCGCAGCCTGCGCCATTGCCTGGGCCCGAAGCGCCGTTGCGTCTGCGAGATTTGCGTGTTGGGGAAACGTATCAAATCAGACGTAGTAGCGGAGCCATTGAACAGTGGACGTACCTTGGCGGAGAAGTTGACGGCGA
>CAYWJU010000023.1:0-2844 GCA_964458645.1 uncultured Candidatus Peribacteria bacterium | reverse complement strand
CCCAAAGTCCGCGGCAAGGAAGGAGGCAGGACCGTCGAATACGGTTTCCCGATCGATCGGGTGAGCTGCTTGCCGGTTGCTGCGGAAATCATCGACCTCAAGCCCGCGCCGAGACTGCGGCTCTCGCCGGGTGCGATTGAAGTGAATGGCGTAGAGGTGAAGCCCGGCGACTTGTTGCTCACACGCAGCAACTCGCAGGGGCAGACGCATCAGCTTACATTTGTCGGCATCGACCCTCGTTCGCCGGAGCATGCCATTGTCGCCGGACCGACTGGCACGCGTTACCGCGTGAACATCGCCGAGATGCGTACATGGAATGAGAATACAGGCGGCCGTCCGGGTGAACCCGCCGCCAGATTTGCACCCCAAGACACGGTGCGTGACCGACAGGGCAACGTGTTTATGGTCTTTGAAGTCAGGGCCGATGGCACGCTGAAATGCGCCAGCACCAATGGCCCGCCCAAAATGGTCACACTCTCTCGTGCAGATCTGACTCTCGTGAGCAGAAACCCAGTGGTTGAAGTGACGACGATCTACGAGGGGCCTTCCTTGCGTCGCGTCATTACCGCAGGCAATAGGTTGCTGGTGGTGGTCGACAAAAACAGCGCCAATCCCAACGGGACTCTCCAGGAAGGATGGGTGGCTCAGACGAATCCACGGACAGGAGCATTGGAGGCCTACAATCCAATCACAAGGCAGTATGTGCCCATTACGGACGAGACAGTCTTTCACCCGTCGGATTTCCAGCAGAGCAATCTGCAAATCCTGCGTACGAATCCTGAGGCGAAATTACTGCAGCGCAAATTCGAGTATCTCAACACGCCGGGTCGTCTGCCCTTGAGCCAGGACACATTCCACGAATTCTTCTCTCCCAACGCCGATTTTGCGCAGGCGAACGTCGGTAACTGTTACCTGGTTGCCGCGCTGCACTCACTCCGTCTGTCGCCGCACTTCGAGGTGTTGGTTCGCTCTGCTGTCACGCCTGTCATCGAGAGCCTGCCGGATCCGGCAAACCGCGGTAAAAAAACAAATTTCATCGTCGGATTCGATGTGCGCATTCCCTTGGGTGACCCGAAGGGGAAAATTGTGCGCGTACACATGGAAGATATCCAAGAAGACAGCGGTCAGCAGACCGTGGCACATCTGTATTTGGGGCTTCGAGGTCCGCTTGGCTTCAGGGTTCTGGAGGCAGCGTACACGCTTGTGCAACACGGTCGTGATGATAGAGGCCAAATCAATCGCAAAGCCTCCGCCGGAGGCTTCGGCGGACAGGCGCTCGAGGTGCTTGTCGGCAAGGATGGTGTTCGCACCAAAGACACCTATGTCCCTGGCCAGAAAGTTTCTTTCAGTGAAAACGGAGACGCGGCTATGTGCAGCAAAGTGATAGATGCCTTGAACAACTTCTCGCACGAGAAGCACTTTGCAACCGTGGGCACGCCGGCGCGCGACAATGATCGCAGAACATTTCCGGTGAAGGACGTAAACGGCAAAACAGTGAATTTCAACTACACGCATGCCTATTCCGTTGAGTCGGTGAATGCCGCCGCAAAAACCGTGACGGTTGTGAATCCGCATGACACATCGAAGCCCATTACACTGTCGTATGCCGAATTCTTAACCACATTTGCAAGCATTGACTTCGTCTCCATTAACTATCACGGCCTTATCAAGTAACATACGCCGATCATGAACATCCTTCCACCATCACCCTACGACATTGCCAAGCAACACGCCGATACGATCGTGGGTGTCGCCACAACATTTTGCCGCACCGAGTTCCAGAGCCCCGACGTCACTGCCGTGCTGTTAGCCGACCATTCGGATCGCGTTGGCGAGGAGGTCAATCATTTCGCATTTCTGTTGAGGCACACATTCGGATTCGTAGGTGTTTTTGCTCGCTTGAATGATGATGGCACCCTGACTGCCTTTGAGTGTAAGAAGGTGTAAATAGTCATGATATAATCCGGGCATGTCCGGTCATAGCAAATGGGCCAACATTCGGGTGCGCAAAGGTGCGCAGGATGCCAAGCGCGGCAAGGTGTACACCAAGTACGCCCGTTTGATTGAAATTGCAGCGCGCGAAGGCGGCGGCGATCCTTCGGCCAATGTGCGACTTCGTGGTTTGATCGATGCTGCCAAAGCGGAGAGCGTGCCGAATGCCAACATTGAACGTGCCATCAAAAAAGGAACTGGTGCATTGAAAGGCGAGGCCATGCAGGAGGTGACGTACGAAGCCTATGGTCCGGGCGGCGCAGCGTTCATTCTGGAAGGACTCACCGACAACAAGAACCGCACGCTTTCCAATGTGAAGACGATCCTGGATAAAAACGGCGGCCGTTTTGCAGGCAACGGCTCAGTGCTGTGGATGTTCGAGCGCAAGGGCGTGGTTGTAGCAGGCGGAGGAGAGGCGGGTTTGGGAGCCGTCATTCCCACTCCCCAGCAGCTGGAAAACCTGGAACTAGAGCTTATCGACCAGGGTGCCGAGGATTTCTCGGCCAGCGACGAACACTTGCAGGTCGTCACCGATCCGACCGGCTGGCAGAAAGTGCGTGATTTTCTGAAAAGCAAAAACTTAACGATTGAATCTGCCGGATTGCAGTATGTCGCCAAACAGCATGCCGATGTCGACGCCGCTACGTGGGAAAAAGTAGAACGCCTCATGCACCTTTTGGAGGAAGACGACGATGTATCGGAGGTGCATACGAATGCCAGGGTCCAAGGGTAGAAGTCACCAGGAGAGACCTGGCGGGAAACCAAAGAAACCAAGGATTCCGAAGAGCCCGAGGGCTTGCTGCATTCCTTGGCTTCGTCGGTTTCTTCGGATTCCTTGGAATCCGGTAACAT
>CAYWJU010000022.1:0-12226 GCA_964458645.1 uncultured Candidatus Peribacteria bacterium | reverse complement strand
GACAGCGGGTTTTCAATCCGTTAACGGGAGTTCAATTCTCCCTGGGGCTGCCAACTCTTGCGAAAGCGAACCCTTCGGGCTCTCTCCGAAAAGGTGTACATCAAAGGATTGTCTGTAGGACCGATGTGTTCACAGTACTTCAGAAGATGGCATTTTTTCGCTTTCCAGTTTGGCAGAATCGAGGGCAATGATCAGTTCGCGGATAGACAACAAGAGTCCTCCTGCCGTGGCGACGACACCGAAAAAGAACGGTACGAGGGACCACGTTTCCATGCCGGGGAATACCAGAGATAGACCCAAAAGCATGATACACAAGAGCATAGCCAGTACCGCTGACTGTAAGAGAATCAATGCGTTTCGCAGCAGACCTGCCCGCCGGAAGATGTCGGCATTTTGGGCGTCCAAGGCTGTCGCCCGTGTCTTCAGCGCTTGTGTCAGAATGTTGTCCGATTGCTCAGCAGGCATCTTATGCAAGTGCATTTGCGCTTCAAAGTACTCTCGGGAGAACCCGCGCAACCGACCAACCACAACGGCCAATCGGTTATAGAGCGGTAAACAAATCAGCGCTTGCGCTGAAATCATCACCACAGGGGCGACAAGAATGCGAATGGACTCAACGGCAATCATAATGATGTGTAGCGATCTGAAACATTGCGATTGTCCCATATTCCGCTGGACGGAGCAAATGCTGCCAATGTTGTAAGGAGCCAATACAACGTGCTCAAAGAACGCCCAGACAGTATCTTCGCCGTGCTCTCGTTTGCAGCAAATACATGTCCTGAAATGCCCCTTACTCTACTTTTG
The DNA here is from genome assembly GCA_964458645.1 of uncultured Candidatus Peribacteria bacterium. Lineage (GTDB taxonomy): Bacteria > Patescibacteriota > Gracilibacteria > Peribacterales > Peribacteraceae > DAORHV01. The sequence goes on along the minus strand of CAYWJU010000022.1, from coordinate 11,422 downwards.
ATTTACAACATGTTTTCACTGAATGGCAATGAGCACAGACTGATGCCGATGAACCACGACAAGATCCCCGAATTCGGCCGCAACCAAGAGGAGGAGACCATCACGGTCGAGGAGATGCGCCGCATCGTGGGAGAGGATCATATCGGCAGCGCCAGAGTGGTGGAGCTCCTTATTGCAGAGCAGCATATTCAGACCAAGGCCCAACTCTTGGCTGCATTGGACGGAAATATGAATCAGTTCGGATGCTTGGAAATCGCGCCTATCGATAGCAAACGCGCTGAGGACATTCTGAAGATCGGCGAAAGTCCGCAGCCAATCACTGTCGTTATCCTTTCGAAAAACGGCATCGACGAAGTGCGTGCAAGGCTGGGCAACGCCTTTGCGACCGCAGCGTGAGCAAGGGCGACAAGCCGGCATGTGCGTATTTGTAATAAATGAAAAAAAGTTGTATAATATATAAAAGAAACACACTCCCTTTTATCGCCCAAGCATATGACGAAAAAGCGTCGCTCTTCATTCCGAACGGAATCTCTTTCCGTCACATTCTCGCTGTTGGCAGTGGTGCTCCTCGGAACCGTGATTTCGAACACCGCAGAGCTCCAGGCAATGTCTACAACAAATTCTGGTGCAGAGTCCAGCCAGTCATCTGCAGCATCTTCGAAAATCACACGTGCGCAACGCGCTGCCACGGAACGCCTGAAGCGGCGTACGGCAATCAAGAACATTTTGACAAACACCGAGAGCACATCGACATCGGAAGTCAGCACTCCGCGCCCCAGTCCACGCACCATTCGCACCAAAGCTGCTGCACCAGACTCGCCTGAATCACGCTCCGTTCGCCCGACTATCGTGCTCGAAAAAGCCGGCTGCGGCGATGGATTGTTGCTGGATGCCGAAGAGTGCGATGACGGAAATAAGGTGAGCGGCGACGGCTGCAGTGCAACCTGCGCGATTGAGGTGGGATTCGATTGCGACCGTTACGCACAGCCCACCACGTGCAGAGAGCGATGCGGCAACAACGGCGTTTCAATAAATGAAACCTGCGACGACGGCAATGCCAACGACCTGGACGGATGCAGTCGCTACTGCAAACTGGAATATGGATTCACCTGCACAACGGCCTCGCCGAACGTCTGCACGGCGGTCTGCGGCAACGGCTCGACTCACGGCGCCGAACAATGCGATGACGGCAACACCGCGAGCGGTGACGGCTGCTCGTCGACGTGTTTGTCCGAGTAACGGTTACGTCTCTTCGGTCTCCCACAGTTCCGGCCCTTCGTCGGGCAAGTCGCCGTAGACTTCGGTGAAGTAATCGACGTGCACCGGCTCGAGAGGCGTATAGGCTTTTGCCGCCGGATCGTAGCGGAACACCTGTTTGTCGTAACGCACGACGTACGAGAGCCCCGCCTGTTGTAGGCCGCACTCAATGGCGTATGCGACTGGAACGACGTCGTCGGGCGTATGGTCATGCTTGTGCACATACAGCGGCGACACATCCTGCGGCAGCTGCACGCGCGGCACTTCCCTCTGCCAAATGGTTTCCATCTTCACCGTGGCTTCCAGCCCTCCGGCGCGAGCCAATGACAGCATGGCTTCAACCGTTTCGTACTCATTGTCCGATGTACGGTTGTCCATCTGCCGGCCGAAGTGTCCGAATTGCTTATAGTACGTCGCACCCTTGCGAGCGTCGGCCATAATGAACCGCGATAACACGGTATCTTTCTGTGGATACTGGCAATAGCCGATGACTCCAAGCAATGCCTCGGCATTCTCAGCGTGCTCCAAGAACAGATCGAAGTTCGGTTCGTTCGGTTTGCGCTCGATCCATTCGTCATACAACGCAAACAACTGCGTCGTCGCCGGAACCGGCAGCTCTTTCCCCTGGTACAACCTGCGATTCAGGATGCTGACGGCATTGCTGCGTTTGCGGGCATGCTCCCAATCAGCCAACATGGGCAGAACATCATCTGGTGCGGGGAAATCCGCGTAACGGGAAAGTACTTCCTGCAATCTTGGAATGCGCTCGTGGCCCCCAAGTCGACATGACTCAATAACCTGCTGCAGGGCAATGACGCAGTGTGCGAAGCCCGCCGCTTGCGTAATGGGACGTGCTTTGCACAGCCGTTCAACGAGAAGCGGCACACCCAGACTGTATCGCACGATGACGTTGCGCTCCTCCGGCAGCAGCGGTGGCTCGACAGCGTTCATCCAGGCATCGAGTTCGCCTGCATTCAGGTTCCGTACCGTCATTGTCGGTGCAGCTGCGAACTCTTCCGGCACCGACGATGCGCCACCGGGCGGCGCCAGAATCACCACGCGCATGCCGTCGGTGACGGCCTTGCGCACGTCGGCAAGCTTGGTGTGCACGCGCGAGCTTTCAATGTCCATGCCGGGCTCTGTTTCTGCAAACGCCGCTTGAACCACGGTGCTCTTGCCGGCACCGCTCATGCCATCCACCACCGAAACAGTGTTCGTTACCAGCGATTGCTTCAGGAGGTCTTTCGCCGCTGCTTGAGATGGGTAGAGCATTGAAGAGTTTTATAGACTAGATTGAAAATATCGCAAATTCCAGCCTTCTTGCCTTCCAGTACAACGATGGTAGATTCAGCGCACTTCCCTTCTCCAGACTATTCATGACTCACAACGCAGCACCGACATATGAACCAGGTGACATGCGCTGGATGCGCGACGGATTGGCTCATGCCGAAGTTACCGGCGCTCTGCAGGAACGTGCCGAAGCCGGCGACTCGACCGCAGCCGCTACTCTGGAGAAAGCGGTGGCCTTGTACCGCCAGCGGATGACCGAAACGGGAGAGGCAGCCTAACGGTTGACTGCAATACAATGATATTTAAGGTGGTTTAAAGTACTGTTTTTCAAAAAATAGTTGATTCCTAAAGTAATTTGATGTAGCGTGGGTTTTTGCGGAATGTCCGTCCGTTCCCCTTCTCTGTTCATGTCCAACCTCAACGAAAGTCTGCAGTGGCGCTATGCCACCAAAAAATTCGATCCGTCCAAGAAACTGACCGACGCACAACTGGATGAACTACTAGAAGCCACCCGGCTTTCCGCATCTTCCTACGGCTTGCAAGCGTACCGCTTGATCGTCGTCACGGACCCTGCCGTCCGCGCCAAAATCCGCGAACACGCATGGAATCAATCGCAGGTAACCGACGCCTCACACCTCATTGTCATCTGTCCGCTGCAGTCCATCGACGAAGCCTACGTCGGCAAGTACATCGACAATATCGCTACGACGCGCGGCATGCCCGCCGAGAAGCTGAAGGGTTTTCGCGACATGATGGTCGGGTCCATAAAAGCTCAGACACCTGAAAAAATGGCTGCATGGCTCAAGTGCCAAGCCTACATCGCCGCAGGCTTCCTCTTGTCCGCCGCCGCTCACGCCAAGATCGACGCTTGTCCGATGGAAGGCTTCGACCCGGCCCAGGTGGACGTGGACGTAGGCTTGCTTGGCAAGAACATGACCGCCGCCATACTTGTCCCCGTCGGATTCCGTGCCGCCGATGACGAGGCCGCCTCGTACAAGAAAGTCCGCCTGTCGAAAGACGAGTTCATTATGCGCATGTAAGCAACGAGAAAGCCAAGGGGGTGGCACTGTCACCTCCTTTCTTTGACGTGCACCCTTGACCACGGAAGATCCAATAGGTAAGATGCTTATCTAATAAGTTTCTTACGTACTCCATATGACCAAACGTAGCGAACTCATCGAAGGCTTGCAGCAAAATTTCCAACTCATCCGCCGGAAACTGATGTCCAAGGACATGATGGGCGCGCACAAGAAATTGTCGAGCATCACTCCGTCACAATGGGGCGTCTTGCGCGTCATACATATGCGTGAGCGCGTCACTACCAAGGAATTGGCGACCCAACTGGACATCAGCAGCAGTGCTGCGACGCAACTCGTCGATGGCCTGGTCGAGAACGGTCACCTGAAGCGTTTAGATAATCCAGATGACCGCCGCTCGCAATACATCGAGTTGTCCGGCCCCGCCAAAAAGCACAAGAAGAAGATGCAGCAGCTGTACCTGAAACGTCTGTCCGAATTGTTTTCCAACCTGAGCGATGCCGAACTGGCGCAATATCTGCACTTGAGCACGAAGGTCACCAGCCACATCACGCCGTAATGATGAGTACGCCCACCTCCAGCAACGGCAAGACTGGGCCAGCTGCAAAACCGAATCGCACGCTATTCGGTCTCCTGAAGCCATACCGCGGCTGGATTGCTCTACTCGTGCTGTTTGCCGTCCTCAGCAACGCCTTCAACCTGGCCATACCGCTACTCATTTCGCACGGCATCGATGCCTACATCGCAGGCACGTTCGATTACAAGACCGTGATCCTAGAACTCTTCTTCACCGCGCTCGCGATCTTCGTGTTCGCCTACCTGCAAAGCGTCGTACAAACCTACGCCTCCGAACTCGTGGGCCGAGATCTGCGCAAAGAGATGTCCGGCAAAATTTCCCGGCAAAGCTACGCATTCGTGCAGGGCGTCACGCCGTCCAAATTGCTGACCAACCTCACCTCCGACGTCGACGCCGTGAAGCTATTTGTATCGCAGGCAGTGGTAACCATCGTGTCCTCGCTGTTCCTTATCATGGGTGCCAGCATTCTGCTGCTCATACTGAACTGGAAACTCGCTTTGGCCGTGCTGGCGATCCTGCCGATCATCAGCGCAACGTTCTTCATTATCTTCAGCAAGGTCCGCACGCTCTTTAAGAAATCCCAGGAAGTCATCGACCGGCTGAACAAAGTCATCAACGAGAGCATCTTTGGTTCAGCGCTCATTCGCGTCCTGAACTCGCAACAGTACGAGTATGAGAAATTCCTGTCCTCCAACACCGACGCCAAGAACCTGGGCCTGCAGATCCTGAAGCTGTTCGCATCGCTCATCCCGGTCGTCACATTCATCTCCAACATGGCTGCACTCACCATCTTGGTGCTCGGCGGACACTTCGTCATCATGGACTCCATGACGCTGGGAGAGTTCGGCGCATTCAACAGTTATCTGGCCATTCTTATTTTTCCGATCATCATGATCGGCTTCATGAGCACCGTCATCGCCCGCGCGACCGCCTCATACAATCGCATCCTGGAAGTCATTCTGAGTGAGGAGCGCAAAGAAACGGGCACCGACATATCGGCGCTGAAGGGCGACATAGACGTACGCAACGTATCGGTGGTGTTCGGTGAGAAGTCCGCACTCAAGAACGTGTCGTTCTCCGTAAAGGCGGGCACAAAAACAGCGGTGATCGGACCGACCGGCGCAGGCAAAACACAATTGATTCACCTGCTGACGGGCCTGATGCCGCCGACGTCGGGCACCGTACTCTACGACGGTAAGCCGCTGGATAACTACGATATGGCGTCGTTCCACCGCCAAGTGGGGCTAGTGTTCGAAGATAGCGTGATCTTCAACATGACCATGCGTGAAAACATCGCCTTCGGCGACACCGTGCGCGAAGACGACATGCGCAAAGCCATACAAACCGCCGAGTTGCAGGACTTTGTGGATGCACTGCCAAAGAAGCTCGATACGATCGTTTCTGAGCGGGGTACCAGTCTGTCCGGCGGCCAGAAGCAGCGCATCATGCTGGCACGTGCCCTGGCACTGAACCCCAAAGTACTGTTGTTAGATGACTTTACTGCCCGTGTTGACACCCAGACCGAGCAGAAAATCCTCGCCAACGTCGCGAAGAATTACCCGCACATTACGCTCCTTTCTATTACCCAGAAAATCGCCTCGGTCGAGAACTTCGACCACGTCATCTTGCTGATGGAAGGCGAACTCTTGGCGCAGGGAACGCACGTCCACCTGATGAAAAGCTCGCCCGAATACGTTCAAATCGCCCAATCTCAGCGCAGTACCAGCCACCTATGAACTACGCACTGAACGACAACAAAGGCACGATTAAGCCGGCCAGCGCGTTCTCCGCGCTTGTGAAGCTGTGGCCGTTGCTCCGTAATGAAAGGGGCACACTGACGCTCGCATTCACAGCCATTCTGTTGAATGCCGGACTGAATTTGCTCGCGCCGCTACTCATTGGTTACGCAATCGATACCTACGTCCAGGCGCACAACTTCTCCGGCGTGCTGCAGATTGCCGTCATCTTAATCGCCATCTACCTGATTGCGCTCGTAGCCGCATACTTCCAAACCATGCTCATGGGTGGCGTGGGACAACGCCTGCTGTTCAATCTGCGCAATGCCGTCTTCCATAAGCTGCAGGAGCTGCCGGTGGCGTTCTTCAATCAAAATAAAGCCGGCGACCTTATTTCGCGCATCAACAACGATACCGACAAGCTCAACCAGTTCTTCTCGCAAGCACTGATGCAGTTCATCGGCAACGCGTTTCTCATCATCGGCTCGACGATCTTCCTACTGAGTATCAACGTGAAACTCGGCGCTGCTGCGTTGTTGCCAGCGGTGGGACTCCTGATCATCACCCAGGCGTTGTCTGCATGGATCCGGCGCAAGAACGCTGCCAGCATGCAGGCGCTCGGCGGCATGAGCGGCGAAATCCAGGAAAGTCTGGCGAACTTCAAAGTGGTGGTAGCCTTCAATCGACGGGATTACTTCCGCAGGAAATTCGATGCCGCCAACGACGCCAACTTCACCACGTCTATTTCAGCCGGTGTCGCCAATAACATCTTCACGCCCATTTACGGCTTCTGCGGCAACCTAGGACAACTCATCGTGCTCTCCTACGGCGTGTACCTTATTGCATCCGGCAGTTTTACAGTTGGGCTGTTGATTAGTTTCCTGACGTACGTCACACGCTTCTACGATCCTCTCCGCCAATTGGCATCCGTATGGGCATCATTCCAGGCAGCCATGGCCGGCTGGGACCGCATTTCTGCCATCACCGCGCTTGAGTCCGACATGACCGTGGTACCCGATGCAGAAACCAGGCCGAACGCGCCGCTGCTCAGCTTCAAGGACGTTTCGTTCCGGTATCCGGACGGCAAAGAAGTGCTGCACAAGATCAACCTGACGCTCGAGCGGGGCAAAACCTACGCGCTGGTGGGGCCCACTGGCGGCGGCAAAACAACGACTGCTTCGCTCATGGCCCGTCTGTACGATGCCACGAAAGGCACCGTGCTGCTCGACGGAAAAGATATTCGCTCGTACCAGCCTGCAGAACGCACCAAAAAGATCGGCTTCATTCTGCAGGAACCGTTCTTGTTCAGCGGAACCGTTCGCGAGAACATTCTGTACGGCAACGACGCCTACAAGAATTTCAACGATGAGCAGATTGTAGATGCCCTGAAGAACGCGAACATCGACGCGCTGCTTGCACGCTTCGACAAGGGCCTGGAAACGCCCGTGACCAGCGGCGGCGGCGAAATCAGCTTGGGGCAGCGCCAGCTCATTGCGTTCATGCGCGCGGTACTGAAAGACCCCGACGTGCTCATTTTGGATGAGGCAACCGCCAACATCGATACGGTAACCGAGAAGCTGCTTGAAGACATTCTGCAGAAACTCCCCAAGCGCACCACTCGCGTTATTATCGCGCACCGTCTGAATACGATTGAAAATGCCGACGAAATTTATTTCGTGAACGGCGGTGAAGTGACGTTGGCCGGTTCGCTCGACCATGCACTAGAAATGTTGCTGCAGGAAAAGCGACAGAGCTAGATGCAGGCTACGGCCTGGTAGAGGCAATGGAGCGTAATTTTGCCTCGCGTGCGCTGATTTCAGTCTGTAATTTCTGCTTTGCCTCTGCCCTATGCCGCGTTTCGGCGTCGAAATCTTCGCGGATTTTTTTGGAGACGGCATCCAGTTCTTTGCCCTCTCGCTTCAGATCGTCCTGAAACTTCTGTTCTTTGTCGGCATTCACTTTCAATTGCTGATCCTTTGCGCGGTCCAGAGTTGCAAGGTGTGCTTCTTCCGTACGTTTTTCTCCATCGCGACGCGCAGTTTTTGCACTGACCGCATTACGACGAAGGCGATTGAGGCGCTCTTCGTCGCTCGCAAGCGTGGCAATGCGGGACTGCAATGATGTGATGTCGTCACTCATGCGATGAGGGAGAAGGTCAAAGACCAAGCATGGGCGTCATGATCGGAATATGCAAGGATTTGCAGTCCGAAACGACTGTGAGTTTTTCTTTTAAGCAAGCCATAAAACCAATATCGCTGTCATAAACATGCCATAGTATCCGTCTCCATTCATTTCCCAAATTTTTCATGATGCAGTCCCCTCCAGACGTGCCGACGCCCGCTGCTCCGGCCACAGAACCGACCACACCGATCGTTTCGGCTCCGACCGAAGCACAGCCGCTCGACACGCCCGCCAACTAGTCGAGCACTCCTCTGCCGTCCGCGGGACGGCAGAGCGAGGAGACAGATGCGTTAACAACGAAACGATATCGAGGTGCGGAACCAATGCACAATGGCCTTTCTATTCGTGCTGATGATCCAATACGCAAGAAAGGCGACAATTCCAAGCGCTGCCAGCAATAATGCATACGTGAGCGGCAGCGCTCCAAGATACGCATACAACACGGCACCTGGCACAACGGTAACAACACTGATCAGCAGAAATTCCCAACGGCTGACCTTGGTGAAAATGCCGAAAGCGATGCTGACGAAATCGTCGTGAATCGTCATGCGAACAATGAATGCATGGACCAAGCCCTTTTTCGCCAGCAAATTGCCGATATTCTTCACGTGTTGCTTCGGAATGAGTTTCAGCAAATACGGTCTGGCAAAGGAGCGCGACAACTCGAAGAGCACCTGCGTTCCAACGATCCAGGCAACGGCGGTAAGAAATGCCGTCAGTTGCCAGCCGAGCATCAAGACCGCAAGCGGCATGAACGGCAAAATACTGCTGAATGGGATAAGCACCGTTGCAATCGTGAGTGCCAGGTATATGGCGATCAGCCAACCGGTCGGCACACTGGAAAGTAGTGTAAGAAAAAAGGCGCTATTGCCCTGAATCAAGAGTGAGCACGTAATGAACAATGCGAGAATGGCCAATGCAGGGCTAAGCTTTCGGAACGTCTTTTTCATAGCCGGAGTATAGACTTGGATACCCAAACCTACAGCCGAAACACACCGCTACTTCTTGCACAAAAAAAGGAGCCCGTGCGGGCCCCTTTTAGCAAGCATGCTGTGGATTACTCGACGTCCTTCAGGAAATCGGCGCGCTCTGCCTCTGGGAGAAGGGCTGCAATGGCCTCTTTCCACAGATCGATTTCTTTTCCGGCACCGGCCATCTTGGCATCCATCTGGGTTTCGAAATCAGCCGGGGCGCTGGCGGGGTCTTTCAGAACGAGAACCAGCTGATCGACGCCGCTCTGCAACTCCTTGATACCCGTGAGCAAATGCTCATGTGCGGACTTGAGTGCAGGATCGGTGACCGTTACGCCGCCGAGCGTGTCGAGCGATGTCTGCAAACTGCCGTGGATGGAACCCAAGGCAACCTGGTCCGGAGCTCCTTCGGCCTGCATTGCCTGTGTGAATGCCTCGCCTTCCTTATTCAGAGATTCGCCAATCGGCTTCACCTGATCAAGATAGCTGTGCACTTCTTTGAGCTGGCTGGATTCACCTGCGCAACCTGCAAACAACGAAAGACTCAAAAGACCGAGGACGACTGGTGTGGAAAATTTCACGAGAAATGTGGGGAAAGATACGTGGCGATGGTACAGATTTTGAAGCAGGAGTGTAAGCCCAAGAATGGTTGCGACGGTTCAAATATGGCAACAGGCAACGCGTGGTAGTATGCAGGGGGTTTTCCCGCGAACAACATGTCGATCCCCCACAAACTTCTACTTGATGCGCAATGACCCTGCCCGTGTCGGCATCTCGGTGATCATGCCTGCGTTCCGCGAGGAAGCCAGCGTGGGTGAGGCGGCAGCGGCGGCAGCAACATGGCTTGCAACCCAAGGTTGGCCACATGAAGTCATCGTCGTAGACGATGGCAGCGATGACAATACCGCACAGGTTGTTCTTGCGACGGCAGCGACACACCCCACTGTGCGACTGCTGCGCCATGAAAAGAACGCAGGATATGGCGCGGCATTGAAAACCGGCATCGCTGCGGCGAAGCACGGTCTTGTGCTGCTCACGGACGCCGACGGGCAATGTTCGGTGTCCGACCTTGCGATAATGCTGCCCTGGCTGCAATCGCACGACGTGGTTGTGGGAGTGCGTAAGACACGCGCAGATACGCTTCTACGTATTGTGACATCCAAAGCCTATAACGCATTGTTGTGCCTGGTATTCGCACTGCCGAACCGCGACACGAACTGCCCGCTCAAGTTATGGCGACGATCGGATCTGCAGCGCCTGCCCATGACAAGCGATCGATTTTTCGCACCTGCGGAACTGCTGTTGCTTGCAAGCGAAGCCGGATTGATGGTTGCAGAACAGCCAGTGGAACACCGTCCGCGCACCGGTGGCAAAAGCTCGGTCTCGTTGCGCGAACTACGACATTTGCTTGGCGAGTTGATTCGGTATCGTCGGTCTCCTACTCGCGCCAGCATGGAGTTGCCGAATGCAGACACATTCCATGACTGGAACGAACGCCAAGCGAGCAAATTCGATCACGATGCGTATTTCACCAGCACGAATCCCATTATTCGCATCACGGGCCAAAAGCGTTTGCAGGCAACCATTCGAGCGTTATCGGCACAGCCTGACGATAGGTTGCTGGACATTGGCTGCGGCGATGGAAATTTGCTGGCCGCACTGCCGACATGCAAGAAAACCGGCGTGGATTTGTCGGCATCCGCATTACGCGGTTCTCGCAAGCGACTGGGTGACGCAGTGCCTTTGCTGCAAATGAACGTGGAGAATCTTGAATTCCCAAACGCGTCATTCGAGAAAATTTCATGTTCGGAAGTGCTGGAGCACACGCTGCATCCGCAGCGCGCATTGGCGGAAATCGCACGCGTGCTGACGCCGGACGGGACTGCGGTCGTGAGTGTGCCGAACGAAGGAATGATTCAGTTTGCCAAACGTTGGTGTGCGCGTCTCGGCGCACGTTCGCTGCTCTCCATGGGCAAAGGACGCAGTCTTATGCCGATGCAAAATCCGTGGCACCTTCACGACGCCAATTTATCGCTTCTAAAAAGCTGGTTGCCGGCAAACCTGCGCATCCTGCGCGTGGACCGTATACCCAGTGCGCTGCTGCCGCTGCATTATGTGGTAACACTCGGCCACTCCGACGCGCGATGAACCGCTTCGGCTCCCGCATCGCGCGACTCCTTCCGTACGCCGCATTGCTGCCGCCGTTGGTGGCAATGTCGATGCTGTCATTGCGCTATGGAGTGACTATCCCCAGTGTTGAACAACTGCAGTACGTGCCAACCATGCGCACCGTATTACTGGAAGGTCATTGGAGTTTTTCTGCGCTGTTTTGGCAGCAGCCCACCAGCGACCACATCGCATTTTTCCCAGTAC
>CAYWJU010000021.1:0-14004 GCA_964458645.1 uncultured Candidatus Peribacteria bacterium | reverse complement strand
CACTTTTTTTAGAAAAAAGTTGAGCAAAAAACGTCGCGCGGTGCTCCGGCTGGCCACGCAGATCGCGATCTGTCGTGGCTGGCCTATGCTTCACGCGCCTCACAACCCTAAAAGTCCGAACTCGCTCGCTGCGGCGAGCTCAAACAGGCGGACTTTTTTCACGGGTTGCTTCGGCGGAAGCGTGACGGCACCGGATCAGGCGCGACAAGCCCGCCGTGTCCAAGCTCCGAAGAAGACGAAAACCTCAGGGTGAGATTGGCAGAGGTTCGTTGGAGTCATTGCGGCCCTTGAAGTCTTCTGTACCCCACAAGTCTTCGGCGTCTTTTTCCGCAAATCGCGTTGCACTCATTCGGGTGCGGGAGTAGAGTCCGAAAAATCCCATGGCTAAGAAAGTTGCAACATCGGCCAAAGGTCCTTCACGCAATCCGCGTGATTACGCGATTGCCACAATCGGAAGCCACTCGGCTTTGCAAATTTTGAAAGGTGCCCGCGACGAAGGCGTGCCGAACATCGCCATTTGCAAAAAGGGGAGCGAGCGACCGTACATCAGTTACGGTGTGGCCGATGAAATCATTACCGTGAATGACTGGAGCGAGTGGCCCGAGGTGGAGAAGAAGCTCATGGAAAAGAATGCCATCATCATTCCGCACGGCTCGTTCGTGTCGAACATGGGGCACGAAGGCGTGAAGAAAATGAAGTCCATGTATTACGGAACCAAGGAAATTCTGGAGTGGGAGAGCAACCGCACTATGGAGCGTGAATGGCTTCAGAAAGCCAATTTGTTGCTGCCACGTGTCTTTAAAGATCCTAAGGATATCGATAGCCCCGCCATCGTGAAGTTCCACGGAGCAGGCGGCGGGTTCGGGTACTTCGTCGTTCGTTCACCCGAGCAGTTCTACGAGGTAAAGAACCGCAAGTATCCAGAAGAAACTGACTTCACCATTCAGGAGTACATCGTGGGAGTGCCGCTGTACATTCACTACTTCCACTCGCCACTGACGGGCGAGTTGGAAATCATGAGCTTCGATAAGCGCTATGAATCAAACGCCGATTCCATCGGCCGCATTAAGGCCGAAGACCAGTTGGCGACCAAGATTCACACCAGCTACACCATCGTCGGCAACATGCCGATCGTCGTTCGCGAGTCCATGTTGCCCGAATTTTTCGCCATGGGTGAACGTGTCGTGGAAGAAAGCAAGAAGCTGTGCGGCAAGGGTCTGTTCGGCCCGTTCTGTCTGGAAACGATTGTCACTCGCAAGTTGCAGATCTTCGTGTTCGAGATCAGCGCTCGCATTGTTGCCGGAACCAATCCGTACATCGAAGGCTCGCCGTACACCGCCCTCAAGTACAACGTGCCCATGAGCACTGGCCGCCGCGTTGCCCGCGACATCAAGCAGGCGATCGAAGAGGGAAGGCTCGATGAAATCCTAGGTTAGCCCTGCTCTTTGTAGAACGTTGCATTGCTGTATTGCTAAATTACTTGGCTAGGTCGATCATGAGTGCGTTATGAAGCAATGTATCACTGTAACAATTTTCTGATTTCTATGGATCTCCCTTCATTGCTGAAAGGCTACAACACGAAGAAGCTTACGGTTGCCGCGCTTGGCGGCCACAGCGGTTTGGACGTGGCGCATGGCGGAGCCAAGTATGGCTTTCGCACCGCGGTTGTCGCCCAGGAAGGACGCCACCGTACGTATGCGCATTTCCTGCGCCGCGGATCGGTACCCAAAGCGCGTAAGCCGAAGTCCGGTCGCGGCTGCATCGACGAGCTCCTGGTTGTTCCGGCATTCGAAGACGTGCTCGACCAATCCATGCAGGAAAAATTGCGTGATATGAATGCGATTTTTGTACACAATCGCTACTTCTGGGTGTACTTCGACGACTTCTCCAAGGTGGAAAAGAGCTTCCGCGTGCCGATCTTCGGTTCGCGTACGTTGCTCAAGTTGGAAGAGCGCAATCAGCCGTACAACCAGTACCATTTGTTAAACGACGCCGGCATTCGCATTCCGAAAATTTTCAAGAAGCCAGCCGATATCGATCGTCCGGTGTTGGTGAAGGCATCTGAAGCCAAGCGCGGATACGAGCGTGGATTCTTCGTCGCCAGCAGTCCGGCCGACTATGAGCGCCGCGGCACCGAACTGGAGGCAGCTGGAAAAATCGCGACCAACTGGCGCGAAGCGGTGATTGAAGAATTCGTTGTGGGCGCGGCGGTGAATTTTAACTTCTTCTATTCTCCGATTACCGGTGAGTTGGAACTGATGGGCACCGATACCCGCCGCCAGACCAATCTGGATGGCTTCTTGCGCATGCCGAGCTGGCAGCAGGAAGACGTTCGTAAGCACATTGATTTGAAGATGATTGAGACCGGCCACATTGCCGTGACGGTCAAGGAGTCGCTTTTGGAGAAGGCGTTTGATTTGGGTGAGAAGTTCGTGAAAGCTTGCAAGCAGCTGCCCAAGGAGCTCGATCCATCGGGCAAAGGCATCATCGGTCCGTTTGCGTTGCAAGGTGCCGTGATTGCCGAGGAAGGCCGCGAGGATATCGTGATCTTCGACGTGTCGCTGCGCATTCCGGGGTCACCAGGAATTAAGGCAACGCCGTATTCCAGTTACCTGTACGGTGAATCACTCAGCGTCGGCGAGCGCATCGGCATGGAGCTGCAGCGCGCGGTGGCGGAAGGCAGACTGGAGGAAGTGCTGACATGACGACAAAAGGACGCCAGGGACGCCGGTGAGTCCGGAGATTGGTCGCTCAGGGTTTTGTGATATTCAAAATACACACCGCTCATTTGCCTGTCTCGTCCGTTGTTACTCGGCTGCGGCGCAGACTTTCAAGCAGGCATCGATGCCGCCATCTTTCTTGGAATAGAACTTTCCCTGCATGTCGCTGCATTCGTCCTCAGCGCGGACCACACAGCGGCAGGTGACTCCAACGGCGTCCACCGCACACGCGTCGGAGACGGCAGCGGAAGAGGTGTTACCTTCATTGGTGAGTGCGCCACGCAAGGCACTGTTATCCGGCAGGCGAGCCAGCACAACAAAGAGCGCCACGACACCGATCATCCCGACCGGAATGAACGGAGCCAGTGAGCGAGTGGGGGAGGCCATCTTCGACGAGCCTATACTTCTTTCCCGGTCCTTTCAACGATCGGAGTGCATACAGCCGGTATTCATTGCCGCACCAGCCTTTTTACACTTGTCGATAGGCCATTCTTTCGCAGAGCCAAGGCCAAAAACTGTCTTGTTACGGTGTGTTTTTGACAAAAGAGAATGTTATGTTAATTTAACATTTAGCAATGCATCCACGATTGCAAACAGTTCCGGCTTCGTCTGAGCGCTATCAGTCGGGCGCAGATGCCGGTGAGCATGGCCGACAGATCGACCGGGCTGAACGGCACGGCGGGTATATTCATCAAGTGTTACACCGTGTTACCGGTCTGACCGACCGCGTCGTGCAATCGGTGCCGAAAAGCACAGGTATGTATTTGATTGGCGAAGGCCGCATCGTGCATACCTTCGATCCGAAGCTGGCGAGTGACCGCGGCGTGACGATGGTGGCGGTGGACCGAGAGTTGCCTGAGCAGCCGGTATCGCCGGTGAGTTTGCAGGTGCGTTGCGATCTTATCGAATTGGCCCATGCCGCCAATGCACGCTGCCGCATGATTCTGCGCGGTACCGAGCCCAAGTCGCGCCGGGAATTGCCCGAGCCAGGTACGTTTTTCGCCTCGCACATCGGTCGCTATTTACCCAGCGACGTCACCCAGACATTAATCGACGTTGGATTGGATATGGCTGTCCCCGGCGGCAACCTGTGGTTGGTGGATACGCCACTCTGCACGCGCTTGCGCAAAGCCAGCGGCAGCCCGGGGTTCGACGAAGCGTACCGCGTGGCACGCTCGCGGGACGATGTGCGCATTGCAGTGGACGAGGTCATTGCGCCTATCCTGCCGAAGGGTCTGTATCACAAAATCAACGCGCTACGCGGTCCGCACAAATCCACCGAGGCCGAGCACGAAGCGTTCTTCGAGGGCATCGCCGACGGTGACATCCGGTTCGTGACGCTGCCGTCGAGCGGCACAGATGAATCAGTATTCCGCGAAGAGGTGAGTGCGCGCAGTTTCCGGGTGAACGGCTGGGGCGTGCGTGCGATGATGCTGGAGAAACAGGGCTGATTACTTCATGGCGACCAGCGCCAGTCCGTTACCCTGTGGGAGAACCTTGCGTTGGATGCTAATTCCCGTGAATCCGGCTTCTTCGGCCAATACTTCAACCTCTTCAGCGCTGTAGAACTTGAACAATCCGGATTCCCTGAGCCCCGGCAACCACGTCTCGGTTTCCAAGAAGACGAGCACCAGGAAGCCGTCGTCTTTCAGCACGCGGTGGATTTCGGACAAGTGCTGCACCGGGGCTTCCCAGAAATAGAGGACGTTCACACACAGGACTTTGTCGAACATATCGTCGTCGTACGGCAGATGTTCGGAGTCGCCCTGGCGCAGGATCATCTTCCCATTCTTGATGATGTCCGCGTTGCGTTCGCTCGCCATGTCGACCATGACCTGCGACAGCTCGATGCCGTGCACTTTGCCGACGGTGCGCTTTACTGCGCCTTCCAAGGCCACGCCCGGTCCGAAGCCGATTTCCAGCACCGTATCCGTACCTTCCACGTCGGCCAGCTGCAGCGCCCAATCATTGGGCTCCTTGTTGGTGGTGGCCAGGTGGCGACCGAGTTCCATGCCGTCGGCGCCGGTGGGGCAACGGAGCTGCGCGGCGAGGCGAGTGGGGTCCATAGCTTTAGTGTAACTAAATCAATGCTGAGGGGATGCTCCTGGCATAAACATTTTAAAATAATCTATTTTTGCATCTGCGAATGCGCCAAGCTTCTCTTCAATTTCTAAATTTAAATTAGTAAAAATAGGCAATTCTTCTTTTTTTATTTCTACATAACTTGAATCTAAGCTGGCTGGAATCCCACTAAAAGCAAAGCTCAATGGTGTAATTTGTCCCGTCACATGATTTTTAATCTGAGAATATTCATCTGGAAGTATGTATTTTAAATAATAGGTTTTGATAATTGTAAAAGTTACATCGAGCCTTCCCAAAGGGATCCAAAGTCCTGCAAACCTTATTAATAGATCGGGTGCCATAAGGTTTAAATTAACCGAGTCGTTGATGACAATATTGTCGGCCTTCATTTTGTTATCAATATATTTCCCCATCTTCATTGCGGTTTGCCCTTTGTCTAAACTTATTTCAGCAAAATCATTTTGCGATATCTGGATAGGGACCTTATTTCTTTCAATTAATTCAGGAGTGGCAATAATTGCACCAGAAAAAGCAAAATTCACACCTTTCTTAATGTAGACAATAGGTATCTCGATCACAGCTTTCCACTTGTCAGAATTAATGTCCTCTACAGAGAGGAGTTCTATTCCAAGTGTTTGAGCATAGTCGTGAATCGTTTTTGCAAATCCGCCAGCGCATACTAAAAATCCTTTCGATGCGCCAATATCTTTAATGACTGAGGAGAATTCACCAATGGTTATGACATTTGCTGGCTTTGTATAATCTTTACACTGAACTAAATATAATAAGTCTATATTTTCAACCTTTCCCTTAATTGAAACGTCAATCTGGCGCTTAATTTGGCTTTCCCTACCTAAAATCTTATCGTCGAAAGTAACAGTAAAATCTTTGTAGAATCCTTTAAATTTCTCATATACAAATTTCTCATACGCCTTTCCCGCTTTCATAAGCTAGATTTAAGAGAAGAATAAGGCTCTTAATCGAATTTAATCATACTCTTTTTATTAAAATCCTTCTTTTGGTATTTGGCGTTTCAATTTTTGCGAGAGTATACTGAGGTTGTTCCGATTTTTTCTCTCCTAAGCGTATGGCCACTTCCGTCACCGACCAAGACTTCGACACTGTTGTCATGAAATCAGCACTCCCTGTGCTGGTCGATTTCTGGGCTCCGTGGTGCGGTCCGTGCAAGGCCATGATTCCGGTCATGGATGAAATCTCGAAAGAGTACGAAGGCAAGTTGCAGGTAGTGAAAATGAACGTGGACGAAAACACCGAGGTTCCGGGCAAATACGGTGTTATGAGCATCCCCATGTTCCTTATCGTGAACAAGGGCGAAGTCGTTGACTCATTTGTCGGTTCCAAGCCGAAAGAAGACGTCGTCGCCAAGCTGGCAGCAGTTCTTCCTCAGTAATTATGCAATACGTTGTAGGCATCTTCGGTCTCATCTTCGGGTGTTGCATCGTGAAGTTTCGCGAAAAGGTTGCCAACGAGTTTGGTGACCCGGATTGGGCCAATAAAGTCGGCGGTATGTACAACGTGGTCATCATCGTGGGTATTTTCATCTGTTTTTGGAGCATTGCGTACATGACCAACACGCTGCAGTTCCTCTTCAGCCCCATTTTGAACATTCTGCCCATTCAGCGTCCGCCGGACACCGGAGGCGGCATTCCGTTGGATTACTAAATAAATTGAGGTGCGGTCTTTTTTGCAGTATGATCTTTTCAGTGGGGCTGTAGCTCAGTTGGTAGAGCGCCTGCTTTGCAAGCAGGATGTCAGGAGTTCGACTCTCCTCAGCTCCACCAAGACCAATATCATCACTGCGTGAACGATGAGTGCGGTTTTGGACTGTAGCTCAGTTGCGCGCCGAGCTTTGCAAGGCACGCACTTCGCGAAGTGTCGTGCCAAGCAGGATGTCAGGGGCCTGCCGGCAGGCAGGTTCGACTCTCCTCAGCTCCACCACGAAGCAGACTTCGTTTCACTCAGTCGTTTCGTAGCACCGCCACAGTCAGAAATCTCAAATCCAAAAACAACAAATTTTAAAAACACTCCCTTTTTGAACTTTGGGATTTGAAACTTTGGATTTTTCCTACTGCTGCCCCTTCGACAGCAATCCCTTGGTGATCTGCTTGCCGATCTCCACACCCGGCTGACCGTACGGATCAACGCGGTAGAGCTTGCCCAGGTACACGACCTCGGCCATCAGCAGGAAGAAGAGCTGGCCCATGTGATACTCGTCCAAACGCTGCAGCGAGATGGTCGCGTGCGGACGCTTCACCTGCGTGAGTGCCTGGCTGGTGCCTTCGTAGCAGGCGTCCAAAAGCTGTCCGAACGTTTTGCCACCAATGTAAGCGAACGAACTCGGTACGTTCTTGGGGACTTCCAAGCGCGGTTTGTCCAACTCGCGGATGAACAAATGCCACTGCTTGCGCGGGCCGGCCATCCACTGCTGGAGAAGCGAGTGCTGGTCTTGGGTTCCAATGGCAGCCACCGGAATCGGGTTGTTGCCTTCATTCTTGCCCAAACTTTCAGCCAATAACTGTTGTTCCCAGCGCGCCAACGACACAAGGCGGTCGCTGTACGGCATGATGACGCGAATCGGGTACGCGCGGCGGGTATCCAGCAAATACTGCACGGCGGCCAACGATGCGGCCGGGTTGCGGCTGAGCGTTGCCTCTTGGCAGTGCGTGTCCATTTCCTTGGCGCCGCGGCAGAACGCATTGATGTCGCCGTTCAGCAGGCCCAGTGCCAACAAGCCCACCGGAGTGAAGATGGAATAGCGTCCGCCGACGTTGCGGGGGATGGGCAGCATGGTCATGCGGTTCTCTTTGGCGAACGTGTGCAGTGCTCCACCCTCGGGGTCCGTAATGGCGATCACGCGGCTGCCGGGGTGACTCTTTACAGAGTCCTTCAGGCGGTCGAAACACGCGAAGAAGGCCGACATGGTCTCCAATGTGCCGCCGGATTTGCTGACCACCACGAGCAAGGCGCTCTTCCAATCAATGAGTTCCAAGTGCATGCCCAGTACCGCCGGATCAATCGTATCGATGACGATGAACGCCGGAGTCTTGGGCGACTCGAAGACTTCCTGCAACACCTTGGGGCCAAGACCCGATCCGCCGATACCCACCCATACCACGGTCTGAATGTTTTCGGTTTTCACGCGCGCGACCACGTCGGTCACCTGCTTCACCATGTCTTTGTCGTACGGATTCATGGACCAGCCGTGCTCGCCACGCTCGCGTTCCGCAAGCCATTCTTCGGTGTAACGACGCATGGAGCTGCGCACACCGGCGAACTCCGAGTCGGGAATGCCCATGCTCGGCGTAATCACTTTTGCCAGCGTGCCTTTGATATCGAGAGTCAGCATGGTGAGGAGGGGATTAGAGCGAGCGGAGTGCTGCCGAAACGCGGTCTTCGGTACGCTTGATATTGGCCGGCACGTTTTTCACCGCCTTTACTGCGGTGGGGCGATCATAACCCAGCGAGATGAGTGCGGACACTGCGTCTTGATCCGCGTTGCCCACGGTTGCGGTTGCAACGTCGCCTTCCAATTGTTCCGGACGGCGTTCTTTGAGCGACTTCAGGTCCACGAGCAATTTTTCGGCCGTCTTTTTACCGATGCCTTTGATTTGCTGCAAGACCGTCGCGTCTTCTTCGGCCACTGCTTGCAGAATAATCTGCTTCGGAATGGAGCACATCTCCAGTGCGGTCTTGGGTCCGACACCGTTGAATCCCAGTAGTTCCACGAACAGGCCGCGGTCGGCTTCTGTGAGAAAGCCAAACAAATCCAGGCGGTCCTCGCGAACGTAGGTATGCAGAAACAGCGTCATTTTCCCATTCTCCAATACCCCCTGCCATACCGGCAGCGGCACGGACACCAAATACCCGACTCCGTTCACGTCCACCGCCACCTGGGGGCAGGCCAATCGACGGATGGAACCCGTGAGGGAATACAGCATGTACGGATGGTAGCAAAAAATACGTTCGTCCACCGCTCATATCGCTTTACTTTTTTGCACCTTGGTTCTGCCGCCGAATCACCGTTCATGAGCGTCGCCATGCGCTTTTGCATTCCGTTCGATTGCGACTATCATCGCGGCATGACGACTTCTTTCACGAGAAACGCCGTGGCACTGGTTTTTGCCGGAGCGATTGTTTTTTCCGCCGCATGGCCTGGCATTGCATCCGCTGCCGAGGCGCCTTGCGCCACGTTGCAGGCGACTTCGATTCCAACGGAGCCGGGCATTACCGGTGTAAGCGACCAAGCTAAGCTGCTGACGATCCGCCTGGAGGCCGACTGCGATGCCAGTGCCACGGTGCGCAGCATCACGTTGGTGTACCAGGGTGGAGGCGAGTCGAAGAACGTGAAGGGTCTGACGGCCATGCTGAAGGACGGTGCCGTCGTCACGTATTCCGCAACCATCGATGCGGCCAGCATGACGGCCACGCTGAAATTCCGCACGCCGCTGGTGATTGCCGCGCACACGAAGGCAGATCTTACGATCGTCGGCACGTTCGATACGTCGAATGGCGTCGGCTACCACTCCGTCATACTGGAGCTTCCGACCGACATCGTATCCGACAATAGCGAGGTGACGGGCAGTTTCCCACTCACCGGACCCATGGTCATCGTGCCGGGGTCCTCCGTTCGCTCCTGCTTTGCAGCCACAATCGGCCTGAAAGGTCAGGCTGAACGCATGAAGGCCCGAAGAGCGTGCAGAACAAGCCGTTAAAGGCCGTAGAGTGCGCAGAACTCGCTTCTGGAAGCGCGGTTTTTGTGGTATAATCAGGAGATTATGTCGCGGTTCAAATACACACAAACCTCCATCGCCCTCACATGCCTGGCAGCAATGCTGTGCACCACCGGCGTGGGCTATGCGGAGGAGGTACCGACCGATGAGGATTTTTCGGTGGCGCGTACGCAGTTTGAGGAAGTCTGGAAGACCGCTGCAGATGCAAGTAAGCGCCAAGCCCAATTGCAAACCAACATCGTGGGATTTCATTCATCCGTAGAGAAGGCCAAGGCAGACTTGCAAAACCTTGCCGCTGAACGACGCGATGTGGCTCTGCAGATTGCCGAGCAGCGCGTGTTGATGGGCGTATTGTCAGCGCAGCGTGAGCAGGTGGCTCAATCCAAGCAGCGCTATCTGAGTCTTGCGCAATCGGAGCGTGAACGCATTGTTGCCTTCGCCCGTTTTGCAGCTGTGCAAGACATGATCGTTACCGAGACAGGTCCAGTTGCCGGTGGAGCGATTGCGCGCAGCATGATGCGCTCGTCACTCGGCGACAGTATCGATGCCGATTTGAGCGTGGTGGCGGTGGCGCGCGCTCGTGAGCAGCTTATTACGCAGCTGTTGCGTATGGCCGACGCCACGGATGCGGTACAGCAGCGTTTGCAGATGGTTGCACGGGAATTGGATGACGGCATGCGCGCGCTGGAAACCAAAAATGCAAAACTCGGCGTTGCCATGAATGAGCGTACGGCCAGTATCGACGATGGCTGGCGCGCAGTGACGCTCAGTCAGCAAGAACTTGAACGCGTGCAGGTGGAAACCGCCGAAGTCACGGCGCAGGTCATCGAAATGCAGCAGAGCTTAGTGCGCATTAACGCGCAGCTGAAAGAATCGAAGCTCAACGGTTTGCAGGCCGAGCTTGGCGACGTACAGACGAAACATGCTGCGCTTTTGGATCAACGCAAAATGCTGCAGGCAAAAGACGATGGCTTACGCGACGTCATGGATGGCGAACTTCGCGCATGGAAGGCCGGTCAAGATTTGCGGAATACGGATAAGCGCCAGTACAAGAAAGTCGAAGAAGTGCAGCGTGAACTTGATGACAAACAAGCGCGCAAAACAGAGGTCGATGCCATTCTGAACGGCACGGCGCCGACTCCGGCGTTTACCGATACGACCGTAGCTCCGCCTGATCCGAAGGCACTGGCAGCAGAAGCAACCGTACTTGTTGGCAGTATTGAGCAACTGAAAGAAAAGCTGTCGCTGTTGAAGCAGGGTATTCCGGAGGATGCTGTGGATGCATATTTGAGTGCCAAAACCGCTGCAGCTAGGGCAAAGTCAGATCGTGCCGCGATTGCAGAACAAATGACTGCGCTGTCGGTGCAAGTCGCTTCGCTCATCGCTAGCTCCAGCGACATTTCGGCGCAGATCGATACCGTGAATCGCGAGAGCGGCCTGGACGGATTGCCACCCATGTTCCAGTGGCCGGTGCACGGAACCATTACCGCCGGATATTACGACCCCGATTACGAAACGGTGTTCGGCGTTCCGCACAAAGCAATCGACATCGCCACACCGCAGGGCACTCCGGTGAAGTCCATCGCCGAAGGCGTGGTGTTCAAAGTCAGGCTCGGAGGCGCCACCGGGTACACGTATGTGCTTATCGGTCATCGCAATGGCTACTCTTCGGTGTACGGACATTTGTCACAGGTGTACGTGAAAGCCGGCGATATCGTGGATTACAGCACTATCATCGGTTTGTCCGGCGGTCTGCCCGGAACGGTTGGAGCGGGCCCCATGACCACCGGTGCGCACGTGCACGTGGAGGTTTTGGAGAATGGAGCGCACATGAACCCGCAGGCGGTACTTCACTAGAAACTTCGACGTATTCCATTCTGCGATGCGACGTCGCAGCTACGGTTATTCGCTACAACGTCCCGCAGCCGGGAAGTCTCGTTCCGGCATGCCTAACGATTGCCGTCCAAGACGATTACAAATTCTCCTTTTACTTTCAGTGTCGCTGCAAGTGCGGGCAATTCGCCGACCGTGGTTGAAATCGCTTCTTCATGCAGTTTGGTCAGCTCGCGCGCGATGGTGATTTTACGGGCGGGTTGCTCGACCAGCGTTGTTGCCAGTTCAGAAAGCGTCTTCAAAATGCGGTGAGAGGATTCGTAAAAGACGACCGTATCTTCCTCGGAGACGAATGACTTCAGCATTGTTTGGCGCCCCTTTTTCAGCGGCAGGAAGCCCAAGTACCGGAACGCGTTGATGGGCAGTCCGCTCACGCTGAGTGCGGCTAAAAACGCCGAAGCGCCGGGAATCACTTCCATGGGAAGCTTGGCTGCGCGCGCTTTGCTCACCAGCAAATACCCTGGGTCCGAAATTCCCGGTGTTCCAGCGTCGGAGACCAAACACACGTGTTCGCCGCGGCGGATTTTGTCGATCAATGCATCCACGCGGGTCGGGTCACTATAGGAGTGAATCGACACCAGTTCTTTCTTGGGGATTTCTAGCAGCGTCAGCAAATGGCCGGTCACCCGCGTGTCTTCGCAGGCGATGACGGTGCAGGCTTTGAGCGTCTCTAATCCACGGACGGTGATGTCCTTTAAATTCCCGATGGGTGTGGAGACAATGGAGAGCACGAGGGAAGTTTAGCCTTATTGATCGTTTCTCGATATTTCAACTGCGGCGAACTTTAAGAACATGTGTACGGAGACCTTCGGCAACGTTTCCCTGCCGATCCGCAAGATGCGTTCTTCCACGCGATCGGTTTCGGTAAAGACCGCGTCTGCGACAAGCGCAGTGTCTTCTGTGAAGTTCCGCTCCAAAACGCTGGCGCCGCTTTCGTCTTTGGCGAGCAGAGCAGCGCACATCGTCCGTATTTTCGGCTGGCCGCGTTCAACGTCGAGTCTGTCCAGAATGTTTTTCCTCAACACGACTTTCCCTTTTCCGTTGTGCTGCACGAGCTCGTGATGCGTTCCGACCGATGCATCTTTTATAATTCGTTCGTTGAGTGATTTAAAGACTGCCTGGTGGGTGGTCGCCAGCACTTCCAGCGTGTCTTGGCTGCCAGCCGCGCAATCCAAAAACTCTTCGCGGGTCGGCGTCCTCTTCAACGTGCGAACCAGCTGGATGAGTATTTGCCGCAACAGAATGAAGTCGCTGCGCTTGGCGTTGGATGCTGACGACTGAATCGTATGCTTCCAATCAGATGTGCGGTTGTTGGTCGTGACTCGTACCACTTGGCTGGCCTCTGCTTGTGCCGCAGCAAGACTGGCTTGTACCTCTGGGTCGCAGAGCAGCGCATGCAGAATGTACTGCAATTTCAAATCCGAAAGCGCGTGCAATCCGTTCAATCCGCCAGCTTGCATCATGAGTCGCAGTTCTTCCTCTTCCATATAGTCCGCCGTCACCGGCGTTAGTTCTGGGGCAATGAGCCTTGCCATGCCGGGAAACGGTCGAATGAAACCATATGGCGGATGCTCAGCCTTCGCGCGTTCCATGTTCTCGCATGCGGCCACAAGCAATCGAGTTTCATGTTGCGACTTACGGATTTTTGCCGCGCTCATGCCAATAGTGTTTGTTCCCATCTTCCGCTCAAACACCTGCGGCAAGTCTTGGTATCCATACTTCTCTTCTATTGCACGAAGATCGGATGCCACAAGATGCTGGGTAGAATCGAATGCCGGCAATCGATCGACGTAGTTCATGCAAGAACAAAGGAGGCCGCACATTTTGACAAACATATGAAATTGATGCAATACAACACGCATAGTTGGCTCCCGGAGCGGACTCCGGAGAGTGCTTTTCTTCACTGGAATTTCTGGTAGTCTTTTGCCGCTAGAGACCTCCTTTCCTTGTTTTTGTATGGCCGATAAGCCGAACGCCGATCAGCAGCTAATTCCGGAGCCGAAAAAGAACATGGGCAACATTCTGCCCCGTGCAATCGTCACCGAAATGGAAGAGAGCTACTTGAGCTACGCGATGAGCGTCATCGTCGCTCGTGCTCTGCCGGATGCCCGTGACGGCTTGAAGCCGGTGCACCGCCGCATTTTGTACGCCATGAACGAGCTCGGCCTACGAGCCAGCGCCAAGTACCGCAAGTCGGCACTCGTGGTCGGTGACGTGCTGGGTAAGTACCACCCGCACGGCGACAGCCCGGTGTACGAAGCCATGGTCCGTATGGCCCAGGATTTCGCCATGCGGTACCAGCTGATTAACGGCCAGGGAAACTTCGGTTCCATCGACGGAGACAACGCCGCCGCCATGCGTTACACGGAGTGCAAGATGTACTCCATTACCGACGAAATGCTGCAGGACATCGACAAGAACACGGTCGAGTTCCGCGCCAACTACGACGGTTCCCGCAAGGAGCCGAGCGTGCTTCCGAGCAAAGTCCCGAACCTGCTCTTAAACGGTACGGTCGGTATCGCCGTCGGTATGGCGACCAACATCCCGCCGCACAATCT
>CAYWJU010000020.1:0-16011 GCA_964458645.1 uncultured Candidatus Peribacteria bacterium | reverse complement strand
GGTTCGGAGGGCCAAGGGAACCGTGCTAGGTTCCCTGGTCCTCCGAGGAAGAATCAATAGCGACATTCATCTTGGACTTAGCGCATTCTTTGATTTAAAAATTGAAATATTCTCATCAATACCTTCTCACGCCACAATATTTGGCCACTGCTCGTGAATCTCGTTGATTCCTTTTAGGATGTCCGGACTCAACTGCACATCGATACTCGCAATGTCTTCTTTCAGCTGTGCCAACGACGACGCGCCGATAATGTTGCTGGTGACGAACGGCTGCATGTGCACGAATGCCAACGCCATGGTCGCAAGCGACATGCCGTGTTTTTTTGCGAGTGCAGCGTAGGCTTTGGCTGCAAGTTCCGCTTGCGGGGTGCGGTACCGCACGGCGAATTCGGGGTGCAACGTAAAGCGGCCGCCTTGCGGGAATTGTCCGTCGAAATAGCGCCCTCCCAGAATGCCGTAGCCGAGCGGGGAGTAAGGCAGGAGTCCCACGTTTTCGTGCATGGAGATTTCCGACATGCCGGTTTCGTAGTGGCGATTCAGTAGGTTGTAGGCGTTCTGCACGGTCACGATGCGCGGGTATCCCTTTTCTTTGGCGATGCGCAGAAATTCCATGGTGCCCCATGGCGTTTCGTTGGAAAGACCGATGAAGCGGACTTTGCCGGCCTTCACAACGTCGTTCAGCGCCGAGAGCGTTTCTTCAATCGGCGTCGGCGTGTCTTTGGGGTCGTGTACGTAGCCGCGCTGACCGAACATAGGAACGTTGCGGTCGGGCCAATGCAGCTGGTACAGGTCGATGAAATCGGTTTGCAGTTTAGTGAGACTGTCGTCCACGGCGCGCAAAATGTTGCGGCGATCCAGCCTCTGGTCACCTTCGCGCAAGTACGAGAACCGGCTCGGTCCGGCGATTTTGGTCGCCAGCACCACGTCTTTGCGCTTGCCGGTTTTCTTGAACCATCGTCCAAGAATGCGTTCCGTGTCACCGATCAAATCCGGATTCACTGGAATCGGGTACATTTCGGCCGTATCCCAAAAGTTCACGCCGTTGCCGAGTGCGTAGTCCATTTGTACGAACGCATCCGCTTCCGAGACTTGCGCGGCATAGCTCATGGTGCCGAGACAAATTTTGCTGATCCGCAGATCGGTGGTGTTGAGTGTGGTGTACTGCATCGGTCAAAGGCTACAGCGGATCGCATCGCGCGTCATCTGCTTGCGTGCGCTACCATAGGTACCAATGACACGACGATCTTGGAAAGACGATCTCGCTTGGCTGATGCCGCTTGCAGTGCTTCTGGCCGTGTTTCTGGCACTGATCTTCGCACGCTACCCGCTGCTTGGTCACGACTACGAAGGCTTTTTCCGGTACCTGGTGGCCGGTCGTTGGCATGTGGCGCAGTACGGTTTGGCGCCGCTGCGCTACGCCGTGCATTTGTGCGGCGGACTGCCGCTGTACGGGCACCCGAACGATGTGTCGTACTCGTTGACACAGGCGCTGACGCTGTTTGTTGATCCACTCACGGCCAGCATGGTGTCGCTGCTCGCCATGCTGTGCGCCGGGTATGCCGGTTGGTACCGACTGGGTCGCGATGTGTTTCGCTTGTTGCCGTGGTGGGCACACGTGCTTGCGCTCATCGTAACGGCGCACGGATTTCATGTCGTGCATGCGCTCATCGGTCACGAAAATTTCGCCACTGTTCCGTTGCTCGGTTGGCTCTTGTGGTTGCTGCTTTCCAACGATTCACCGCGCTGCTCGCCGAGTGTTCGCATCGCATGGTTCGCACTGCTCTGCGCAAGTATTCTGCATGCCGCGGGGTACTTCACGCTGGTCTTTTTTACGGTCTTTGCGGCGTCCATGCTGCCGTGCGTCGTGTTCTGCCGAAAGAGTCTCGCGGTTGTTGCACCGCGCATGTTGGCGTTGCGCTGCGCGGTGTTGGCACTGGCGGCGTTGCTGCTTTCCGCGTCCAAATTGGTCGCCATTTGGAGTCTGATGCGCACGTTTCCACGCACCGTCGCAATGAGCGCATTCGATGC
Organism: uncultured Candidatus Peribacteria bacterium; assembly: GCA_964458645.1. Taxonomy (GTDB): domain Bacteria; phylum Patescibacteriota; class Gracilibacteria; order Peribacterales; family Peribacteraceae; genus DAORHV01. The sequence goes on along the minus strand of CAYWJU010000020.1, from coordinate 13,983 downwards.
TTCCACCAATGTTTTGCGCGTAGTGTTCGGCTCATTCTGGGTGCCGCCGAATATTCCCGGCGTGTTCCAGGGCGTGCCGTGGGGGTTGCACGAAAACAGCAACGTGTTGTCGCCGGTGGTGCTGGTTGGTGCGGTGCTCGGCGTAGCGTTGCTCGTGCGGCGATTGCGAAAAAAGCAGCGTGGCCAGGCGTTGTTCTTGGCCGTCTATAGCGTCGTTCTCGTTGTGGTCTGTTTCGGATTGGTGCAAGGCCGCGGGCCGATTGCGCAGTGGCTACATGCAATTCCGCCGCTGTCGTCCATGCGTGTGATGATGCGACTCTTGTACCCGTTTTCGTTGGTGCTGTGCATCGGTTCGGTCGTCGCGCTGCAGCATGCGCTCAAGCGTCGAACGCAGGCGGATCAGTCGTTGCTTGCCTCCATCGCCATGGTCGTTACCGTTGCAACATTGCCGCTGGCGTACGGTCCGGCGTTGTCATCGTTCGATCTACGCCCGCAGCCGTGGCTGGTGTTGCGTCAGGCCGAAGAAGCCGTTCGCGCTGGGTACGAGCGTATGCCGGTGACGACAGTCATCGGCACCGATACCGATTTCTTGGGACACAGCGGCATGCAGTGCAGCGGTGACGCGTTGTTGCAGTCGGCTGGGCAGCAAATCGTGCGCGGATTGACGACGGGTCCGGTCGCGCAGGTGCGTGGCGGCACGTTCAACCTCTTGAATCCGTCGTGCTATGCCTATGGAGTCGAAAACAACTGCACGCCGGGTGATCGCATTGCCGCAGACCGCCCCGCCGATTTGCAAGCGTTTACCCATGGTGGCGCACTGCCTTGGAAGGTGTCCGTTGCGCAGCAGGTAGCCGACGGCGTCAGTGTGTTCATGCTCGTCACTTGTCTCGGTGCAGTGCTTTGGAGTGCGTTGTCTGCACTGCGTCGGGTACTCTCGCGTTCATGACGCTTCCATCCGTCTCCGTCGTGATTCCGGCGTTCAACGAAGAGGGCGCGTTGAGCGACTTGCTTTCCGAGTGCATGGCGGCGCTGCAGGCCAGTGGCGCCATGTTCGATATCACCGTCGTCAACGACGGCAGTACCGATACGACGCCGCAGATCATCGAGGCCTGGGCGAGCCGCTATCCGGACACCGTAAAACGCGTGGATCACGACCGACAAAAGGGTCTTGCGGCAGCGGTGGAAACGGCATTTTTGTCCGGAAAAAACGAGTGTGTGTTGCTGCTGCATGCCGACGGCCAGTATCCACCGAGCTCCATTGTGGATTGCTTGCGCCTCATAGCCGATGCCGATGCGGTGATGTTGGTGCGTCGTCGTAAATTCTACGGACCGTGGCGGCACCTGCTGTCGTCCGGTTACCGCTGGTTGCCGCGTCTGTTGTTCGGCGTCGATCTGCGCGATCCGGGCGGAGCCAAATGCATCCGACGCGAGGTCATCGCGCAAATCCAGCCGGTCTCCTCCGGCGTGTTCCGCGACCCGGAGCGCATGATCCGCGCGGTCCGCAGGGGTAAAAGGATTGAGTTCCTGCCGGTCGACATCCGGCCGAGGGTGTCCGGCGTGGCGCAGGGCGGACGGCTGAAACTGGCCCTTTTGTCGGTCGCCGACGTGGCCGGATTGTGGTGGCGGACGGCGGTTCTGCGCCAGCCCTGGTGAGCTCCAGGGCAACAACGATCATCAGGATGGCACACTGTTCGTTTGGCATGCTAAAAACGCATTTTTTTGCATGAGTGATCGAAATGCAGCGCTGCAGGAGTGATACACTTTGCTCACCTTTCCCCGCCGATTATGCCTGCTACAACGCTGCCAACGCTCGCTGAAGTCGATGCCTACCCGGTGCCGGAATTACTGGTGCCGCGCATCATGAAGGTGCACCACCGCGACCGCGAGTTCGCCGAGGCGATCGTGAAAGAGGCCAAGCGCATGTTGTACTTGGGTGAAGTTGCCCAGAAAGCAGTCACGCCGTCGGAAGAAATCGACGATGCTTGGCATGAGATGATCCTGTTCACGCCGTATTACCACAAACTGTGCCGCTTCTTGGGAACCGACTACATCCATCATGATCCGGAGCCTGAAACGCCTCCAAGTAAGAGCGGTGCGCCCGGGGTATCGCAGTACGACGAGACACTGGCGCTCTACGAATTACATTTCGGCCAGAAGCCGGATCAGCGTTACTGGACGCCGTAAATCGTAAAAAAAGCCCGACGCAGAAGCATCGGGCTTTTGACAGGCGTGCAATTACTTGCCGCAGCTGCCGCAACCAGCACCTTTCATGGGATGGGGTGGGGAGAAAGTAGTGCATTCACTCTATCTCGCGGACCGGCAAAGTCCACGACGGAACTCTGGTTTCGGACCGATTTTCACCTCCCGCGAGAAGAAATTTCGGCTCGCCGATCTTCAAGGATTTCGGCCCGGATCTTGCCTGGTAAAAATGACGTATTTCTGCTACAATAAAGAGATTTATCAGCCCCAACAGAAAAACAAAAAATGTCACTGCACTCGCTCATGTTCGGATGGGAATATCCGCCTGCCAATTGCGGCGGCCTGGGTGTTGCGTGTCAGGGCATTGTTCGCGGTCTGCTTCACCATGGGGCCAAGGTCACGCTGGTACTGCCGCATGACCAGGCGGTGGAGGACGGCATCGACATCGTGTATCCCCACGAGCAGCAACTCGGCAGCATGACCGTCCGAGTTCCTACGCTCTTGCAACCGTACGATTCCGAAGCCGTCTATGCCGACAGGCTTACCGTCATCGATGCCCGCTTGCGAGCCGGTGCCGGCATTCAGCAGTTGTACGGCAACGACCTTGGAACCGAAGTGGAGCGCTTTACCGCGCTGGCCGTCGACATGACCGAGCACGTGCAACCGGACGTGGTGCACAGCCACGACTGGATGACGCTGGAAGCCGGTGTTCGCGCCGCCCGTCACCACGGTCGCCCGCTGTTCGCCCACGTGCACGCCACCGAATTGGACCGCACCGAATTCCAGCCCAACAACTGGATTTACGACCGTGAGCGCAGCGGTCTGCTCAAGGCAGACCATGTCATTGCCGTCAGCGACTACACCAGCAAATTGCTGGTGCGTGAGTACGGCATTCCGGCCGACAAGATCTCGGTGTTGCACAACGGCACGTTCGATGCCGTGCGTTCGGCACCGGTGCGCAACATCGATGCCGGACCGCATCCGTTGGTGTTGTTCCTTGGTCGTCTGACGGTGCAGAAAGGCGCTCATCACTTCTTGCGCGCCGCTCGCAAAGTCGCCGACCTGCGTCCCGACGTGCGTTTCGTGGTTGCAGGCAGCGGATACCTGCTGCCGGAGCTCATCAACCAAGCATGCGAACTCGGTTTGGCTGACAAAATCATCTTCGCCGGCAAAGTGAGCAGTAGCGAAGCCAAGGCGTTGTACGCCAAGGCCAATTGCTTCGTCATGCCCTCGGTGTCCGAGCCGTTCGGCTTGGTCGCACTCGAAGCAATCACGCATGGAGCTCCGGTGGTGCTCAGCCGCCAGTCCGGTGCCGCCGAGGTTGTTCGCAATGCGCTTCTCACCGATTTCTGGGACATCGACCGCATGGCCGATTGCATCGTCACCGTGCTGCGTGAGCACCCCATGACGGCAGCCATGCGCTCCGAAACACCGCACATTCTCAGCAACCTCACCTGGAAGCGCCAGGCCAACAAAATTCTTTCTTTGTATAAAAAAATTATTCGTAGTTAATCTCTCCCCTAAGCCATGTCTGCCAAGACTCCTCCAAATCTTTGTTTCTACTTCCAGGTCCACCAGCCGTACCGCTTGAAGGACCTGCGCGTCACCGATATCGGCGCCATGCATGGCAGCTACTTCGATGACGAAACCAACCGCCGCATTTTCCGCAAAGTCGCCGAGAAGTGCTACCTACCGACCAATGCCTTGCTCGAACGCATGGTCCGCGAGCACCCCGGTTTCACTGTGGCCTACTCGTTGTCCGGCGTCTTCCTGGACCAGTGCCGCGAGTACGGCCAGGACGTACTGGAGTCGTTTCAGCGCTTGGCCAAAACCGGCCGTGTGGAATTCCTGGCCGAGACGTACTATCACTCGCTCAGTAGCCTTACGTCCATCGGCGAGTTCTGTGAACAGGTGAAGAAGCACGCCGACACCGTGCAGGAATTATTCGGTGTGCGTCCGACCATCTTCCGCAATACCGAGCTCGTGTACTGCAACGAAATCGCCGAAATCGCCCGTCTGCTTGGATTCCAAGGAATCTTGGCCGAAGGCGCCGACCACGTGCTGCACGGTCGCAATCCGAACGTGCCGTACCAACCGCCCGTATTCACGCTTCCGGCCGAAACCGCCAAAATTGTCCGCAGCCATGCCGTGCATGCCAAGACCGCCGACACCATCCGCATCTTGCTCAAAAACTACCGCCTATCCGACGACGTGGCGTTCCGCTTCTCCAACAAAAGCTGGAAGAGCTGGCCGCTGAAGTCCGACACCTTCCTGGACTGGGCCGCCTTCGCCGATGGACACAGCGTGAACCTGTTCATGGACTACGAGACCTTCGGCGAGCACCAGTGGGCCGACACCGGCATCTTCCAGTTCTTGGAGGCTTTCCCGCGCGGACTCCACGGCCGCGGCATGCAAGCGCTCACGCCCACCGAGACGCTGCGTGCATGGGGCAACCGCCCGTGCGAAACGCTGGATGCACACGCTCACGTCTCGTGGGCCGACATGGAGCGCGACCTGTCCGCTTGGCGCGGCAATCCGCTGCAGGAGGCCGCCTTTAGCGGAATCTACGCCATGGAGCAGGCGGTCAAGAGTCGCAAAGATCCTGCGCTCACCGAAATCTGGCGCAAGCTGCAAACCTCCGACCATTTCTACTACCTGTGCACCAAGTACTGGAGTGACGGAGACGTGCACAAATACTTTAGTCCCTACGAATCGCCGTACGAAGCCTACCGCCGTTACAGCCACGCACTGGAAGACATGCGGGTGACGCTCGCTGCATCCGAGGGCATCACCGTCATTGCCGTCACGTCTGCTGCACCGAAGGCTATGGCCCATGCGGCCAAATCCAAGACCAAGCCAAAAACCAAGTCCAAAACCAAGCAGAAGCGTGTGGCCAAACGTTCCGCCTCCATCCGTGTTCGTCGGAAGAAATAAGATATTTTTTGAAATTTGATTTTGTAATTTCTCTCCTATGCCCCGCTCCATCGTTCTCGGCAACGGCTCCATGCTCGCCACCTTCGACGAGTACCTGCAGTTGCGCGACTTCTACTACCCCCACGTGGGAGAGGAAGATCACACCGCCTACGGCAAGTTCCATCGTCTTGGTTTTCTGGCCGAAGGAAAAGGTTTCTCGTGGGTGAATGACGGCAGCTGGCTCATGGAGCCGGGGTATATGGAGTCCACGCTGGTCAGTTCGTCGCGCATGCGCAATGACAGGTTGGCGCTGGAAATCGTGTCCGAAGACGTTGTGGATCCGACCAAGGACTGTTTGATCCGCTCCTTTAAGCTGCGCACGACCGATGGCGAGCAGCGCAAAGTCCAGTGCTTCTTTCATCATGACTTCTATATCTATGGCGACAAACAGAAGGATACCGCCTTCTACGAGCCGCACACCAAGAGCGTCATCCATTTCCGCGAAAAGCGCTATTTCTTAGTCGGCGGCACCACCAGCGATCCGGTCACCTGCGCTCCGGTGAACACGGGCGGTGAGTTTCATCCACTTTCAGGCGTCGAGTCGCATATCGATCATTGCGGCATCAGTTCGTTTGCGGTCGGCAAATCCAACTACCGCGGATTGGAAGGAACATGGCGCGATGCCGAAGACGGCGTGCTGAGCCGCGGTGCAATCGAGCAGGGCTCGGTGGATTCCACCATCGAGATCGACTGCCTTGTGTCCGGCAACCGCGACACGGTCGTGTACCAGTGGATCTGCGCCGGGAAGCGCATCGCCGACGTGCACGAGCTGCAGCATTTCATTTTGGAAGAGACTCCCGAACAGGTGAAAATTTCGGCCCGCAACTACTGGCGCGGTTGGGTGCACTCGAACACCGATCCCGGCGCGGACGTGCCGGAAGACCTGCGCGATCTCTACTGGCGCAGCTTGCTTACCATCCGTACGCAAATCGACAACGGCGGCGGCATCGTGGCTGCCAACGACAGCGACATCATGCAGTTCAACCGCGATACCTACACCTACGTCTGGCCTCGCGACGGCTCGTTCGTCAGCCTTGCGCTGACCGGTGCCGGTGAACACGAGGCGGTGTACCGCTTTCTGAAGTTCTGCGAGCATATTCAGACCGAAGACGGCTACTTCCTCCATAAATACAACCCCGACGGTTCGGCCGGTTCCTCGTGGCATCCGTGGTATAAAAACGGCAAGGCATTGCTGCCCATTCAGTTGGACGAAACCGCGTTGCCGCTGGTCGCACTGTGGAAACATTTCGAGGCCTGCCAGGACTTTGAGTTTCTGCACGGCATGTACCACTCGCTCGTCAAACGGGCGGCCGGATTCCTGCTCAAGTACCGCGAACCCAAGACCGGCTTGCCGCTGCCGAGCTACGACTTGTGGGAAGAACACCGTGGCATTTTCTCGTACACCACCGCCACGATTTGCGCGGGACTCCGTGCCGCATCCAAAATTTCGGCTGCGCTCGGACACCATCGTCACGCGCAGGCGTTCGGCGAAGGCGCCGACCAAATGATCGAGCTCATGTTGGTGCATTTGTACGACGAAGAGACCGAATGTTTTTTAAAGAAAATCGTCCGCGAGAACGAGCAGACCATCGAGCGCGATACCACGCCGGACGCCAGCATTGCGTTGCTGTGGCAGTTCGACATTCTGCCGCCGGACGACCCCCGCATTCTGTCGACCATGCGCCGCCTGAAAGAGAAGCTCACGGTGAAGACCGGCGTTGGCGGCATTGCGCGCTACACCCACGATGTGTACCAGGCTACCGCACACCCGACCGCCGACGTACCGGGAAATCCGTGGATCATCACCACGCTGTGGCTCGCTCAGCACCAGATTGCGATTGCTAAGGAACTGGACGGCTTGAACGAGCCGTTGAAGACGCTGCAGTGGGCAAAGGAACGCGCTTCGCCGTCCGGCATGTTCGCCGAACAAATGAATCCGTTCACCGGTGCGCCGTTGTCGGTGGCACCGCTCACATGGAGTCATGCGGTCTACATTGATACGCTGCTGCAGTACACGGCCAAGCGACACGAGATTCTTCGTCGTCGTGAACGCACGCTGCGCAGCGAAAATCCAAATTCCAAATCCTAAATCTAACGTTCAAAACACTCCGTTGAATTTTGTCGTTCTTGGAATGTGAAATTTCTGCCAGACTGGTCCGTATCGACTCTACGCTCTGAACGCATGAAGCCAGCATCCATCATAGGCATTGACTTCGGTGGCACCAAGACGGCGCTGGCACGCTACGAGCTGCCCGACATGATTCGTCGCGAACTGGTGGTCATTCCTACGGATGCCGACAGGGGATTCGAAGATGTGCGCCAGCGACTGCTCAAGGAGCTCTTGTTGTTGCGCACGCCGGATACAATCGCTATTGGCATCGGTGTGCCGGGATTGGTGGATTCCTCCACCGGACTCGTGCTCAAAATGCCGAATGTGCCGGGGGCCGAAGGGCAGAATCTGCGTGCCTTTTTCGCTGAGCACAGCGGTTTGCCGGTAAGCGTGGAAAACGACAGTCAGTGCTTTGCCTACGCCGAAGCGGTCGCCGGTGCCGGCAAAGGGGAACGCATCGTGGTCGGGGTGACGCTCGGTACGGGTGTTGGCGGCGGTATCGTGGTGGACGGGCACCTCTTCCGTGGCGCCCACGGATGTGCCGGAGAGTTCGGTCATATGTTGCTGAAACCCGGGCAGCCGCCGTACCCCACCAGCGACATGCGGGGCGAAGTGGAACAGTTTCTTTCCGGCACTGCCATGGGTAAGCGTTGCGAGGCTGCCCAAACTCCGCAGGATTATTTAAACGGAGCGGTGTGCGGATTCATGCAGCCGCATATCTTCGAGGAAGTCGCCTGGCTGAGTGCCAACCTTGCGCATGCAATCGATCCATCGGTTATTGTGTTCGGCGGCAGCGCCGGTCGCGCACTGAAGCCGCATTTGCCCAAGGTTCTAGAGCAACTGCAGCGCTGGACGCTGCCCGGCACCCTGCTTCCAAGGCTTACGGTTGGAGTTCTGGACGACGCTGGAGTTCGGGGAGCTGCGTTGCTGGCACGACAAGATCGGGCGTAGCGGAGTGCATCAACACTGCGGGGCGGCTGCGCTTTCCCATGCGGCGCGCTTTGCCATTACTGGCCGGCCATGGTTGCCAAATGAGCAGGGTAATGAGCATGGCCATGACGGACCAAATTCCCAAACATGCCAGAAGCATATGCATCGGATTCGGCAGCTCGAAGTGATTTTTGGTCGTCATGGGTGTGATATGTGGGTTATTTTGTCGGCAAACATTATAAAGGAAATTTAAAAAAAAGCAAGGCCCTACACCCCGGACAACTTCGAAAGTTGTGCAGGTCGAACCCCCACACAGATGTGCAGGGGCGACTTGGCAGGTTCGGCGGCGGATGGGCTACTTACTCAGGTCGATGATCCAGTACTGCTTGTTGACTTCGTCCTTGCGGACCGCGCCTTCGCTGGCGTCGATCCCGGCGTCGAGGCAGAGGTCCAGAACTCCCGCGACCATGGCCTCGACGTCCTGCTGCGTCACGTCCCCGCCGATGCCGAGGATGGCTCGTTCGGCGCTGAGTCGGACGGTGTGGATGACGTACCGCGGTACGCCGTCCGTCCACACGCGGGCTTCGTTGTCGTTGAACCACGTTTCCCGGACCTGTTCGCCCCACAGCGGCTTGTACAGCAGCGTCACGGTGTGCTGGAGCGGCACGCGCTTTTTGCTGGCGTGGATGTGCGTGACGTACCGCAACTCGTAGTTTCGGGGCAGGTTGTTTTCGGGGGCCCAACCGTGGGCCATCAGGTTCGCTTCCAGCACGACGCGCTTCTGCGCCTGACGCTCACCTTCGCGTCGCGCTTCGACGACGAAGTAGCCCAGAACGCAGAGTGCGGCACCACATGCCGCTAAACGCAGAAATACATGACTCCAACCCTTCATACGACACCTGTTGTTCGAGGAAGAAACTGGTATTGGTTATCCGCCGATCCTGCCAAGGATCGTCCCGAACGCTGCGCTCAGAACCCGCGTACTTTACAATTATTTGTATGAATAGCAAGTATGGCGCTTAGCCAAACCTGTTGCGCAGAAAGCCAAGAAAGAACCAGCTCAAGAGTGCCCCGCCGATAATCACGCCGGTCCACCACATGTACGAGGTCATGGCGTTCATAATGGGGTTTTCGCCGAGCAGCGACGCCTGGAATGCGTTGTACGTGGAGGGGTATTTGCTATTCACAGCCGGGTCGCCGGCCATGAGCTCGCCGCGCAGTGCGGTGCTCGACTGCATGAGCGTGAACGCCAGAAATCCTGCGAACGACGTCGCCATGCCTCCGGCAGAGGCCATGGTGATCTTCATCCATTCGGGCATGGGCGCATGCACGGTGTCCGGCGCGGGAGCCTTGGATGATTGTTGGTTGGTTGGAGCTGGAGGTGTGGTGTCTGGCATGGTTAGGGTTTGGAGTACTGCGTCGATTGTACGCGAAGTTCGGCGATATCCACCCACGACAGTGCAGACGCTTCATCGGACCACGTTATGGCGTTCGTCTGACCACGCTGTCCTAACGGAGAGAGTTCGCTGGTGAGCAGGCTGGCGCCGGGCGAGAGTTCGGTGTTCAGGATATTCGCCTCCAGCAAATAGTTCGCCTGTTGCCCTTGCCCGATGCGGCTTTGGATCATGCTCCCCGCAATCCCGCTGCAGGTGACGGCGAATGTTCCGGTGCTTTGACTTGCCGAGCAAGCAACTCCTATTGCTGGGTTTTCCGGGTTGTACAGGCGGTAGCTGGCCGGATCAATCTGCACGTTCTGGGCGGTGACCGAAATCACCATCGACGACACCAGTACATCGTTGCTGCCGTGGAACGTGTTGTTATGCGGCGAGGTGAGAAGCGTAAAGCCACCGAATGTCGTCTTGCCCGACGGAATGCCGATCACCGAATTTTGCAACAGCGCGTTTTCCACGCCGCTGATTTTGGCCAGCACGACGTCGTTCATGGGGCCGCTCAACTGCGACGACGCACCCGGACTGCCGGTGCCCACGAAAATTTCCCCTGTGGCAAGCGAGTTGCCGTCGTTCTGCGCCAAGTCGGCCAACGACGATATGCCGCGTGCTTCCACCGCACGATTACTATCGGTGGCAGCCGAGAGTGTCAGACCGAATGTCTGGCCGCTGGTAGCGCCGGCTTGTTCATCCTTCATTTTTGCCGCAATCACGATTGTGGTTTCCTGGTTGGCCGTTAGGCGCAACATACTGAGCGACAGATTGGCACAGAAGCGCGTGACGCTTACCGTCGAACATTGTGTGGGCGTTGCCTGCGCGAAGGGCTGAGCCGTGCGTGTGTCGATGTTTGCACCGGGAGCGACGCGGAACAGCAGCAGCGAGTCGATGCTGTTCACGCCGCCATCGATGTTCAGCTTTTTCAGATCCACATCCTCGCCGTCGGCACGCAAGCGCAAGCGCAGCAGCGGGTCCGAAACGCTGCCGCCCAGGACTTGTTGGCTGCGTACCGGCATGTTGTCTGCGGTCACGTACAGATTGCCGCGTTCTTGTACGGTAATGTCGCGACTGGGCTGTGTTTGAACACGAATAAAGCACACGCTCACGTCATTCGGACAGGAGTTATCCGTTTCGATTCCCTGGAGTGCGATGCCATCCGTCGCGCCGGTAGCGCGGATGTAGTCCCGCTCGTCGGTGGCAAACTGCAGTCCAAGCAAAACGGTTCCCAATGTGGAGCTGATGTCGGCTCGCACTTCGAATCGCACGGGGATTCCCTCATAGGCACGTACGCCGCCGCCTGCCAGGGTGTCGAAGGTCAGGCGACTGCCCTGTGCCTTGCCCTCGGCTTGCAGCACGGTTTCGTAGCGACCATCGCCGTCGCGATCCATGGCCAGTTTGTAGTGTTGGGCATACAGCAGAGATCCAACCGACGGCTGGAACACGACCCCTGTGACAATGGCGTCTTGGCGATCCGTCGTTGCGCTGAACCGCAGCAGCGGCACGTCCGTTTTCCCCCTTGCCACGTTGGTCACCGTTCCGGCGGCTTCGGTTTCCACCAGCAGAATGGAGAGTCGTACGGGTTCGGGTACCAGAATGCACAGCTGGCTGCAGCCGTCACTGTTTTCCAGGTTGCCATCGTCGCACTGTTCACCGGTTTCCATCTTGTCGTTGCCGCAGACTGCCGCAGTGACGGACGAGGAATTCTCGGACAGCGCATCGGCTTCCTCCAGGAGCACTGCCGTCATGGAAGCCATTTCACCGCGCGTGACGATGTGATCCGGCGTGCTGAGCAAGTCGAGCAAGATTCCGCGCTGTCGTGCGGCCAATGTGTAGGGCTCATACCACGGCATGTTCTTTGTTGTTGCGGCTACGTCTACGCGAAACGTTCGCATGGCGATTTTTAGGGCTTCGGCCATATTCACGGTTTTCTCGGGTTGAAACGTTCCATCCGGATAGCCGCCAACAATGCCGAGCTGCCTGCCCAAACAGACAGGGCGGGCGTACCACTGCGGTTGGCGTACCAACAAATCTTCGAAACATTGCAGGTCCTTGGGGGTGGCCATGTCCGGGTAGCGTGCGTCGATCAAGATCTTCAGGAATTCGGCGCGATTGATGACTGCGTCCGGGCGGAACGTGCCATCGGAGTACCCTTGCACGATTTCGCGCTCCGCAAGCATGCCGATGGCGGGTGCATACCGGTGGCCGGCGACATCCGAGAAGGCCGTCGTGGCAGCCAGAAGCAGGGGAATGGCCGATAGAGTTGCGACGAGTGCACTCGCCTTGGTTGCGCGCATAGAGGTAGAGTATCGAAGTATGAGGATTTTCGCACTCGAGACCGACATCCAAAAGATAAAGGAGCGGTTCTTGGCACACGGCGAACGCGAAATTTTTACGGCTACGCCGCACGTATTTCGTTTCCTCACTACCATCATCCGCGAGTTCGTCATTACAGTGCTGATTGTTGTCGTTGCGTTCTTCGTCTATTCCACCGGCATGCTGGAAGTCGGGGTCGTGGTGTTGGGTGCAGTGCTGGTCTGGTTTGTGCTCGTGTCATACGGCTTGTTGCAGGCGTATATCGATTGGAAATATGATTTTATTTTCTTGACCACCGATAAGCTCATTATCGTCGATCAGAGCTCGTTGTTCCGCAAATCGCTCACGCCGATCAATTTGGAGAACCTGGGTGACGTGGTGGCCGAAACGCAGTGGCTGAATCTGTTTGATTTTGGCATGCTGCATTTCGCATTAAAGGAAGGACATGGTCCCGAAATCGTGCTCAAGTACATGCCGCATGCCGATAAACTGGTGGCAATGATCTCGCAGCAGATCACTCTCTACCAGCGACGCAAAGATTATATCGTTCCCTACCGCGATGTCCGTTAAATCTCCCGCCAACTTCGCCGCCGGTGTTCTGCTGCCGGCTCTCTCGCTCGGCCTTGCGCTGTCTTTGGGCGTGAATGGCATTCTTCTTGCCACGCGCCTGACTGCCGAACCCAATCCCATTGCCAGCCAACAGAGCACTCAGTCTGTTCTTGTTGCCACGCCCGACAGCCTGCCTCCGCGCGGATTCGGCGACGTAGGCCAGGGCATGCGCATGTTGGCGCAAAAGCTCGACGGCATGCCGGCCGGTTCGTTTCGCTATGTCCTTACCAAAGGAATGCTGCCGTCGTTGCCCGCATCGTTCACGCTGTACCGTGACCAGGGCGTCACCGCCGACTCGACGCCGTTCATTGCCATTTTGAGTGCCATGAAGGTGCCGCTGAATTTCTCGGATCTGCGTCTGCTGCCGGATGACATCTCGTTTACGACGCCGGACAACGTCTTCTCCATTTTGGTGAACGTGCGCGATCGCACGCTGGAAGTCAGCCGCAATAATCGTTCGCCCGACGACGTCAGCGACACTCCGGTCAACGCGCCGTTGTCCGATGACCGCATGATCGCCATTGCCGAGTCCATGGCGCAGGAACTCGGAATCGACACCTCTGCACTCGGTACGCCTTCGGTCATCAAGATCTATCGCACCGTGGAAGCCGGAAGCGTCGGCAAAGTTCTGGCACCAGGCATGGAGGAAGTCCGTTGGCCGTTGCTGTTTTCGGGCTATCCGGTTGTCGACGACGTTGGCCGCCCCGTATCGGGTATGTCGGTGTTCGTCGCGCATCGCAGTCAACAGGCGGTGGCATTGAACATGCACATCATTTCCACTGAACTGTTATCGCATGCGGAGTATCCGTCGGCAGATCCGGCGCTTATTGCCGGATTCGCGCTCGAAGGTGGCATGGCTCCCATCGATGGCAATGCCAAGGGGAAACCGATCACAACTGTTACGTATGAATCGGCACAACTGGTGTACGTGCTGCCGCAGTATCGTGCCGATCGTCCCACATACGTCTTTCCCGCCATTGCGTTCTCGTCGGATATCCCGCGCACGTGCAAGGTGAAGCCGTGCACGCCGTGGACATGGACGACCTACGTTCCGGCGCTGGATCCCAAAACATTCGCATGGCTGCCCGGCACGATGTCTTCGTCGTCGGTGCCACCCGCCTCTTCCGCCGCCGTATCTTCGGCAGCTGCGAAGAGCAGCGCCGCTGCGTCGTCGGTAGAACCTGTAACATCGCCTTCTTCATCTTCGGAACCGGCAGTGCAGGCGAGTCCGAATGATGGATTGCAGATTCTGCGGTAGGGGATGTGAAGATCGTTTTGGGTTTCTTCCTTCCACTTTTTTTAGAAAAAAGTTGAGCAAAAAACGTCGCGCGGTGCTCCGGCTGGCCTACGCTTCACGCGCCTCACAACCCTAAAAGTCCGAACTCGCTCGCTGCGGCGAGCTCA
>CAYWJU010000019.1:0-16509 GCA_964458645.1 uncultured Candidatus Peribacteria bacterium | reverse complement strand
CATTGGTTGGATCGATACTCTTCCTGGTGTTGCCGGTACTCCTGATTGCAGGATCGGTAACCGGTGGATTTACCAACCGATTCGAAGATGTGATGGTCGCCACCTACGGCATGTTGATGATGGTATCGTCGTCGCTGTGGCTCACCACGGTCTGCATTACAGTGGCAACCGCGATGACGGTGCTTGCGCTGAAGCTTGTGTCGCACAAAAGCGCACTGTGGTACTTCTTGTCGTTCATTGCCCAAATGTTGCTGCTGGGCGCATTGTTGTTCAGCGTTGTGCCGACGATTTTGGACATTCTGGCCCGCAACTCGCTCTTACCACAGGCCATGATCTACAACGCCAAAACGTTCGGAGCATCGTTCTATCTGTTCGCGTTTATGATCTTCGTGAACATTCACCACTATTTCGTGGACAATGTGTTGTGGCGGCGCGACAACCCCAACATCCGCCAGTATCTGTTCCATTAGCGAGCGCGTGCTTGCTCTGCCCCACCCTCCGGTATGGCCTTCCCTGTCGAGCTTCCTCCACCGCTACTGGCTTTGGCGAACGAGTTGGGCCTGCGAACCGAGGACGTGGAAGAAGCGTTCGTGCGCGGCTCGGGCAAAGGCGGCCAGAAGATGAATAAGACCTCCAGCACCGTGCAACTGCGGCACCGCCCTACGGGTTTGGAAGTGCGCGTGCAGTTTCACCGCGAACAGAGCCGCAATCGTTTGAGCGCCTGGAAATTATTGATCCTCAAATTGGAAGAAAGAATCAAGGGAAAGCAGTCCAAACGCCAGCAGGAAGTATTCAAGCTTCGCAAACAGAAGCAGCGCCGCTCACGGAAGGCGAAGAACAAAATGCTGAAGGCCAAACACCATCGAAGTGAGATTAAGGCTAATCGGCAATCGGCCTGAAGAGTCCGAAGAAACCGACGAAGCCGAGGATTTCGAGGAACATGCTGCCATTCTTCGGACTCTTCGATTTCCTCGGAGTCATCGGAATCTTCAGTTCCGCAGATACGTATCAATATTCTCCAAATGTCCCTCGTACGTTTCCGAACAATGGATCTGGCGGTTGTTGTCGTGCAGATAAAAGAGACACTTCGTGTCCTCGGAATGCAGCACGGCATCGATGGCGTCTAAGCCGGGATTGGAGATGGGTTGCGGCGGCAGGCCTTTGTACATGTAGGTATTGAACGGCGAATCAATCTTTTTTACCGCGATGTTGATTGGCGCCCACGAACCAGAGCCGGTGTCGCCACGCAGGTACTGCAGCGTGGCATCTACTTCCAGCGGCATCTGGATGAGCAAACGGTTCCACAACACTCCGGCAATCATGGGCATGTCGCCCTTGCCGCCAGCCTCACGCTGAATAATGGACGCCATTTTTATAGCCGTGTCGTACTTGATGTTCGCGTCGCGCAAACTCGTGACGTACGGCGCGAAGTTATCGTTGAACCGGTTAATGAACCGCTTGGTAACCGCCAGCACATCTTCATCGGTCGGAATGAGGTACGTGTCCGGAAAATAGAATCCTTCGATCAGGTCGTACGGTGTTGCGGTCTTTACAGCCAAGAACGCCTCGCGCTTGGCGTCGTCCCAACCCAAATCCCGCTGCAGGCGCAGCGCCACTTGTTCTTTGCGGAAGCCTTCGGGAATCACGACCCATTTCAGCTCCGGCGGCGACGTGAGGATGTCCGCGATCTGCCAGGAAGTCATGGACGGATCGATGACGTACCCACCGGGCTGGATTCTCCAGTAACCGCCATGCAACCACAGCGGGACATCGAAGAACCAGCGGCCCTGCATAGACTCGGCCTGCAGCAGCTTGTCTCGGATGGCAAACATGCCGGCCGTGCGGCTGACGGTGAAGATCGTTTTTTCAGACTGCTTAAACGTGCCGCCGTGCAGGGTGACTATGAATACGACGAACGCGGCGAGTACCGCCCACAGGCGCCAGCGGTGATTGGGAGGCGTAGGCATGGTCAACAGGGTTGATGACGTTGAAGAGTACTGGAACTGACGGATCCGTGGAAACTACCGCTAAATCGTATCACTCATTTTAACAGGCTTTCTTGCATTCCTTTATCTAGGCGCTGACATTCAGAAAACAAAAAAGCGACCATTTCGCTTTCGCTTTCGAAAGACCTCATTCTATATGCCGTTTCCACAGCTTTATCCAGATGCTGATGAGCCTTAAGTAACTCGGACGGCATAGAAAGAGGATCATAGAGATCCGCAAGAGTACTAGTGACAAACTTTTTTCTGGTATCGAGCACTGCCTGTGCACAGTTTTCAATATTTTTCTTTTTCGAAATCGCAATGTTCTCAGGCCACGGAAAATTGTTGTATACAATGTCCTTTGAATACCGATAATCCCCCTTCAATCTCCCGCCAACATAGCGAACCCATGCCATATGCATTTTTGAAGAAAGAACTCCAAAATGGAAGATGCTTGCATTAGGAAAAATCATTACAAGATCACTGCAAATTATTTCGGGGCCAACAAATCCAATCGGGATATATGAACGCCTTTCGGAGCTTACCTTCGGAATAATTAGATAATTATTATTAGGCATATTCTCGACATGGAATCGAGTCGGCGTTTCAGCCAATTTTATTGTTGGAATACTTTTTCTACCAAGGCGAAAATTCTTTACGGCTTCGATCCTCTTCATCACTTCAGGCATGGATCTTAATTCCGAAGGATCCATGTTTCCGAGCCATAAACACCATCGCTCCTCACCATTGATGAATTCCTGAGAACCTAGCCATTTGCGAAAAATTCCCTCTGCTTTTGGCTCAAGCTTTAAAAATTCCTCTTTCTCTTCGGTTGAAAATAAATAGTAACCACCGTCAATAGGCTTATTACCTATACCTATTTCAGGCACACTACATAAAGGCTTTGATCTTTTTGCGAGAAGTAAGTTAGGCCCATCCACAAGATAAGGATTGATGTTTTTCACTTTCTTTGCCACAGGCTCTCCACGAATATCGCTGTATTCAAAAAGAATTCCCTGGTTAATATCTTCCAAGCTGAAACCAATAATTACCACGAAAACTTGTGCTTTGTCGCTAGCCTGATTGTCCCATTTGAATGTCTGATGCGCGAAGATAATCTTTACTCCTCGCTTTTCTAAAAGATACTTCCATAGAATCCCCACTTGCTCACCTTGCGTGATTGAATTTGTTGAGACTAGTCCTACGCGAATATTTGTCCCCTGTATGTAGTCAGCAGACTTTTTAAACCATGCAGAAACGTAATCCAAGACGCCAAAGCCATCTATTTCTCCGCAGACAATAGCCATATCTTCCTTCTGGTTATCATCTAGCAACTTGCTACCATAATAAGGTGGATTACCAATAATAAAATTACACTTCTTCGAATTCAGAATTTCTTCCCAATCAATTCGCAAAGAGTTTGCGTGCCGAATAGTCGCCGTTTTTTTAAGAGGTATTCTCTGGAAATCATGCCCAAATTCCGCCGCTACAGCATTATTCATTTGATGATCCATCAACCATAAAGATACCTCCGCTATTTTGGCCGGAAATTCCTCGATCTCGATTCCATAAAACTGATCTACATCAATCTTGATCATGTCTTTAATAGACAACAAGCTTCTTCTTTCGATTTCATGGTCTTTCTTATTTAATAGCTTCAAAATTTCTAATTCTAATTTACGGAGTTCACGATAGGTGATAACAAGAAAATTTCCACATCCACAGGCTGGGTCTAAAATATTCATTTCAGCAAGCTTATCGTGCAATTCTTGAAGTTTTTTTGACGATCGTTTAGCTGCCTCGAATTCTTCCCACAATTCGTCTAAGAACAATGGCTTGATCAATTTCAAAATATTTTTTTCGTCCGTATAATGAGCTCCAATATTTCTCCTTCTTTCAGGATCCATTACGTATTGGAATAGGGAGCCAAAGATCGCGGGAGAGATTCGACTCCAGTCAAAGTGGGTGCAATTCAATAATTGTTCCCGCATCTTTGCTGTAAATGCAGTTATACGAAGTCTTTCACTGAATAAATGCCCATTTACATAGGGGAATGCGGATAGCTCTTCATCAAGATTAGTCAGCCGATTACCATCATCTAATATTTGAAAAAGCTCACTTAGTTTTGCCCCCAAATCACTGCCATCCTCTGCAGTTCTTTGCTTAATGTATTTTTCAAATTGATGCTTGGAAAAAATACCTGTGTCTTCAGCAAACAAACAAAATAAAATACGCACCAGAAAAACCTCTAAATCATGACCGGTATAGCCCACTTCTTGCAAAGTGTCGTGGAGCTTTCCCATTAACTTGGAAGCCTTTATGTTCACCGGATCCTCCTGAATTGTTTCAACTTTCTCACGTCCGGTAATAAATGCAAAAAGCTCAATATTTTTAGGAAGTTCGCTTAGTTTGAATTCATAAAAATCGCTTCCTTTGGCTAACTCATATATACGAAAACGCTTGAAATCTGAAACGAGCACATACTCAGGTAACTCAGAATCCTTAAGGCCATGAAAATAATCAAATGCCTGAACAGAAGCAGCTTCGAGGCTTTCCCCCTGAGACTTATGCTCAACTAATAGTTTGCTAGGCCAAAAACAATCAATAAATCCCCCTTTATTACCTAATTTTTCAACATGCTGCTCAAAGGCAGCTACACGCTTTCTATCTACTCCAAATACATTAAAAAAATCGTTCCAAAACGTTTGGGATTCGCCTTTTTCATATGAGTCATTCTCGTGGTCCTTTGCAAATGTATAAGCCCTATCGCGAATTTCATTAATACTTAACATTCTTGAAGTATATAGATTGTCGGTTAGCCAAACGAGCAATTATTTACCCATCAAGTAAAAGTCGGACAAGGCGGATTTGCCATGCTGAAAATTGGCGCTGTAAAATTACAAGAGGATGGTTCTACGGACTTATCAAAACAAGCCACCCCTTCCGGGATGGCCTGTTCACACTTTCTGTTTAGTTCGGTACGACGATCGTGTTGCCCTGCAGAGTCACGCCGCCAATGCGCGCAAGCAGACGACCGACCACGTTGGCGCCGGTCTGCAGCGAGATCGACTGGTCTGCCAGGATGCTGCCCTTGAAGACCGAGTTGGCTGCCAGGGTGGCCGAGGTGCCAACCTGCCAGTAGACGTTGCCTGCTTTGGCGCCGCCGATCAGGACGACGTTGCGTCCAGACGCAACGTTCAGTGTGGAAGCGACCTGGAAGATGAAGATGGCATTCGCATCGCCCTTGGCGTCCAGGGTTAGGTCACCAGAGGAGATCTCCAGTCCCGACGTGGACTTGTAGAGACCGGGGGCGAGCGACATGCCGCCAATGTTGCCGGCAACGCTCACGGGGGCGACGGTGCGGCCTGCGAGTTCGTTGTAGGCCGACGTCAGCGCAAGCTGCGCCTGAGAAGCCTCGTTGTCTCCGGCGTGGATTGCTCCGCCGCTCACGACTCCCGGAGGGTACCCAGTGACAGATGTTCCGGCGCTCACTCCCACGTTACCCGTGACGGAGGTCGGACCGGTGTTGGTGACGGTCGAACCGGCCAGCACGCCGTAGGTAGCAGCTGCACCCAGGTTCACGGCCGATTGGTTGGTATTGGTGGCCGTGGAACCGGTCGTAAAGCTCCAAATGAAGTCATGCGACATCATATTGCCCGCCAAATCCCTCACGCTGGTGGTAATGGTAACGGTATAGACGGCGTTGGGTGCCAAGGCATTCGTAGGATTGAACGTGGCCGTGGTGCCGTTCAGAGTCACGACTCCCGCAATGCGGACCGAGGAAGTCTGCACCAGGAACGTGCCGTCCGTCACGGTTGTGGCGTACATGCTCTCGCTGAACTTGGCGGTAATGTTGGAGTCGGTAGCGACGCCAATGGCATGCGAGGTCGGCGTAATGGCGATGACAACCGGCGACACGTTGTCGCGGCTCATGGATGACGAAGAACCCCCGGAGGATTGACTGGAGGAGGAATAGGAGCTGGACCAGGAAGACGAGTGTCCCGCGTTATTCATGGATGCACTGCGGCTGCTGGACAGCGATGAGCTGCGGCTGCTGGAGAGCGACGAGGAAATGGATGACGCCAGCGACGAAGCGGCCTGTGCTTCGGCATCTAGGCCGGCGTGGTACTGGCGATGGGCCATGTTGCGGTCCTGGTGGAACTGACGATGCTCCATGTTGTAGAGCCCGGTGCCGCGTTCGGCCAGGTGTTCGGTGTGCCACTGGGTGTGCTCCACGACGGCGTCGCGATGGTACTGGCGGTGACCAGGCAACTGCCATGGCGTTACGGCGGAATGGGCGGACGACCACTCGGGGTCGTTGCCTTTCAGGAAGCCGTTGTTCGGCTCGATGACCGGTGTGACTGCGGCGAATGCCGGTGTGATAATGGTGCAGAGCAGCGAAAGAGCCATTCCGACCGAAGGAAGTTTTTTCATGGTAGAGAGATGAAGGGTGTAGGGAACCCAAGCGGCGGATGCCGTGGGGTGCATCTGTATAAACGTTTGAGTGGCTGCAGACTTACAACATTCGATGGACGAATACGCGAGATGGATTTTTACAATCTGGATATGATCATCTCGGTCGGTTACCGCGTAAACTCCAAGCGCGGAACCCAGTTCCGTATCTGGGCGACAAACGTGCTGCGCAAGCACCTGATTGAAGGATAGACACTTCACCAAAAGCGCTTGCAGGAGAAGGAAAGCCGCTGCCCTACAAAACACGACGTACTCCTTCCCCCCCCCACGGGGGGAGAAGGTTGGGATGAGGGGCTCGCGGAGAAGCTGAGTGGCCCACCTCACCCCCAGCCCAAGCGCCCTCCAGAAAGCCCTTGGCAAATTCGCTCGACTTGATACGCTGGCAAACCTTTTTCCATCTTCCAGCATGCCCCCGCCCAACCGAGGCCGAGAACGCATCCTCCAGGAACCGTGCGTCATCCGCTACGACACGCCCGCCTACGATGCCCATGCGCAGTTGATTATCGATGCCGCCACGCTGGCCAACCAACTGGGCATGCTGACGCGCCGCGGCAACGATGAAATGTTTCAGTCCGAACACGTGGTTGGTAACCGCCCGCGCACGGATGACCGAATGTCGGCCTCGCGCTGGTTCTTCGCCCAGGCCCGCCGATTGCAGAAAGACATGGAGCAGTATGGTGATGGTGCCGAAAACGCCGCGGAGCGCCGGGCGCTCTTGTTCCATGTGCTTGGCATCCGCTTGAGCATGGGCGAGGCAATGGCTGGGTCTCCGAACTTCGATGCCGCACTTCCACCGGTGGAGCCGTATGCCGAAATTGCCGAAGAGGTGGATGTGTTCTGTGCAGAAAAGGGAATTCCATCGGTGCTGCCGAACATGTTTGAACCGGCATCGCTTGGAACATGGCTGGAGCGCCCGGAGTACGATCCGAAACTCCCCGATCGCATGGAATTTTTCGGCAAGCTGGTGGCGCTCTTCGCCGGACAAGACCACCATTTGCACGCCACCCTGCATGCGTTAGAGCAGCGCGGCATGCGCGCGGAGATCTTGCCGCTCATCGCGCAGGGCGCCAATGACCGCGGCATGACGGTGGATGAGCTCCTGCAACAGAACGTCGTCTTGGCGCAGACGTACGTGCGCATTCACCGCGAATCGCAGAACTGGACCGAAATCCTGCGCGTGTGCGACGTGCTGGGAGAGGCCGCAGTGCGCGCTTCGGTGCCGTTGTTTGGCTCGCAACTGTTTGCACTGGTGCGCACCACCCAGTTCGACCGCGTGCTTGCCGTACTGGATGCCATGCCCCCAACGACCAGAGGCGACATTCTGCGCGAACAGGTACGTGTGGCATGCGTGGACGGAGGCTGGTGGCTGTACGGCAACGGCGAGTACGGCCGTGTCGTGGAGCTGCTTGAGCGCCATTTACCGGATGAAATCCGCGACGAAAAACGTGACGCCGGTGCGCTGTATGCCGAAGCCAAGCGTTTGCGCGATGCATAACACAACCGCAGACCGACCAGCCACGGCACATGCACCTCGTTCATCCTGCGACAATTCGCTCCATCAGCGCCGACTGATCACGCTCTCCTCCCAGCATGCGCACACGCCATCCCCTGCCTTCTTGCTCCAGGCACTCGGTTACCGCCCGGAAAACACCAGGGAAACGTCGCGACTCCTGCGTGCCGACATCATCGACCAAGATCACGCCGTTGGCCGACATGCGCGGCAACACGATCCGGAGCGCATGACGCACCGCCTCATAGAAATCGCAGTCCACATGCACCAACGAAAATGGACCTGGAATGCCCGGCAGCGTGTCGGCAAACCAGCCTTCGTACAGGCTGCACACTCCCTGCACACCATGTCTGGAGAGCAACGCCACCACCTCGTCCTTGGTGCTTTCCGCAAACAAGCCCTGGCTGGCGATAGTGCCGCTGTCCTCCGGACCCGGTTCGGGCAACCCTTGCCAGGAATCCAGCAAGTGCACCCTGCGCGCTGGTGCATGCAACCTGGTGGCCTGCGCCAAAAGCAGCGCCGTTCCGCCGCGGCAAACGCCAAGTTCAAGCATGTCGCCTTCGTTTCTGCGCGCCTGCAGCACGGCCTGCTCGTACAGCAGCCGCAAGCGCTCTGCATCGTTCAGGGAATAGTCCGCGGCCTCGCGAAACAACGTGTTACGCGTACCTGCACAAGCTGCCGCACCGCATTGTTCCGAAATGCTTGGCTGTGTGCCTGCCGATGACGGCGTCTTTGGGGGCGAACAACTTCCGAATCCCCTTGTCGCAGCATCGCGACACTGCCGCAACGGCAATTCGGTTGTAAGCAGCGGATTCTGCAACGGCTCTCTGGAAGCAATGAACACCGAACGATTGTTGCCGGACTTCAGCGGCACGCTCCAATCAATCGGGTATTGTGGGTGATTCGGTTGCGTGACCGGAGTGTAGACGTAGGGGAAGTGCTTGCGGAGTTCAGCAAACAACCATGCACGATCCGGGCGACAGCCCACACCGCTGAACGACTGCGAGGGATTGCCTTTGTTTTCGGGTAACGGATGCACCGGGTCGCCGCCGGCTTCGGCCTGCGACACCACGCATTCGCACAACAGAAAACGCTTGCAGTGCCGCGCGAGCGTGTCGATTGCGCGAGCCGGATTACTCAGGTGGTAGAGCACGCCGTAGCAGTGGATGACATCGAACTCGCCGCCCAACGCGGTGGCGGTTTCCAGGTCCAGTACGCGTGCTTCACACTGCGGAAAGCGACTGTGAGCAATCGCTACGTTCTGTTCACGCGCATCGGAAAGAGTCACGCGGCTGCCGCGCTCCAGGTAGTACGGCGCAAAATCACCAATGCCGGCTCCAACATCCAGCACGCTGCAACCGGAGACATCGATCTGCAGGCTTGCCAAATGCTCCAAGCAGCGCTCAGTTTTGCCGCGCAGCGTCTTGCCATGGAATTCGGCAAACGGGTCAACAGCGCTCTGGATGCCGAATGCCCTGTAGCTTCCGAGTTGCACTGCTCTCCAGAGAGTCTGAAGCATGGATGGCATACGCAGAAGAGTAGCCAATTCTACGAAACTTGCGAAACAGAATGACTGGGACTGGTGAATGACTTGCTTCGCGAGATGTTGGCTGGCCACGCACTTCGCGAAGTGCGTGGCTGGGGCTAGTGGACGATTTGCGAAGTTTTACCATTGTCGAATTGCGCGGCTTCGCTCGCAATCTGCCAAACTTCACCTGGCTTGGGAGCTGCAGATTAAGATTGATCCCATGCATGGAAGCTGTATTCTCAATCCTATGAGAAATGAGGCTAATTCTTTCGCGATTGCCTTTGCCGTTATCGCAGGTATCTGTTGCGTCATTTTTAACATACTAATTTTGACAGGCACATTTCCAGGACCATTTGCCTTGCCTCTTTTTCCGATGCTGTTAACCGCATTCGTAGGTGATATTCTTGCAAAAGAAATGCTTGGAGAAAGCATTGCGGTTACCCCTTTGATTCAAGGAATAGTTGTGGTTATTGGAATACTTATCACAATGAGCTGTTATTATACTTTGGGATACATTATCGGTTCACTCGCGCAGGACAAAAAACAATAGCGTAGCAAGTGTGAAGCTTAGTTGAGATGAGTGGTTGGATGGGTTGGCGCTGCCATGCACTCGAGCGAAGCGAGTAGTGCTTGGCTGGGGAGGAGGGATTCGAACCCCCGAATGACGGGTTCAGAGCCCGTTGCCTTACCGCTTGGCGACTCCCCAACGGCAGCGCGCAGTGTACAGCGACCGTCAGAAGGTTTCCAGCCTCATTCTGTACGGGACAGCCTACCTGAAAAAACCCGCTTGGATTAGACTCTTTCCCGTATGACTGAATTCCTTGAAGTAATTTTTCTCCATCCGCGTCTGTGGATGTCGTTACACATCCTTGGTGTCTGCGTGGGCCTGGGTGGAGCCACCATTACGGATGTGCTGTTTTTCAAGTTCCTGAAAGACTTTCGCATTTCCATGAAAGAAGCCGACGTCATGCGTACCCTGTCGCATATCATTCTGGGCGCGCTCGCGCTGATCCTGATTTCCGGTCTGGCTCTGTACGTGCTGAACACGGCCCAGTACAACGCATCGGCGCCATTCATCGCCAAAATGATCATCGTGGTCGTACTGACATGCAACGGCATGCTGCTCCACGCATACGTCTCACCCAAGCTGGTGCGTCTGTCGTTCACCCAGCATCACCATGCCACGCCCCGCTTGCGGCAACTGCGACACTTGGCATTTGCGCTCGGTGCAGTATCGGCCAGCTCATGGTACTTCACGTTCTTCCTTGCCATGCTGAAGTCGCTGCTCCACGAAAGCATCTCCGCCCACATGATTCTCGCGGCCTACGCCGTGGTGGTATTCGTTGCGGTGTGCTTCGGGCAGCTGGTGGAGCATCGCCTGCATCTGCAAGGTGCCTCCAAAAAAGCACGGGGATAAACCGTGCCTCTTCAGCGAATGCGTCCCATGCATTACATCTTCATGGCTGCTTTGGGCGCATGCACATCGCCTGACTTACCCGACGTAGTTCCGGTGGCGGTTTCACGCGGAACGTCATCCGTACGACCAACATCGCTCTTCATCGGATTCGGCGCCTGTTGTCCGTGACGGCTGTTGGCGGCATCTTCACTGTTCTTCTGCGTATCGTGTTGCTTGGACATGAGAGAAAGGGGGGAGAAAAATCAGCTATTCTTGCGACCACGTATTGTCGCCCATATCGGCATGGGAAGTCTTCGAACGATCAGACAACTTCGGCTTTGCAGTCCTGGTATGAACCGCCTTTGCACGAGGATGCTTGCGCTTGTTACGCTTTTTCGAAGTCGAATCCATGACGAGAGAATGGGAACGAGACAAAGAGGTGATTCGAGTCGTTCTTACATGCCTTTGGGGTCCTCGGGTTCACTGAAACTAGATTCGCTGGTCTTGGCCGGACGGCTCGGCTGAGCCGGAGTGGCAGACTCAATGTCCTTCTTGCTGTCATGCTTGGTGCTGTCGCTCATAGGGAATGGAGGAAGAAAATAGAAGCGTGGTGAGGAAAGGACGTTACTTGGAGTCGTCCTTTGGCGAGACATCGGGGATGTGTTCGCCTGCTTTGGTAGAATGGTCGTCATCGCGTCCCACATGCAGCGGATCGGCCGTGACCGTGCCTTCGCCTGAACGGGGATCGGGAATCGGCCCATCGTCGTCCTGCTCTCCAAATGTGGCCGGGAATACATTGAGAACATCAAACATCTTCTGTTGGGAGAAAGGCAAAATACTGATCTGCTTGTACACAAATGACGACGACCCAAACGATCGGACATTACAAATGAATCTCGACAGATTCGTGCAGTGTGTTTTTGTCTTTTTGGTGTCGGAATACTCGCTACGCGATGAAGCCTTCAACCGCCTGCCACAGGTTGTCGTCATCCATATCACTCTTCACAAAGTAGTCCTTTACACCCATTTCTTTGCATTTGGCACGAGTCATTTTATCGCTGATATTGGACAAGATGACCACCGGGCAGCGAATCTTGTTTTGCTTCATTCCCTGCAGTACGCCATGGCCGTCCAATACCGGCATGAGCAAGTCCAGCAATACTAAGTCCGGGACCTCTTTTCGCATGGCTTCCAGAGCCTGTTTTCCATTATTGACAATCGTGACACGCATAACCTGATTCTGCAGGGTTTTTCCCATCATCTCTGCCAGAAACATGTCGTCCTCGACAACAAGAATGTGCTTACTTTTTCTGGTCACTGTATGCATGAAGGAAATACAAGGCTGAAGGTTGTTCCCTTGTTCTCAACTGATACGAAGGAGATCGATCCGCCAATCAGCTTTGCAGTACTGTACACCATATAGAGCCCAATACCCGTACCGGATTCATCGCGCTTGGCGATATTGGACGCACGAAAGAATTTTTCTGCAATTCTTCCCTGCTCCGCAAGCGGTATGCCGTACCCGGTATCCGTCACGTCGATACGGATCTTTTCACCGTCTTTTTTCGCATCGACGCGAATGCTCCCGCCTTGAGGTGTGTACTTGTAGGCATTGCTGAGAAGATTGCTGAGAATTTCGGTAAAGAGCAGTTCATCCGTGCGGACGCAAAGGTCTGCAGTGCAATTCACAGTAAGCACCTGCCCCTTCCGCTGGCGTCGCATTTCGGCCAAGCGAGCCACCTTCTCTATGGCGGACAACAGAAAGACGTTTGAAAATCTCGGCTCAACCTCATCTTCTTCCAACCGCGATATCATGAGCATTTTTTTAATGATTTCAGCCATGTGCACGGCGGCTTCGTACGCGACTTTCACCACCTTCATCTGCTCTTCACCCAGACTCTCCCGCTTCAGAAGCGAGAGCGCCCACCGGATTTCGGTGAGCGGCGTACGCAATTGGTGCGATGCCAACGACATGAATTCGGTTTTCATGCGGTCGCTTTCCTTTTCCTTCGTAATGTCCCGGAACGCCTCCACGATGCCCACCTTTTTGCCATCCAGGACAATGGATGTGACGATACTGCTGGCGGGAAATCGACTTTTGTCTTTGCGGATGTAATAAAAAGGTTTGGTTAAATCCGCAATCACTTTTTCTCCGGACAGCACCCGGGTGAGGATTCGCTCCTTAAACAACACGACATCTCCTTGTTCGTCCTCACGCGGCACGACTTTCACAATGTGCTTTCCCAGCACCTCTTCTGTGGTCCAGCCGACCATATCCTTGAATGCATGGTTCACGTACGTAATTTTCCCCGCCGTATCCGCCACCACAATTCCGTCGCCAATGCTTGCCAGAATCGCCTCGTCTTTGGCCCGCAGTTGCTCCAAGTCTTTCGTGCGCTCCAGAACCTTTCTTTCCAGTGTTTCGTAGGAAATCTTCAACTTCTTTGCGGTCACTTCCAATTTGCGTTTGGTGTCCTCTTTTTCTTTCGCGGTGACGGCCAGTTGCTTGGCTTTCAGCCGGAGTTGCTTGGCAGTCACGACCAACGTGCGTCTGGCATGCTCTTTTTGCCTGGCGGTTATGGCCAATTGCTTTGCTTTCAGTCGGAGTTTTTTGGCCGTAATCGCCAACTTTTGTCGAGCCTGCTCTTTTTCCTTATCAAGGATTTTCAGCTGGAGAGCGATTTTGTCGGATGCTGAAATACTAGAGTGTGGAGTCATGAAATGTGTGAAGGATCGCCGGGAAATGAAAATCTGCTTCGGCCTCCGTTATAGTCCTCTTCTTCCTGAGTAGCGAACATTTCCTCTTGCAGAGGCCTACGCACGCAACCGCTTCAGCCCCCGATGAATATAAACCGATACCACGTTGGAATTCTTGCCTATGCGCTTGGCAATCTCCGCGGGCGGCAGCCCTTGAATGAGCCGATAGTGCAGGACTTCCCTGTACTGCTTCGGCAATGCATGCAACTTGCGTACCCATTTCTCCGAATCCAGGGCGCTGTACGTCTGCTGCCAAGTATCCACGGACGGCTCGAATCCATTTTCCACCAGTTGATCCAGTGACTCTTCCTTCTTCTTGCGCCAGTGATCGATAATCAGGTTACGCGCAATGCGGTAGAGAAATGCGCGTGCATGCACCACTTCTTCGTTGCGCTGCAAACAGATGTAGAAACGAAGAAATGCTTGTTGCATAAGGTCCTGACCGCTTTCTTGGTCCCGGCATTTCCAACGGCAAAAACGGAGTATGGATTCCTGGTAGAGCTCGTAAATCGCCGTAAAGTCACCGAGGGTGGGGGTAGCCACCTGTGCCGTTGCAACGACCGTGACGGTACGGGGCAACCTGCCTGTGGATGTGAAAATCGGATTCATGACGAGAGGGGGAACCAAGAGAAAGGAGCGAAAGACTTAGACGGCGCGCGTCGTGCGTCGTACGGCAGACTCAATGGCTGCGGTCGTACCAGACGCCATCGGAAAAATTTTTCGATGCAATGCCGGAAACCACGGCTGGTGAGCGCGGTCGGAAAAGCGGGCATCGCGGATGGAAGGAAAATACGAATGGTGGAGCGTTGTCATGGGGAGGGGGGTGAACGAATAAGATCACGACAATAGGCCCATGCGCTTGTGGCGCAAGGATGCGGCGAATACAGGAAGTATGCAGGATGGCGAGCCTAGACACTCATTTGGACCTGACTCGGTTCCACGAGCTCGCCTTCGTCCGATGGCAATGCTTTCTCCGTCTGCGCGAGTGTTTCGGCAATGAAATCCTTCGGCAGCATATCGATGAGTTTCCGCGCCAGAAGGTGCGGGTGGGATTCGCGGTTGTTGTATTTCCATTCCAACTCCTTCACGTGGTAACTCGTGCTGCGTTTCCACATGCCGTGATTTGTGTATGCGAAATCGCGGATCCACGTCCGCAGATGCCCCATTTGCGCACGCATCGGCTGCTCTTGGGTGAAGAAATGGAATTGGCCGCAACAGATGAATCCAACGTACGGAGTGCCATTATTCGGCGACGCGCCATCGACGACAAACCCCCGGAAGTTCTTCGCGGCCGCTTCGTCCGTCAGCGGGTCGATCACGATGTCGCTGCCGCCGTGTACGCGCACGCCGAAGATGGGTTGTTGCGCCCCTGTATCGTTGAAGTGTTTTTGCTTTGCGCACCACCTGCAATGCGACCCGCGCGGAAGCGTGTGTATGTCGTCGGCATTGCCTTCTGCAACGGAGATCGTTGCCGGCGAAAGACTCTTCCGGGCGAGCAACTTGCGGAGCTGATCGTAGAAGACGGAAACCATGCGGTAGCGGTGATGCGTAATCTGCGCCGTTCTATTCGCCGAAAAATCCAGGCAGAAACAGAGCAGAATTTCGGCACACTGCTGGAGCTTCTTCGCATCGGTTGCTTTGTGGATGCGGAATTTCCGCTGGCACACCGTGCATTTTTTTCGCCCGTCTCCCAGCGAATTCAGCCTCGTTCGCTTGGCACAGTGCGGACAAATGATGTGCCGGGATGCATCGCTGGAATCCGGACGCACTTTCTGCTTGATGTGCGGCAGGAGTGAATCTGCGTCAATGATCATTGTAGGTGGTAGAAGTGGGCACAACGCTGGCCCGAACAATCAGAGTAGTCCTTTTCAGGGCGAATGGATAAGAAAAACCTTCTCATCGACAAATTCACAGAATGTGGCACGCGGCAACAATCTGGGTAGATTCATGATTGGAACACGCAAGTACTTGCGGCAGAGGCGAACAGGCATTCGCTCGGCAAGAAACGCGGGATGCATACCAAAAGCACGGCCCACGCCGTGCACGACCACTGTTGGTTGTCTTTCGCACTACGAGCGCGGGCCGGGCACCCGGATATCGATACTCGCGTCTTTGGGCGGATTGGCGGCGCCATAGGTCTGCGTGTACAAAATCACCCCGCCGATGGAGAGCAGAACAACGGTGAACAAAATCATGGTGATAGAACTCATGCCACCGGTAGAGTTGTTGGTATCCATGGAAGAACAAGGGGAAGGAAGATGCCTACTGTGACGCCCGCATACGGAAAAACTTACGAAGAGGCGCAGCAGAACATCCCTCGTCTTTTCATCAGCGCACCGCCAAGACCGGAATGCTGACGGCATGGCGAATGGCGTCGATGGTTTCACCGAACATGGCATCGCCCAGGAACTGGTGCCCATGCGAGCGCAGCACAACCAAATCCACGTGCTGATCTCCCACTGCCTTCACTAGTTGTTCGGCGGGGTTGCCGAAGTACAGTACGCCGTGTGCGGTGATTCCCTGCGCAGAGAACGTGCGTGCCAGTGTCTCCACATACTCGCGGTCTTCGCGGCTCTCGCGGTCGGTGGTCGATTTGCCGTACAACTGACCTCCAACGCCTTCCACCACATGCAGAATGACCAACTCGGCATGGTGCTGACGCGCCAATGCAGCCGCATGCGACAACGGGATGGCGTCTTCGGGCTTGTTCTCCACCGCCACCGCAATGCGCTTGAATTTTGGCGTGGCGAGAGACGTGACCAATGCAACGGTTGCGTCGCCGTCGTGCTCGGTGCGACGCTTGGCGACCGATGTGCAGAACGGCTGGAATAACAAGAACAGCAACAAGAAGAACAACAAC
>CAYWJU010000018.1:0-17650 GCA_964458645.1 uncultured Candidatus Peribacteria bacterium | reverse complement strand
CTTGGCGCTGAAACGCTTCTTGCTGGCGAAATCGGAGAGCGTGTCGGTATTTTCATCGGCCAAGAGAATGACATCGCCACCGCGTCCTCCGTCGCCTCCAAACGGGCCGCCGCGCGGTTCTCCTTTCTCACGGCGCCAGGCAACGCAACCGTCGCCGCCCTTGCCGCCCAAAATGTCGATGATGACTTCGTCGATAAACATTGTTCCGCGATTGTAGAGAGAAGTAGTGTTTTGCGCCACTGAAAGCGAAATTGGCAGCCAGGTGGCCTTTTTCTTGCCACACAGGTCGACGGCGGGTAGTTTGCCGGACTCATGGTTCCAGAATTTCGCATAGGCGAGCCAATTCTCAACGGTCATCACGATGCCGAGCGCCTGACATTGGCCAAACATGCAAAAGATACGTGCGGCTTGGTCGTAGAAGGCGACGAGGCGATGTTGCAATTGATTGATGATTTGGCGCTCTTCGCTCCGGAGCGCGACATGATTATCCTGTTGCTCGGAGAGACCGGCACCGGAAAAGAGTTGTTTGCCCAAGCTGTACATCACTTTTCTGGACAACATCAAAAAGGACCGTTTGTGCCGCAAAACTGTGCGGGAATGAACGACAGTCTTATTGAAAGCGAGGTTTTCGGCCACGAAAAGGGTGCCTTCACCGGCGCCTCCGGTAAGCGTGCCGGAGCGCTTGGACAAATTGTTTCCGGCGGAACCGTTTTTCTGGATGAAATCGGCGACTTATCTCCGCGAGGCCAAGCCATGTTGCTGCGAGTATTGGAAGATCGGCAACTCAAAGGAGTCGGATCGGACAAGGCACAGCACATGGATGGGGGAATCGTCTGCGCCACGAATGCCGATATAACAAGCATGGTGCGCGGCGGCTCGTTCCGATTGGACTTGCGTCAACGCCTGCAGCCGCTGGTCATCCCGCCGTTCCGCAAGCGTGCCGAACCACACCGTCACGCTGTAATCTCGCACATGTTCGAAACGCTGGGTAAAACCAAGGGGGCTGACTCTGTTGTAGTGCAGCCGGAAGCAATGCGATTTCTCTTGGATCACCCCACACCGGGCAATGTACGAGAAATCCGTGACGGCGCACGCAAGGCGCTGTTGTATGCCATGCGGGACCGAAGAAGTAATCCACCCGTTGTGACACTTGAAACTATGCAGCGTGCCATGTTCGACAATGCTTCCGCTCATGCACCGCAGGATGCATCCGAAGTCTTCACACGGCCGGGGCTACGCGTACTTGCGCCTTCGAATTCAGATCATGTCACTATCGTGCTCACGCCGTCACTCATCGAGAACCCCGATATTCTCAGGCTGGTGCATATCGCCGTCGCCACAGGCGTCATGCGGCATGCCGATTCGCAAAGCGACGGTGCAAGAATACTCGGTTGTACACGCGGAACCTTACGATCACTCCTGAAAGAAGCCGGCCTCCTGACCGACAAAGAATAGTATTGACCAGACGCCATTGGCACTCTAGAGTAGAGAGTGCTAATTTCTGTACCACACTTTTCTATGTCCAAGATCATCGGAATCGACCTCGGCACCACCAACTCGTGTGTCGCCGTCATCGAAGGGGGAGTACCTCAGGTCATCTCTAACAGCGAGGGCAGCAATACGACGCCGTCGGTTGCAGGTTTTAAAGACAACGAAGTTGTCATCGGCATCGCAGCGAAGCGCCAGGCCGTGACCAACCCAAAAAACACCATCTTCTCGGCGAAGCGCTTTATTGGTAAACGTTTCGATGAAGTCAAAAACGACGCCAAGCACATGCCGTTCGAAGTAAAAGGCGGCAAAGAAGGAAGGGCTGTCATTTCCGTCAACGGCAAGGAAATGTTCCCACAGGAAATCAGCGCCAAGGTGCTCATGAAACTGAAGAAAGACGCCGAAGCCTATCTGGGTCAACCCGTAACCAAGGCGGTGATCACCGTGCCTGCATATTTCGACGATAACCAGCGCCAGGCCACCAAGGAAGCCGGTGAAATCGCCGGACTCGAAGTGGTACGCATCATCAATGAGCCGACCGCCGCAACGCTTGCGTATGGTCTTGATAAAAAGAAGGAAGAGAAGGTGATCGTCTACGACTTGGGTGGAGGCACATTCGACGTCACGGTGCTTGAAATTTCAGGTGATGGACACTTTGAAGTACAGTCGACAAACGGCGACACGCACTTGGGCGGTGACGACTTTGACCAAGTGATCGTGGAATGGCTCCTCAGTGAATTCAAAAAGGATCAGGGGATCGATCTGTCCGGTGACAAGATTGCATTGCAGCGTCTGCGCGAGGCTGCTGAGAAAGCCAAAATTGAGCTGAGTTCGACCACTGAAACGGAAATCAACCTGCCGTTCATCACAGCCGATGCAACCGGCCCCAAGCACTTAAACCTCAAGTTTTCACGCGCGAAACTGGAAGCACTGGTGTCTGACCTCATCGAGCGCACCGCCAAACCATGTTTGGATGCCCTGAAAGATGCCGGACTGTCCAAAAGCGACATTCATGAAGTGGTGCTCGTGGGAGGCATGACACGCATGCCGGCCGTGCAAGCCAAAGTGAAAGAATTGTTTGGCAAGGAGCCGCACAAAGGCGTAAACCCCGACGAAGTGGTGGCAATCGGTGCTGCAATTCAAGCCGGGCAAATCGGCGGTGACATCAACCGCGATATCACCATCGTCGACGTGATTCCGCTCTCTGTCGGCATCGAGACCCTTGGCGGCGTGGCAACCAAAGTCATTGAACGCAATACGCGCATTCCAACAAGCAAGAGCCAGGTCTTCTCGACTGCAGCCGATAATCAGACGTCGGTGGAGATCAACGTGGTGCAAGGCGAACGTGAAATGGCCGCCGACAATAAGTCGCTCGGTCGTTTTATCTTGGATGGCATTTTGAACGCACCGCGCGGCATGCCGCAGATCGAAGTCACGTTCGACATCGACACCAACGGCTTGCTCCATGTGAAAGCCAAAGACAAAGGCACCGGAAAGGAGCAGCACATTAGCATTCAAGGCTCGACCGGTCTGAGCAAAGATGAAGTCGAAAAGATGAAAAAGGACGCCGAGGTCAACGCCGAGGCCGATAAACTCAAGCGTGAAAAAATCGATGCTCGCAACACCGCTGATGCGCTGATCTTCAACTTGGAGAAGCAGATGCGCGAGCACGATGCCAAAATCCCGGATGAGGTGAAGAAAAAGGTGAACAGCAAGATGAATGAACTGCGCGACTTGCTGAAGAAGGAAGACGCCACTGCCGAGGAGCTGAAGAAGGCCACCGAAACGCTGGCTACCGACGCGCAGGAAATCGGCAAGGTCGTGTACGAGGAGGCACAGAAGAAAGCCGCAGCGGAAGGAAAGGCTGAAGGCAAGGACGGCAAGAAGGATGACGTCGTCGACGCCGAAGTCGTAGACAAGGACAAAGACGACAAAGGCGATAAAGAGAATGGCAAAGGCAAAAAGAAGAAGTAGCCCTGCACATTTCTTGACGCAATGGACTGATTGCTTAGCATCTATGCATGCGAAAGGGTCAGTCCATTGAAGGTGGCGTTGCGACGCAGAGCGCCATGCGTTACTCAAATCAAAAAGCCGAACAAATCCTGCGCGAGCCGCAGTTCGGTGTATTGCGCGATCGGATGGTCACGCTGTTCACTGAAGATCATCTGACTTCGTTACAGATCGCGGAGGCGGTTGTCGACGATATGCAGCTGCGTGCAGGAGTGAAGATTCAGACCGCTTCAAGTATTGTCAGGCGCGTACTGGCGGCGCTTGTTGATGATGGAACGCGCAGCGAAGTGCACAGCATTCTTCAGGCCAATGCGCTCGACCGCAGACGCGACGACATAGATGCCGCACGCGATGGGTGGATGCTCGACCAGGGCTACAAGGTGTGGACCGACGAGGAAGACGCGTATTTTCTGCGACTCATTAAACGGCCGAGCATGAAGCGAGGGACGTCGGATATTTGCAATCACAAGAAAATCGCCGAAGCGATGTGCAAAAAATTTGGGCCCGGCACATTCGACGCAGACCGTTGCCGCAGGCACCTGGAATCAATCCGCCGCATCGGGCATATATCGCAAAGCACGGTCAAACGATTGCGAGGTAAGCGGGGCGTTCTTCCAGCCCCGGCAAACAGAAGGCGATTACCCCCGTTTTAGGGACGCGGCGCGAACATACCGTTGGTAGCACTCAGAAATGCACGAGCCGGCGTGGTGACGACACCAGGCAGCTGTTCACCGATACGCTCCACGCCCAGTGTGGCTAGACGATGCGACTGTGTTCCCGGCCAGTTCAAAAGGTCACGGCCCCTTCCTGCAGGAGCGAGATTGGCGAGTTGCTGGGTAAGGCCGAGGTGGTGTGCTCCGGCCAGCGTAACGCCGATGCTGAGCAGGCTAAGGGCGGACTGGATCGGATGACGTACAACGTTGCTGGCAAAGCGGCCGAGCGCACGGCCTGGGGCCTTGAGGATGCGGGCGGTCACGCCTTCACGGCCGGCTTCGGGGGCGTATTCAACGGAGGCTGCTGTAGACATGGGGTTGTGCGGGGAGGAATTAGCGCTGCTTGGACTTGGAGGTGCTGTTTTCTTCAAGGATAACGTGGCGGATCGTCGACATGGCTGCGATGGAATCCATCTGCTCATCGGTGAGCTCCGGCGATTGCAGGGAGAGCTGGATGAGCGCCGACGTGCCGCTGGCACCGATGGTGTAGAAGTACTCTGCCCACGCTGGCTCCGACACCTTGGTGAAATCGAGTTGCGGTCCGTTTTTGCCCCCGCTTTTAATGAAGTCTTCCAAACCCGGAAGTTCAAAGCGCGAATCCTTCATGCGGCGGGTGATCTCGGCCTCGCTTTCATAGGCATCGATGGTCTCGATGACGGGTTTCCATTTGCTTTTGAGCGCGTTCGGAAGCTTCTCGAAGAGGAGAATTTCTTCACGAACGAGGTAGAGCGGATTGTCGTTGGGCATGGTCGGAAGGGGAGAGGAGGAATCGGATTACAGACGCTCGGCGACATATTCGCACAACTCCACCAGACGGTTGGCATAGCCCCACTCGTTGTCGTACCAAGAGAAGGCTTTGATCATCTTCCCTTCGCCGGCCACCATGGTCAGCGGGGCGTCGATGATGGAACTGCGTGCATCGCCGACGTAGTCCTTCTGGACCAGCGGACGCTCTTCGTAGCCGAGGATGCCTTTCATCTTTCCCTCGGCAGCGGCTTTGAACGCGGCGTTCACGGCTTCCACCGTAGTTGCCTTCTTCACGATGACCGTGAGGTCGGTAATGCTGCCGGTCGGCGTCGGGACGCGCAGCGAGATGCCGTTCAGTTTGCCGTTCAGCTCGGGGATGACGAGGCCAATGGCTTTGGCGGCACCAGTGGAACTGGGCACGATGTTGATGGCAGCGGCACGGGCGCGGCGCAGATCCTTGTGCGGCAGATCGAGCAGGTTCTGGTCGTTGGTATAGCTGTGGATGGTGTTCATGAGACCGTATTCGATGCCGAACGACTCATGCAGCACTTTGGCCATGGGAGCCAAGCAGTTGGTGGTGCACGACGCGTTGGAAATGACGTGCATGGTCTTGGGGTCGTACGTCTCGTGGTTCACGCCGATGCAGAACGTACCGTCGGCCTTATCCTTGCACGGAGCCGAGATGATGACTTTCTTAGCGCCAGCCTTCAGGTGGGCAGCAGCAGCCTCACGGCCAGTGAAGAAACCGGTGCACTCGAGCACGACATCGACCTTCATGTCTTTGTGCGGCAAAAGCGCCGGGTCTTTCTGGGCGGTGAGCAGAATCTCGCCGTAACCTTCGATCTTCAGCTTATCCTTCGTGTGACTGGCGTTGCCGCGGAAGCGGCCGTACGTAGAATCGAACTCAAACAGATGAGCCAGCGTGGGCCCGTCCGTAAGGTCGTTGATCAACACCACCTTCATATCCGGATGTTTTTCGAGCACAATGCGAAGTGCCTGACGTCCGATGCGGCCGAAACCGTTAATCGCAAGATTCATACGAAGAAAGGAATGAAATGAATTACTGTTGAGTGTATCAGTTTTGGTTGGCTATCCGGTCACAATTCGGTCAAGTTTCCTGTCGATTGCTGTCTAAACGACTCTCGGTATTTACTATATTATACAATATACTAAATAATTCGGCAATATTGCTGCGGGCAGCTTATTTCAGCTTCGCGTAGGTCTTCTGCATCAGCAGTGTGTCCTTTTCAAGCAACGGAGACTCGCAAACGACGGTTCCCTCGATCTTGCGCTTCTTCAGCACGCCCAGAAAATCGGTCCACTTGGCGTCACTCTCGAGCAGCGGCAAATGGTGCTTTTCGCCTTTCAGTCCGTAGGCAATCCCCGAGAAATGCATGTGCACGTGCTTAAGGGCGGCCTTACCGAGGTACGTCTGATACGTATCGAACATCTCGTTCCATTCCTTGGCGGAATTGATCAGCCCGTTGTAACGCGCATGCAAGTGCGCTGGATCGATGACAGGGTAAATGCCGAATTCCTTACTGACGATCAGCACCTCTTCCAGCGTTCCAAACTGCGACTGCTTGCCCATGGTCTCGTAGCCAAGGTTCACATCCGGAAAGAAGCGCTTCTTCTGCTTCATGATGTCGGCCGTAGCGCGTTTTACGTTTTCCAGCGCGTCCTTGGGGTCGGAACCCTGGTAGAACGCGGCATGCACGCAAACGGATTTGGCGCCGGCCAACTGCGCCATGGCGAGTGCGTCCAAAATGCGGCGCTTACTGGCGGCCATTTTCTCGGGCTCCTTGGTATTCAGGTTGATGAAATACGGCGCGTGAACCGTGAGATACATTCCCAGCTCCTCTGAGGTTTTGCGGATAAGCGCCATACGCTCGGGGTTGACGGGCACGCGCTGCACCCATTCCATTTCCATGGCGGTGATGCCGAGTTTGTTGGCATGCTTCAGGCCTTCGACGGTTCCGCCGGAACCGGGAGTGGAAAGCGGGACGCCCGCAACGGCAAAGTGCAGCATGACTGCCATTGTAGATGCTAGTATTGGAGCGTGCCAATTGCCCGGGACATCATCGACCGCACGCTGAATTCCAAACACGGAAGCGCAGGTTACGACGCGGTGAGCCTGCTGACGGACGCTGGACATGAGGCATGGTGGGTTGGCGGAGGAGTGCGCGATATGCTGTTGGGCAAAGTTCCGCTGGATATCGACATCGCCACCTCTGCCAAGCCAGACCAAGTCGCAGCACTGTTTCCCAAATCCGACGACTCAGCAGCGCTGCTGGGAACCATCGTCGCCAGTCACAAGGGAACACGCTTTGAAATAACGACGTTCCGCGAAGATGATCAGGCGTCCGACGGCCGCCACCCGGAATCGGTGCGCTTCGGCACGCGTCAGCAAGATTCCGTCCGGCGTGACCTGACTGTAAACGCCGTCTACTGGCAGCCGGCCACACTGGAACTGTTCGATCCGCACGGAGGAGAGCGCGATGCTAAAGAGCTGCTGATCCGGTTCATCGGCGACCCCGGAGAGCGGATGCGCCACGACGCCTTGCGCCTGCTGCGTGCCGTGCGCTTTAGGGCGCTTCTCAACGGCCAATATCACCCAGACACATACAAGGCGCTGCTCGCGAATGCCGAATTAACCGGCAAGCTCTCGGGGAGCCGTCAGTTGGCCGAGTTTGAAAAAATGCTCGTGGGCCCGCACGCCGATCGTGCATTGGAAGATCTGTGGGAAACCGGCATTCTGAAATACACCGTACCCGAGCTCTACGCCTGCAAAGGCGTGGCGCAGCCTGTTGAATTTCACGCCGAAGGCGACGTGTGGGCGCATCTGCGGCAGTGCGCCAAACACTTCACCGATGATCATGGGTTGGATATCCGCTTGGCCGCGGTCTTCCATGATTGTGGCAAAGTGCAGACGTTCAGCGTGAAGGAACGCATCCGGTTCGATGATCACGCCCGCGTATCTGCGGACCTGACCAAAGCCGTGCTTTCACGCATGCAAATCGAAGCGAAGCGCCGAGAAAAAATCTGCTGGCTCATCGCCCACCACATGATGATGGGCACGTTTTTTACCATCGATGAAACACGAAAGGCGCACTGGTACCACCATCCGTGGTTCGCCGAACTGCTGCAGCTGTTTTGGCTGGATATTGCCGGAACCGAGCCGTCCGACTTTGCCATGTTCGACAAGATTATCGATGACTACAACGCGTTTCTCGACAGCCATCCGCGCCCGGCGAAACCGCTGCTGACGGGTGAAGAAATTATGGAGCTCCTCGGTATTGGCCCCGGCGAAGAAGTTGGCCGTGTACTGAAGAAACTGCACGACGAACAAACCGCCAAACGCATCACCCAGAAAGCCGAGGCACACACATTCTTGCTCAAGCACCGCGGAGCATGACCAAACGCGTATTCATCATTCACGGCTGGGGATCGGAACCGAATGCTGGCTGGCAGCCGTGGCTGAACAACGAATTGTCGCAGCGCGGATTTGCCGTCCGCACGCCTGCCATGCCGAATGCGCAGCATCCCAAATTGCACCGCTGGGTAGAGGAGCTCACCAAAATGGTCGGCACGCCCGACCGCGACTGTCATTTCGTCGGCCACAGCCTCGGCTGCGCAGCCATCTTGCGTTATATCGAGTCGTTGCCAGAAGGCAGTCATACCGGAAACGTGGTGCTGGTGGCCGGCTTTATGGAAGATTTGGGCATTCCGGACATTGTGGAATTTGTGAACACACCGTTCAATGACGAAGAAATCAACGATCGCGCCGCGACCATCTACAGCATTCATTCGGACGCCGATCCGTATATTTCCAACGACAAATTCCGGCGGCTGGACACTGTCTTCCGCACGAAGAAAATCATCGTGAAAGGTGGCGGACATCTGAGCGGCGCCAACGGCTGCTACCAATTGCCGGAGGCTCTGCAGGCACTGGTCGGTTAACCACCGCGGCCGAGAGGAGTAGAATGCGCATCTATGGGCGGCCGACTCACCAAGCTCTGGCAAACCGCGACGAACATCCTCGGAGCAACCACGGTTCCGGTGTCCGGCACGTGGGACACTCGGATCGTCACTGATGTGTTTTCGCGCATGCCGTCTCCCGTACGCACGGTCATCGATGTCGGTGCGCACACCGGCGAATTCGCGCTGGCAGTCAGCAACGCCCTGCCGGACGCGCATGTGTTGTGCTTCGAACCGCTGGTGGCCTGCCAAGCCCTGCTGCGCAAAAACGCCGCCAAGCTGGCTCATTGCGAGGTCTCCGATTGCGCGCTCGGCGACGCCAACGAAACGACGATCATGCACTGCAATGCGTTCACGCCCTGCTCGTCGTTGCTGCCCATGCTGCCGCTGCACACCCGCGCGTTTCCGCAGTCGTTCAGCGTTCGGACCGAACGCGTGAAGGTGCGCCGGCTGGATGACGTGCTGCGCGGCCGGATACTGGAGCCGAATGTGTTTTTGAAAATCGACGTGCAGGGCTACGAAGACCGGGTATTCTCGGGTGCGGCCGAAACACTGAAAAGCGTTCAAGGCATTTTGGTCGAGACCACGCTCACCGCGCTGTACGAAAAACAGTTGCTGCTTCCGCAGATTACTAAGCTGCTGGAACAACATGGATTCCGGCATGCCGGCGATTATGGCGATATCCGCCACATGCTGACCGGCGAAGTGCTGCAACGCGACACGCTGTTCCTACGCGCATGAATTCGGTCCGGGTTTGCTACACTGCCATCCAATGAGCCGTCGCGTTCTCATCACCGGAAGCAGCGGACTCATCGGTTCGAGCATGGTGTTGTTCTTCGACGAACTGGGCTGGGAAACGGTGGGAATCGACAACAACATGCGCGGCGAATTCTTCGGTGCCGACGGTGACACGGGCATGACCTTGCAGTATCTGGAGGCTTCCGCGCGCAGTTTCCGCCATGTTCCGGCCGACATCCGTGACCGCATGCTCATGGACGCGGTTGTGGCCAATGTAAAGCCGTCGCTCATCATCCATGCCGCCGCCCAGCCGTCGCACGATCTAGCCAAACAGATGCCGTTTGCCGACTTCGACATCAACGCCGTCGGTACGCTCAATCTGCTGGAAGCCGCCCGCCGGCATTGCCCCGCTGCACCGTTCGTCTTCCTGAGCACCAACAAAGTCTACGGCGACGCGCCAAACCGTCTGGCACTCAAGGAATTTCCGATGCGTTACGACTACGCGGAGGAGGGAAGGCACGGCATCGATGAATCGTGTTCCATCGATAACGTGCATCACACGCTGATGGGTGCCTCCAAGTTGGCCGCCGACATCATGGTACAGGAATACGGCCGCAATTTCGGCATGCCGACGGTGTGCTTCCGCTGCGGCTGCCTGACGGGCGGCGCACAGGCCGGCGCCGAACAGCACGGCTTCCTGGCCTACATGTCGCGCGCAGTGAGCGAGAGACGCACGTACCGGATTTTCGGCTACGGCGGAAAGCAGGTGCGCGACAACCTGCATGCGCGTGACGTCTGCTCCGCAGCGTACGCGTTCTTCTGCAATCCGAAAATCGCAGCGGTGTACAACCTTGGCGGAGGCCGTGAGAACAGCGTCTCGGTGCTGGAAGCGCTCGAGCGTTTCGCGCTGCTCTTTGGCAGTGAACCGAAAACGGAATTGCTGGAGCAGAACCGTCAGGGCGACCACCTGTGCTACATCAGCGACACCCGGCGCTTCCGTGCGGATTACCCGGACTGGGAACCCAAGCACAACCTGGACGCCATCTTCGACGAATTACTGGCGAAGCGTTCGGCCGATGCAAAAATCAGCGCGTAGCCAGCGGGCGCACCATGACTGCCGGACTGCCGGCTGCCAGCACCATCGGGGGAATGTCGCTCGTGACGACGCTTTTTGCGCCGATGACGCTTCCTTTGCCGATGCGCACGCCGGGGCACACCGTCACTTCGTTGCAGAGCCATACGTCGTCTTCGAGTACGACCGGAGCGGCATCGTGATGCTCCACGAAGCGGCGGGGGACCGTGTCCACCGGATGCATATTGCTGTCCAAGATGCGGCAGCCTGCTGCAATCATCACGCGTTTGCCGATGCGGATTTCGCTCTCCGCGAATATCGCCGAAGCCACAATCACGGCGTCATCGTCGATCACGATACTGCCACCCGGAGCCGTGGCCAGGAAGCACGCTGGGAATTCTTGGCCGATCATGGCCATTGCGCGAATGGAATGCAGCTCAACACGTTTGCCGACCGTAACGTTTCCTCTGTTGCGCCAAAGAATCGGCGACCCGTAAATGCGAGCCGATCCATCGACTGTGCAACCAAACAGCCGCATGTGACAACGCCCCCACCACGAAAGCATCCCGGGCAACGTTTTCCAGAGAATGCGTCGAACAAGGTCCATGCGCTTAGTATAGGCCGGCAAACCGACTTGAACCACTGGAGCAGGTGTGACATCGTCGCAAGTACATGCTCCGGATTGCACACATCGTCAAACCCATGGCTGCGAAACCTGGTTCGGAACATGCGATTGCGCAGCCCATAACGTTCGAGACAATGCGTCGCGCAAAGGCTGCTGCAAAAGGCGTTGTAGAGGTGGAGCATTGGGCGACAGGCTTTCCAGATGAGCAATCGGCGATTCCCGGCGATTTTCGGATAGCAAATCCACTGCGACGATCAGTGTGCGACATTGGCACATTTCGCATCCCCCGGCCATTGCCTGTTTTTCGCGATGTCCTGGAGCGCTTGTACGATGCATCGGAGGCAGAGTATTTCATCTATACAAACGTGGACATCGGCCTGCAGCCGCAATTCTATACCGAAGTCGCACAATTGATTGGCAAAGGCTACGACGCATTCACGATCAATCGACGCACGTTGCCAAACCACTACTCCAGCACCGAGCAAATTCCTGCGATGTATGCAGAACCCGGCTTACCACACCCAGGATACGATTGCTTCGTCTTTCGCAGAGACGCCTACACATCGTTCATTCTTGGCGATGTCTGTCTGGGATGCGGACACGTTGACCTACCACTCGTATGCAGCATGATTGCGGCTGCGAAGAGATTTTGCGAGATCAC
This sequence comes from uncultured Candidatus Peribacteria bacterium, assembly GCA_964458645.1. Classification (GTDB taxonomy): domain Bacteria; phylum Patescibacteriota; class Gracilibacteria; order Peribacterales; family Peribacteraceae; genus DAORHV01. The sequence goes on along the minus strand of CAYWJU010000018.1, from coordinate 5,618 downwards.
CGATGCACATCTTACATTTCACATCGGCGACAGCCGTACATGGTGGAGCTGGAAATACCGTGACTACATCTTGCACAACGACAGACAAGCCAAGCACGCTCTTCTTGCGCAGTTGCGACGACATGCCATGGAAGACAACATTCGGCCGCATATCCGTGCACTTCTTGCAATACCGCTCCTCAAAAACAGCCTAATTGTACGAGAGTGGAAGAGCATTTTTCGACAAACACAACTATGAAATTTCTCCAGAACAAACGCAACGGCTGGATATGCGTTTGGTTGGCCTGCATAGCCATGTTTTTAGCAGTCATGCTGCTCGTCGTACTGTACTCAGTACGAATGCCGTTGGCAGAAACGTTCTATCTCGTGACCGTCTATGAACGCTTTCTGCAGCATGGGTTTTCCGATACCAGCGCACTCATGCTGCGCATTGGCGAGCATTTGATCATTATCCCGATTATTCTTGTGTATGGACTCAGTGCGCTACTGAGGACCGTTCCCTTGTCCGAGCGCGGGATTCTTCTCTTAAACTTACTCGGTCCGGCCTTTTCATTGGTATCACTTACGATTGTTGCAGCAATCACGCGTTCCAGCCTTTCGCATCGTCCAGCATGGGTGCGCCAACTACTCGTGCTGACCAGTGGAGCGATGCTGTTTTCTCTTTCGCAGTGGGAAACATGGTCCACAAGCACGTTCTCGTTCACGATGACAACGGCGTGCTCACTGGGTGCTATTTGGCTGCTGTGTAAGCGAAAACACACTACGAGCGTCATTGTGCTCGCCGCACTACTTTGTATCACTGCGTCGTTTTCAATCTCGAATGGCAGCATGACATGGATCATCTGTGCGCCGCTGCTTGTTCGCCCCTCGATTCCAGTAGGCCAACGACGCAAGGTTGCACATATCGTATTTTGGCTACTTCTGACAATTGTGTCGTTGTCGCCCTATGTTCTCTCCGTTCAAACTGCGGCTCTCCCTGGAGGAATAGCGATGAAAACAGATGCTCCGGCGCGCATCTTCGCCTATTTTTTTGCGCTTCTTGGGGCTCCTGTAGTTGCGCTCGGCCCCATGGCTCTTCACGCCGCGCTGGTGACTGGATTGCTCATCTTCCTTGTATTCCCGTTCGTTTGTACTCAGTACCGCAAGCATGGCAACAAGCTCGTTCCATGGGTCTCCATCTACGTCTTTTGTCTCCTAACCGCAGCACTGATCGTCATAGGACGATCTTCGTATGGGCTACATTCCGCAATGAGCTCGCGCTACACTTCTCTCCTTTGTCCGGCGACTATTGCCGTGCTGGCCCTCCTGGCAATCGGCGCCGAAACTCGGCGTCGATTGCAACTGTTTTGTGCGACGTGTTTTGTGGTTCTTTTCATGCAAATTCCTGTAACATTTTTCGGTATCCAACGCCTTCAGGAAAGGGCTGCAGCATTAAGCATAAGCCATGCTTGCATGCAAACATCGGCAATTGCGTCGAATATGTGCCTCGGCAGGTCGTTCTTCGGTAATGGAGAATTCGTGCGCTACCAAGCGGCAATAATGGAACGTCTCGGAATGCTCACGTCGTTTTCACTGCCCAGCAATGTACAAGTCGTAGCACCGGGAAATGGTGATGGCGGCTGGGTGGACTGGGTAGGGCAGGGGAGTGGTACCACCGTAGAAGTCACGGGGTGGGCCCTGCACAATAACTGTGCTGCGCGTGACGTTGTATTTACCGCAGGCCCCGAGCATGCATTGATTGCCTATACGCACACAGCCTTTGCGCGACCGGATACAGAAATTTTCTCGGGTTGCCGTCGCGATGCGGCTTGGCGCTTGGATCTCGATACACGCAGGTTACCGCCTGCGGCACTGCAATACCCGATTCAGCTTTGGGTATACGACAAACAACGAGCAGTACTTATTCAGACCGGTTCACCAACGTTTTCGTTGCAATTCCCGGCACAGCTGACAACTACGCAAAAATAAGCTGAACTCCATCCGAAAGACCCAGACGCCGCACTGTGTCTTGAATCATTTGCCTGTCTTGTTCAACAACACGCACACAAACATTGAGCTTTTCAATGCTGAGGGCACTTCTCTCGATTCCGATGGCGAGTAACTTTCGAACTTTCGGCACCAATTCATCCGCCTCAAACCTGCTTACAGGCTCGCATTTTCCAACAAGTACCTGAAGCTCATCAATGGAGTCCCAAGAGTCGATAAGTCCAGAGCGAACCGCCATAGCATTGCAGTGTAATGCAAAGCTGACACAGTCGCCAGTTTTGCGAAGTTCCGTTGAAACGAAGTCCTATGGTGGGCCAGGGTGGAGTTGAACCACCGACCGCAGGTGTATAAGTCCTGAGCTCTGACCAACTGAGCTACTGGCCCTTGCACCGTATGCTACTACACTTTGAACGATGCGTCCCTATGTGCTGCGAGGTTATTTTTCCGCGTTCGAAAAAAAGCCTACGCATGCACCACTCCTTACGCCGTGGCTTCTACTCCAATGACCGTCGCCATTTCGCGGCGGCGGTTGAACTTCAGAACCTTGATCTTCTTGAAGACAACTTTTCCGGCAACGGAAGCGTGGATCGTCCAGTCCTTGGCGACGTACACGTTCGTACCTGGTCGGTACCAAAAACCTTTCTGACGAATGAGGACTTCTCCAGCATTCACAGTTTCGCCAGCGAAGCGCTTCACGCCTCGGCGCTTTGACCAACTATCTCTGCCGTTACTTGTTGAGCCACCGGCCTTTTTGGTTGCCATAGTGAAACCAGTTTACCGATGTGTCTTTCTCCGCACAAGGGAAATTACCAAGACCAAGCAACGGGATGTAAATACGGAATGCGCAAGCCTGGAAGCCAAATATATGCTATACTGATCTCTTTATGACTGAACATAAACACCGTACCGAAGCAGAAATGAAGGCTGCAGTACCTGCGGAAATGCAGACGATGCCCGAAGCAATCAGGGCAGGGGAGTGTGGGACGCGCAGACAAGCGGTCGTTTTGCTGGACTCGGCAGAAGCACCGGCCTATGACGCCGGGGATATCGAGCGTTGGAAAGCAGGCGCCAAACCCTTTGCCGACTGTTGGGAAGCGGTACAAATAGAGCACCGCCAGGCAACCGGTGAGGCCGGCGCGGCGTCCTTGACTCACCCGAGCAATTTTTACGGTCTACAACTTCTGTTTGCCGGCGAAAAGCCGGCACTGTTCCTGCCGTTTGGCCTGGAGAGATACGCCCAATGCCTGGTTGAGAACGGCATTCAAAAGCAAGGAGGATATTTTTATGTGAACGAGAGCATTCAGGCGGTTCTGGACGCGCACCCGGAGCACTTCATGCACATTCGCCCCGCAACGCCGGATTCCGTGATGCGCTGGATGGATGCCCAGCACAAAACGGAGGCGAACGTGCAACGTGGTCTTTTGCTGGGTTTTCCGCTGCAGGCCGTCATAGACAATGAGAGAACATACGCTTCCCCGCATCGGAAGATACTCGAGAAAATGATGGGGCCACCGCGCGGACAAACCGGAATATTCTTACCGGGAAGCGCAGAGTATGATTTTTGCCTACGGGCTTTTTTCGGCGGTGCCGGGCAGAAGATATCTGCTGCGAGCGCGATGGCATTTATGGAAGAGCAATGCGGGATACATGCCGAAGCACTGGGAATCGGGGCGGCCGACCTGCCAGGCATCATGAGTGGTGTGGAATTTCACCTGAACATCAACACCGTCGATCTGAAAGGCATTCAGTGGGCTGAACATGATCCTCCTTCGGCCGAAAGCGAGCGCAAGAAAACCCGCGTGAAAGCCGTGCTGGAGTTGCCGGACTTTGCGGCGATTCCCGCACCGGAGTATCCGAAACCGCCCCAGTGATGAGGCGTGTCGAATTCCTTCTTCGTCTGTAAATTGGTTGCGGGGACAGGATTCGAACCTGTGACCTCCAGGTTATGAGCCTGGCGAGCTACCAGCTGCTCCACCCCGCGTCGAGCCAAGGCAGTATCGTGCAGAGAAGGCGAAAATGCAAACGCTACAGCGGTTTCTTTAGATCGTCGATCTTGTCACGATTGAAGAAGTACAATCGCCAGTGATCGATGACGCGGATATTGCGCAGGTTCTCTTCATAAATCGCCTCCTTGTCCTCTTCGGTAAGCTCCGTCACGGATGACGCCTCCAGTTGCTGCGGCTTTTGCGTAAAGATAAGAACTTTCTCGCCCGGATTCAGTAGACCCAAACTTTCCTTGGCGTATTTGTCTTTGTACTGATCCGACTTCAAGTACTCGAAGTGCTGATAACCATCCGTAATTTCCGCCTTCAGTTTTGCATTACGGACTTGCATGGAAAGCAGCTGCTGATCGAACAGGATGTTTTTGTAGTACGACAGCGCCAGTCCAAACGCCATTAATCCCACCACCGCCAAACCGATGACGATGGTCATTTGCTTCGGAAACGGCGCGGCATCCTTGTACGGCATGAGGCCTTCAGTATAGCATCGCGTCATGAGGATTTTCTGTAGCGGAATCGGTGGAATCGGGCTTTCTGCATATGCATCACACATGCATGCTGCAGGGCATGACGTTTCTGGTAGCGATAAAAACGATTCTGCCCTTATTGCAGACCTTCGCTCCCAGGGGATCGCCGTTGCACTCAACCAAGATGGCAGCGCATTGCCCGAGCAACTGGATCTTTTGGTGTATTCGGAAGCCATTCCACCAAATGCGCCGGAACGCGCCATGGCAAAGGAAAGGGGAGTACGCCAAATTTCGTATTTTGCCGGACTTGGAGAAATGACCGAAGGAAAACGCCTGATTGCGATGTGCGGTACGCACGGCAAATCCTCGACCACTGCCATGGTAACCCGCCTGCTGATGGAATCCGGGCTCGACCCCAATGTGGTTGTCGGCACCAAGCTGCGTGAACTCGACGGCCGCAACTGGCGTAAGGCAAAGGGCGACCTGTGGGCGGTGGAAGCTTGTGAGTATCGCAAGTCGTTCCACTATCTGTCGCCAAAGATTGTCCTTCTTACCAATGCCGACGGAGATCATTACGACGCGTTCAAAGACTTGCCCGACTACGAACAGGCATTCGTCGATTTTCTCAAGCGTTTGCCAAAAGACGGAATCGTCATTGCTCACGGCAACGATGCCCAAGTGAAGCATATTGTGGAACGTGCCGGTAAAACAATGATCGATGCCGATGCACAGCCGCTACTTGCGCTGAAAACCCCCGGTCTGCACATGCGTAAAAATGCACAGCTCGTCTTGGCTTTGGCCGAACACCTTGGTTTGAACGCAAAGAAATCACAGGAAATTGTCTCGCAATACGCCGGCTCTTGGCGCCGTATGGAAGTAAAGGGGAATGCCGCATGCGGCGCACTCGTTATCGATGATTACGGACACCATCCGGTGGAAATCCGCGCAACACTACAAGGTGCAAAGGAAGCCTATCCCGACAAACGTATTGTGGCGGTGTTCCAACCGCATACCAACAACCGCACATTGGCCCTTTGGAATGAATTCACCGATTCATTTCACGATGCCGACCTCGTTGTCGTAACGCCGGTGTACGATGCCCGACCGGACAAAGACGCCGAGCTTGCTGACGTATCCAAGCTGGCGGTGGCAATCGCGAAGAAAA
>CAYWJU010000017.1:5361-32301 GCA_964458645.1 uncultured Candidatus Peribacteria bacterium | reverse complement strand
ATGCCTTCCCTTGTTCTCATCCGCCACGGCCAGTCTCTTTGGAATCTTGAAAACCGGTTTACCGGTTGGACCGATGTTCCACTGACCGAGCGGGGAGCAGCCGATGCCGCATTGACCGGCAAAGCCCTGAAAGATTTTGCGTTCGATGCCGCGTTCACGTCGCGTCTGAAGCGTGCCAACGACACACTCAGCACGGTGCTGAAGGCCATGGGCGCCAAGGACGTTCCTACCGAATTCGACTCCGCGCTCAACGAGCGTCACTACGGGGATTTGCAGGGACTCAACAAGGCCGAGACTGCAGCCAAGTACGGTGCAGATCAGGTGAAACTCTGGCGTCGCAGCTACGACACGCGTCCGCCGAACGGCGAAAGTATGGCCGACTGTGAGCGTCGCACATTGCCCTTCTTTCTGCAGTACGTTTTGCCGTTGGTGCAGTCCGGAAAGAACGTGATCATCGCCGCCCACGGCAACAGCCTGCGCCCCATCATGAAGTATTTGGAGAAGCTGTCGCCCGAAGACGCATCCGGCATGGAAATCGGCTTGGTCACGCCCTACGTCTATACATTCGAAGGCGACGAAATGGTGAACAAGAAGGTCGTGGACGTGCCGGGAATCCAGAAAACGCAGGACGCCTCCGCAAAGGCTCCGGGCGCCAAATAATCGCAGAAGCCCACATCCTAGAACCACAGGTTTCCGCCTGGGGCGAAGGTGCGTTTTGTGGTATACTGATGGGATTCTATGTCGGCCCACAAACACAAAAACACACTCCTTCCGTTTGCCGACCGTTCCCCGGTCGTGCCGTTGCTGGCTGCGATCGCATGTCTTGCGGCACTGGCATTCCTGTACAAGAACAGCGTTGCCGGCGTATTCGACATCGCCATTTATAAGGGCATCGGTGAGCGCCTGACCGCCATTTTGCAAGGCGGAACGTCGGCACTCGACAGTGAGTATCCGCCACTGGCGAGCCTGCTATTCTTTGCGTCGTTCGCCAATCCGCTCCATGTGAGTTTCGATGTCGCGTGGCTGTGGAGCATTGTGGCTGTGATCGGCTTGGCCGGTGCATACGCCACATTCATTCTGCGGGATCGCTTCGGCTGGCTGATTCCCGCATCCATCGTCGGTACGGTGTTCCTCATCAGTCCCGAGTTGGTTTTTGCCCGCTTCGACGTGCTGGTGGCGGTCATGCTGCTGCTATGTTTGCGTGCCCGTGCAACTGGGCACTTTGCACAGTGTGCGGCGTTCTTGGCTGTGGCATGCGCCATTAAAGTCGTGCCGGCTCTCCTGATTCCGGCGCTGTTTTGTACTGCACCGCGCACGCAGTGGAAGCGCATGGCGCTCGGTTTTGCGGTGGGTTTGTTAGTCTCTTTTGCCATTCCAGTTGCGGTCATGGGTTTGCAACTCACGATCGGCAACATTCAGCACATGCTCGGATACCATTCCAACCGCGAGGTGCAGCTGGAGAGCACATGGTCCGGCGTGCACATGCTCATGAAGGCGCTGGTCGGACAGCGTGCGCCGGTCAGCCTGGGGCATTTGTCGGTGAACAACAATGATTTGGGGCCGATCTTCGTTAGCATTTCGAAATTCCTCATTGCCGGAGTTGCCGTCGGCGCGGCCGGCTTTGCGCTCTTCAAGCGTCGACATGCGCAGGCCGACACACTCAGCATCGGCGTGCTGTTGTTCGCTGTTGCAGCAAGCCCAGTGTTCTCGCCACAGTACATCGTCTGGTTGCTGCCGTTGCTGCTCAGCTGGCTCGTCCTGCGTTCCGGAATGATTTGTAACCGCGAGGTGTTCTGGTCCATTGCCGCACTCACGGCGGTTGCCGGCTTCACCACGCAGTGGGTGTTTCCGTTGAACTACATGAGCGTGATCGATCAAGAGCCCTTGGCGCTGTTCATGCTCAACGTTCGGAACATCACCATACTGTTGCTTGCGCTGGTATTGCTGCGCCATGCGCTGTTGCCGACCAAAACCAAGGTGCATCGCCGCTTGGAATTTGTGGATGCGCTGGCGACCTTGGCTGTGGATTGCGGCATGTTGCTCATTGCCGTGTTGTTGCTGCAGGCATTTCGCCCGAATTTCCTTCCGATCCTGTCCGACGTCCGATACACCTTCACGAACGGATTGCATGGATCGGCTCCATCCACGCCGTTCACATTGGCGCAATCGACCGATGAGGCCAAGGTGACGATGACACTGCAGTTGGCACCCGCACTGCACGATGCCCGTTTTTTCCTGAAGCCCGATGATTGTATTACGTCGCTTTCCATGAACGGTGCAGCTGTTGCCGAAGCCGTGTTCTGCGGAGACGGTCGCGTGGTCGACTTTGCTCCGTATCTGAAAGCCGGTCGCAACGTGCTGGTGGCGAATTTGCAAAACAAAGGCGGACCATTGGGGCTTATCGTCAATCCGGCGCATTTCGGACTTCTGCCCTTCGCCATGACATCGGCAATATTCATTACTCTTGGCATGACGCTTTGCGGATTGTGGAATACCGTACGCGTTTGGCTGGCGCTGCGCGCCAAGCACGGGCATCCGTCCGGTATTCGTGCCGACGTGCGAGAAAAGGCCATACTGCTCTTGCGGCTGCCGCTTTTGGAGCCGCTCGTTGCGGACTGATCGTTGCGAACGATCCGCGTGGTATCATGCGGCCACTTTCGCATGCCCGACATTTCGTATCGCGACCGCCGGCAGTTCGATGCAATCGCCAACAGCGAGGTACGCCATGTGCACCTTATTCTTATTGCGACCAAGCCGGATATCATCAAGCAGATACCGTTGTATAAAGAGCTGCAGTCGCGCGGACACTGCGTGCTGCTTGGTCACACCGGCCAGCACTACGACCAGAACTTGAGCGGCGGCATGCTTGCCGAATTCGGCGTCGAGCCGGATTTCAACTTGAACGTGCGCGGCTCCATGCACGAAGTCGTCAGTCAGATCATCGGCCGACTCGGTGACGTGATCGGCGAACTGAAGGCGGCCGGGAAAATCGTTATTCCGTACGTGCATGGCGATACGACTACCGCCATGGCCGCCAGCAACGCCGGGTACTGCCACGGTTTCGCATCGGTGCACGTGGAGGCGGGCATCCGCACGCTCACTCCCGATTACAACGCGTTCTTCGGCAAGAAAGGAGTGCGCCACGACATCGACGTCGGCGCCTGGCGCACGTTCCTTATGGACCGCAACAACTGGCAGCGCGGCAGCCAGGAACCGTACCCCGAGCAATTCAACACGCGTTGCAGCGAAGCGGCTACCGGCATTCACTTGGCACCGGTGAACCTGGATCGCGAATTCATGCTTGGCGAAGGCTACTGCGATGACCGAATTTTCGTGGTCGGCAATTCGGTGGTGGACGCCACCAACGAGGCGCTCAAGCGTGCGAAGGATTCCACGATCTTCGACCGGTACCCGCTGCTCAAAGACGGCGATTTCGTCCGGTTCTGTATCCACCGCCGCGAGAATTGCTTCTCGGAAGCGCGCTTCCGCGCAATTTACGGGGCTATGGTCGATCTCATCAAGAAGGGGAAGAACGTGCTGCTCATCAGCATGATCCAAACCAACGCCGCGCTGGAACGTTACAACCTGAAGGCCGATCTGGAAGCGCTGACGAAGAACTACCCGAACTTCATTCTGTCGCCGGTGTGGGCCGAATACGGTGACGTGGTGGCAGCCATGAGCAAGGCGGCCGTGTGTGCCACTGACTCGGGCTCCATGCAGGAAGAAATGAATGTGCTCGGCGTGCCGTGCGTGACCATGCGCTTCGGCAGCGACCGCAGCGAGTCGGCTATGAACGGCGGCAACCTCATCGCGCCGCCCGTGGACACCAAGCTCATCGTGAAGATGATCGAGCACGCCTGGGACAACACACTCATGCGTAGTGCGCCAAAGATTTACGGACGCGATGTCAGCAAGGCGTGCATCGACTCGGTGGAAAGCGTTCTGAAAAGCGGCGATGTCTTCCGCAACGACGAAGACCGTTTGCATCTGTAGTCGTTCACAGGCTCGTGGCATTCGGGCATACTTCTTTCCGATGCGACTCCAGCGAATTCGTGAACGGTTGGCATTGGCCCTTATTGTTCTTTTGCCATTTCATGCGTTTGCCGTCACGGTCTTCACGCGCGCACTCGTTGGACCGGGCCATGCGCCGCTTACCGCACTGGCTCTTTGGAAAGAGGTGGCTGTCCTGGCGTTGCTCGGGCTGGCATTTGCCGAACTCGTCACCGATTCCACGGCGCTCGATCGTCTGAGGACCATCGATCCCATCGATCGACTCATCTCGCTCTTCGCCATATTGGCAGTCGTGATTACCGGTACGCACTTTGGTGGGTGGGGCCCTCTTTTGTATGGAGCAAAGTACGACATCTTGCCGCTTTTCCTTCTTGTTATTTTGCACCTTGTTCCGTGGTCGCCCTCGTTCGGGCGGCGCGCACTCTCCCTGCTCATCGGCACGGGCGCAGTGGTTGCACTCCTTGGTTTTGTTGCACTTGCGTTGCCGCAGCACGTCTTCACGGCATTGGGGTATTCCGATCTCCATTCCCTGTATGTTGCCAGCGGGCCGCTGGCGCCGTATCAGCAAATCGGCGGCAGCCTCCTTCGACGCATGCAGAGCGTCATGAGCGGTCCGAACCAACTTGGCGTCTGGTTCTTGTTGCCGCTGTCCGCAGCGTTCGTTGCTTTTGTTCGACACGCCGCAACGAAGGTCGATATCCGTCGCATACTTCTTCTGTTTGTATTGGCTGCCGGACTCACGCTCACATTTTCTCGCTCGGCTTGGATTGCTGCAGCGGTGTTGGTTGTTTGTGGGGTACGCTGGATGTCGCCCGCACAGCATGCGCGTCGCATTCTTCTTCTTTTAGGCAGTTGCGCGGCGGTATTCGCCATTGCCGTGTTCATCGCTCGGCCCTCGGTTGTGTTGCGAGCTGCATCGTCACGCGGACACCTCGAAAAGCCATTGCATGCGCTGCAACTGATCGGCCAGAACCCGTTCGGATTGGGCTTGGGTACTGCAGGCCCGGCCAGCAATCGCTTTAGCGATACCTGCGTGGAACTTGAGGCAGGTGCAGACGTTTCGTGGGCTCAGCCGCATCCCGAGTTGTGCGTTTTCGTTGCCGGTGCCCAAGTCCAACCAGCCGGTCGTTCGTGCAATTGCCCGCTGTTGCCTGAAAACTGGTATTTGCAGATCGGGGTTGAAACGGGAGTGTTCGGACTTCTCTTGTTCATTTCCTTCCTGGTGATTATCGGGCAGTCGTTGCTGCGTATTCGTGAAACATCGCCGTTGGCTTTGCCGGCAGTCTTAATGCTTGTCTCGGTCTGCGTGGCAGGCTTGTTCTTGCACGCATGGGAGGATTCCGCCGTAGCGTATACGTTGTGGATCCTGGTCGCTGCCGCACTTTCGTCACGAAAGCCTCAACAAGCGGCATAATACCGCGTAAGAGAGAAGAACGTGCTGCTTTCGGCTGCAACCTGAAAACGCTTGCGGTATGCTCCCCAGCATGAGGCACCCGCGCAGCATCGTCGTTCTGGACTTTGGTGGGCAGTACGCCCACCTCATTGCCAGCCGTATCCGACGGTTCGGCTACTATTCCGAAATCCGCACACCGGACACTCCGGCATCCGAACTGGAAACCGCATCCGGCATCATTTTGTCCGGCGGCCCCCAAAGCGTGTACGACGTCGGCAGCCCGCAGGCAGACCCGAAAATTTTCGATCTCGGTATTCCGGTGCTCGGCTTGTGTTACGGCCTCCATTGGATCGCCCAGACGCTCGGCGGCAAAGTGAGCCCCGGCCATGTGAAGGAATACGGCAAAACGCCCATCCATATTCTGGGAAAGAACAGTCAATTGTTTAAGGGTATCGCCGGCGATTGCACCGTCTGGATGTCGCACGGCGACGAGGCGACGGAGCTTCCTCGCGGCTTCTCGCGCATTGCCACCTCGGAAACCTGTAAGAATGCCGCATTCTCCGATGAAGCTCGACGCGTGTACGCACTGCAGTTTCATCCGGAAGTCACGCACAGCGAGAATGGACTTGTCATGCTGAAAAACTTCGCCGAATTGTGCGAGCCAGCACCGTGGTCCATGCATGGCTACGCGTCGCTTGTGGGCGAAGAAATCAAGCGCGACGTCGGCGATCGCAAAGTGTTCATGCTCGTTTCGGGCGGCGTGGATTCCACCGTGGCATTCGTCTTGTTGAACCAAGTGCTGGGCCGCAATCGCGTCGAAGGTCTCTTGGTCGACACCGGTCTCATGCGGAAAGACGAAGTGAAGCTGATTCAAGACGCGTTCAAGAAATTGAAAATCGACAACTTGCACGCCGTGGATGCATCCGAAGAATTCTTTGCGAAACTGAAGGGCGTGAACGACCCGGAGCGTAAGCGCAAAGCCATTGGCGATACGTTCCTTGCGGTCCAGAAGCAGGTGGGGGACACCATGAACATCAATGTCTCGGACGGTTGGATGTTGGGCCAAGGCACCATTTATCCGGACACCATCGAGACCGGTGGCACGAAGCATGCCGATCATATTAAAACGCATCACAACCGCGTGAAGGCGGTGCAGGATATGATCGACGCTGGTTTGGTCATTGAGCCGCTGAAGGACCTCTACAAAGACGAAGTCCGCATGCTGGGCGAAGAATTGGGTTTGCCCAAGGAGCTGGTCTGGCGGCATCCATTCCCGGGTCCTGGCTTGGGTGTTCGTATCTTGTGCGGCGAAGAAGCAGCTCCCACGCAAGAGGCCGTTTTGTCGGTCGATTTGCCGCACCTGGTGTTGCCCGTACGCTCGGTGGGAGTGCAAGGCGACGGCCGCACGTATCGCTTGGCGGTAGCCATGTTCAACAACAAGCCGTACACCGTCACCGACGAGCTCATCAACCTTGCAACAACCATTCCGAACACGCATCGCACGCTCAACCGCGTGTTGCTGTGCACCTCGCACACCAAGCCGTTCGACCCGGTGTTCACGCCGGGCTACGTGGACCGCACGCGCGCCGACCTGCTGCGCGACGCCGACGCCATCGTCACCGAGGAGATTCAAGACCCAGCACTCTACGATTCCATTTGGCAATTCCCGGTGGTGCTGTTGCCGGTTGGCACCAAGAAGGGTGGACAGTCCATCGTGTTGCGCCCCATCGCATCGCACGATGCCATGACCGCCAATGCCGTGGCGCTGCCGGAGGCGGCCATCAAACGTATGACCGACCGCATCCTGAAGCTGAAAGGTATCGATGCCGTGTTCCTCGATCTCACCAGTAAGCCGCCGGGAACCATTGAATGGGAGTAGAAGCCAAAAAGCTAAATTGCTAAATATTGATATTATAGTAAAATATACATCCAATGCAGGTTCCAGAAACCCTGTCCGGCCAAGAAACCGCCTCGAAACATGCCTCGATCGTAGGGATCAGCATGCTGAATTCGTATTTTACCCAGGATGCCATCGCTCATGCCGCCGCAGATGTGCGCGACCGATCGCGTGAAGTTGTCTTCATGCTGCCGGATCAACCTGCCGAATTCACGCTGATGGGCTACGGCTATTTGCCGAATGAAGCGCGTAAAACCGCGCAGCGAAAATTCAAAGCATTGGAAAAAACGTGCCGCGCCGTTTTGGAGAGCGTGCTTTCGGGCCAAGGGCGTGTCGTGCGCTGGGGCGACTTTCAGGCGACGCCCGCATACACTGGCATGCTGGGCCGTATGAAAGCGCTCTACGACACCGACGCCGCGTTTCGCGATGACGTCCGTTCGACGACCGGCGGGGTGTATGAACATTCGAAATTTCCCCTGAAGCGCCCGCTGACTCCGGCCCAACAAATCGATGCTGGCAAAGCGTTCCTGTTGCAGGAGCTGGCCTTCATCATCGGTTCGCCGCAGATCCTCGGCGTGGAAACGGCCGAGTATGTGTATCACCGCGACATGCCGATCCTGGACACCCTCCGCAATGGAGTCTATCCGTCGCATCCGGCGACGCCCGCGGTTACTTTTCGGAAAGTTGCGGCGTCTCAGACCGTCTAAGAAGTAGTTTCTTCGGCGTCCCTGGTTTCTTCGGCGTCCTTTTGTGTTTATACTCCTGCCCCATGGCCGCACAGCCAATCCCTGCTGAGGAACTCCGCGCACTCGTGAAGAGCGCACAGGACGGTGACACCGAGGCATTCGGCAAGATTTACGACGCGTTTCTTACGCCGATCTACCGCTATGTCGTTTTTCGTTTTCCGCAGGAGTTGGCCGAAGACTTGGTGGCCGACATCTTTGTGAAGGCATGGGAGAAGCTGCATTCGTATAAGTCCATGGCCAACGTGCCGTTCTCGGCATGGCTGTTCCGCATAGCGCGCCACGTCGTGGTGGACGCGTACCGCGGCCAGCGCGGATTCGAGGAAATCTCGGAAAATATCGTGGATGAAAGCAGTTCCAGTGATCCAAAGCAGAATACCGAGCGCAGTTTGTCGGTTGCCACAGTGCGCCAGGCGCTCGGCGGCATTCCGCGCTATTACCGTGAAATTTTGTTGTTGCACTATGTTTCAGGCCTTTCTCATGCAGAAATCGCCAAATCACTCGGCATTACGGAAGGCGGCGTGCGCATTCTGAAATTCCGTGGCCTGAAGAAGCTGGAGGCGCTACTCCCGTCTGATGCCCCCAAAGAGAAGCCGTAATTGCCCGTTTTTGTGTAACAAAAGCCCTCATAATCCGTTTTAGACACCGCTACGAACCATGAATTCCGTCGAACAGCTGCTCACCGGCCTCGCCGACTCCCAACACCCCGAAAAAGGGGTCAAGGATCGCATCTGGAAGCGTATCGACACACGCGTCCGTCCGGCCATGCTCACGGATGCCGTGGAACAAACGGTACCGAGCGCCACATTCCGCAAAGACGTGCGTCGCAAGGTGATGGCCAAGGCTTGGTTGCCGGACGGCATCAAGTCGCTGGCAAACGAATGGACGTTGTCGCCGGCCCGTGCGTCTGCGGTGAAAGAATCCATGTTTGCCCGACTCCACCCACGCTCCATTCGCTGGACCGGTTTCGGCATCAAATGGGCTGCAGCGTTCGCCGTGTTTCTGTTGGCAATCCGCATCATGCCATTGGTCCTGCTGGCTCCAGTCACACAGGCCGAGACATCGGTGCAGCTGATTCCCAGTGGAGACGTATGGGTTTCGGTCGGAGGTGTTTCCACGCTTATTTCTTCGCCGCAAGCACTGAAAGGCCCTGTGGTTATCAGTACCGGACCCAAGGCACAGGCCACGATCATCCTGAACGACGACGGTGTGCTGCGCCTGGCTCCCAATACCACCCTGCGCTTAATGGATTTGGGTGATCGCCCCCAATTCGCATCGGTCGGAACGACCGCAAAATTGGTGAATGGAGAAGTGTGGGCGCTTGGCTTGATGCCGCCTACGTTCCAAAGTTTGGCCATTGAGACATCGCTCGGAACCATGGAGGTAAACGGCGGCAGCGTTTCGGTATCCGACGACGGCAGCAGCGTGACGACCGCCGTGTACGACAAAGGGGCATCGTTCAATGCCGGCGACAACAGGCGTTTGTTCCTTATTTCCGGTGAACGCGCCATCGCCCGGCGCTCTGGACCGCTGTACGTGAACGACATGCCGCCCGTGCTGTTCACCACGCCGTGGGTAAGCGTGAACCTGGATCAAGACGCCGTGCACCGTACGGAAATCGCACAGCTGCAACAAGATCGTCGTGAGAAAATGGCAGGCATCTTGCCGACGTCGTTCTTGTATCCGGCCAAGCGCATTGCTGAGGAGGTCGATGTGCTGTTCACACTCGGAAGCGATGCCAAAACCGAGAAGCGCGTTCGTCAGGCCGATACTCGGTTGAGCGAAGCACTCACGCTTATCGGGAATGGTGACGATGACCAAGCCGCCGAGTCGTTGACCGAATACCGCGAGACGTTGGTTGCGTTGGCTTCCGGTAGCGGAGATAACTTGGTGCAATTCTTGGTGAAGAAGCAAATCGATGAGCTGAGCTCTTCGGTGGCGGTGGCCAGCGCAGATAATCAACTGGCAGCGGTGCAACAGGCCGTTCTGGACGTGAGCGCTGCCCTGCCGAATGCCGATCTGAAGCCTAAAGATATCGAAGGATATGTCCTGGTTGATAAGCTGGCTGCTCTCAACAGCTCCCTTATGACGTCGCGCAACCTCACCGGTGCGCTGGTTGCCTATAAAGAAATCCAGCCGTACCTGAAGACGTTGTTGGCCGAAGACAGCGGCGTACATCCATTGTTGCAACGCGAAGCAAAGTCGCTGCTTGTCAGCACATCGTCGTTGCTTGCGGATCTGGAGCAGACCGAAGGAATTGAAAGTGCCAACGTCGTCGAAGAAGACATTGCACAGTATCTGCCATCCGAACCCGAGCGTGTTCTGCTCGGTGAGGCCGAGCTGAATGCCCAGGTCGATGCCATGGTGGATCGCATTTTCAATCTTCGCCTCCCGCGCAGCCGCTACAACCAGCTCATGAGCGAAATGGCGGATATCCATAACAGTCCGTACCGCGGAACCTTGCTCCGTCGATTGTATCGCGCCCTGCCCGAAAACGGCTTGGCAGGCTACGTACGCACTGAAATCAAGCAATTAGGGGACGAATTGGACCCCGTAGAGTAAGCCGCCGCAGTTTGACTCTTTTGGGGCGTTTGTGTTTACTCCTCTAGCTACGTTTTTCCCCGTTTTCCATGTACACGATCACCGATCTCAAGCCCGGACGCGCCATCACCCTCGATGGTGACCCTTTCCTGGTTATGTCGTCCCAGTTCGGACGCAAGAGCCAGTCCAAGGCCAACATGCAGTGCAAACTCAAGAACCTGAAAACCGGTGCCATCATGGCCAAGAACTTCCAGGGTAGCGAGAAAATCGCCCCTGCCGAAGTGGGCTACCGCCACGTCCAGTACCTCTATAAGGGACAGGGCACGCGCGTGTTCATGGACCTGGAAAGCTATGACCAGTTCGAGCTGCCGGATGATACCGTAGGCGACGCAGCAGACTTCCTCATCGACGGTCTGGAGGTGGACGCACTGATGTTCGACGAGAAGCCCATCGGTATTCAGTTGCCGGTGACCATCGTTATGAAGGTTGTTTCCACTGAGCCGGGTCTGCGTGGCGACACCGCCCAAGGCGGCGACAAGCCGGCCAAGCTGGAGAGCGGTGCGACCTTGAACGTCCCCCTGTTCATCAACGAGGGCGACAAGATCAAGATCAACACCGAGCGCTGGGAGTACGTCGAGCGCGCCAACGACAAGAAGTAGATAAAATTTCAAATCCCAAACTCCAAGTTCAAAATAGCAATATTTTGAGCTTTGCTTTTTTGAAATTTCAAATTTTCTTTAACCGATGTGTTTCTTCAGCAGCTCATTGACCATGGCCGGACTGGCCTGGCCCTTGGATTGCTTCATGATCCAGCCCACCACCGCGCCGAGCGCGGAGGCTTTGCCGCCCTTGTAGGCCTCGATTGCGACCGGATTGGCGGCAATGGCGTCCTTCACGAGTTTCTCGATGGCACCGGTGTCGGTGACCTGCTGCAGCCCTTCGTCCTTAATGATTTGCTTGGCGGTTTTCTTGGTGTCGACCATTTTCTCCAGCACGTCCTTGGCGGTGTTTACCGAAATCGTCCCTGCTTTGATTTCACCTGCCAGTTCCACCATGGCAGCGGTCGAAGGACCTTCGGACAGCATGAGGTTGCGCTGCTTCAGGAATCCCAGCAACTGCGTGAGTACCAACGACGAAGCGCGCTTGGCATCATTCGATACGGAGCGCACGGCGTCGAACATCACCTGCAAGGCTGGCTGATCCACCAGCATGGTCGCTTCGGCTCCGGTCAGGCCCATGGCCACGTACTCCGCTTTGGCTTCGGACGGCAGCTTCTGCATGTCACCGGTGGCCTGGGCGATGTAGTCCTGGCTGAGCTCCAGCGGCGGAATATCCGGTTCGGGGAAGTAGCGGTAATCGGCGGCGGATTCCTTGTCGCGCAGCAGTACGGTCTTCTCTTGTTCATCGATCCAACCCACGGTGGTTTCGCCGGTGGGCTGCTTGCCCTCGGCCCACAACTTGCGCAGTACTTTCTCTTGGTAGGCGAGTGCTTTTTCCAGTGCCTTGAATGAGTTCAGGTTTTTGATTTCCACGCGCGGATACAGTTTGTTGTCGCCCTTTGGTCGCAAGGAAATAGACGCGTCGAAACGCATCATGCCTTTGTACATGTCGGCTTCGCTGGTGTTGGCAGCAATAAGAATGCGGCGCAACTCCTCGGCGAATGCGCTGGCTTCGAAAGGTGAGTGCAAATCCGGCTCAGTGACGATTTCCATGAGCGGCGTTCCGGCACGGTTGTAGTCGCACAGCGAGCCATTGGCGCGGTGCTGCAATTTGCCGGCGTCGTTTTCAATATGCAGCCGATGAATACGGCAGACCATGGTCGTACCACTGTTGCCGTTGGCCTCCTGAATCGAATAGCGCACCTCTCCGTGGCTGCTGAGCGGGTGTTTGTACTGCGAAATCTGGAAGCCCGTCGGTAAGTCCGGGTAGAAGTAGTTCTTGCGGTCGAAGTGGCTCTTTTCATTCACGGTGCACTTCAGAGCCTTCGACGCGCGGATTGCTTTTTCGATGACGGCGCGGTTGGGCACAGGGAGCGTGCCGGGGTGCCCCATGCACACCGGACACACGGTCGTATTCGGCGGCTTGCCCCATGCATCGTTGTCGCATGCGCAGAACATTTTCGTTTTCGTGTTCATTTGCGCGTGGACCTCCAACCCGATAATGACTTCCAGTTCGTTTGCCATGTGTGCGCAGAGAGTACCTGTTTCCAGGTTTGCAGGGCAACGTTTCCCGAGGAGTCTACAGCGGGCGGCGCAAGTGCTTGATTTCCTTGGTACGATCGGTGATCAGAATGCCTTCCAAGTGATCTACTTCGTGTTGTACCACGCGCGCGTCGAAGCCGCTGAGCTTGCGTTCGTGCTTCTTGCCATCCACGGACTGGAACCTCAGCACGATGTCGATATGGCGCGGCACGTCCACCCACACGTCGGGCAGACTCAGGCAGCCCTCTTCCATGACGTCCATTTCCTCGCTTGTCCAAAGAATTTCGGGATTGATGAGCGCAACCAGTCTTTTGCGTTCCAGCATGACGATGCATACCCGCTCCATGCGGTTCACTTGCGGCGCGGCAAGCCCTGCGCCCTTGGCTTTCACCGTCGTATCGATCATGTCCTTCAATAACTTCAGGACGTCCTTGGTGATTTTAGGCACTTTTTTGGTTTTGCCGCGCAAGATTGGAGCATCGGCGCCGATGACGATCGGAAGAACGGCCATGCGCGCATTCTAGAAGGACTCTGCTGCAGATGCACGCTCAGAGAACATCCCAAAAAATCAAATGCCAAATCAAAAAAATGCGGTGTGAGATTTGGAGTTTTGGGATTTCGTGTTTTTACCTTGCCATAGCCCGAATGCTGGCTGCCTCACGCAACTCATCAATCGAACCGATATTGCCCTTCGCAAGCATGCGCAGCAGCGCATGGGCAGTCAGAATCACGTCCGGCAGTGCGCGATGACGGTTCTGCGGCAGCTGCAAATTCAAACGGCGAGAGACGGCATCCAGACTGTGGCCGAACTCCTGCGGGAACGTTCGCTGGCTCAGACGCATGGTGCAGAAGCATTCCGGCAAATCGAGGTAGCCCCAGCAAAATTCCTTCTCGCAATCCAAAAAGCTCATATCGAATGCGGCGTTGTGGGCAACCAAAAACGAGCCTTGGGCAAACTCCAAAAACTTGGGTAGCACCTGGTCGATGGTCGGGGCGCTTTGCACCAACTCGTCGCTGATTTTATTCACCTGCTTTGCTTCCCATGGGATTTGGCGCTCAGGGTTCACCAGCGAAACGAACGTACGTGTTTCGTCGATTTGTCCGTTCTCCACCCGCAGTCCGGCGATTTCGATGATCCTGTGGCCTTTGCGCGGTTCGAGACCAGTGGTTTCGACGTCGAAAACGGTGAACGAAGGCATGGAAGACATACCTTCGGAGGGTACGATTCCACCTCCGGATTTTCAAGTGCTACTCCGGCGATCTATGGTCTCCGCGGACTCCTGTGTTCGGTACACTGTGGGCATGATGAAAATTCCAGTCGATGTCGTGCTGAAAAAACTCAAACGGCTGTATCCCGATGCCGGTTGCACCCTGGATTGGACTACGCCGTTGGAGCTGCTTGTCGCCACTATTCTTTCGGCTCAATGCACGGATAAGCGCGTGAATATCGTCACCAAATCGCTGTTTAAAAAATATAAGCAGCCACAGGATTACCTTGCTGTTCCTCAACGCGCACTGGAGCGCGACATTCATTCTTGTGGCACATTCCGCATGAAGGCGTTGGCCATTCGGGAAACATGTACGACTCTCATTGCGAATTTCGGTGGCGAAGTGCCGCGGACCATGGCCGACATGCTCACGCTGCGTGGCGTGGGTCGTAAGACGGCATCCGTCGTGTTGTCCACGGTGTACGGTATAGAGGAGGGGATCGCGGTGGATACGCATGTGACCCGTATCGCCAAGTTGTTGGGGCTTACGCGTCACACCGCGCAGGCGAAAATCGAGCGCGACCTTATGCGTATCACGCCCCGACAGGATTGGTCGCTGCTTTCGCACCTTCTTATAGCGCATGGACGCGCGACCAATGCCGCACGCAATCCGTCGGCGGCATTACTGCCATTCTCTCGGCTCAAGCCCGCCAAAAACAAGCTTGTCCGTTGATTCTCCTGTGGGGAGAATTTTGCGCCAAGTCTGCCATGGTCTTCGCATGGATATGCTAGAATACGTGCCGTTATGCGACATGCAGCCTTGGTGATTCTGGGAACGGCTACTCTCTTGCTCGCGGCATGCTCTTCGCCAGATCCGATTTCCGAAACACCTGCCGCAGAAAGCGATACGTTGGCAGCATCCGGAACCGTGATGAGCGAGTACGGGGCGATGCACCGTGCCACAGACGTGTTTTATCGTGATTTTGCAGAGGGAGACATCGGCCAAGGCAAACCGGCGGTCTTGTTCTTCTTTCAAGCCGGAGATGCCTTCTCGCAGCGTAGCGACCGCATTCTGAACCGGTTGTACGGTTCGAGTGCAGCCAATATTTCCACCTACCGCCTGGATGCAGGAACTGCATCGGGCATGATGTTGCAATTCACGGTGCTGCTGCCGGATACGTTCGTGGTCGTGAATGGCTCTGGTGCAAAGGTGTCATCGATTCTTCATCCCAACCCCGTCGAACTTCAGAAGCTTGTGGTTCGTTAACCCCCTTTCTCATGACGCTGTTTTTCACCCTGTTCGGTGCCGGCATGCTTACGATTTTGCTGCCCTGCATCTTGCCGCTCATTCCCATTGTGCTTGGCGTCAGCATTGCCGGACGCAGTAAGTGGCGGCCGCTGTTCACCGTCGGCGGCATGCTCGTCAGTTTCGTGGGGTTCACGTTCCTGCTGCTCGTTGTCCTCTCGCAATTTGTCGAATTGGCGGATTACATCCGTATTGCCACGTATTATCTGCTGCTGCTGTTCGGCATCGGCTTCTTGACCGCGAACAAGCCTACGCAATACATCGTGGCAGTATTGGGTGCGTACTTCTTCGTATCGAAGGGCTGGGTCTCGGTCGGCGTTGCCGCCGCGTTCGGCGTCATCGCCATGGAAATCGGCGGACGCGCCGCTACCCGCATTCAGCAACTGGGTTCCGACGTGCAGGGGAAGGCCCGCAGCGAGTTCGGCGCCGATTCTCCTCTGACCGCGTTCATCATCGGTCTGACGCTCGGTTTGGTGTGGGTGCCCTGTGCGGGCCCTGCGCTCGGTTTTGCACTCACGCTCGTTCGTGAGCAGCCCGGACCGTTGGCTGCCGCATATCTGCTGGCGTACGGAGCAGGCACCGCGGTGCCGCTGCTTGTTATTGGGTACGGCGGACAGGCCGCCGTGCACTCGGTGCGTGTGCTCAGCAAATACAGCGGTTATGTGAAAATGGTCGCAGGTGGCTTGCTTGTCGCTTCAGCGTTGGCATTTCACTTCATGGCGTTCCAACAGCTGCAGATCTGGCTGATTTCCAACACGCCATTCGGCGATATCGGAACACAATTGGAAGATCGTTTCTTTGGAAAAACATTCGAGGAAGCCCGAAATGGTCAGTCTGCATCGAGCCTTTCGTCATCAACTGTGACATCTTCCTCCTCCGACCCCATGGATTTGCCTACGCTCCCCAAAATCGTCCGCGCTCCGACCGAATTTGCCGGTCTTGGCCCCTGGCATAACGGCCCGGCTCTCACGCAGGCCGACCTGAAGGGCAAAGTGGTCCTTGTCGACTTCTGGACGTACAGCTGCATCAACTGCATCCGCACGCTGCCGTATCTGCGCGGGTACTGGGACAAGTACAAAGACACCGATTCGTTTGTGCTGCTTGGCGTCCACACGCCGGAGTTTGTGTTCGAGAAGAGCGAGACGAACGTGGCTGCCGCCATCAAGAACCACAAACTGACGTATCCCATCGCCCAGGACAACGACTTCAAGACATGGGATTCTTTCGCCAACCGTTACTGGCCGGCCAAGTATCTCATCGATGCCGACGGGTACATTCGTTACACGCATTTCGGCGAGGGCGATTACGAAGAGACCGACAAGGCTATCGCCAGCCTGTTGCTGGAAGTGGGCGTTGCATTGCCGGAGGGCGCTGGCCAGACCGAAGAGGCCGCCAAGCCGAATGCGGGCATGGAGCGCTCGCCCGAAACGTACCTTGGTTCTCGCAGCTGGCCTGCGCTTGGCAACAGCCAGGGTGAGCCGTCTGCCGCACCTGTTACCTATAAAGCTCCGGCTGCCATGACGCTGAACAAGTACTACCTGGCAGGTACCTGGAAGGTCGTCGATGGCGAACAGCAGACCATGGAGTCCGGAGCCGGAGAAATCCGTATGAAGTTCCTCGGCGGCGAGATCAACATGGTGCTGGGTCCTGGTTCCACCAAGAACAAAAAGATGGCCGAAGTGTTTATCGACGGCAAGTCCGTGAAGAAGTTCGATATCAGCCTGTTCGATTCGTACAACCTGTTTACGGGTGCGTACGGCGAGCACGAGCTCATCTTGAAGCTGGAAGGTTCCGGCCTGGAGGCATATGCCTTCACGTTCGGAGGCTAGGTCGGTCGTCCGTTCACCCGACTTTGCCTGCGGGTTATGCCGGACTGCCGCCGTCGCAGCATGTCTCGCATAATGTTCCGCAACGCGCGCAGAAGCGTTTCAGTTTTTTATCAATGTATTTGTCCGATGCACAGAGCGGACAGCATTCCCCTGTAACGGCGCAACGGGTGTCCGTTCGTACTTCCGTGGCGGTTGGCTGCATCATGGTCGTCATTGTACGTCCGTTTTCACTTTCCTAAAAACGGCCTCGGCGTAGTCCTTTCGGACGAAGCCGGGCCGTCTGCACATGTAAATGAAGAGCGATTAGAAGTCGTAGGCCTCCTCGCCGTGCAAGGCGCGGTCCAGGCCGTCTTGTTCTTCTTTGGAGTCGATGCTGATTTTCATGAATCCTTTCAGCACCATGATGATGAGGTACGTCATGACGAAGCCGTAGATCATGGCGATGAGCGTGCCGTAGATGTTGGCCATGAACAGAGCTGAATTGCCCTCCAGCAAGCCGGAGAAGCCGCCGACAGCTTTTACTGCAAATACGCCGGTGAGAATGGAGCCGACGATGCCGCCGACACCGTGGCAACCCCACACATCCAGTGCGTCGTCCCAATCCATCTTCATGCGGAACTTCACCGCGGCGAAACAACAGACGGCCGCAGCGACGCCGATGATCAGCGATGCCTTGGGGTCCACATAACCGGCTGCAGGGGTAATGGCGACCAAGCCGGCAACCGCGCCTGTCAGCGCTCCGACCATGCTAGGACGTTTGTCCACCAACCAAGAGAGGAGGAGCCAGGTGACCATCGCCACCGATGCAGCGATGTCCGTGTTGGCGAATGCGAGTGCGGCTTGGCCGTTTGCGGCGAGCGCGCTACCCGCGTTGAAACCGTACCAACCGAACCACAGCAAGCCCACGCCCAGCGCTACGTGCGTGATGTTATGCGGCAGGTGCGACGTATTTCTGCGTTTGCCGAGTGCGAAGACCGATGCCAGTGCGCCCATGCCAGCGCTGATGTGCACCACTGTGCCGCCAGCGAAGTCGATGGCGCCCAGCTGTGCGATGAAGCCGCCTCCCCATACCCAGTGGGCGAGCGGGGCGTAGACGAGCAGGCTCCACAGGACGAGGAAGAATAGGTAACTCTTGAAGTTCATGCGTTCCGTGAATGCGCCGGTGATAAGTGCCGGAGTGATGATGGCGAACATCATCTGGAAGACGAAGAACGCCAGGAACGGGATGCTCGTGCCGTAGACGGTGTGGGGTTCCATGCCCACGCCGGTGAGCATTGCGAAGTCCATGCCGCCGATAAAGCCGTTCACGTCGGGGCCGAATACCAGTGTGAACATGATCAATGCCCAGAGCACGGTGACGACACCCATGGAGATGAAGCTTTGCATCATGATGGTCAGCACGTTCTTGCGCTTCACAAGACCGCCGTAGAAGAAGGCGAGCCCAGGCGTCATGATGGCGACGAGCGCCGCCGAGAGCAGAACGAATGCGGTATTGCCGGTATCGATCATGGGGAAGGGGGGAAACAAAAACGCAGCAGCGACGTAACGTCGCTGCTGCGGGAAGTTTGGCTTAGACGTCGTAGTACTTGAAGAATTCACCTGCGGTCGGCCGCTTGCGCTCGTCGGCGACCTCGGCGCGTTTCACGGCGATGAAGTCATCCAGGAAACGCTTGTTGAACACGCCGCCGTCGGTGAGGAACTTGTTGTCCTTTTCCAGGGCGTCGAGCGCGCCCGACAAGTCGTGCGGTGCGTGCGGGATTTTGGCCAGTTTCTCCGGGGCCATGTCGTACAGGTTCTCGTCGGTCGGAGCGCCCGGATCGATCTTGTTCTTCACACCATCCAAACCGGCGAGCAGCATGGCTGCGAAGATGATGTACGGGTTGGCGGCCGGGTCCGGCGAACGGAGTTCCAGGCGCTTGGCCTTCGGGTTGTCGGAGTACATGGGAATACGGATTGCAGCCGAGCGGTTGCGTGCCGAGTAGATGAAGTTCACCGGAGCCTCGAAGCCCGGCACCAAACGCTTGTAGCTGTTGGTGGTCGGGTTGCACAGTGCGCACAGCGCCTGGGCGTGCTTTAGCAGTCCTCCCATGTAGTACATGGCCATTTTGCTTAAGCCCGCGTATTCACTGCCTGCAAACAGCGGCTTGCCGGCTTTCCAGAGCGACTGGTGGGTGTGCATTCCGGAACCGTTATCGCCATAAATGGGCTTGGGCATGAATGTCACAGACTTGCCGTAGCGGGCGGCGACGTTCCGGCAGATGTACTTGTACTTCATCAGCTTGTCGGCCATGGGCAGCAGGCGGTCGAACTTCATGTCGATTTCGGCCTGGCCGCCGGTGGCGACTTCGTGGTGGAACGTTTCCACCTCAATTCCAGCCTTCTCCATTTCCATGACCATCGCGGCGCGCACGTCTTGGTGCTTGTCGTGCGGAGCGGCCGGGAAGTAGCCTTCCTTGTGGCGGATGGTGTACCCCAAGTTCGTGCATTCTTCAGGGCCTTCGCCGCTGTTCCACGTGGCCTCCTCGCTGTCCACATGGTAGTGGGAATGACCGGTGCCCACGTCGTAACTCACATGGTCGAAAATAAAGAATTCCGCCTCCGGACCGAAGAATGCCGTGTCAGCAACTCCGCTCTTCTTCAGGAATTCCATCGCTTTCTTGGCGATGGTGCGCGGGCTGCGCTCGTACAACTCTTTGCGATGCGGTTCGCGCACGTCGCACAGAATGGAGAGCGTGGGCTCCTGCGTGAACGGGTCGATGTACGCTGTATCGCAATCGGGGATCAGCAACATGTCGGATTCATGAATCGCTTGGAATCCGCGGATGCTGGAGCCGTCGAATCCTGCGCCGCCTTCCAGTACGTCTTCCAGTTCGTGAATGGGCTTACTTGTGTGGTGGAGCGTGCCAGGCACGTCCACGAACGTCAGGTCGAGCACCGTACACTTGTGTTTCTTGGCCAGTGCGATGACATCTTTATCGGTCATGGTGGGGAGGGAAAAGAAACAAGATGCACCCTTTCTACAGAGGATCACTCCCGTGTCTCAACGCGGAGTTTGAGCACAAAATTATTTCTGTTCATATTTTGAACAACACAACATCATCTTCTATTTTCGGCTTACAAACTGTATCCGGTGAACCGACAGTTTTTGTATTTTGCGAACGTCATGTTCGGAGTTGTTCAGAAAGAGAACGCCTTGCTACACTATGCGCGTCATGGCGAAAGATCTCCTTCATGTCTTGGAAGCCGTCGGCTTGGACGACAAAGAGTCGCAACTTTACCTTGCGGGGTTACAGCTTGGCGCAGCGCCTGCGTCGGACTACGCCAAGAAAGCGAACATGAATCGTATTACCGCCTATAACACCTTGGAAGCCATGGTGCAGCGCGGCTTACTGACGACCGTGAAGAAAGTTCGTGCCAAATGGTATTCGCCGGTCGCACCGGAGTACTTGTCGCTGGAAGCTCGCAAGAGCGCAGAGGCCCTGGATCGCGCGTTGCCTGAATTACGCTCGCTGCAGGGTGCCAAGCACCGCAAGCCGCGTGTACGGTTTTTCGAGGGCTGGGAAGGCGTGAAGCGCGTGTACGAAGACACTCTCAGCGCCAAGACCGAACTGCTCAACTTCGCCGATTCTGCCGTGTTGCGCCAATTTTGGGCCAACTACGATGAAGAATATGTCGCTCAGCGTGTGAAAAAGGGCATTATGTTGCGCGGAATTGCGCCCGACGACGAGACGGGCCGCCGCGTGCATGGCGAGGATAAAGATCGCCTGCGCGAGATCCGCTTGGTCACGTCGGACATGTTTGCATCGCGCAATGAAATCAACATTTACGACCACAAGGTTGCAATTTGCTCATTCCCGGTCGACGCGCGCTCCACAGACGACCTGTTCGGCGTCATCATCGAGAGCAAGGAGGTGGCGCAGACGCAGCGTCAGATTTTCGAGATGGCTTGGCGCTATGCCGGCATTCTTTCGGGGGAAAAAATTCCGAAGTCGCCGCATTTCAAGCGAAAGTTCTTTGCCTGATTTTGACTCTTTTTTAATAAAATGTTACAATACTATTCGAAACACATATTCAATCCCTTCTTCAACATGTCGAGTGACGCGTCTGTCGACGCCATCGTAGATGCACAGTGCGCCGCAGTGCGTGAGCATGCGCTTTCGTGTACGAAAGTCACCTCGGCATGGAGTTTGAGCCCCCTGCCTGCAAGAATGCTCGCTTGGTCACCGGTGGTGACGTTCGGCATGTTTGTAGGAGTGGGAATGTCTATGGTCATGGCTCAGAGTGTCGTCGGCGTAGCACATGTTCCTTCCGGATCTCCGATGGGTGACCCGGATTCCGGCATGGTTCGGAGTTTTGCGTTCAGCGTTCTTACCGATGAATCCCGGCCATCTTGGCTGGCACCGGCCAAGCCGGAAGCCGCTCCGCATGCCGCGGCACCAGAAGACGTCGCTCCAGATAGCAACGATGTCCCGCAGCCTTTTACCGACCCACCCATTCTAGAGCCGTCGGCCAGCAGCGAGTCATCCGCCGCAGCGCTTCCCGATATTCGCTCGGACAATAAGGTAGGCGTGTACCTCACCTCCAACAGCATTGGACGTGACGCCTTCTTCAAAGAAACCCTGGATGCCGTCGTGGCCGCCAGCGGGTCGGCGATCGTGTTCGACGTAAAAGGGTCGCGCGTCTATTTTCACAGTGCCGCTCCTGCCGCCGTGGATATGGACCTGGTGAAACCGATCTACGATTTGCCTGCCACGCTCGCCGCAGCACATGAGCGTGGGCTGTATACCATTGGACGATTGGTTGCCATTAAAGACGACGGCATTACGACTGCACGACCGGAAACCCGCGTAAAGGGTCCGGACGGCAAGCGCGTACTGAGCGCGTATTGGGTCGACCCCAGCAATGCGCTCGCCATCGAATACAACACGCAGGTGATTTGCGAACTTGCACAGGCCGGCATCGACGAAATCAACTTGGATTACATTCGCTTCTCCACCGCGGATTTCGGCGCATTGAGCGTCTATTCCGGCGAACAGAAGGCCGATCGCGTGGAGATGTTCATTCAAGCTGCACGCGAAGCCATCGATCGCTGCGGTCCGCAGACCAAACTCGGCATTAGCACCTATGCCATTTTGGGCTGGGACTATAAGCGCAACGTGGAAACGTTGGGTCAGGACGTGGTGCGCTTTGCGCCGTTGGTCGATGTCATTTCGCCCATGGCGTATCCGGCTACCTTCACGTCGCCCGAGTACTACATTCCCGGCAAGCATCCGCGCAGTCGCATGTACTGGCTGGTGAAGCGCACACTCACCGGGTATGCCGACTTGCTCGGTCCGGAGCATGCCAAAAAACTGCGTCCGTGGATTCAGGGATACGGGATTACCAAGAAGGACATGCGTGAGCAGATCGATGCCGTGTACGACGCCGAATTGTGCGGTTTCCAGGTCTGGAATGCAGGCAACAATTACAAGTCGGTGTATGCCGCATTGAGCGACGAGCACACACGTCCGGAGCGCTGCGGTGGCACTGGTCGTACGATGCAAGAAGAGGTCGCCGGCTTGAACTGGTAGTGCGGTAGAACTTGATTTTATTTGTATAATGTTTTATAGTGCTATTCCTGATTCATGTGATTCAGGATGTCGGTTGATCTTTCGGCTTCAGGGATCAAGACGATGAATGGCAAGTGTTCGCTCCTATTCCTTCTTTCGGTGCTGGCTCTGTTGGCGCTATTGCTGCCGCAGCCAGAAGAATATCCGCGCGAGTTAAGCCGCGAAGTCGCACTGCAGCGCCTTGCAAGCATTGCCGAGGCGGCATCCGCAAAGTCGAAAAATGTTCGCCTGCTTTCTTACGCCGAGATCTTGCGAGCCGTATCCAAGATCGGTAGCAAGGCGTATCTAAACAATCTTGCGGAACGAAAGGGCCACCAAGTGCAGCCGCCCGTAGGTGACAAGAAGCACCTGCTTGATCTTCCTCAGCCCGATTAACTGACCAGCGCCCTGACACGATGTCGGGGCGCTTGTCGTGCTCGTGTGCATGAATTTATAGGGTACAATTCCGGCATGAGACAGTATCTCGATCTTCTCCAACATGTTTTGGAGACCGGCCAGGAAAAAGGCGACCGTACGGGCACGGGTACCAAGAGTGTCTTCGGTCACCAGATGCGCTTCGATTTACGGAAGAATTTTCCGCTACTCACCACCAAGAAACTCCACACCAAGTCCATCATCTACGAGTTGCTGTGGTTCTTAAGCGGTGACACCAACGTGAAGTACCTGCAAGACAACGGTGTCACGATCTGGAATGAATGGGCCACCGCCGAGCAGTGCGCCAAATTCGGACGCAAAGAAGGGGATTTGGGTCCGGTGTACGGCCACCAGTGGCGCAATTTCGGCGCCACGCGCAAGGCCGACGGCACGTACGAAAAGAACGGCATCGATCAAATCAAGAACTTGGTCGACGGCATTCGAAAGAATCCCAACGGACGCCGTCACATCGTGTCCGGCTGGAATCCGGCTGAGGCAGATTTGGTCGCATTGCCGCCGTGCCACACATTGTTCCAGTTCTACGTCGCCAATGGCGAACTGAGTTGCCAGTTGTATCAGCGCAGTGCCGACATTTTTCTGGGCGTGCCGTTCAACATCGCGTCGTACGCCATGCTGACGCACATGATCGCTCAAGCCTGCAGTCTGAAGGTGGGTGACTTCGTGCATACGCTTGGCGATGCGCACCTGTATTCGAATCACCTGGAGCAGGCCAAGCTGCAGTTGTCGCGCGATACCCGGCCGTTGCCCACATTCACGCTGGCGCCGCGCCCGTCCATTTTCGAGCACCAATTCGAGGACTTCGTTTTCACCGGGTACGACCCGCATCCCGGCATCAAGGCTCCTATTGCCATCTAAGTATGAAAAAAGTAATCAAACGCGTATCGACTATTCCGTTTGTCCGCGAACTGGCTGGCGTTGGATGCATCCTGCTTGGCTTCGCGGGAATCATCTTGCCCATTCTGCCCGGCTGGATCTTCGTTTTTTATGGTATCGAATTGCTCGGCCTTGGGTTTTTACTGCCGACGTTCGTGAAAAATTTCATGCGAAAAATGGAGCGCGCCGTCGGCTACAAGAAGAAATCGTAGATTCGTCTCCTTTCGGCATTGCAGATGGTAAGCTGGTTCCATGATTGTTTCGCTTATCGTCGCCGCATCGGAGAACGATGTTATCGGTAAGAACAACGCGCTTCCGTGGAGCTTGCCGAAAGATTTGCAGTATTTTCGGAAGGTCACGCAGGGGCACCCGGTCATCATGGGGCGCAAAACGTACGAATCCATCGGCCGGCCGCTGCCCAATCGCGTGAACATCGTGCTGACCAGCAAGCACCTGGAAATCAAAGGCTGCACGATTGCGTCATCGTTATCGCAGGCGCTCACCATGGCACTGGAAACGAAGCCGAAGGAAGTTTTCGTGATCGGCGGCAAGGAAGTCTTCGGCAAAGCGTTGGAGCAATCGCATATTGACCGCATCTACCTCACGCGTGTTCATACACAGGTCGAAGGAGATGTGTCGTTGCCCACTATCGACTGGTCGCAGTGGAAAGAAGTGTCTGCCGAGCACCACGAAGCGGACGATAAGCATGCGTGTCCGTTCACGTTCTTCGTCTACGAGCGGAAGGCTTAACGGCGGCTACGATGAGCACGCAGCTGGTTTTTTTGCGTGCCCGTACCACCGAGTTTACGGTTGTGTTTGTTGTTCATCAGAGCATTCTCCGCCGATGCCATCGCCAATGCCATGATTGCCTGAACATTGTCATCTTTTACACTTTTGTTTGTCCGTTCATGTCCGCAGTCCACGCAACGATGCAGGATCACGTACACACCGTGACGCAACTCCAGTCCGATCGGCTCCATGAGTCCTTTGCATTCGCTTAAACGATCACCGGGTTCATCGGCATCCATATGCGCCGACGTCAGGCAGTGATTGCAATGATTGCGCGTGCCGGAAGCAAGCGGAAGCACGGGCTCCTCGCATTTGCCGCAATTGAACGGTTCAAAGCGTCGCTGCATGACTATATTATAAAATATTTGTTTATATTGTCAAATATAAGCTGCAATGCCCTTTAGGACGGCTGCTGTTGGCTCGAGCAGTGGATCGATCCACAGCCCCAGATGAATGCGCGGCAATCGATGCCGACCACGTCGCGGTCCGGGAAACAGCCTTTCAGGATCTTCAACGCGACGGTATCTGACGGCTGGGAATAGACGGGAACCAGGACACTCTTGGCGCCGATGTAAAAATTTGCGTAACTCGCAGCCATGCGACGTCCATCCACAATGAACGGCTTGGGCATGGGCATTTCGATCACCGTGAGCGGTGTGCCCTTTTCGTCCTTCATCCCGCGCAGACGGATGCTGTTTTCCTGCAGGGTGGCGTAATTCTCGTCTTTGGGATTGGTTTCGACCACCGTCACTACGGTCGATTGCCCAACGAATCGCGTGAGGTCGTCTATATGTCCGCTGGTGTCATCTCCTTCGATTCCTGCAGACAGCCACAGTACGTTGGTCACGCCCAAGTAGTCGCGCAGCCGCTGTTCAATCTGCTCTTTCGTCATATCCGGGTTGCGCGTGTCGCTCAGCAGGCAGGATTCGGTGGTCAGCAGCGTGCCTGTGCCATTCACATCGATTGATCCACCTTCCAACACCATGTTGCCGTTGAATTTCTTCATGCCCTTCAGGGGCAGCGCATCGGGCACGGCGTCGCCGGGCAGCAGGTCGGCATATTCTTCGGGCATGCCGAGCGCGTTGTACGTCCATTTCGTCCACGCGACCTCGTGCTTGCCGTTCTTATCCGACACCACGAAGATCGGGCCGTAATCGCGGATCCAGACGTCGCCGGATTCCACGTAGTGGTAGCGCAGCTGGTCATCGCGGAGTCCGAGCGGATCCAACAACTTGCGCGCCCGCTGTTCCACTCCTTCGTGTGCCACCAGCAGATCGATGCGTTCATGCTTGGTGAGCACCTTGATGTACTCGGCCATGGCGGCTTCGGCACCTTCCAGATGGGAGCCCCAGGTTTTCAGGTTGTACGGCCAGGCAAGCCAGGTGGCTTCGCGAGGCTCCCATTCGGCGGGCATCCGGAATCCGAGTTCGGCGGGTGTCTGTTGCTTGGGGGTCATGCTTTGGGTTTGGTGATGTCGCCGTATAAATCCGGACGGCGCTCGAGCAGGAAGCGCCAGGCATCCTGCATTTTCTTCGGGTACGAGAGGTCGATCTTGGCCGTAACGATCTGTTCGGTATCGTCGCCTTTGGCCAGAATGGTGGCATTGGGATCGGCGATGAACGATCCGCCGTAGAAGTGTGTGGCGCCTTCGTCGCCGACACGGTTGGCAGCTGCCACGTAGATACAGTTGGCGGCGGCATGACCCACCTGAGCCGAACGCCACATCTGCTCCCAATTTTCCTTGATGGCGGGATCGACGGGCTCAACGTCGGCGTTGTTGCCGATGGCAGTCGGATACACGATCAGTTCGGCACCATTCAGTGCGGCGATGCGTGCGAATTCGGGAAACCATTGGTCGTAGCAGATGCCGACTGCGATCTTTCCGAACGGCGTGTCATGCACGCCGATGGGGTTGTTGCCGCTGCCGAAATAATCCTGCTCGTAGAAGCCCGGATCGTGTGGGATGTGTCCTTTGCGGTGCGTGCCAATCATTTTACCGTCGGGGCCGAAGACGCAGGCGGTGTTGTAGCGTTTACCGTCGGCGGTTTCGTAGAGCGAGCCGGCCACCAGCACGATCTTGCACTTCTTGGCCAGCGCTCCCAGTG
>CAYWJU010000017.1:0-5351 GCA_964458645.1 uncultured Candidatus Peribacteria bacterium | reverse complement strand
TCGCGGGACCGGGGATCGTTTCCGCACGGGCGAACTCCTTTTCATTCTTGGGGACGATGCAAAAGTAGGGGCCGCGGAACAATTCGGGGAGCACGACGATGTTGGCGCCTTTTTTGGCCGCCTCTTCGGTCATTTTGGATGCTTTTTTCAGATTGTCCTCGGCTTTGTCGGCCATGGACATTTGAATAAGTGCGAGCGTAATGATTCGATTCGTCATGGCGGAATTGTGGGGTCATTTTACAGAAGATGCAATCGCGATTCTGTTCTTCGTCCAAACTTCCCGACAGATTCCTTCTGGATTCCTGGTGCGAAGTGTGTACGATTTCTCCTGTCGTCTTTTTCCCCCGTACCATGAAGAAATTCAACAATCTCTCCCCCGCACTCAAGAAGTTCATCGTTCCCGAGGCAAACGTGAAGCCGCGCACCGGAACCATCTCGCAGTTCACCAAGAAGAGCCGCACGCCGATCTCCGATTACGCCGCACACACGCTCATGCACTGTAACGGCGGATCCACCATGCAGGCCGCGCTGTGGCTCAAAGACCATCTGGATAACGGCGGCAAGCTTGTCGTCACCATTGCCGGCGCACTCAGCTCATTCCAAGTCGGCGTCATGCTCGCCGAACTCATCCGCCAGGGCAAAGTGCACTTGGTCTCGGCCACCGCCGCCAACCACGAAGAGTCGTACTACCGTTACGTCGCCCACTCGCACTACGCCTACATCCCGCGCTACACAGAGCTCACGCCCGAACAAGAGGCCGAACTGCGCGATGCAGGCTTGCGCCGCATTACCGACACGTTCCTTCCCGAGGACGAAAGCGTGCGCATCATGGAGCCGCACCTATTGAAGATGTGGAAGGAGGCCCAGAAGAAAGGGGAGCGCTACTTCCCACACGAGTACTTCCGCCGCCTGTTCAAGCAGGGTCTCATTAAGCCCGATCCGAAGGCCAACGAGAACGACTGCTGGACGTACGCCGCGTTCAAGAAAAACATCCCCATCGTCATCCCGGGTTTCGAGGACTCCACCATGGGTAACATTTTCGCCAGCTACACGTACGGAGGAAAGTGGCGCGAGAAGAAAGATCCGCTCCTGGATCCGACCATCATGAAGGGCGGCCTGGAGTACTTCACCTGGCTCTACGACTGGTACATGGAGAACTCTAAGAGCAGCCCCGTTGCCTTTCTGCAGCTCGGCGGTGGTATTGCAGCCGACTTCCCGATTTGCGTGGTGCCCTCCATTAAGCACGACCTGCAGCACCACAAAGTGCGCGACTGGGCCGGCTTCGTGGAGATCGGTTCCTCGCCCATGTCGTACGGCTCGTACTCGGGCGCCGGCGGCAAGGAGAAGATCACCTGGGACAAGCTCTCCACCAAGAGCTACTACCAGATCATCCAGAGCGACGTTACGGTTGCTTTCCCTTGGATTGCTGCCGTGCTGTTGGGGCTCTAAAAAAGTTTTCAAGAATCCCGCCGATGTCCGTCATGGACGCCGAGCGGGATTTTTTTTGTTTCTCACGGACCGATATTTTGCGTTCGAAGTACATAGAACTCTTTACATGCACGCGTGCATCCTTATACTTCTACTCTCTTCTTTCCCCTAAGAGATGACTAAACGCCCTACGGGCTACCACAAGTTCAAGCAAGTACGACCGCACAAAGTCAGTTCGCGTTACATGCGTCCCCGCTGGGAGCGCTACGTCAGCCAAGACACCAACGGCATGATGCTCATTGAGGGCGTACCCATCGACAAGATTGTTGACCGTTACGGTACCGCTTTGTATGTGCTCGTTGAAAGTGAAATCCGTTCGCGCTTGCGACGGTTCAAGAAGGTCTTCGGCAACAACATCGCGTTGCAGTATGCCGTGAAGTGCAACAGTAACTTGGAAATTCTGCGCATTGTGCGCGAAGAGGGGTTCGAGCTCGACTGCTCGTCGGTCGGCGAGCTTATTTTGGGTCTGCTGGCGGACTTTAAGCCGAAGCAGCTTACGTTTACGAACCTCTTCAAGACCGAACAAGACATCCACTTCGCTATTAAAATCGGCGTGCAGTCCATTACCGCCGACTCGCTGGAGGAAATCGAGCACATTGCCAAGACGGCCAAGAAACTCCGCAAGCACATCGACACCGTCATTCGCGTGAATCCCATGATCCAATTGGGGTCATATTCCACGAAGGGCAATAAGTACGGCATTCCCATCGGTTACGTGGACCGTGCCGTCGAGTTGGCTCGAAGCAGTCCGTATGTCGACTTTAAGGGCTTCCACTTCATGGGTGGCTATGTCTACAACCCGCGTGTGTTCAAAATCGCCGCGCGCGTGTTCGCAAAACTCATTCGCAAATGTTTGGACAGAGGCATTCGCGTGCAGAGCTTGTCGCTCGGCGGCGGATTCCCGGCTGCAATCGGCGACGAAGACGCCTTCCCGATTGAGCAAATGAAGGACTTCCCCAAGTACTTCGAGCGGCTCATGCACCGCTATAACATCCCCCCGTTGCAGCTCATCTTCGAGCCGGGAAAGAGCATCGTCATGAATGCCGGCATCGGTCTGATGAAAGTCATTTCCAAGAAGCGCCTGGGTCTGAACAAGCGCATGGTGATTGCCGATGGCTCCACCTATAACTTCATTCCGGATGCGCTGGTGCAGACTACGGTGAAGTACGACGTGCTGCCTGCATCCAAAATGAACGAGCGTCGCATTCATACGGTTACCATCGCCGGCAACACCTGCGATTGCTGGGACTTGATCCGCCACGACATCGAAATGCCCAAGCTGCGTACGGGTGATTTGCTTGCTGCCATGGACGTGGGCGGATATGCCCAGGTGATGGCATCGAACTTCAATACCATTCGTCGTCCGGGCATGATCATGCTGTACGCTGACGGCTCGGCGAAGCTGATCCGCCGCCGTGACCGTTACAGCGAAATGTTCGCTCCCGAATTGGACGTTCTGAAAATGGCCGGCCCCGATGAGCTGGAGAAATACCACAACATGTACCGCGTGAATATCGATAAAATCTGGCAGGCAAAAAAGCAGAAGAAGAACGGCAATGGCAACGGCGGAAAGCCCACCGATTCCACCGCCGGTTCCCAGAAGAAGCAGCAGAAATCGACGAAGGGGACACTGCGGGTGCTTGGTGACGTGCAGTAACGCAATTCCGGTGAATACGGCGGTGGAAAACCGCCGTTTTTGCCAGGGCGCTACTTTGCGCTTTACGGTGAAAAGTGGTGGATTGCCAATACCGTCTTTCATGGCTCTGGTGGCCCAGTAGCCTACTGGTATCCATGTTCGCATAGCTCTTTTGTGTCGCTCTTTGGTCCTTCGTAGGACACTGGCGTTGCATTATGGAACGCATCACCACACCACCGGCAACGATCAACCAGCAGGAGTTGGGGATCATCGAAAAGGAGGCTCGCCAGCGCGCACTCGACAAGGCCGCCGAATCTGGAAAGCGCGTGACCGAAATCGGACGCATTGAAAAAGAGGAATTCCGCGCGGTGCTAGAAGACCACAAGCAGGGCGCCGAAGCGGACGCGGAAGGCGCAGGCGTGACGCAGCCGCCCGAGGCGACCGAGGGTGCCGCACAGCAGCCCGCCGAAGCAAAGCCCAAGGGTGACGTCATGACGCCCCAACAGGCTGAAATGGAACTGGAGGCGCGCGCCAAGAAGGCGGACGCACAGCGCGTCGCGCAGATCGCACCCACGCCCGACGCCGTCGTCGTGAAGCCGGATGGTGACATGCTGGCCCAGCAGGAGGATGCCACCCGCCAGGTGGGCATTACCGCTCGCGGTCTGGATGATGCCGCCGTGAAGAGCGGCCTGACCAAGCGCGCAGCAAAACACGAGCACGATCACACCCTGCAGGAAACTGGCGACCAGAAGATGGAGCTCCCACCGACCGGCAACCCGACCATCGACGGCTATCGCGCGGGCTTCCGCCGTCTGACCTTCCGTGAGGACCGTTCCATCGACGCCGAAGGTGGGCTGGCCGGCCACACGGCCGAGTACCACGGCTATGTGAAGTACGCCGACGCGGTACGCGGCGAACTGAACGCCGCCGGCAAGAATGGTGAGGCGATGGTCCGCGAAGCGGGATACACGGTGAAAGGTTTCCAGGAGGTCCATCGTGAACTGGCCCGCGTAGCGGTCGAGAAGCAGATCAAGCAGGGTAATCTGAGCGCCGCTGTACAGGCCGCCAAGGATGCCGAAGCGCAGCACGCATTAGCCGCCTGAAATACGCTGTCGACGAAGAGCGGAAGCCGGGGGCGGCTTCCGCTCTTGCGAACTAGGCCGACCGCTGGCCGATGAGCTCCAAGAATTCCTGGCGCGTACGCGCATCACTCTTGAAATTGCCTTTCACATGACTGGTGACGGCCACACTGTGCTGTTTCGACACACCGCGCATCATCATGCAGAAGTGGCTGGCCTCGATGACCACGCCGATGCCCACGGGCTTTAGAACATCGTGCAGTGCGTCACAAATCTGCTGGCCAAGACGTTCCTGTACCTGGAGCCGACGACCGAACATATCCACGATACGGGCGATCTTGCTGAGGCCGATCACCTTCTTGCCCGGAATGTAGCCCACGTGCACCTTGCCGACGAACGGCAGCAGATGATGCTCGCACATGGAGTAGCACTCGATGTCCTTCACGATCACCATGCCGTCGGTATCCACCGGGAACAGCGCTCCGTTCACAATGGTCTTCAGATCTTGGTCATAGCCGGAGGTTAAAAATTTCCATGCGTCGGCGCAGCGTTTGGGCGTGCGCTTTAGGCCATCGCGCTTGGGGTCTTCGCCGATGTTCTGGAGCAGTTGGGTGAAGAGTTTTTCCATGGGGATGGGAGTATACAGCATCGGACTGCATTGTCCGCTTCGCACCCCCGAGGACTTCTGGCATGGTCCGATGGGCTGTAGTACGCTCTGGAAAATTCTTTCAGTTCTGCACAATGAAGGGGAAGCCACGGAAACAACGTCCTGCGCGGGATTGGCACTCTATCGGTCTGTTCAGTGCGGGCATCTTCTTCGGCTGGATGCTGTTTCTCGCATATCCGTATGGCGTTACGAATGAGGAGACGCCGAGTTACGTCTGGGCTGCCACGCAGTTTTCCTGGTTGCATGCCAATCCATTGGACTGGTGGCGCACGCCGTTCCTGGGATTGCTCTACACGGCGGCTATGCGGTTTTCGTCGCATCCTACTGCGGTTATTTATTGGCTGCACGTCGGTCTTTTTTCGCTGAATGCAGCGTTGCTTCTCTGGTTGTTTCGATTGGTATTTGCCTCGCGTCGGCATGCAACAATTGCGGCGTGGTCGTTTCTGGGAATCGAAATTCTTTGGATGAGGACGTTCTTCTT
>CAYWJU010000016.1:2778-34249 GCA_964458645.1 uncultured Candidatus Peribacteria bacterium | reverse complement strand
CAGAATACGATCGCGTAAGCGGCAAGCGCGTGGGTGCCCCCATTGCAGACTTGCAGCGTCATGGTGATCGAATCGTCGTAGCTCACGGTGGCAAAGGAGGCTTTGGCAACGCGCACTTCAAGTCGTCCACCCGGCAGGCTCCAGATTTCGCCGAATTGGGTGAGCCGGGCGAAAAGCGCAGTATTGCCATGGAGCTGAAGATGGTCGCCGACGTCGGCATCATCGGCTACCCAAGCGTCGGCAAGTCTTCGTTGATTGCAGCGGTTTCATCGGCTCGTCCCAAAATCGCCGATTATCACTTCACCACACTGGTCCCGAACCTGGGTGTCGTGAAGGTCTATGACCGTGAGTTCGTGTTGTGCGATGTGCCGGGCCTCATTGAGGGTGCAAGTGAGGGCAAAGGCCTTGGAGATCAGTTCCTGAAGCACGTTGAACGCTGTGGAGTCCTTATTCACATGCTCGACATTAATCGCGATGACCTGGTTGCCGACTACAAAATGATTCGCAACGAGCTGAAAGCATTCTCGCCGTCACTGACCAAGAAGCGCGAGTTCGTGGTGCTGAATAAAGTCGACTTGGTCGACGGCGACGTTGCGGCATGGGTAAAACTGCTCAAGAAATCGAAAATCGAAGTCTTTGCATCGGTGTCGGCCGCTTCGCACCGCGGCACGAAGGAGCTGATGCAAGCACTGCTTCCCGCAGTACTGGAAGAACGTGAAAAACGTCTGTCTGCCATGGACGAGACCGATGAGGAAATCGCTGAACGCGAGGGAAAACTCACCGTGCTCAAACCGCACTTGCTCAGCGACCGCATGGGCGCGTATCGCATTGAAAAGCGCGACGACGGAACAGTTGTTGTTAGCGGCAAGCGCTTGGAGCAGTTCGTGCGTATGACCGACTTCTCCAGCCAGGGTGCCGTATTGCGCTTCGGCGACGTGTTGTCTCGCATCGGTCTGCAGAAAGCCCTGGAAAAGCTGGGCGGTGGTACGGGCACGAAAGTTCTGATCGGCACCGTCGATGTTTCCGAATACCTCTAAACAGATCACGCTTTTCTCGAAAGACCGAGAACGTGTTTCTCGGTAGCCATATTTACAAAATTTAGTTATGATGCGTCCTATGCAATACGACGACTTTCGAGCGCTCTGTGAACATCGTCGGACCATTCGCTACTTTGGTCAAAAGCCAGTGGAGAAAGCTGAAGTCCTGAAGCTTTTGGAATTGGCGCGCCATGCGCCAAGCGTTGAGAATCTTCAGCCGTGGCACTTCCATGTGATTTTTAATCAGAAACTGCGGAAAGAGCTAATGGAGACGTGTTGTTACGGAAACTTCATCGAAGGTGCCAGTGTCTTTATTCTTGTATCAGCGGATCGTTCTTTGCAAAGTGGGGCTCGTGAAACGGTCTGGAATCCAAAAGAACTGGAGTACTCATGCATGGTTGCCATCGAACATATTTTGCTTGGCGCAACATCTCTCGGGCTTGGGAGCTCTTTGGTGTCACTCCATCATGGAGCCGCACATGAGTTGTTGAAGCTTCCAATGAACGAGGTCGTGGTCGCTGGCATCATGCTCGGGCACTACAAAAAAGGAGAAGAAGAGCCTGGCGGAGGTCACAATCGACACGCACTGGAAAAAATATACACGCTGTACGAGTAGGAATTGTAACGAGTAATGTAGGCTTCCTTGCGCTTCTGTAAGGCAATCGAGTAGTATTCTTCCATGCTCAATTTTGCTCAAGTAAAAAAATTCTGTATTTCGACGTTCATCGGTTCATTAATTGTGGCGGCACTGGTTGCAGTAGTTGCCGTGCTGCTGGGTGAATTCAATGAAGTCACCTGGAGGGTTTTTGCGACCTTGTTTGTAGTTGTGGTGCATTCGCTTGTGAGCCTTTCGTTTATTTGGGACGATACCAAAAACAAAACCTTTACTCGCTTGGCGTTCTTCATCAATACGGTATTTCTCATTATCGTCGTCAGTTTTTTCGTATCGGTATTTGGTATTTGGAAGCTCATTGCAGCAGAAACGCTTCGCAATCTGTACGTAACGTTCTTTTTGATCGGCTTCGGCTCATTGCATGTTGATGTTCTGTCCAAAGTTCTCGGCAAAGAGAAGTACATGGATACAATCATCTATGCCAACTACGCGTTTATTGCGATTGTCCTCGCAATGCTCCAGCCGATTATCTACGTCCACAATGCCGACGCTGTATTGAGTCCAGTATTTTTTAGGGTGCTGGCGGCAGCCGCAATTGTCGATGGTACGCTGAGTATTCTTACGATGATATTTTACAAGCTGTATTTACACAAACATCCCGAGGCCGTGGATGTGTTTCAGTCTGCAGTTACTGCAAATAGCGCGCAGCCGGGAAAGAGGGGTGGCATCAGTTTTTGGGTGTTGCTACTGCTTCTGTACGTGTTCTTCCAAATTGTACTGCCGTTCTTTTGGATGATGGGCAGAATCTGGTAATTAAGTGTGGTGAACGTCATGAACTCTCTTTAAGCGCAAGCAAAGACGCCCCTTCCCTCAGAGGGGGTGAAATGGTACATTCTGCCAGCTTCGTTCCTGAGTATCATCGTTTATAGTCTGTGGCCCTGTAGCTCATCGGTAGAGCGCTGCCCTGAAGAGGCAGGCGTAGCCAGTTCAATTCTGGCCGGGGCCACCATTTATATCATAGTTATGCACTACGTTTATATTCTTCAAAGTGAGAAGGATGGAGCTTTTTTATACTGGGATGACATCTGACATAAAGAAAAGGCTTGCGCAGCACAGTAAAGGCATTACCAAGACGACCAAATCAAGACGGCCTTGGAAACTTGTATATTTAGAGACTTTTAAAACCAAAGCCGAAGCTCGCACTCGCGAACTCTACTGGAAAAGCGGCATTGGACGCGAAGAGCGGAATCTCAAACTCGGAAAGCAGGCGTAGCCAGTTCCCTGCCTGCCGGCAGGCAGGAATTCTGGCCGGGGTCACCTCACCATTCGCTTTCATTGATCCGAAGCCGCAAGCACTTTTTCAGCGTGTTGTTTTGGATGTTGCACATGCGTACGTTTGTGTTGTTGTTGCACGTAAAGAATGATATTGCGCCCTAGGCACAGGGATGGGACGATGTCTCTATGTCTGAAAACATCCTTCCGACACTCGAGCAATTCGCGGCCTTGGCATCGGCTCGTCACAGCCAGCGGTTTTTTAGTACCAAGCCGTTGGAAAAGTCGCAAATAATCAGCCTGCTCGACATTGCAGATCGTGCTCCCAGCGTCGATAATTTAAAACCCTGGAGGTTCCATGTCGTTTTCACCAAGGATTTGCGCCAACGGCTCATGGAAGCCAGTTGTTACGGAAATTTTGTCGAAGGCGCCAGCGTATTTGTCGTGGTTTCTTGTGATACCGGCGCAAAAAGCCAGGGTAATACCATTCTATGGAATCCGCGTGAGCTTGAATATTCTTGTGTCGTTGCCATGTCGAGCATTTTGTATAGTGCTACGGCAGCCGGCATCGCAAGTTGCTGGGTTTCCTTGCATCATGCTGCCGCACACGAGATTTTGCGCCTTGATAAGAAGCAAATCGTCATTGGAGGCATTATGCTTGGGCATCCTCGCAAAGTAGAAGACGATCGTTCATCGATTTTGGCTCAAACGCAGCCTACAAAGCAGCATTACACCATCTACGAATAAACATATGGCTTCCCGCATTACATTTATCGAAACAGACACCGAGGATCTTGAGCGTATTCATGCAGAGTTTCCTAGCGCGCTCGTGAATCAGTCTGCGTTACATGAGGACTGTGTCCCGAACGAATGCAAAGATGCTGAAGTAATTTCCTGTTTCGTAAACAGCCGTTTTACGCGAAAGGCATTGCAGCAGCTGCCAGCGCTCAAGCTGCTGTGCACTCGGTCTGTCGGTTACGACCACATTGACTTGTCGGCATGCAAAGAGCGCGGAATTGTTGTCTGCAACGTGCCGGACTACGGATCGCACGTCATTGCGGAGCATGTGTTTGCATTGCTCTTGAGTACCTTGCGCCATGTACCCGAGGCCAGCTTGCGCGTGGAGGGTGGAACATTCGATTATCGTGGATTGCGCGGCATGTCTTTGCGCGGCAAAACCATCGGCATTGTCGGTACTGGCAAAATTGGCCGTCGTGTTGCGCAAATCGCGCACGGATTCGGCATGAGAATTTTGCTGTTCGATATGTGTCGTGTCATTGAATTGACCGATTTATTGGGTGCAAAGTACGTATCGTTCGATGAGTTATTGACTGAAAGCGATATCATCTCATTGCATATTCCCGGTACAAAGGCCACAGAGCATGTCATTAATGCCGACGCTTTTGCGAAAATGAAAGATGGCGTCGTGTTGGTGAATACCGCTCGCGGTTCACTGATTCACTCCGGTGACTTGCTGAAGGCACTCGAGAGCGGAAAAGTTGGTTATGCGCTTCTGGATGTTCTGGAGCATGAAACGAACTTTGAGGAAAACAGAACGCTGCTTTCCCATGATAAAGTCATTGCAACCCCACACATTGCGTTCTACGCGGACGACAGCATGCATGCCATGTTCGCCGATTGCTTCCTATCCATTGGGCAATGGTCACGCGGTGAAGTCCCCGCCCATCAAGTCAAACCAGTAAGCGTTGTCTGTGATTTGCCGGGGTTCAAGAAATAGCCTCAGGCAACAGGGCCGGCGGGATTGCGCCGCGAGCGCATTATCAGAAGTCCAATACCGGCAGCGATGCAAATCACCAATGCAACCGCGTAGCTGGCGATTTCAAAGATATCCAAGGGCGACGTCATCTTCTGTGCGCTTACTGGGTTTGCCACCCCTACAGAAAATGTTGTTTCGGCGAACTTTTCTTCATCGCGGAAAAATATTGTGTGTAGGCCGTACTGACCTGAGGTTGGAAAGACGACTGTCATGAATGTTTGTGCCGTATTGCGAGCAACTTGGCGACTGAACACCGTTGTCCCATTCAGGGACACTTCGAATGCCACGCTTGTATAGTCGGCTGGATCTTCCAGTCCGTCACGACGCTGATTGTACAAATTGAAATCAAACAAAATCTGCTCGCCGGCAATCAGCTGCTGATCGTAGCCAATATCAATGAGATACTCCCCTACCACCTCTTCTAACGACAGTCCTAGACCGTGAGCCTGAACGCTGCCAAACGTAGTGAGGAGCAGCAACGAGCCGCACAAGAACAACATGCTTTGCTTCATAGGCGCATTGTCGCAGGTTCTTCTTGGTTTGCAAGATGCGTCGCACTTAGCAGGTGCACGACTCTGCGCTGCACAGCGGGCAAATTTCGATCGAAATATTGCCACTCATCCAGGCGCGCACGGCGTCCCAGGGCTTCAGCATGCTCAAAAAAACTTTCATATCTGCGGCGCGACGCATCCACCAGCC
The DNA here is from genome assembly GCA_964458645.1 of uncultured Candidatus Peribacteria bacterium. Taxonomy (GTDB): domain Bacteria; phylum Patescibacteriota; class Gracilibacteria; order Peribacterales; family Peribacteraceae; genus DAORHV01. The sequence continues at coordinate 28,851 of CAYWJU010000016.1, read as the reverse complement.
TAAACGTCCGTACACGCGCAATGGTCCGTATGCGACTGCAGCCCAGCCAGGGCCAACTGGAATAGCAAATGCGGAGGGCTTGTCTTTTGCCCGCACCAAAGGACGACCGCGAAGCTTTCGCCCTATGGCATCTGCCACGTATGAGCCGTCGAGCACGGCTGTCTGAGCAGTTCCTGAGTACTGCGTGGCGGCAGCATCGCCAATGACGAATACGTTGTCTGAATTGTTGGCTTGGCGGAACTCGTTCACCTCCGCGCGACCGCGACGATCCACCTTCAATCCGTCGATTTGGCCTAACAGTGCATTCGCCTTCACTCCTGCGGTCCATATTACTGTTTTCGTCTTCATCTGCATGTCCTTCAGGTACACCTGTTCGGCTTCTTCCTTTGTCACGCTGCGTCCAAGAAGAACGTTGACACCCAAATGCTGCAGTTGCTTCAAGACGCGTTCCGACATCTCCGGTTCAAGCGTGGGCAATACGCGCGACATGGCCTCAACCAAATCTATGGTGACCAATGATGCGCTGACTCCATGCAGGCGCGCTAATTCTCGAACGTAGACAGCCAATTCGCCTGCCAGCTCTACTCCGCTCGGCCCTGCGCCAATGACAACAATATGGGTTGCCTGTGTTCGCTCGACAGCCTCGTGTGCCGTGCGAGCCTGATTGAAGACGTCATGGAGGTGGTTTTTGAGCCGAATCGCCTCCTGCGCGGATTTCATGCCGTACGACAGTTCCTGCATCCCTGGAATTCCGAAGTACGCCGTTTCCGATCCCAACGCCAATACCAGATAGTCGTATCCATAGTGCGAGCCCGAAACGCCGCGAACGATGCGGGTGTGAATATCGACTCCATCAACCAGGTCGCGAACGACTTCGACTTTCGAATTTTTGAATATCAGGCTGTAGGGAACACAAGCCTCCAAAGGCGACTTCCCCGTAACGACGCGATACAACGCCGCGTAATATTCCAAGTAGGAACGGCCATCGATCAGTGTGATTTTTACATCCAGATTCTGCGCCGCAAGGTCCAGCGCTGTGCGTACGCCGCCGAATCCGCCGCCAACGATGACAACGCGCTTTTTGGGAGGTGCTGGGACCATGGTGAGTGAGTGGGTATATGTTTCCTTTTAGTCTACCAGAAGCCGAAAGAATCGGCAACGATGTCAGTTTCCGGTTGGACCAAGGATTTTGTATGGAGCACGCCGATACCGCTCGCAGTAGTAGGTATTTCGGAATGCTTTCGCAGAGACGTTTCGCTCAATTACTTTCGGGTGTTTCATGGCAAAATCGGCGATCAGATCGACGGAAATCACTTCTTGGTTTTCGCTGGAATACATGATGTACTCGCGGTTATTGCGTATGACGGCCATGGATTGCATGCCACCATTCACAAGCACATGACAGGGTTCGTACAGCAGCTTGTTCACGCTTTGGTTTTTCAATGCCGGAACAAGAGAGTTTGCAAAGACGTTGCCACTCAGCAGCTCTAGGAATGTCGGTAGAATGTCTTCCTGAGCAAACATGTCCAACGCAGGCCGCTCTGTGCCAACGGCAAATTCCGACGTTCGAGAACGTGGTGGAACGTACACGTACGGAATAAAGAAATATTCACTTTGTACGCCCTTTGCCAAATACCCCTCTTGGGCTCTTTGCTGTAGCAGTGGAAAGCCATGATCCGACTGGATCGCCAAATGCGTACGGTCGTTCGCATATGCTTTGTATTGGCTGTAGAACGTTTGCAAACATGAGTCCTGCGCGCTTGCGGAATTTATGTATTTTTCCAAGTAGCTTCTCGGCTGTTTGAATGGGAACGCAAATTGATACTCTGATTTTTGGGTAAATGGCCAGTGGTGCGAACTTACTTCAAAATACACATAGAGCTTTTTCCCATCCGGATAGTTGGTACGAAGATAGTCAAACGCCCGTTTGTAGTACGTGCAATCGTCGTAGCCCCACGGATACTTTACGTCGTCCGGCTGCATGATGTCGTCATAGTGCAGCTCGGAAAATCCCGTGCTTTTGATGAATTTCCCCATGTTCGAAAATTCCGGTCGGTCGGAACGAAAAGCGATTGTCGTATAGCCCGATTTTGCCAACAGGCTTGGCAGACAAGACTTTGGGACATCGATTGTGCGGCTGCTGAGAGCCCTGGCATTGTTTCCTACGACCCCGCAATGAATGGTTTCCTGTGCACGGTTCGTCGGTGACTGGTTTGCCAGAAAAAACGGAAAGAACACACCGTCCTTTGCGATTGCGTGCAACTGCGGCAAATACGTACCCGGGTACACATTCGTGCTAATTTCGTACGGCCGCAGGAGCGCCATTGAACTGACGGACTCCAACTGCAGAACGAAAATGCTTTCCTCGGAATCCGTGCGAAAGTCTTCGTAGTTTGAAAAAACGGCGTTGCCGAACTGTGATTGTCCTGCTGCCTCCTCCTCATAGCCCGATATTGACATGCTGATAGGCTCACCATATGCGGACGCATTCGTCAGGGCTACGCCGACGCCAACCACGGCTGCAACCGCAGGCTTCCACGAGAGCTCCAGCCATGGGCAGCGTATTCGCATGCGCCGTTGCAGGCGGAAGAACAATAGAAACAGCGCACACCATGCGCAGAGTAGCGCTGCTGAAACTCCCACCAAAGGCCACAGGCCAAACATGCGAAAGGCGGCCGGAATGATGTCGTATGTATATTCAGCAAGAAAACTTGGGCTGAAGTCTCTACTCCATGAGCTCGCCCCGTACGCAAACACCACAAACAGCATTCCGTAGTACGTGGCTGCGAGGGCGCAACACGCAGCGGTCAACGGCGCAAAGTTTACGTATGCAGCCGAAATGAGTGTGCACACTGTCACAAGAAACACTGCAGCAATGCCCAGGTACTCAGCTTGCCCAACATCGAGCTGTTGACTTGAGTACGCCAGCAATATCGCCGGCGTCAGCAAGCACAGGACGAGTGATGCGCCCATGCTGGTTGGCCTGCGTGACAGCAGGCCCAATGACCGTGACAGAAACGTGAAAGATTTGCTGAAAAACATGATGTGTATGTTTCTTAGTATTATAGCAAAATAATGCTTTTTTAGCCATGCCTACTCAGTCACCTCGATAGTTGTACTCCTTGCAACTGCTCCATGTCGCACTTCCACGGTAAATCTTCCGGGAAACGGTTGCCATTCCAATCGGAAGTCCGGGGCTTTGCCAGTGCCTACAAGGCTGCCGTTTACGTACCATTCGACCGTGCGTATGGAATCATCGGCACGTGCTTCGAAAATGATCCGCTCATTCTTATCTGGCACCATGGCATCAAGCTGGAATGCATCGGAAGCGGCAGGTCGTGTGATGTCTAAAAAGGACGTATGTTCAGAGGCTTGTGTTTGGCCTGAGCCGCACAGAGCGGATGTCGTAGTAGGGGCCTGCTGCCAGCCGTTTTCCCGCGCCCACTTGCGTAGTTCCGGGGGAAATACGGCGAACGTGCGTTCCTCCACAATGCTCGGTGGACAGGCTTCTCCTGCCAGCTGTCCATTCCGACGATCGATCTGAACTACCCGATATATGTCATCGCGTTTTGTTGGCTGTGTTCCGGACACAAAATGTTCCGTGAGTACGCTGGGGCACTCCGGCGTCGGAAGGAGACCGGATAAACGGCAAATTTGTACGTCTTCGATGCCAGATGGACGACGAAATGTTTCGGCAGGCAGATCCTGCGCGGCGGCCAGCATGACATCATGGTAAATGGGGCCCGCACCAGTAATTCCGGATGTACCTTTCATGGGAGAGTTATCGGCATTACCAACCCATACGCCTACGATCCGCTGCGGTGTAAATCCAACCGTCCAGTTGTCACGGGAATTACGCGTGGTTCCCGTTTTTGCAGCCGAGGCAAAGGGAAGAAGCAACGGGCTGTCTGGCCCGAATTCGGCCAAACGCGCGTCATTATCGGCCAGTATGTCGGTAATCAACCAGGCGGTCTTTTCACTGAGGATTTGCCGTCCTTCGCCGGAAGCGGTTCCCAGGAGCGCCACGGGTTCCAGCGTGCGGCCCCCGCGTGCGAAAACCCCATACGCTTGGGACAATTCTAGGAGGCGAACTTCTGCGTCTCCTAATGCCAACGCAAGCCCATAGTGTTCTGGTGTTTGCGAAAGCGTCGAAATTCCTGAAGCCCGGAGGAACGACATCAAGCGCTGTACTCCGACTCGCTCCAGTGTTTTCACTGCGGCAATGTTGTAGGAGTTCGCGAGCGCTTCGCGATACCGAACAAGTCCGTGGTAGCCGTAGTCATAGTTCCGTGGCACATACGGATTTCCTTCCTGGGTGAAGAACTGCGTCTCGATGTCGGCAACCGTTGTTGCGGGCGTATCCCCTTTTTCCAGCGCCAGTGCGTACACGAAAGGCTTCAGGGCTGAACCCGGCTGTCGAGCGGATACCGCAACGTTTACTGCGCCATCGTGTTCTGTATCGAAATAGTCTCGCGAACCGACCATGGCGAGAATTTCACCGGTATCAGCATCCAGCACCACGACTGCTGCCGATGTCACATTGGCATCCGAAAGTTTATTCAGATTGTTGTCGACGATTCGCTCAATTTGACGTTGCAGCCCCAAATCCAGTGTCGTGCGGACGCTGCGATTGCCATCGGAGATTTCGGGGTACCGCTGCAGCAGCCAAAAAACAAAATGAGGTGCGTAAATTTCCGTACGGCCATGACTGAGAGTAAGAGGTTCGTGCTCTGCTTCTTCGCGTTGTTGCTCGGTAAGTTCGCCAACATCTGCCAAATTTTGCAGCACGCGCTTCTGACGCGTTTTTGCGGACTGGAAACGCACAAAAGGATCGTACGCCGACGGGGACTGAAGCAAGCCGATCAGTAAGGCATTTTCGGCTACAGATAGTTCTTTGAGGCTTTTGCCAAAGAATGTTTTTGCTGCAGCGGAAATGCCGTATGCCTGGTGACCGAAATACGCCGTATTCAGGTATTCCTCCAGAATATCGTCTTTTGCATACTTCAACTCCATGCGTAGCGCCAGGTACGCCTCATATGCCTTGTAGAACACATCTCGGCGCTTGGATTGCAAAAGGTTGCGAACAAGCTGTTGTGTAATGGTGCTACCACCCGATACGACTCTGCCGGTTGAAACATTCTGCCATGCTGCGCGCGACATTCCGCGTAGGCTGACACCCGGATGCGAATAGAACGTTCGGTCCTCCGTTGCAAGGAGTGCTTGTACCGCCACTGTTGGAATTTGCGATAAGGCAATGCGGCTCTTCAGGCCCAGCGTGGGTTTACGGACTTCATACAGCACATCCCCATGGCGATCGAGGATCGCCACCGAGTGTTCGGCACCAGTCTCAGTGAGTGCATCCGGCAGCGGCCAGCCCAGAACAATAACAAGCAAAACCACCGCGAGGAATGCGGCGGTCCTGAAGAGAGGCTTCTTGCTGAAGTTCATGGAATGAAGGGCAGACATAGCGCAGCCGGGACGATGCGTCCCGGCTGCGGTCATCGGTTACTCATTGATTGTCATCCATTCACCGGATGTTTGTCCGAACACTTCCGGATAGTACATTTCCCAAGCACGCGCGGGGCGGGAATGGAATTTTCCGGGAGTGGTTGCGCGAACAAGGTATTCGTACTGGTACACGCCGGGCGGAAGATCGTCTGCGAACAAGAAGACGCGGTCATCGCGGAACTCGATATGACGGAAGCGCCACAAACCGTTCCAGTAGTAGTCCCAAGACCAATTGCCCGAACTGGGCTGATTGACGCTGTCTGCCAGATCTTGTTGCGTCGTGCGGAGGCTGAAGTCGATTGCCTCCATTCCGGCAGGCAGGGGGCTTTCCACCGCTACGAACGCGCGCCATTCTGGAACAGTGATCGTCAGCTTCACTTTGTGTGTTGTGCCAACCGACATGGAGGCGTCTTTCGGCGTAATCGGAGTCATTTCACGCACGATGCCAATACCCTCTTCTGCCGGTTCAATGCTGTCTGGTGTGTAGAAGTACTTGAGCACGACGTCGTAATAGAGACGACCGGTTCCGTCTTTGCCGATCTTCACATCGGTGTCCTTGCCGCGCACCAGGTTTTCCAAGGCGGTTTTCACTTCTTTACGTTGCAAGACGTTCTTGGAATCGAACTTCTGATCCAGCAATTTCTTGCCGCCGATTTCCACGCCTGCAGTGAAGTTGGCATCGAGCTCCTTGGTGCTATCCAGGTACTCAGCAAAGGCCAGAAGCGTAATCGAGGTGGATTGCGTGGTATCCCAACGGCCGTTTTCACGGATATCCAACAGATAGCGCACCATTTTCGGCAACATGGGATTCTCCGGCTGAATACGAACCAAAGCTTGCATGACCGTAGAGGTCGTAAGTGTGTCCGTGTGCATCATCCAACCGTAATATCCGGCTGAGTCTTCCTCAAAGTGAACGCCGCGCGGATCGACGATTGCGGCATTGGTCACTTCTGTAATCAGGTCCTGAGCCTTTTTGCCCTGACCTGCTTTTTGGAAGGCCATGGCCAACTGCGCCTTGGAGAACTGCGCCATTCCTTTGCGCTTTTCGAACAAGTTGTTCAACAAACTGACATCGTTTCGGTTCATCTCGGACAAGACGAACAAAATGTAGGCGCGTGTGTTGTCGTCCATATACTGGGATGCTGTGGAGCGAAGTTCGCTGTTCAAGTACGACACGGCTTGGTCGATGACGGTCTGATCCACCGTGTAGTTTTCTTTCTTCGTAAGCTGCAATGCATACACGATGTACGCGGTGAGGTACGGATAACTGCGATCCGATCCTTCCCAGTAGCCGAAGCCACCGTCGCTGCGCTGGAAGCCGTACAATCGCTGCAAGCCGGCGCTCAGATTGCGCTCCAGGGTTTTGCCGTCGACGAACGAGAATGCATCGAAGCCTTGTAAGCGCGAAAGGGCAATGTTCGGCAGGAAGCTGGAAGCGGTTTGTTCCGCACAGCCGTACGGATACGTCGCAAGATACGACAGTCCCGCAGGAAGATAGGTCGCAACAGTCGGCGATACACTCACGCTTAATTCGCCGTATTCCGCATCGTCGATGCTGGGCACCAGAACCTTTTCGGTGGTGACGTCCTCGGTCAAACCTGACGTAGCATTCGCTTGCGGCACGCCGAACTTGTACACCGGAATGGTTTCCTGAATTTCATCCACACCGACGGAATTCTGCGCCTTAAAGTCGAATGTGGCGCTGTCGCCCTTGCCGATTTTCACCGGGAACATCACTTTCACTTGGTCGTCTTTTGCAACCGTAATGTCCTGCGTCATCGGCCCCATGCCTGTAAAGCCGCTGCCGGTAAGCGTTACCTTGAAACGCTGCTCCTCGGTGGTGAAGTTGTGCACGATGGCGCCCAACTTCACTTCGTCATCGGTCAGTGCGAAACGAGGACGCACCGGACGCAAAATGACCTTCTTCGTTTCCAAGATCGTCATGACGTCCGCACCGAACGTGTTTTGCATCGTCGAGCCGATGCTGAGCAACTGCCACGTCGTCAGGTTATCCGGCAGTGTGAACGTAACCGTTGCCGTTCCCGAGGCATTGGTAACAACGCTCGGCAACCAATGCGCGGTATCCTTGAAATCGCCGCGCTTGACCGTTTCGGGATCCACGCCGCCACCACCTCCTTTGGAACCCGGCTTAAAGCGCTCTACGAGCTGAGAAAGCATTTGCGAGGTGTAGACGCCAAGTCCGCGTTGCGAGTAGAAAATGGAGACGAGATCGGGTTTATCGAAGCCGGATAACGCGAGCAAGCTCAGGTCAACGACGCCGAGTGACAATTCGGCTGGAACAGGCTTTCCATCGGCATCGGTGGTTTGAATAGTGACAGTCACTTTTTCGCGCGGTCCGTAGCGGTCTTTGTCGGTTTTCAGCTCTACGTGGAGCTCTTTGTCTTTGGTTTCAATGCGCAAAGCCGCATAGCCGATTTTGAACGCCGGCATGCCGGTATCCAATCCGTTTTCATTGAATGTCTCGCCGACACGCGGCTTCACGATAACCACCGATACGTAGGCGTTCGGCGCAAGATCGGCCGTGATGGGCACTTCGATCGGCATCGCGTTGCTCGTGACGTCAATCACTGTTTTTGTAAGTACGTTTTCACGCTCCACCGTGACCAAAGCTTTGACTCCTTTGCCTTGGAATGGCGTCTTCACGAGAAGTTTTGCAACGTCGCCGACCTTGTACTCGGGCTTGTCGGTGAGTACATCGATACGGTCGTTATTGTCGTGCGCCCAGTTCACGTACGTGCTGGACCACGCATAGACGCTCGTGCTCGCCTTTGCTTGGCGGCCATTGGAATCCGTTACCGTTGCGACAATAACGTGACCGCCGCCGACCGGAATCACAACATCCGCGTTGGCCTTTCCTTCCCCGTTTGTCGTAATGGATGACTCGTTTTCCAGGGTGTCCTTTGCTTCGTTGTCGTAGTAGTACTCGCCATCAACGCCTTTCTTGCGAATGGTATTCCATTCACGCAGGAAGACCTGAAGTTTCACCTGTTGATTGGCAACAGGCTTTCCGTCGGTGTCCAACGAAATCAATCGCATCTTGGCGGTCTTGCCCGGCGTAACGACATAATCGTCGGAACCGATGCCCACGTACAACTTCGACTTGTGCACAATTACCGACATGCGGTTGCTGACAACTTGGTTGTTCTGATCCGTCACGTCCACGTCCACGCTTACGACTTGGCTTACGCCTTTGTCGTCGATATTCACCGGGAATGCCAACGGCATATGGCCCGTTGCGTCCAGTTTTCCATCACCCGATGTCAGCGAAGATTCGCCGCGTTGGCAGTCATACCAGCACCAGTCGCTTTCCAAGGCAAAGGAGTACCAACCATCGCCAGAGTACTTGTTAAAGAAGTAGTCGGTGGACTGCGCACGCCAGTTTACCGTCGCATTGGCCATGGGAGCACCGAAATAGTACGCACCTTCGACAGTTCCTTTTACCGTGGAATTGTTAAAGTAGTCTTGAGACTCCGGAGTCACATCAACACGGTATTCGGGCTTCCTGTACGCCAAGACGGAGAACGTTGCGCCAGCGCTCTGGTACTGCAAATCGTCCTCGGGCATCAGTCGTGCGCTCAAGTAATACTGTCCGAGTGATGCATCTTCAACAGTCGTAAAGTTTCCCGTAAACGTGCCGTACGCGCTGACTTTGACCGTCGAGTTGTACACCTCGCGACCTTCAGGGTCTTGAATAGACACCAACACCGAGCGGGCTTGGCTGGGAATGTGCATTTTGCCGTCCCAATCAAGCATGCGCAGAATGCCTTTGAAGTTCACGCTATCGCCGGCACGGTACAGCGGGCGTTCTGTATACACGTATGACTGCAAGCGGTACTTGGAGCCATCGGTTCCGCGAGTTTCTTCGTATACACCGTTAAAGCTGTACGGGCGGTACCCTTCGTTCCAGTTGCTGCTGACGAAGGCGAAGTCGTCGCCTTTTGCTGCAGTCACCCAAAACTCCGGGTTCCAATCGTTGGACGTCGTGACGAATTTCGACAACTCAAACGGAACTTCCAGAAAGCCCTGCGCATCAGTTTTGCCGGTAAGTAACTGTTTCCCATCCAAGCTGTAGAACGCAATGCTCGCACCACCGACGGCGTCACCGGTCTGCATGTTATTCACCCACACCAAAGCCTTTGTTGCCGACTGCTTGAGCGTGATCGCCATATCGGTCAACGCAAAGAACTGATACTGCGTCACCGGACCGGCGGACGGATTCCATGTCTGCACGTATTCGGGTGCTTGCATCGACAATCCGAAAATTCCCGAACCCAGCGTTTTGCCGGCCTGCTTTTGCACATCCAAGGCGATCGACTGCCAGTGATCGGGCTTGGCAGTGGGCTTGATGCTCCACTTTTGATAATCGGTGCCTTCGTTCAGCGCAGGTTTGGAATCGTAGTTTTGGTGCAGTTGACTGCGAATGCTCAAAAACTGTTCAAACGAGAGCTTCGACATTTGCATGTTGAACGTGCTGACGTTCACGCCGTTGACATAGAACACCGGCGGTTTGCCACGCTCGAAGATGCCAAACTCTCCTTTCGACTTAATGAATGCCTCGGCCGGCACCGGATCAGTCTTGAATTTGAATACGTACGGCTCGGCAAGGGTTTGTCCGTAGATGTCTTTGGCGCCTTTCTTCACGGTAACGGTGTATTCGGTACTGGGCTCCAAAGACGGATACACACTCACGTAAGACGTGCTCCAGTCGGAATCCTCTTCATAGATGCCATCCGGTCCAAGCTGATAGTCTTTCCAGCTCTGGGAAGCGGGACTGATGTCGATAAATGACTTCAGCGTCTTGCCCTGCATCGGATTGCTGAAATCAATACTGAGATTGCCCTGGTAATACGTGCCACGTGTTACCGCCACATCACCCACGGTTTGAAACTGCGACGTAAAGTCGGTCAAGGTGCCCAGGTCACCCTGTGCTCCAAGAGTCCCGGCAAACACGGTGATTCCATACTCTTTTTTGAAATCCAACTTTGCAACCGGAGCGAGAACAACCATGGTTTTGTCGGTCACCATTTTGCCGTCCTCGTTCTCAGTTTTTCCATAGACGGCCGGTTTCAAAGCCAGCTGATTGCCGTCGCTTTGCATCGTAGCTCCAGTCCCCTCTTTCCTCAGGCGCTCGTCACGGCGTGCCTCCGACGGTGAATTCACATGGAAGAACTTCACGTTGTCCTGGACTTCTTTCAAGTTCACCTCTTGGTTAAAGCGCAGCACAATCTCACTTGTCGGCCCGGCATCCACGATCCCGGAGGACGGGTCTACACCTACGACCATTGGACGTTGCGTCTCGAAGGTCCAGGAAAAATCTTTTTCAGTCGTATCTCCCGAAACCGTCTGAATACCCACCGGAACGGTAACGGTGTATTTCGTTGCAAGCGTCAGGCCCTTCTCCGGTATGAATTCCACGGTCGTTGTTCCAAGCCAATGCCACTTCCCAGGAATTTGTGGAGAGATCGTGACCGGCCAGTTGTCTAGCTTTGCAGTGGCGTTTTTTCCCTGTACTTGCGTCAACGGCACAACCGGTCTATAAAAGATCAGCGTAATTTGCGACTCCGCCGGAATGTCGGTCGCATCGGCGGCCGGCATGTGTGTGCTGAGTGCCGGAGCTCCTGCAACGTAGAATTTAAATGTCAGATCCCTGCCCAGCTGCTGGCCATCGGCCTTCAGTGCTCGACGACTGAGCGTAAAGACGTATGTTTTTTCGGCTACGAGACGCTGTGCCGGTGTAAAAATAAGCATTTCGCCATCCCAACGCTTCTGCGCCTGGAACTCCGTCGGCAAGCTGAGGTTTTCTTCGGTGCTGGCATGATCCATGAGTTCTGGAAATGCCAGTCGCAGCTCCGCCGTGGCGGAAACACGTTGATTCTGCGAAAACTCAAAACCAGGCTGTAATGCATCCTTAAAATACACACCCAACGCAACGGCAACCACGGTGGCTACAGCCACGCCGACGATGGATATGCCGCGCATTCCCAGCGGTTGTAAAAATTTTGGAAGTCCGGAGCCTGTTGGTTGAGCCATACAAAGAAGGAAGAAAAGGTGACGAAATACTACTCCAACCCTGTAACCTGTACAGCGCAGAGCGTGGTTTGCAGAACGTGCATTAAGAAAGGATTAAGACGGCGCTGCAGACTGTTGCCGCTGGAAGAATTGAAGGTATACTTCCGATACAATTTTTTCCCACACTCGTTTGTATGGCGTCCAATGATAATCAAAATATTTGGTTTGGAGTTTCCATGGGTCTCATGGGTCTCATCGTAGGTTTTGTCGTAGCCACCTTCATGAACGGCTCCGTCATGATGAAGCCTCTGCCCCAGGGTGGCCAACAGGCTGCTTCCGTGCCAAAAGCCCCCACCGCCGCACCAGCTTCTCAGCCAGCTGCTCCTACGCAGCCCCAGAAGACGGGCCAGGTCGTTCCGATTTCCGATAGCGACCACTACCTTGGCAGCAAGGACGCCAAACTGGTCCTTATTGAGTACTCCGACTACGAGTGCCCCTTCTGCGTTCGTGTTCACCCCACGATCAAGCAGATCATGGCCAAGTACGGTGATGATGTGGCTTGGGTCTACCGCCACTTCCCGCTGTCGTTCCATGCTAAGGCTCTCCCGGCAGCCGTTGCTTCCGAATGCGTAGCGCAGCAAGGTGGCAATGATGCATTCTGGAAGTTCACCGACGAAGTGTTTGAAAAGCAAAACTACGATTACGTTTCCATCGTAAAAAAATTGGGCCTGAACGAAACGAAGTTCAACGCCTGTGTGTCGGACAGCGACGACATTGTCGCCAAGATCAATCAGCAGACCAAAGACGGTTCTTTGGCTGGCGTCACCGGTACTCCCGGCAACATTTTGTACAACCCAAAGACAAAAGAGTTCCGCCTGATCCCCGGCGCACGCCCAATCGACATGTTCGTTACGGACATCGACGACATGTTGAAGACTGCAAAATAGTTTGACGCTACGAAGTTTGAAAGAGGCGGCATCACCGCCTCTTTTTTGTGCCTAGAATTGTGTCAGAACTCTTTTTCTGGTATAGTACTTTGATATGCCAACATGCCTTACTGCTGAAGAAATTCACGATAAGCTCTTCACTGATGTGAATGGCTACGCACTTTCGGCCAGTGGACGAGACAAGCGCCAGGAGTACAACAACTCCGACTTCACGTACGGCGAAGTGACTCCCCAATCCATGCAAAGCATTATCAGCATGCTGCCGTCCTCGAAGGGTGTCTTTTGCGATTTGGGTTCCGGAACCGGCAAAGCAGTGGTGCTAGCACCGATAATCGGCGATTTTGAGCGATCTATTGGTGTAGAGCTCGTTGCCGATCTCCATGATGCCGCACTCCACGTCGGCAGTCGTTTTGATTCAGAGGTCCGCCCATTGCTACCCGAAACAAAGCGACACTGCGAACTGGAGTTCCGCAACGACGACATTTTAGCCACGGACGTTTCGACGACGGATGTGGTACTTGCGCACTGCACGACATGCTTCTCCGAAGAAATGATGTCCAAGTTCACCTGGAAATGCTCGGAAGTGCGCCCCGGAACTCTATTGGCATGCGTTAGTCGTCGGCTAGAAATGGAATGCTTCGAACAGCTGAAAGTAGAGAGCTGCACCATGGGCTGGGGCACGGCAACGGTCTATTTGTACGTTCGCAAGTAGCGCGATTACTACAGTTGGAACATGCCGTCCTTGAAGATCACCTTCTTGGAACCGTTTGGCAAATATGCGGTTACGACACGATCCTCGGTAGAAATAATGTCGGTATGCTCGGGAGAGTCATTATACCCCCAGGCATCCCAATCCTTCTCGGTCGGCTTGGACATGTCGCCGGGATAACTGTCCTTATACGCTCTGCCGACTGCAAGGTGCGTGTTGCCGAACTCTCCGCCGATGTTTTCGTCGTACAACGTATTTGCCATGAACTTGGTAATTCGAGAGAAGCGCTTATCGGTCAGTGAGTACTCGCCAATCTTGTTTGCGTTGTTGCGCTCCAGCATGCTGTCGAGCACGCTCTGACCTTCTTTGGCGGTCGCCTTGGTGACCAGCCCGTCTTTGAACTCAAGCTCAATGTCACGAAGAATGTTGCCGTAGCGATACAGCGGTTGGTTGAAATAAATTTTTCCTTGCGTACCGCGCCAATCCGGCGAAATGAACAATTCGTAGCTGGGAATGTTTCGACCGCTTCCGCCAAGCCAGCGTCGGTTGGGGCCGAGTTTTACAATCAAATCGATACGTGCGCCCTCAACGTGCACGTGCTCAATCTGCAAGGCATCCAACGCTGCCTTAATGCGCTCCTGTTCCACGAACAGTTTCTGCCATTCGGCGATGGGGTTTTTTGAATCCAGATAGCACCCCGTAATAATCTCCTGCCAATATTGCTCCAATGTCATACCCGCTTCCTTGGCCATGGCTTCCGTTGCATACAGAGCCAGCGTCCACGTGAATTTTCCTTCCTGTTCCTTCTTAAACAGCCAGTCGCGGAATTTTCGGCGTGCATCCATGGCTTTGAACATGCGTTTTGGGTCAACGTCTTTCAGTTCCGAGGGGTCAGCTTCCGCAATGATGGAAATCTGGTGATCGATAAGATTCGCCTCGGCATGCTTGAACGCTTCGGGGAAAAACGTGAGCTGATCGTCGCTGGCTTTCTGGAAGAAGATTTTGTCGGTTTGCGTGGGAATCAATTGCACCTTCGGGTACGCGCCCGCTTCCAAAATGGACTCCAGTAACGCTGCATAGAGCGGCTTGGCAACGTCGGGGATATTGATTTGCACCACTTGCTTCGGTCGAACGCCTTCACCTCCGTTCAGGGCGAACTTCACGAGCAAATCCGCATAGTTTTTCAAAATCGAATGTGATGGTGTGTACATACGGACACTGTACAGGATTCATTTCCGATGCGCATCCTCCGATCTGTTGTGACACTCCATTCCACGGCCTATACTTGCGTCGTAACGTTTTGCTTCACTTCCTTTCTTTCGATGAACACACGCGCCATTCTTCTGCTCGCAACGCTCTTCGTGACTGTCGGTTGCACGCCACAGCCTTCTACTGACGGCAACTCGACAACGTCTTCCAGCGAAGCACTGTCGTCGGACTCCTCTAGCAGCGAGCAGCTGCCCGAAACGAATAACGTTACTTATACGGGTACTGTCGCCGGATTGAGCGTTACAACCACAACCGATGCCACGCACACACTTCTTTTGGATAGTGGCCGTGCACTGTTGATCGTTTCGACCGATGGCAATCTGCAGTTGGGCTCGTACCTTGGAAAGCGTGTGGATGTTCGGGGTTCCTTAAAGGTCTCTGGCACCGAAAACGTGCTGAGGATCAGCGAAGTCGTCGTTCTCGAGTCCTCTGCTGCCTCTTCCTCGAAGGGGCAGATGTGCGGCGGAATCGCCGGCTTCGCTTGCCCGGCGGATATGGCCTGCGTCGACGACGACAGCGATAGCTGCGATCCAATGCACGGAGGTGCTGATTGCAGCGGAGTCTGCGTTCCGGCAGTCGCGACATCCTCTAGTTCTATGGCAGCTGTCTCCTCTTCGTTTTCGTCCGCTACTGCAGTACTCAGCTCTTCTTCCAAAGCTGCTGTTAGTTCGTCGTCCAAGTCCTCTTCGATTGCTGCCGTTTCCTCTGCCGCATCGTCGGTGTCGGCAAATGAATCCGACATCACCCTTATGGCGAAACAAAACTATGCGACGCCCTCGCTGTGGACTCAGAAATACTGCACCGGACACATCGGTTTCTGTATTCCCGTCCACAAGAATTGGTACTACAAGTCATTCGGCGCCACCACCTCCACGCTTTGGCGCGTGGAGTTCGGCATGACCGACATCCAAGCGTTGGGCCAAGGCGTGATTGCGCTGAACCTGATCGCAGGCAGCTCTGAGAATGCGGGCGGAGCGGATGGCAAAGTGGAAACAAAGGCCGGAACCGTCATCGGCTACAAAGATTGGGACGGCCGCCATATCGAAATCACCGCCGACGCACGCCTTTCTGAAGCTGTTTCCTACATGCTGAACGAGATGCAGCGCTTCACGCCGGACGAGTAAACCGGAGATGACCGATCGGTTGTTTCGCCGTTGCTTGTGGTATGCTCTTCGTGCATGCCAACCTTCTCGTACAAAGCCGTGAATGAAGAAGGAAAAGATGTTCGTGGAACAATAGATGCGGAAAGTATAGAAGCCGCAACTGTCGCACTGCAGGGGCAAAAGTTGGAGAACGTCGTCGTCACGGAGGCCATGCGGTTACGCAAAACTGGTAAAAGCACTCAACCCACGGACGGTGGGCCGACATCGTTCGCGTTCGAAGGCACTGCAACAGACGGAACGATTCGCCGCGGGACGATTCAAGCTGAGTCGAAACGCCACGCATTCGATCGACTGCGTCAGGAGCAAAAACTTACGCTCAACATGCTTTCCCCAGTTGGGGTGACTCCGCAATTCAAGGATGATGACTTACTACGTTGGCAGCGCGATGCCGCACCTGCTGCGGTGCCCGTGAGTGCAGTGAAAAAGGCTCCTGCCGTAGCAATGGAAGCAGAACCCGTTGCTGCATTTCACGATATTGAAAAGCAGATGGACGCCGTATCTGCTTCGCCAAGCACTTCCGCCGCTAAGACGGAGCGTTATTATCCTCTGGTGGATACCATTCGCTTGTATGCCGGCTGGCTGCTGGCTTGGTACATCGCATTCGTTGCATTGGGCTATTACACGTTTGAACGACAGATGCCTTGGGACATCCCGATTGTTGAAGGCTTCTTCTTCTCACCGCTGATTTTCAGATTCATAACCGCAATTTTTCTGTTTTTGGCGCTCAGCTCACTGCACAAACTTCTGCGCGGAAAAATGCTCAGCGGCGCCCTGTTCCTGCTGGTGGGTTGCGGCCTGTACATCGTAACACTGATGTTTGGCTAAAAATCAGCCAAGGCCCAACTGCTTGCGGATTTCGTCGGCCTGCGACTGCTCGGCCTGCTTTGCGTTCTGTTGAACGTACAACGACTGCAGGTCCTTCCAGTCCTCGGCGTGCTTGCGCTCCAATTGGAGCAAGTGCCGCAAGTGCTTTGGAGAAAGTTGCATGAACTTGGCACGCTCCTCCTGCAGAATTTTTTGCAGCTCATCGATCTGGAACTGGCTGAGCTTGGGAATGGCCTGAATAATGCGCCACTTTTCGTCTCGGGTCAGCGAAATTGATCCGCGCAAGAATGTAAGGAAACCCTGCTCATCGAAGTTTGTTTCCGGATGAGTCGGCACGACGATTTTATCGTTGTTCAGTGTTGCCGTAATGCTACCGAAGCGGTAGTTGCCGACCTCGGCAAGAATTTTGATGTCTTCATCGTCATACCCCATTTCTTTCGTCGCCACTGTACCCACAGGCGGAGGCGGAGGGCTGTTGTCCTGCACTGGTGGTGTGCCGGCACCCGAAGCTGCCTGTTGTGCAGTTCCTCCTGCTCCTGCGGAAGCAGGCGCAGCGCCTTGAGCGGCGCGTGGGGGCGGCATGGGAGCGGAACCGAAAACCTGCGATGGGTCCAAACCTCCGGTCGGCACCGGATCACCGGGGCGAGGAGGCGGGTTCTGTCCTGCGGGCGTAGGGTCGGCCATACAAAAAATGTTGGAAACAGGACAAATTATACCATACTACGGGCATCAAACAACATCTCAAGAGCTTCCTGCTGGCTTACGCAAGCTAAACAAGGCAATACCAGCTGCTACAGCAACGTTGAGTGATTCTTTGCGTCCATGCATAGGAATATGCACGATGACGTCGCAGCGGTCCTGTAGCTCTTTGGGCACACCAAGGATCTCATGGCCTAGTACCAGGCACAGAGGCCCTTTGGGGGTGTAGTCGTACAACGAAGTGCTGCCTTCGGCGATTTCCAGTCCCGCGATGACGTACCCTTCGGACCGAAGGCGCTCCAGCACGGCAAGCGGGTCCTTCTCGTACGTCCACGGAACCCATGCCTCGGCGCCTAGCGCAGTTTTGGAGATTTCCTTGCGCGGCGGGACTGCGGAATAGCCCGTCAAATACAGGTGGTCGATGCCGAGCGCATCGCACGTGCGGAATAACGCGCCAATATTCCAGAGCGAACGGATGTTATGCGCGACCACGGCAATGGGAGCCTTGGCGCCCATTACTGCATTCGGAAAATGGTGGAGGCGTGCGGATTGCCAAAGACTTCCAGCATTTCCCTGGCGTACACCTGTTGCTCGTCCACTTCGCGGCAGTCGTAGCAAATGCCAGTGTCACTGCCGTCGCCGAACGAACCGGCGCCCGTATCGGGCTCATTCATACGCAACAGTGCGACACCCTTGAAGAGCGATCCGTCGCGCTTCTCCAGCACCTTCTTGTCGCTGTTCCAGCGGAAGAACTGGCCGCGCTCTCGGACGTAGGCGATCTCTTTGTTTCCGTTGAATGTGGAGAGCGAGGACAGTGCACTCGTACAGGCCTCGGTGTTCTGCATGCCGATGTAGCGGTACTGTTTCAGCTTCAGCTCCGGGGTGATGCGCTTGGCGGCCTGCTCCACGGTGCGCTCCTCATTGTTCGTGATGATGGTGTCGATGAACAGCTCCACCGGCTTGGGTGAGCGGTTCTTTACGGCCGAGAAATCCTTGGCAGGGCCAAATTTCACAGTCGTCTTCAGCCCGCGCTTCTTTTCGATCCACGTACGCATGGACAGGAAGTACGCATCACCCAACTCGGTACGCTCTGGGTGTGGCATGATGGCCACCACGTTGCCGTCTGGACTGCAAACACCAGCAATGCCACCAGTCGAACCGTTGGGTGTTACCGACGGGTTTTCGGAGGGCGTGCCCTTGGCATCACAGTAACGAAACGCAACTTGGCCGTTCTTTTCCAACTCCTTGATCAACTCGGGATCTTTTGTCACGAAACGCCCTTCGCCATGTGCGATGGGGATGTGCATTGCGCCTTCCCAGTTCGATGTTGCACAGCGGTCTTTCGCACACGCAGGGGTTATCCATACCCACTCATTCAAAAACCCTGGCGAGACCCATTTGCCGTCGTCGGACTTGATCGCGTTGTGGGCCAGCGACATGCGTAGTCCGTCGCCAACCGGGACCAATCCACTCTCAATAAGTACCTGGGCACCGTTGCAGTTGCCGACGATGACTTTCCCTTTCTTGGATTCCTCGTGCATGTGACGAAACAGCGGGTCGCGCGCGGCGACCATGCCGGAGCGGCCGCGGTCCTCGTAGCTGAAGCCGGCACCGAAGAAATACCCGTCGACGTCTTTTAGTTTTTCCAGTGAGTCGTTCCAGCGGAAGACGAAGCACTCGAAACCGCAGCGGCGCAGCACGCGCATGTTGTCGACTTCTCCGTTGCTACCGGGAAAACTAGGGATGGCGATGAGCGGCTTTCTCATGCGCGGATCGTACCATCGAACGCTGCGATGGGAAATTCCAAAACGATAAAAATTCAAAGCTCAAAAATGTCCTTTTGAATTTCGTCTTTGAACTTTGGAATTTACACTGTCATGACTTCCTTGTCCTTGGCAGCGGCCAGGGCCACAACTTTGGCATTGGCATCGTCCACGAGTTTCTGCAGTTCTTTCTGAGCGCGCTCCTTTTCGTCCTCGTCGGCCATATCTTTGATGATGTCGTTGGCAGTCTGGCGGTCTTTGCGAACGCGGATTTTGGCTTCCTCGGACAACGTGCCGACCACTTTGACGATGTGCTTGCGACGCTCTTCGGTCATGGCCGGGAAATTCAAGCGAATGACCACGCCGTCATTAACAGGACTCACGCCCAGATCCGAAATCTGCAATGCTTTCTCGATTGCACCGAGCACCGACTTGTCCCATGGCTGAATGACAATGGAACGCGCGTCCTGCACGGAAATACTGGCAACCGCTTTCAGCTCCATGCGCTGCCCGTAGGCATCGATGCTGACGTGTTCGAGTACTGCCGCGTTGGCGCGGCCGGTCTGGAGCTTGCTGAATTCCTGCTGGAGATGTTCAAGCGTCTTCAAAACGTGGTCCTGAAACGCCGCGATTGCTGGGTGAGCCATAGTGAAATAATCCTAGCACACCTGGAACTCACCGACCAACCTCGTACCATTTCTTCGTACGACTGGCAGACCAATCCCCTCCCCTGCTATCCCTGCACGACGGTCCCGACTTTCTTCCCAAGTGCGGCTTCGAGCAACGCGCCTTGTGTATTGAAGTTAAACACCACGATAGGCAGGTTTCCGTCGCGGCACAGGCTGAATGCAGACTGATCCATGACTTTCAAATTTTTCTCGATGACTTCCTGGAACGTCACGCTCTCGTATTTTTTGGCATCTTTGTGCTTGTTTGGATCTTTGTCGTACACACCGTCCACGTTGGAAGCCTTCAGCAACGCGTCACACTCCAATTCCAGTGCACGCAATGCGGCAGCGGAATCGGTGGTGAAGAACGGGTTGCCCGTGCCTCCGGCGCAGATCACCACGCGCTTCTTTTCCAAGTGTCGCTCGGCGCGGCGGCGCAAGTATGGCTCGGCAAGTTGCGGCACGTTGATGGCCGAACAGACACGCGTAAAGGTGCCAATCTTCTCGAGTGCCGATTGCAGCGCGACTGCATTCATAATAGTCGCAAGCATGCCCATGGCGTCGCTTGCAGTCCGCTCAATACCGGACTCAGTCGTGTCGCGGTACCGCCAAATATTGCCGCCACCGATCACGATGACGACCTGAATATCTTTGTCGACCACCTGTTTAATCTGCAGAGCGATGTCGTGAAGTTTGGAGTAATCAAACCCCAAATCCCCGTTGGACAGGGCTTCGCCCGAGAGTTTCAACAGGATGCGCTGGTAGTGTTTCGGCATTGTAAGGAGATTACGGCTTTGGCGTTGAGTTGTCGAGCGGCGAAGCAGGTGGCGGTGCAGATGGGCTGGAAACACTGGCAGTCGGTGCTACAGGTGTTGCAGCCTGCGCTGGAGTGGTCGGCGTCGCAGTAGGCTTTTCAGTAGCGGCAGCGGTCGTCGTATGCTTTTCAGCAGGATGATCGGGCTTCTTGAACAGTTGCACAAAGATATGCACCAGTTTTTCCATGTACGGCTTGGCCTGATTCCAGATGTCCTTGGGCTTCATCTCGCCAGTGGCAAGCTTGCCGACAATCGGCAACTCCTCCCGCCGGCCGTTGGCGGCGTTAATGAAACCGAGCAACATGCCGGCTAAGACGATGAATACCAAGTAGCGTCCCAGAAATGGGATCATTGCAACCGGAATGCTGATAAGGAACAGGATGCAAGCCTGCTTTGAATGATACTGCGCGAACGGCGAGTCGCGGCGACTGGCAAAAACGACCACCGACATGATCCACACATAACTGAACGCAGCGAGGTCTTTGTTCAGACGAATATCGCGCTGGTCCGGGGTTTCGTTCTCTGGAGCTGGAGTGGCATTTGTGGTTGATTCCATGAAAGATAGTATACCACGAATTTCCGTTGTTTGTTTGGATTATGGCTGACTGCTGCCGGATTTCCTCATTTCTTTAGGAGTTTCTGCTGTAAACTATATTGGCAGTTTGTCAATATTCAGTAACGTCAAAAACCCTGACGAGCATTTCTTTGGCATCCGCTTGGTACGAAACCTATGGTGCCCCGGGACGGATTCGAACCGTCGACCTCGATCTTAGAAGGATCTTGCTCTATCCGCCTGAGCTACCGGGGCATGACGTGAGTATGAACGAGGCACCTCGAATTATGAAGTGCCACGCCGTCTGCTTTGGAGCGTGCGGACCACGATTAGTGAGCGAAAACGATCAGCGCCAGCATGCCGGCGAAACCGATAACCGCCTTGAAGATCTTTTCTTGGTTGATCATGGATGTATATTGGTATGACGTACTTAGTATACCTGAAAATGGTGTTTTGAACAACGTTCAACGGACTGCGCAGACACTCTCGCAAGCTTCGAAACCGGCTTCCGTCGGCTGGAATTCCTCGCCAGGCTGAAATTCTTCACTAGCATTCATTTCACCGCACTTTTCATGCTCGATGCTGTCGAATAGACGGCAAGACTTACCACTCTGTGCCTCTGGGCAGCAATACATCGGCAAAACATATTCTGCAATACTCTTGTTCTTGCTTTGTTCTTTCTGTTGCTGAACTTCCTCTTGGCTGACATCGCGAATTGTTCCAAGCAGGTTGGCAGAGCGTGAAAATCGAAGTCTGGCAAACATGAGGATTGTGATGAAGGCAATGATGCCTACAACAGCAAGAGCCAGTTGAATGATTTGTGCGCGCTTCATACTGTTTGTGTACCCTTTAGTATACCGCATTTCAGCCTATTTTTCGAGCGTAGTCGCCTGTTACGATCGGCCCTTCATTTTTCTTCGGGCAAACCCTACGCCGGCAGCTGCCCCTGATGCCAGGAAGATAACCAAGCCCGGACCTGTTTTCGTTGAAACCGGCGAAGGAATACGTTGCGCATAGCCAGTCCCCTGCAACCCCTGCTGTGTCTGCAAATCCCGTTGGTCAACGAGAGAACCGCCTACGTTGTACTGGTTATTCGTAGCTGCGGCACGCGACTGCTCGCACAGTGCTGTGCAGGCATCTCCATTGAAGTTGTTGCCGTCGTCACATTGCTCGCTGAAGTCCAAAATGCCGTCGCCGCAGTACGGCAATAAGCAGTTCGAACGGCATGTGGAAGGGCCATTGCCGTTTGCAACGCCAAAGTCGCACTGTTCGGTCCTGGGTTGCACTACGCCGTCGCCGCACTCAGTCGTCGCTTCCAATTTGCAATTTGCAGCGCAGCCGTCGCGATCGATGCGATTGCCATCGTCACACTGTTCGTTTCGACCGGTCTCCATGCGTCCGTTTCCGCAAATTCCCTGCTCAAAACGACACAATGCCGTGCAGCCGTCTCCTTCGCGCAAGTTGCCGTCGTCACACTCCTCTCCTGCGTTCAGCGCTCCGTTGCCGCAGTACGGCAGGTATTCCACCTGACACGTCGGCGAGCAACCGTCGCGGGATTGTGTGTTTGCATCGTCACAGACCTCGCCGATCTGAATACTTCCATCTCCACACGCATTGTGCGAAAGAATAAGGTTCGACGGCGTGGAGTTTGAAGCAAAGACGCTCGACGACACGGCCGCAGGGGTTGTTCCGGTAATAGTCGTCGTTGGCGCTGGAGCCGGACTTGGAGTTGTGCCAGGTGTAGAGGAAGAACGGGCCGAACTTGCCACGGAAGAGCGCGATGAGCTTGGAGTAGTCGGTGCCGGAGCGGGGCTCGGTGTGGTTCCAGGCGTGGATGATGAGCGGACCGAGCTGGCTACCGAAGAACGGGACGAGCTGGGCGTGGTAGGCGCTGGAGTTGTGCCAGGTGTAGAGGAAGAACGGGCCGAACTTGCCACGGAAGAGCGCGATGAGCTTGGAGTAGTCGGTGCCGGAGCGGGGCTCGGTGTGGTTCCAGGCGTGGATGATGAGCGGGCCGAGCTCTTAACGGAAGAGCGTACGGAACTTGCGGATGAGGATTTAACAGAGCTCTTCGAAGAGGATCTGACCGAACTAACAGAAGATGACCGAACAGAACTAACGGAAGAAGATCGGGCAGAACTGGAAAGAGAGGAAGAGCGAACTGAGCTTGCCGCAGAGGAAGAAAGAACTGAACTTGCCACGGACGATGAGCGCGTTGAACTTGCTACGGAAGAAACTACTGAACTGGCCGCTGAGGAACGAGTGGAGCTGGCGACAGAAGAAGAACGCACGGAGCTTTGAACGGACGAAGCAGTGGAAGAACGAACTGAGCTAGCGCCACCGGAAGACGCCCTGGAAGAACTTGGTGTCGGCGTCGTTCCTGGAGTCGTACCAGGGGTTGTTCCTGGAGTAGTTCCAGGTGTGGTACCCGGAGTCGTACCGGGAGTGGTTCCAGGGGTAGTGCCCGGAGTCGTACCTGGAGTAGTACCAGGGGTTGTTCCGGGCGTTGTACCTGGGGTGGTACCCGGAGTAGTGCCTGGGGTAGGCGGCGGAGGCGGAGTGCCACCCGGCTGACAGAAGGCATCCGACAAACAGGCAAACTGTGTGTTGTAAATCACGCCATTCGAGCACATGCCGCTCTCTGAAGACGAAGAGGAAGACGGGCACATATCCGGCAGCTGACAGACGCCGTCGCAGCAAACGTGCGCTGGGTCGTCATCACAGTCGCCATCGCCGTCGGTATCGCCAACACACCAAGAGGAGGAAGAAGATGTTGGGCACCAGGACGGGTTGTAGGCGCAACAAGCGGCGGAATATGGAGGACCGACATCAATGCAGCATGCGGTGGCGTTCAGGTCGTCGACAGGATCACAGAGCTGCTGATCGCACGGTTGCCCCAGGCCACCAGCCTGGCCTCCGCAAGTGTTGCCATCGAACACAGCAGCACCTTCGGCACACAAATCGGACGATGCCAACACACACGTACCTCCAGGGGCACAACACGTCACATTGCACGATGACGCGCATACCGCGTTACAGCATACGCCAACGGAGCACTGGGAGTTATCGGCACACGTATCTCCAAGTGCGCCTTTAATAGAACTCATACGACTCACGCCGAACATGTAAATAAGTATGCCGAGCACGACACCCAGTCCGATGCCAATGGCCGTTCGCAAGAGAATGGGGCGTGAAGTATTCATGGGTTACAGCGCGGAGCAGTTAGCCGGTCCGGCTGGAAGTACGTGCTGACAACACCATTGCTGCGAAGACGAAGACGAGGCACAGGCGTCGTTACACGTGTCGGTATCGAAGCCGGTGTTGTTCTGATCGCAGGCATCGTTGCCAGGATCATTCCCTGGAGCTGCAATGCAGCCCGTTCCATCGAATGCGCAGCAATATTGTTGTGCGGAAGAAGACGAAGACGAGCACATATCTGGCAACTGACAGACGCCGTCGCAGCAAACGTGGGCCGGGTCGTCATCGCAGTCGCCATCGCCGTCGGTATCGCCAACACACCAAGAAGAAGACGATGACGAACACCAAGACGGGTTATAGGCGCAACAAGCAGTGGAATATGGCGGACCCACGTCTATGCAGCAGGCAGTGGCATTCAGGTCGTCGACAGCGGTGCAATCGACGGACATCGATGAAACGAATGTCTGCGACTCAAAGGCTCCAAATGCTCCTTGCGACAACAGGTTGGTATAGAGCAACGGTGTCCGAGTATTGGACTGATGCAACACCACGCCCAAGACCAGGCCAAGTACTAAACCGATCGACAAGCGAGCGATGGTCGTGCGCACGATGTTGCTCTTAGCGGACATTGGAAAACAATCTACCACGTATGCAATTCGGCGCATCCGTCAGCGCTTGCAGTCGAGAGAAAGTAGTACTGAATACACTTCGGCTATTTTCCTCCGCGGAAACGTCGGCGGGTGAATCCAATGCCTGCTGCTGCTCCAGAGGCTAGGAAGATTACCAAGCCAGGACCTGTCGGCGTGCGGGCTGGCGGCGGAACGCGCGTCACCTGATACTCGTATTCTGGGATTGTTTCCTGCCCTGGCAAACCAGGAACTTGCGGTGTTTGGGTAATGAGTCCGGCAACAATTGGCGGCGGCGGTGCCCTTCGCTCAATCTCACACAACGCGGAACAGCTGTCTCCATTCAATTTATTACCGTCATCACAAATTTCACTAAAGTCCAAGATACCGTCTCCACAGTACGGCAATATGCAGTTTTCACGACAAGAGGACGGACCGCTGCCATTGTTGGCACCACTGTCACATTGCTCGGTCTCACGGTTGAGAATTCCATCTCCACAATCGTACGAGCGCTCGAAGCGACAATCCGCCGAACAACCGTCACCATTCACTCGATTTCCATCGTCGCATTGTTCGCCGAGTGCCGTCTCCAAACGTCCGTTGCCACACACACCCGATTCATTGTCACAAAAGCGCGAACAGCCGTCGCCGTCGCGAGTGTTGCCGTCATCACACTCTTCGCC
Organism: uncultured Candidatus Peribacteria bacterium; assembly: GCA_964458645.1. GTDB lineage: Bacteria > Patescibacteriota > Gracilibacteria > Peribacterales > Peribacteraceae > DAORHV01. The sequence goes on along the minus strand of CAYWJU010000016.1, from coordinate 3,395 downwards.
GGCATCCAGTTTGTTATCGCCGCAGTATTGCAGCACTTCAATTTGGCACGTTGCCGAGCAACCGTCACCGGAAACCCTGTTTCCATCGTCACACAACTCCCCTACCTGCAAATACCCGTCTCCGCAGAAATAGTTGTAGACCGGGAAGCTAGAAGAACTGGAAGAATACACAACCACGACTACCGGAGCGGGTGCAGGGGCTGGGCTCGGGGTGGTTCCGGGCAACGATGAAGATGAGCTTCTGGAAGAACTTGAGCTACTGGAAGAAGACGAGCTTCGGGAAGAGCTTGAGCTACTGGAACTGCTGGATGAAGACGAGGATCGTACGGAGCTAGAACGTGCAGAGCTTGCCAATGAAGAAGAGCGCGCTGAGCTGGCAACAGAGGAAGACCTTGCGGAGCTACTGACTGTTGGCGTGGGTGATGGCGAAGGACTGGGGGTGGTGCCGGGTGTCGATGATGAACGTGCAGAACTTGCGGAGGAAGAGCGTACAGAGCTTACAGACGAAGAGCGTACGGAACTGGCTACCGATGAGCGTACTGAGCTAGCCACCGAAGACCGCACAGAGCTTACAGACGAAGAGCGTACGGAACTGGCTACCGATGAGCGTACTGAGC
>CAYWJU010000016.1:0-2678 GCA_964458645.1 uncultured Candidatus Peribacteria bacterium | reverse complement strand
TAGCCACCGAAGACCGCACAGAGCTTGCTGCCGATGAACGAACGGATGATGCCGCAGAAGAGGCCACTGACGATTGCGCGGAAGAAGCCGCCGAAGATACTGCTGATGATGATTTTGCGGAACTAGCGGCAGAGGAAGCGACCGAAGATTTCACTGATGATCCGGCCGATGAGGATTTTGCTGAACTAGCTGCAGAGGAAGCTGTGGATGACTTTGTAGAGGAGCCCACCGACGAAGATTTTGTAGAACTGGCTGCAGAGGAAGGTTTGGAACTTGCTCCAGCGGAAGATGCCTTCGAAGAACTCGGTGAAGGGGTAGTACCCGGAGTAGTTCCGGGTGTTGTGCCTGGGGTCGTACCAGGAGTAGTGCCCGGTGTTGTGCCTGGAGTCGTTCCTGGTGTGGTACCAGGAGTAGTTCCGGGTGTTGTTCCTGGGGTCGTACCAGGAGTAGTGCCTGGAGTGGTTCCAGGTGTCGTGCCCGGAGTCGTTCCTGGTGTGGTACCAGGAGTTGTGCCTGGCGTGGTTCCCGGAGTGGTACCTGGGGTTGTACCCGGAGTAGTTCCTGGAGTTGTGCCGGGAGTGGTTCCAGGTGTCGTACCAGGGGTGGTTCCACCTCCACACTCTGCAGCACACTGCACCGGATCTGCATAAGCAGTGCCATTGCATTGCGTGGGCAACGACGAAGAAGAAGCATCGCATTGTCCCGGCTCGCACTGCTCAACACAAAAAACGCAGTCGCAAGGCGAGTTCGTCGTACACTCCGGGATGGAAGAACTGCTTCCTCCAAGGTCGCCACGAAGTTTACCTGGTTGTGCGTATTGAATGACGTAGACCATCGTTACAACCAAGGCACCCAGAACCAAACCAACCACTACCCGGTGAAACGTCGAAATATTGCGATTCATTGAACTCTACGGGGCGGGAGACGGAGAAAACGGCTGGCAATTGCCAGCGGCAGGCTGATTTGCAACGCAGCAGTACTGCAGATCTTGTGAAGATGAGTAGGAGGATGAGGAATAACACAAGTCTGGCATTTGGCACACTCCGTCGCAGCAGACGTGCTGCGAATCTGTGCAATCATCATCAAACTCACATTCAGAAGAGGATGAGGACGTAGAAGGACACCAGTTTGGGTTATAGGCACAGCATGCGTCAGAATAAGGAGGACCTGAATCGATACAGCATTGTGTCGCATTCAAGTCATCGACAGGGTTGCAAGAAACGGAAGAAGAAGTAGCAGAACACCAGTTCGGGTTATAGGCACAGCATGAGTCAGAATAAGGAGGACCTGAATCGATACAGCATTGTGTCGCATTCAAGTCATCGACAGGGTTGCAGCTAGAGGAAGATGATACCGCTACACAATTCATTACACAGGAGCCTGCACCGCATTGGCAGCCGGTCATTCCTGGTGGGCCGCTACAAGGGGTGCCATCTGGCACGTAGCACAAAGGATCGGCCGAACTCGGAACACACCCCGCCTTCATACATGAACCAACCTCGACGACAGCGGTGGCACTCGTGACGACTACATCTCCAGGCGCTCCAAAAGCACCCTGCGACAACAGTGTTGCATACAACGCAGGATCACGTGTGTTGGACTGATACAAAACCGCACCCAGCACGACGCCCAGAACCAAGCCTATCGATAGCCGAGCTAGGGTCGTTCTCGAAAACATACGTTTGGAGCGTACTGTACCACGCGTTGTTCGTAGCGCATTCTTCACGACTTGCCCGATTCGAATGAATAGGGTGCGGTGAATTTATTTTGCACCGAGCCCCCTTCGTCGCACCAAGCCAACGCCTGCCGCAGCACCGGATGCCAGGAAGATGATCAGGCCTGGACCGGTCTTGGTTTGCACTGGAGTTGGGACTCGATTCTGGAGGCGAACCAGTTCCATGCGCTGCTCCGGTGTCAGATTTTGCATATCCACCTGCCCCTGAATGATGTTGGCAGCAATGAGCTGGCTGTTCAATGGGTTGCCTCCGGTTGCAGCGCGCTCCAACTCGCAGGTGATTGAACAAGCGTCGCCATTGACGTTGTTGCGGTCATCGCACTCTTCATTGAAATCCAACACACCGTCACCGCATTTCGGTGTAACGCAGTTCGGGCGACACATGGAAGGATTCATGGAGTTGCGGTCTCCCATATCGCAAAGTTCATTCTGTTCAACAACACCATTTCCGCAATCACTTGAGCGTTCTATTGCACAGTACGAGCAACCGTCGTTTGCGCTAGTGTTACCGTCATCACACTGCTCGTTGAGTGCGGTCTCCAAGCGACCGTTGCCGCAGAATCCGGACTCAAATCTGCACAAGCGCGAGCAGCCGTCCAAATCGCGCAAGTTGCCATCGTCGCATTCTTCACCTGGATTCACGGTGGAGTCGCCGCAGTTTTGCAAGAACTCCACTTGGCACGTTGCAGAACATCCATCACCAGAGAAAATATTTCCATCGTCGCACTGTTCACCCGGTGAAATTTCCCTATCTCCACAGAACTTACTTGCAACAATGTACGTTGTTGTCGTACCTGGTGTAGTACCAGGCGTTGTTCCTGGAGTAGTACCTGGGGTTGTACCAGGAGTAGTTCCGGGCGTTGTTCCTGGGGTTGTACCAGGAGTAGTACCAGGTGTCGTGCCCGGAGTCGTTCCTGGTTTGGTAACAGGAGTTTTGTCAGGG
>CAYWJU010000015.1:0-39960 GCA_964458645.1 uncultured Candidatus Peribacteria bacterium | reverse complement strand
CGGTGTGTATCTTCGACAGCCAGCCACGATAGGCCGCGATAACGGCCGCGTGATCGGTGCTGCCTCTCAGGACCGCGAGCCGCTCCCCCGCGAGCAAGGCGGCAGCGAGACACCCGTAACCTGAACGTCCAGCCATGGCCCGGATTATGCACGTTTTTGGTCGCGCCGCTCGCGCGCGCGCGCGTAGGTGTCAGCCGGCGGCCGCTGGGGCTATTGGCGGTTCTCGGGAAGGTCGAACATGCCGAGCACCTGCTGAATGACACTGTTCTACAACGTAATGATGTCATCGTTGTACTCGGAGCGGGAGACAGTACCAAGTTGGCCGCAGCTTTGGCTGCAGGAAACTAAAAAAGGAGCCTTTCGACTCCTTTGAATTACGGGTGAAGATTTGGGCTATTTGCGTTCGCCGCGGGGCTTTGATTCGCGGGCTTCAACCTGCTCGCGCAACGCGCGCCGGTTCGGACCGGTGCGCACAGCCTCTTCCTCGGCAGCCTCGACATTGCAGGGGATGGTGATGAGGCGAGTGGTGCGCGTTTCGGGAGTCAAAGCGACGGTTTGGGGAGCGGGTTTCACGCACTTGCTGCCGACGCGATCGAAGTAAATCGTGTAGCGTCCGGCCGGAAGGTTGGTGAAGGTCTTGGGAGTCTTTCCCGTCAGACGCTTGGGGCCGGTGACGCGAAACACCAAACCCGACGGATCGCTGGTAATGCCAAGCGAACCGAGCTTCGTGTAGGCGTACTGGATCAGAAAACGGTATTTGTCGTTCGGAAACAGTTCGAATTCGATTTGCTGCGTATTGATAGTTTTTGTGAGTTCGCCGTTGCGGTAAATGCTGATCTTGCTCGACATTCCTTCGGGAACTGTGACACTCAGGACCATCTGACCAACCTCGGAAACCGTGTACGAGTAGCTCTTCGGATCGACGTTGGCATCGGTGCTAGAGCGTGTGGTGCCGTCGGCGGCAAGCAACGTCCACGTACCGGGTTTGTCCGGAGTGAGCTGGTCGATGGTAACGACGCCTTGGATGGCGGCATGTGTCGTAACCGGCAGACACGCGAGTGTGCCTACGGCAAGAACAGCCGAAAGAAGAACGAAGTTGTTGCGCATAGAACAATATGGTAAACAAGCCGCTTATGGCTGTACAGCAAACGTTCTGGACACAGTCCCTGGTAACAGCAGGACACATTAAGACATTAACGTCCGTCGAGAGCTTCGGGCAACGCCGTGCTCCAGCGAAGTCGCAATGAATGAAGGTCCGCATCGATCAACGAGGTTCCATTGCGCTCCACGACAATGCGAGAAGCGGCTGTTGTTTCGCCAATAGACAAGAGACTGCAGCCATGCTTTGCGGCCAACGCATCGAGCTTTGAACGCTTCGCAACATCCACCTCTAGTACGAAGCCGCCTGTTTCGGAAAACAGCAGCGTGTCGCTGCGCAAAGCAGGGGACAATGCCGAGCAATCGATTGTGACGCCGATATCGCCGCCAACCTTGCGCTGCGGAAGGGTCATTTCAAACAACGAAAGCAGTAGGCCGCCATCGCTAACGTCGTGGCACGAACGCAAGAGTCCTGCGGCGATCGCATCGGTAACGAACTCAATGTGCTTCTGTACTTCGGCGAACTCCGGCACGGGAACATTCGCTCCCAGCAAAGCATTGTGCTCGGCCCCGGAAAGCTGCTCCAGAATTTGATAATACGCGGAGCCTCCACATTCATCCTTACGATCCCCAAGTAACAGCAACTGCGAACCGGCAGACTTCAGTTGCATCGTGACGGACTTGCGTGCATCCGGCATGACGCCGACGCAACACACGACTGCAGTCGGATCAATCGGCCCCTCTTTCGTAGCATTGTATAAACTGACGTTGCCACTGATCACCGGCACCGCCTCTCCGCCGATCGCAACACCCTTGAGTGCATCGCTGATGCCGGCCACGCCCTGCTCGAGTGCCCACAGTTGCTCCGGGACTTCAGGGTTGCCGTAGTTCAAACAATCCGTAATGCAGCGCGGTAAGGCGCCGACTGCGGCAACGTTGCGCATATTTTCGACCACTGCATTCACTCCCTGCAAGTATGGAGAAATGCGACCGTAACGGCCGTTGCCACCCGAAGCCAAGGCAACGCCGACGAATGCATCGTTCTTTGCCAAATCCTCGGTCCAGCCGGGATGCGTTCCGGTCAGCACGTAACTTTGCAGGTCCACAAGCGGCATGATGACACTGGCATCCGCTTCGCCTGGCTCAATGACCGTATTGCCGATGATGTTCTTGTCGTAATGACGGAACACGCGCGACTTGCTGGCGTGCGTGGGGTGGCTGAGCATGGTGAGGAATACCTCCTGGATGCTGAATGCCTTCTTGCCGGTCTTCACGCGGTCGCCGCTGCACGACAACGTCGGTTCCACAAACGTACGCTCGGGGTTTTTGGTCGGCCGAACATATTGCAAGCCCGACGTAATGTCTGTTGCCAAAGCACTGCAAACGACGGCGCCGTTGTGCATCAACGTGTACGTCGGGTCTTCCTGCACTTTGCCGACGACGCTTGCGCGTGCGCCTTCTGCCACATTCGGCAAATCCCATGTTTCGTTGTAATGCTTCAGGATGTGCTCGGTCAACGACGGATGGCACACCCAACAAAAACGCTCCTGTGTTTCCGCGCAGGCAATGATTTCGGGCGGCAAATTCGGCAATGCAACGTGAATCTTATTCAAATCCACGACTGCGCCCATGTTCACCGGTGCAACTTGCTCCACGGATGCGCAGACGTTGCCGCCGGCACCCAAATCTTTGAAGCTGACTTTGTCGAGCTTCTGTTCTTTCACCAGCCAATCGAACAAGTCATAGGTGGACTGCAACAAATGACGTTCCAAGAACGGGTTTGGCTCTTGCACGGCCCCCGAGTTTTTTTCTGCATCCTCACCTTCCATGACGATACTGGCAAACGCCGCACCGCCGAATCCGCTTTTGTCCGTCGCTTTGCCGACGATGATGATGTCATAGCCCCCTTTACCGGCCTCGGCCGGAACATAGCTGTGAATGAGCTCATCTTCGCGGAGAAGACCAAGACTGACGACGTTGACGAGACAGCTTAAATTGTACGACGTATCGAAGACGGTATCGCCACCCAGGTTCGGAATGCCGAGTGCATTGCCGTACCCTGCCACTCCGCGAATAACCTCCTTGCTGATGGATCGTGTTTCGCCATCTTTCAGGTCTCCAAGACGCAAAGAGTCCATGGAACCGATGACACGCGCGCCCATGCAGAGCACGTCGCGTACGCAACCGCCGACGCCTGTTGCGGCACCTTCGTACGGCACGACTTGCGACGGGTGATTGTGCGACTCGTGGCTTACGACCAGACCCCAACGCTTGTTCTTGGGGCCATTCGTAATGGCAATCACGCCGCTATCTTCTTTGGGGCCGAGAATGACGTGCTTGCCGGTCGTAGGAAACTGCTTCAGAAAGCGCCGACTCGACTTGTAGCTGCAGTGCTCGCTTCCTTGAATGCCCCAAATAGTCGCCTCGGTGACCGTAGGAGGACGCTTCAGCATTTCTTGAACCTTGCGTGCCTCTTCAACCGTCAGACCGATTTTGTGTTTTGCAAGAGCCACGCGAACCTGATCGTCGGTCATGTCGGCAAACGGCAGGGTGGGTGACTGCATAAGAGGGGAGTGAGCGGATTGTAATTGCTCTCTCCGGAATCGTCACGATGAAAACCGCCGATGCGCTTCAGGCAATGAACTCTCCGCTTGCAAACAAACGAATGTATCCGGCTTGTACGGCAAAGCCCACTACTGCAATCAACGGCAGCAACACTTCCAGCACGCACTGAAGTCGCTTCGAGCGACAGTGCGAGAGTCGTCTCGTCACGGCAAGAACCAACAGCACGAAAACCGGCAGCATGTAACGAATAGCACCCATCGAGTTGTAATAGCGTGCACCCAAATACACGAACCACAGTACCGCGGAACAGACATAGAGCACGGCTCTGGCTCGGAAATCGGCGTCGGAGAAGCGTGAACGGATGCCATCTGCAATGGCGACGCAAAGTATTGCCGCTGCAAAAACCGGATACGCCAAACGACTGAGGTCATTCCAGTACGGCAGACCATGGACCATTTTCGGAACAAACAAGGCATACACCTTCGGATCAAGCACCCCCCAGTAGTTCGGCCGGCCTTCCCAACCCGGTGAAGCTGCAGCAAGGAAAGGCAAATGCCAGTTCCCGAACCGGAACTGCATGTAGGCCAAGTATGCAAACGTCCCCGCAGTTGTCGAGACAACGGCAATCCAAAGTTTTGGGTCGCGCAGGCCGCGTCGTCCGCGTCGCAACAACGAATACAACAAAGGAACAATGCAGAGTGCGGCGCCAACAATGCGCGTTCCGCTGAGCAGAAAGCCGTGTGCGGCAGCCGCAATCCACGCATACTTTCTATCGTCTTCACTCCAGTACAGGAGCCCGAGCAGGGACATGCAAAACAACGACTCTGTGTACCCGGAGGAAAAATAAAAAGCGGTAGGGAACGCCAGTACTGCACATGCGGCAGACGCTGTTGCCAACGAAGAAATATTCCAGCGCCTGCAGAGCAGCAAGAAGTACGTCCAGAAACCGACTGAAGCCAACTGTGCGGCAATCGCCAACGAAAGATGGGTTTGCAATCCCGTCATCTTTTTCACAGCCAACGCGGACAACGGATACCCTGGAAAGAAGCTCACATTCACGGCATCGGGCAAGCCTGAATTGGCCGGCTTCGCGATGACATATCCTCGATCGACCACGCTCGCATACCAGTTGGAATCCGAAACCAGCGCAAGACGTCGATATTTGCCGAGCGGCGTTTGTCCGACTGAAAAATATAAAGCGAACAGAACCTGGCAACACACAATGCCGCAAGCAGTTGCAATCGTGAGTACAAGGCTTTGAGTGGTCGCCCTGGAACCCGCACGATCATGCGCACCGAAGGTGATCGCGGGTAGCCAGGAGAGTGTGTTGGTGTGCAATTGTGCCAATCTTCGTATTATAGCATGCCTTCGCCATTTAATGAAGGTTTGGTATGCTCCATTCCATGAAACGCATCCTCTCCTCGCTTCGCTCGCAACGCCGTATCGCCGGCGGTGCGGCCGTTCTTGCCGGCACTCAATTGGCGGCTTCGGTCTGCGGCTTTTTACGCGACCAAGCCTTCTCGCTAACGTTTCCGCTGGGAAAGGATCCGCTTGGCATTGCATCGGTGTACATTGCCGCCTTTCGCCCAAGTGACCTGTTGTTCCAGGTGTTCGTCATGTCCAGCCTGAGCGTGATTCTGGTGCCGTTTCTCGCCGCGCACCTTGCGCATAAGCGAACTGAGGAAATGAACGCCGTAACAACCAGCACGTTGATACTGTTCGGCGCCGGATTTGGATTGGTCGCCTTGACCATGGCCATCTTCTTTCCGGTCATCGCGCCGTCCATGACCAAATTCACCGGCGAGAGCCTGGAGTTGTACATTACATTTGGGCGCATAGCGCTGCTGACCAACTTCTTGTTCGTATTCGGCAATGCAATCGGGCAATACCTCATTACGGTGCAGAAGTACTGGGTCTACGGGCTGACGCCAATCATCTGGTCGTTGGGCACCATTGGCGGAACCTATCTACTGACACCGTATGTCGGCCCTATGGGACCGATCTACGGCACGCTTATCGGCACGGTTGCATACGTCGTCATCCGTTTGATCGGCGTATTTCGTGTCGGATTCCGCTTTCGCGTGCCACGAGGCATCGTGCATCCGGAGTGGAAGCAGATGGGCTGGCTGATTATTCCCCGCATGGGTGCGCTCGGGGCACTGCAGTTGCAATTGCTGTTGCTGGACAGATTGGGCTCCGGACTTGGCAACAACATGGTTGCCGTGAATCAATTCGCCAGTAATTTTGAATCCGTGATTCCCGGAATCGTCGGCATCGCCATCGCACAATCCGCTTTCTCGCTGCTCAGCCAATCCGCCGCGACCGGCAATTTCAAGCGCTTCAAAGCCAACATCGTTACCGGTATGTGGTTCAATCTGACTATTGCGATTCCGGGTGCCGTCGTTCTCGCATTCTGTGCGCCTATCGCAGTCTGGCTTCTGCACCTGGAAGGCGAGACTGCACGACTGTTTACGACCGCACTGCTCATCTACAGCGTCGCTGTTCCGTTCGAGAGCACCAACCACATTTTGTTACGTGCTTTTTACTCGCTCAAAAATACATTGTGGCCTGCTGTTTCCAGCGTTGTCAGTTGCACGGTCGCTGTCATCACCGGGTACTTGTTGCTGGGCAAACTCGGTCTGTACGCATTGGCAGTGGCATACATAGTTTCGCAAATCGGCCAGGCACTGTTCTTGGGAACAATGCTTGCTCGTCTCATGCGCAAGACACTGACGAACGCAGACATGGAGCCGACTGGAGTCCTCATCGAACCATAAGGAAGACATCGAAGAATCCCAGGACTCCGATGAAAGCGACAGAGACAAAAAAAGTCCGAGTTTCCTCGGACTCTTTGGCTTCAGTGGTTTCCGCCAAATCCACCGCTTAGCGGCGCTTCAACTCCACCGTGCTCGGCTTGGTCGTATTCGTAGCCTGGACTTTTCCAGTGATGCGTACAATGCGCACCTGCGTTGTATTGTTGGGATTCAGCGTCAGCAAGACTTGTTTGCCGGTAAGGTTCAAGGCATCGCGTCCGGGGAGATCGTAGTTCACCTGGACCTGCGTATCGTTGGTCACCTGGAACGTCTTCGATTCACCACTGCCCAATAAAATAGTGATGTCGTTCTCGCCGATGGACTGAAGAATGCCACTGGCGCTGAGCAGGGGATTCAGCTCGATATTCGTCACGATGAACAGTGACGCATTCAGGGTGTCGGAACTGACGCGCCATCCGCGAATACGCACCTGCATACCCACCTTTACGTCGCTCGGAAGCAACGAACGTCGGCTCAAGCGGCCTTCGGAAATGATTTCATAGTCGGCCTCCGTACCGAGTACCACCGTCACTTTCTGGCCATTGGTGGCACGAACGATAAACTCGCCGCCTTCCTCTGCAAACTTCTGCTTGTCCGTAATGTGCACCTCTTCAACTGTTCCGGTAACGCTGACACGCGGACCGATTCCCTCGAGTGCAAGCGCGCTGGATGGAACAAGAACGGCCAAGAGAGCCAAAGTACCGATGAACGTACGCATGGGAGAATGGTAGGAAGGAAGCAAAAACTTCTCGCGTGGAACAGAGTCTATCAGAGTCATACGCAATCGTCGTTAAAGAAGAAGACGTCCGAACGAATCCGTTCTTACGAACATGCATTGCAAAAACGAAAAAAGGTAGCCGGGCTACTTCTTTCGTACCTGTGTGAAATCCAGTTCCACCGGAGTGTCGCGATCGAAGATGAGAACCAGCACGGTCAGCTTGCCCTTGTCGACGTCCACGGCATCCACGGTGCCTTCGTAGTTCTTGAACGGACCGTCGATAATGACCACAAGGTCGCCAATCTGGAAGTCGCTCTTGAACTTTGCACCCTGCTCGCCGACGCGACGCTCAATGACGCCGAATTCTTCGGGGGTCACTGGCACCGGAATGTTTCCCGATCCGACGAAACCCGTCACGTTCGGTGTGTTGCGGACCATGTACCAGCTGTCATCGGTGACGATCATGTCCACCAACACGTACCCTGGGAACAACTTGCGCTCTTCTTCGGTCGGCTCACCTTTCTTAAAGACAATTTGCTTCTCCTTGGGGACGACCACGGTGAAGATGTAATCCTTCATGCCGAGCGTTTCGGCGCGCTGCTCCAATGATTTCTTCACACTGTCCTCGTAGCCGGAATACGTATGAATAACGTACCAGTTACGACCTGCTGAAGGATCCTGCTTGGCCATGGTGAGAAGATTGGATGAAGTTAACGAATCGTAAGTCTGACGATTTCAGAGAACAGACCGTCAACGATACCGAAGAAGGATGCGCTGACGATAATGAAGACAACCGTAATGCCGGTCAGCTTCATAGCCTGTTGCTGCGTGGGCCACGTAACGTGGTGCAATTCCTCGATGCTACCCTGGATGTAATTGACGATGGCGTTCATGGGTCTAGGTCGGAAACCGGACATACGCTAAAAAGGGGCGCCGGTAGTGACAATAGTACACGCAAACCGCCGTTTGCTGCAAGAGCATAGGGGATTGGGAGACCGAGGAAGCCACTGGTTCCGACGAGTACCACGAACGGTTGCCATCCTTGGACTCCTGGGTTTCTTCGGACTCCTCGGAATCCTACAAATTGTACTTCGGCGCCTCGAACGCGTGGATTTTGGTGATAGGCAAAGCGACGAACCAAACGCTGCCCTTAATGTTGTCTTCTGGAACGTACGAGGTTGCGCTTGAACCGACATGCGCGAAACTGCGCGAGTCCAAGCTACCCTGACGGTTGTCGCCCAATACAAAGTATTGCCCAGACGGAACCGTGAAGACTTCTTCGGCGGTATCGCCACCGTTCACGGGATACTTAAACGTGCTGCCATTACTGGCGGTGCTGAGGTAGGACTCATTCAACTTCACGTCACCTTTGTCCTTCTCGCGCAAGAACACATACCCGTTGCGCACGACAACAGTATCTCCCGGCAAGCCGATGACACGCTTCACGTAATACTTATCTGGATCGGTGACTGGGCGAAAGACAACGATATCGCCGCGCTGCGGAGAACCGAACAAGTACCGAAACTTATTGATGACGATGTATTCCTTGTGCTCCAGAGTGTCGACCATGGAATTTCCCTCGATTTGAAACGGTGACACGATAAACGTGCGAATGACCGCCACGATCGCAACAATAATGACGATGTTCAAAATAACATCGAACAAGTGGAAGAGGATGCCTCGTGGTCGCGTGGATGTCATACCAACACAGTATAGCAGAATGCGAAGCCGGTCAGAAGACAAAGGCGGGGAAAGTCATCTTGCACCGCGGCTTCAGCAGACGACGGCGTTGGAGTACACTGAACGTCAGTGAATCGCCTCAATCGTTTTTTCTTCACCGGCCACCTGGAAGACGAAGAGGTGATGCGACGCATCGTGCATAAGCACTGGTTCTTCGCGGTTGAGCGTTTGTTTTGGCCCACGGTAACATTCGTAGTACTAGCGGCAGTCAGCGTGTATTTGCCGGACAAGTACGTGCTGTACGGAGCATTGATTGGATTCTTTGCCACGGTTGTTTGGTGGGCGCGAAACTTCATGGACTACTATTTGGATGTTTGGCTGATCACCAACAAAGGCGTCATCGATTTGGCATGGCACGGTTGGTTTCACAGACAGGCGTCTCGCACGCTGTACAGCGACATTCAATCCGTGAGCTATGAAATAAAAGGTGTGACAGCAACGTTGTTTCGCTACGGCACCATTACGGTAGAGAAGATTTCCACCGGCGGCGAAGTCTCCCTGGAAAAAGTCTACAAACCCAGGATCATTGAAACTGCGATTCTGGAGGCATTGGAAGCCTATATGCACAAGAAAAATTTAAAAGATGCCACGACGGTACAGAATATTCTGGCTGAATTCGTCGCCGGATCCATTCAGCAACAATCGTTCGCCGGAAAAACCACGCCGCCTGCACCCGCTCCCGTGAAAAAGAAAAAATGATGTGGATCGCCATTGCCACCGTCGTCGTTGCTGTTGTGCTGGGCATTGTTTTCACAATGCTTCTTGCGCGCCAGCGCACGTTGAAGGGGGCGGCTGCAGCAAGCGTTCTTCGGGAGTGGGAACACGCGCGACAACAACAAAGTCCCACGCTCAAAATTCTTGAAGCCGACAAAGTACTGGACCATGCGTTGAAATTACTTGGCTTCAGCGGATCACTTGGAGACAAGTTGAAGCAAGCCGGACCGCGATTTCGGAACCTTAACGAGGTGTGGTCTGCACACAAGTTACGCAACACATTGGCCCATGAATTGCAGCGCACGCCGTCTCCGGAAGAAGTGAAGCGTGCGATGGATGCGTTCAAGGGTGCACTGAAGGACTTGGGGGCAAAACTCTAAAACTTCTTTGTTGCCCTCCATCCGCTAGAATCCAACTAATGAAACCCGCCCTCGTCGTCATCGGTCTCGGCAACATTGGTAAAACATACGAGAATACACGCCACAATGTCGGCTTCTTGGCAGTCGAGTATCTTGCCAAGGAACTGCAGGCAGGGGAGTGGGCCGATAAACAGAAGTTTCAGTGCTTCATTGCCAATGCAGAGCTAGATGGGAAGCCCATAGTCTTGGCCAAGCCGACGACGTACATGAACCTGTCGGGGCAGGCGATCAAGAAAATCGTGGATTTCTATAAACTGAATCCTGCAACGCAGTTACTTGTCTGCTGCGACGATATCGATTTGCCGTTGGGAACCCATCGCTTCCGCATGACCGGGGGCCCGGGGACACACAATGGACTGAAGTCGATTGTGGAAGTCTTCGGCGAGCATTTTCCGCGCCTGCGGATTGGACTCGGTCGACAGCCGGAAGGGGCTGATTTGGCAGCATGGGTGCTCTCGCATATGACCGGCGATGAAAGAAAGCTCCTGCAACCCGCATTCGCATCGACTGTCGAATCTTCACGGTCTGTGTTGGCGCAGCAAACAGCATGAACGCCGCAAGCGAACAGCGTTTGGGTCTGTATGCCTGGGGCGGTCCAGGCACGGTGGACATGCTGAAAACGAAATATCGTGGTTGGGGTACAGACATTGATGAACAAAGTTTTCAGCAGATGTACGAACCCGCATATTTGGACAAAGCCAAGCAGCTTGGGGTCACCGACATGTGGGTGACGTACTCGTGGGGATTTTCCGAAGAACGCGAGCTCTCGCACCGCAAGTATTTGCTGCAACGTCTGAAGTATTTCCGCCAGCGTGACATTCGCACGCATGCCTATGTTCAGGGCCCGAACGTGGTAACGGAAGACTTTGAGGAGCAGGATATTTTTTGTCGAGATGCGCATGGGAAGCTGCTTCCGTACAGCACGGGGCGCAGCATGATTTGCGTGAACAACCCTCAAGCGCACCATTTGTTGTTGTCCAGAGTATCTGCCGCCGCCAACGAACACGTAGACGGCGTGTTCATGGACAATATCGTCTTCGGCAGCCCGCCGAGTGCGGCGTATTCCGACTTCCTTCCGTTTTTTGGCTGTCGTTGCGGCTGGTGCCGCATGGCGTTCCTGGAAACCTTCGGCTACCAAATGCCGTCCGGTGCGGTACGTGATCCGCGTGTCATGGCAGACTGCATTGCGCTGCGCTGTCGTGCCACCGAAGCCTTGATCGCATCATGCTCGGCTATCTGTCGCAAGGCCAACAAGCAGTTTGGCGTAAACCTCTACGATCCGGTGTGGCATACGCCTGAATTGTATTTCGGCTACTCATTGGAGCAGCTCGCTCCGCATTTGAGCTACTTCCTATTCGAGAACCACGCGCTCGGCGAAAACGGAATGATCAACAACGTTCACTTGCGCACCATAGTATCCACAGCGACAAAACCGGTATTCATCGTCTCGTATCGACATGGTATCGGCTGTGACGCGCAGTGGTCGCAAAACGATGTGGATGCCATTGCCTCGGAAGCGCACGCATTGCACTACAACCCGTGCTTGAAAGGGTCGGAATACATCGACGGACGAACATGGCACCCCCTTCGCATCGACCGTCTTCATCCTGCCAAAATTTCCGCATGGCGCTTGCCTGAACCGAGCATTCGCGTGCGACGACTTCCTCGTTCAACCGCATTCAGCAGAATACGCAGCCGCATTGTGAGCGAAATACAGATGCGGTGCGGGCGCTGGTTTTTTGAAGCAAGCCTGCCGCAGTGGATCAATCGACGCGCCCTACTACTGCGGGTATGTCGCACGCCACGTGCATTTACCGCGAGTGCTTTGACGCGATCTGTGTAAGAACTTCCGGTCGGCGATAGATGATATGAAACAGCGTCACGAGGCCGACGCCAACAACGCACACGCTTGCACCCATGCCCCATTCAACAAGGCTGCCAAGCACTGTTCCTGTTCCCCAGGTAATGCCACGCATCACGGCGAACAACGCACTGAAAAGCGATCCGACGTAATAATCTCGCGGGAAAGGTCCTACCCAACTTTGGAACCACCAAACGCTATGACGGTTGTATTTGCGTAATCCGAAATTCGGGTTAAACACGAACCACAAATAATCCCAAAAAACAGTGAACAAACAAAAGCCCGACAATACGGTGAATTCCATCGACCATGACCAGGGCGAGAACAATACCGGCAAATGAAAGAACAACAGGAACATGGTAAACAGCCAAAAGTGATAGCCCGTCAGTTCTTTGCCGTCGAACAAACGCAACAGCCACGGCGGGCCGTAACGCCAGGTCGGAAGTTTTTTTGCCCAACCGAATTCTCCCTCAATTTGCACCTCGAGCAACGCAGTCACCATCGAGAGAATTAAAATGAACGTCGAGAGCGCGATAAGCGACGGAGGCTGTTGTAGCAGAGGCACAAATTCATCGTACATGGTAGAATAGCGGCATGCCAACAAGCCCGACGCAAACAGCCATTTTCGCAGCCGGATGCTTTTGGGGTGTGGAGGAAATGTTCCGCAAGCTCGACGGTGTCTTGGAAACTTCCGTCGGGTACACCGGTGGAATGACCGACGCTCCGACCTACGAAGAGGTGTGCTCCAGTGCCACGGGCCACGCCGAAGCGGTGAAGATCGTCTTCGATCCGACGAAGATTTCGTACGAAGCACTGCTCCAAATGTTTTGGGACAATCACAATCCAACCACGCCAAATCAACAAGGACCGGATTTCGGAAGCCAATACCGTTCTGTGGTGTTCTACGAAAACGACGAGCAGCGCAAGGCCGCCGAACTTGGCAAAGAAAAAGTAGAAAAGTCGGGCCGCTGGAAAAAGCCGGTCGTGACGCAAATCGTTCCGGCCCAAACTTTCTTTCCCGCAGAGGACTACCATCAACAGTATCTGAAAAAGCGGGGATTGGGCTCGTGTCACATTTAGCGTGCTGCTACGGCGGTGCCTGCAAGCCACCCGGTCGTCCAACACAACTGCAGACTAAAACCGCCCGACGGTCGGTCGAAATCTAGAATATCGCCAATCAAATAGAGATTGTCATGAAGCTTTGACCGCATGGTGCGGAAATCCACCTCCTTCAGCTCTGCGCCTCCGCTGGTGACAACCGCCTTGTCCTCGCCGAGCAGATGCGACGCCGACAACGTGAATCCCTTCAGTGCGCTGACGAGTGCAAGGCGCTGCTCTTTCGATAGACGATAGATCGGCGTTTCGCCATCGACCCCCGCTTGCCGTAAGAGGGGAGCGGTCATGCGCGGAGGGAATAATTCGCCGGTCGCATTCTTGAGTAATTTATTTTTGTTGACCTCCAGAACGCCGAGCACCAGGGCATCCAGCGCGCCCGGGTCGAGCTTGGGAAACAAGTCGACCGACAGCATCACCGGGCCGGCCTCCAACAAATCGCCGATGCCACGGCTCATATTCAACACCAACGGGCCGCTCATGCCGAAATGCGTAAACAGCACTTTGCCAATGCGCTCTTCACGCTTCGTGCCGCCCTGCAGCACCGTGAGCTTGGCATTGGAAAATGCGATTCCCATGAGCTCGCTGACCCATTTTTCCTTCACTGCAACCGGTACCAGCGCAGTACTAGGCCGAACAACGGTGTGGCCGACTGCCGAAAGCCAATCGAAGCCGTCGCCGGTCGAACCAGTTTCTGGATGCGATGCACCGCCTGTCGCCACAATAAACGCTTTGGCTGAAACTTCGCCATTTGCAGTCCGTACACCCACAATGCGCCCGCCTTGGACCGAGAATCCGCGTACGGCGCTATTGCAGCGCACCTCGACTCCCGAGCCCTTTGCATACTCCAGCATGCACTTCCAAACGTCTTCGGCCTTCTCGCTCGTAGGGAATGCGCGTCGTTCCGCTTCTATTTTCAGTTCCAGTCCACGGCTTTGAAAAAAGTCGAACGTGGACTGTGAATCGAACTGCGCAAAAGCCGACAGCAGAGCTTTGCCCTTCTTTCCGTACCGTTCGGAGAGTCGGCGCGCGTCGAATTCGGCATTCGTAATATTGCAACGGCCGCCGCCGGTGATGAGGAGCTTCTTGCCCGGTTTCTCATTCTTTTCGAGTAAGACGACCTTCGCGCCTAGTTCTGCAGCTCGCCCTGCAGCCATCATGCCGGCCGGACCTCCGCCAATGACAACGACATCCGTCATACGAGCATGGTAGCGGCAATCAAGCCGCTTTGCGCACCGACTGCACGACTTCAATCGAGGGCCGCCGCAGCCGCACCATGCTCAACGGACAAATCATTCGCACCCAATCACGCACGGAGTGCACATACGGTTCGATGCGCATGGGGCAGGAATGCAGTTTATCGAGAATATAGACAGGACCCTCTTGCCCGCGTCGCCCCAAAACAACACCGCTGTGCACAGCCTTTCCAGAACCATTCATGAATTGATATGTCAGTGGCAGCTCTCGTGGCAATACGGCGTTCGGTCGTATGCATTCGACACCCAGAGCTTTGGGTGTATCACGCCACTTCAGACTGCGTCCTTGCACATATTCGGCCAATCCATGGCAATTCGTATGCTCAAGAAATTTTCCTGCAAACGCGGGTGCTCGCAACTGCTCAAACAGCCACCGCATTTTTTCGGCGCATTGACCTGAAATACTGCAAATGTCATGCCCATGGCGAAGCAGCACAAGCTCTCCGGCTCGATCAGCCGATTCAACAATGTCGAATTCGCTGGAAGTAAAGAGAGTAATCATGCGAAGGGCCGATGCTACCAATATTCGCTGATTCGCGCTAGTGACGCTGGTTGCGTGCAGGAAGTGAAACGCCTACAGTTTTGGCATGTCATTGCTGCAAACAATCATCATTCTCGGTTCCGCCATTTTCATGGCACTGATCTTGAACACCATTTCCCATGCCTGGGCGATCAAACATATGAGCGTGCGCCAACGCAGTATCTATGTATTTCCACTGTGCGTCCTCAACGGCTACTTGTTTGCCGCACTCACGCTTGCATTGCTTCGACCGGAGCTGCTCGCTTCCGCGTCCCTTCGTTCGACGCAACACGCTTGGATATTTGTTTCTGGCATCGTCATGCTCCTCAGTGGAATCTACTATTCCGCATTCGCCCCCGAAATTTCCGAAGCACAGCAAGCACTTGCAGACCACGGAAATCGCTGGTCACACTGGTTCCTTCCCAGGCGCCCGCACCCCGCACGCTTCCGTCAGATTGGCATTTTCCTCATCGTCGGTGGAATGTTTTTGTGCAGCAACGTTTTTGCATTCTAGTCGGTTGAATTCGGCTTTTAGCGACGCGTAGAATACGGATATCTCACCACTCTCCTTATGCCCGCCCCTCAAGGTAACGCCGTCGGTTGGTTCGAAATACCGGTGAACAACATGGAGCGTGCGATTGCTTTTTACGAAACAGTCTTCGACATTCGGCTGGAACGACATCCCATGGGCGAACTCGACATGGCATGGTTCCCGATGATCGATGGCAAAGGCGCTTCCGGCTCACTCGTAAAACACGACACCTGGTACAAGCCATCCATGGAAGGAACGCTGGTCTACTTCACGGCACATTCTGGAAATTTGGACATCGAGCTTGCTCGTGTTGAGAAAGCCGGAGGGAAAGTATGGATCCCGCGTAAGCCGATCGGAGAATTCGGTTTCATCGCGATTTTTTCCGATACCGAAGGCAATCGCGTTGCGTTGCATTCGCGAAAGTAGAAAAGCTACTCACGATGCAAAACGCCCGTGTAGATATCTCCCAGATACTCTACGACGCCTTTCCAGCTGCGAGTAGAGCGGATGATTTCGGCATTGTGCTTCCATCGTGAGCGAATCAGACCGACATTGTCACGACACCAAACAAACGCTTCGCGCAATCCGGCAACGGACACATCGCGCACAATGCGACCGTTCTCGCCGTCATGAATCAGCTCGCTGGCAATGCCGACGTCGAACGACACCGGAAAGCAGCCGCATGCCATGCCTTCCAGCACCGGACGCGGAGACCCCTCGGCTTTAGATGCACAAGCGATCACATCGATTCCGCCATAGAACTCCACCATACCTTGGTCGCTCAGCATGCCGTCGGCAATGCGCAACTCACAGAGACCATCGCAAGCGTGCTTCAGCCATTCAAGACGCTTAATGGGCTTGTCGCCGCCGGCCCAACCCACAACCAGCGGTCCGCTACGTCGAGCTGGCGGTCGGAACAGATTCGTATCGACACCTTCGGCAAACAGGAATGTGGGTGGCGGCAGGCATCGTAGGGTTTCCAGCAACTTGAGATTCGGAACCGTAATAGCATGCGCGTCATTGAGATAGGTCTGATAGAACTTCCAAGCATCAAGACCTTCATCCAACTGCCAATGGTGGCTGTACACGCTGCGCACAACGCGCGCTCGGCCATGTAAAAACTGACGATGGTAACGCTCAGACTCGTACAGCACATGGACGATGTCGTAGGCGTTTTCGTCGATGATCGGGTGTTCGTCGCGATAGAACACAGAACAATCGAAGCGCCCTGCCAAATGCCTCTGTGCGGCACGCGCGATGGTATCGAACGCCCAATAACGGACGTCTGCAAGCAACAGGACTCTTGGCCGATGCGAGGAAGATGATTTCATTGCGGAGAGGAAAGATGATCACACTTGCACTCCCAATCCAGCAAAGCCTGCCAACCGGCATCGGTGTGCTGGCGATAGAAATTATGATCGTAATTGTCGTGCGGCGGACCGGCGGAAAAATGCGCATCACGCAGAACGGCGCCGCGAATGACCACGCAGCCAAAGCCATTGCCTCCGACCTGCGTGACTCCGGTACCCGGCTCGGCAAACACCGGCTCATGCGTTGCTTCATCCCATTGCCATGCAACGGGCTTCCGCTCACCGGTTCGATGCCGATAGAAGCCGGACACGCTGAGTGCTCTTGGGGTCAGCGCCGACAAAAGACGTACGTACGCATCGTTCGGGGGAACAATGTCATCCTCCAAGAAACACACCAACGATGTTTCCGCTTCTCCCGCAAATCGGTTGTAGATGTCCGCACAGATATCGGCGACATCACGACCCGTAAGCGCATCGCGTTGTTTGTCGGCAATGCCAGGCGGTCCGACGTTCTGCGCCCTATAGATTGGATTCGGGTAATCGCTCTTCCTCAGCCATTCTTGCACCATGGTGCCGAATGATGCGTCTTGTGAGGTATCGAGAA
The DNA here is from genome assembly GCA_964458645.1 of uncultured Candidatus Peribacteria bacterium. Classification (GTDB taxonomy): domain Bacteria; phylum Patescibacteriota; class Gracilibacteria; order Peribacterales; family Peribacteraceae; genus DAORHV01. The sequence continues at coordinate 22,697 of CAYWJU010000015.1, read as the reverse complement.
CAACGAGTCTCACCAGATGATGTGGAAACGTCTGGTTCTGCAAAAACGCCGCCGTCTTCGGCCATGCCCAACGCCGTCCCGACAACGCTAAAAAAAGCTGCAACGGCTCTTCGAAGAAACCCGCTCGCTTGGCGTAACTCTGCGTGGAATCCAGTGTATGCGTCATGCTTGCCGCATGAAATCTATAGAACAAATATCCCTCGCCTTTTACGGCCTTCCAACCGCGCTGCATAATGCGTCGCCAGGTCACCCAGTCGCCATCCTGCTGCACGCCATGGCTGCACTTTCCGGCCTCCACGAGCGCTGTACGACGCACCAGTGACGATGCATGAATGAAATTCTCAGCCTCGAACAATGCACGGTCGAACACGGCAGGCGGATCGAACAGAAAATCCTGATCGCCAAACAACTGCATGTTGCCGTAGACCAGAGCAATATCACTCTGGCCGTGAACAGCCGCAAGACATTGCTCGATATAGTTTGGGTGCAACACATCGTCGGCATCCAAGAACACAACGAACTCGGACTGTGTGGCATCCAAACCGGCATTGCGCGCCGCTCCCACGCTGCGCCACTCGCCGCGAATGCAACGAACGCCCCGCCCGGCAAAACTTTTTGCCACGATCGACGTATCGTCATCCGACGCATCGTCCACGACCAGGATGTCGTTTGGCTGTACGGTTTGGGCCAAAACACTTTCCAACGCCTGCGTCAGAAAATGTCCATAGTTATGACAGGGGAGTACGACGGATACCGTCTGTAGTCGCGGTTCTTCAACGGTTGCACGTTTTGTGACGGGGACCTGTGGTTTCAACAGTCGCTTTCGCTGGAACAAACGACGTACAAAGGCCTCCGCAGTGCGAATCCACTGCGTGTAACGCCAGCTTCTCGTCGACTGCATATGTTCCAACTCCATTTCAAGCGCCCTAGCAATGCGCAGAACATCCGTCCGCGTCGCACTGCCTTTACGTAAATCCTCACGCATACGCACAGTGTACATGCGGATTGTGTGCATCTACACCAGCACCGAATGGAAATCCTGGGCGCACTGACTCCTACCCAGACGCCCTCACCGTGCACGCGTTTGTGGGATCGGCATTTCCTAATCGTGGGAGGGATATTCCTGTGCAGCAACGCGTTATCACTGTAGCTATTTGAGCATGATTGCAAAAAATTCCTAGCATTCCGACCTTCTCCCGCACACCTATACCTACTCCGCAAGGAAACGCCGTCGGTTGGTTTGTAAGCCTGGTGAGCGATATGCACGTACGATGGCTTTTTCTCGGCAGTATATTGGGGAAGCCGGAGCAAGTAGTGCGCTCCATCTGTCAATCTCGAGTCTGAGGCATACGGTAAGTTCCTGCGGGGAGGGGAGTCCTACAAGTATCGCGCTGCACTTTTTGCGACGCACTTCCCTCTTCCCGTATGAGACACTCTTTTACCACGATGGCGCGTGCCACAGCGGCGCGTTTCAGCGTACTGACCATCACCGGGAACATTGTGCTCGGCACACTGGCAGCCGGCATTCCGGCCTTTACACCATTGGCCTCGGCGCTACCGCCACCGCCCTCGTGCAGCCCGTCCAGCACCTTTGATTCTTTCTCCACCGGCACCGTGAACGGGCAAGGCGGATGGAGCGTCACCGGACCCTACGACCAGGCTGTTGTTTCCAACACCTACGGCTACTCCACCTTCGGTTGCCAGTCCCTGCGCATCTCGAACGCGGTGACGTCGGGATCGTTCGGCGACCAGACCTTCTCGCCTTCCAATGCGAATGAATCCGGTGAATCCACCGCCACGAATAACGGATTGTCCGGAGGCGTGCGCAGCAATCACTTCGACGCGCATTTCGACATCGCCACGACACAGTCCACACAGCAGCCGGGTCTCTCGCTGTCCATCTCGCCCGATCGCGGCGACGGATCACGCATGAGCTACCTGCGCTTCGATGACAGCGCCGGAGGCCTCGATGTCACCTTCTACGACGTCCAGGGCACCGGTAATCCGGCCAACTTCGTGCCGACAGTCATCGCCACGGGGCTGTCCCGCGGTGTGCCGCACACCATCCGCTTCTCCATGGATTTCGTGGATGGACCCTCGAACGACGTGGTGAACATGTACATCGATAACGTCCTCGTCCACACCGGCACGAGCTGGGAGAACTACTACCGCTACGACTCCGAGGCTTCGGCTGAGCAGACCACTCGCACGGTGGACTCCTTGCTATTCCGCGCCAGCGGTACCGCCGCACCGGCCAACAGCGGCAACGGTTTTCTCTTTGATAACTTCGGTGCGGCATCCGTCGCGCCCGACGTGACGGTAACCATCGCCAAGTACGTGAACAACGTCCAGGCGATGGCTGCCAACACCAACAGCGCCTCGTTCTCCATGCATGCCGTTTACCCTGGCGGCCAGGGCGATTACGCGCTGAGCCCGTCTGGCTTCAACAACCCGACCCCGTACACGGCGACGACCTCGGCCATGCCCTCGGGTTCCGAGTACAGCACCTATGAAAACCCGGTGACCTCCTGCACCGACGCGTATCCGTTTGATTTTGTCGGCTACTCCACCGGCGCCACGCTGGCCGGAGCCGCAGCAAAGACGCCGACCGCGACCGTCCCGTCGTTCACCGACTTGGCGACCGACGCGTACGTCATCGTCTGGAACAAGACCTGCCCCGTCGCGCCGACCCATGTGTCGCCCGCCGACAACAGCACGGTCACGACCGCCCAATTGGACAAGATCGATTGGACCGACGTGACCAGCGACCCGGCCTCGCCCGTGACCTACCTGTACGAAGTCGCCTACAACCCGGCGACCAACGGCGACGGATCCTTCGTCACTCCGATTTACTCCTCGGGCCCGCTGAGCGCCTCCGAGATCAACACCGCCGGCACCGGTGACGGTACGTACCACTGGCACGTGCGCACGGTCGATGCAGCCGGCAACGCCGGTCCGTGGAGCGCTCCGTGGACCGTGACCATCGATAACTCCGCTCCTCCCTCCGCAGTCTGCGGCAACGGCGCGGTGGAAAGCGGCGAGCAGTGCGACGACGGCAACGCCATCAACGGCGACGGCTGCTCGGCCACCTGCCAGACCGAATCCAACATCTGCAGCCCGTCCGACACCGGACTGGTCGCTAACTGGAAGCTGGATGAAGATTCCGGCGCAACCATCGCCGACGATTCCGGCGCAAATAATTACGACGGCACCGTTTCCGGCGCCACGTCCGGCGCTTCCGGATCGACCACGACCGCCTTCTACAACGCCGGCGCCTACAACTTCGACGGCACCGACGACTTTATCGACATGGGTTCCAACGTGGGCAACTTCACGCTGGCCACCCCGTTCACCGTGTCAGCCTGGATCAACCCGGTCCTGGATCTCCAGAACCACGCCATTTACGGCAACACCTGGAGCAACGCCGGCTATCTGCTGCGCGTGACCAGCGAGAACAAGATCCGCTTCATTTTGGTGGAGAACGGCTCCGTGTATAACGGCGTCGACTCCAACGTCCTCTCCTCCGGCTGGCACCATGTCGTCGGATCGTGGGACGGCACCAACGTGCACGTCTTCGTGGACGGAACCGAGCAGTCGGTCACCCCGGTCCAGAACGGCACGGTCACCACCATCACCTCCTCCGGCAACGCGTATATCGGACGCACGGGCGAGACCGGAGCAGAACACTACTTCGACGGCTTGATCGATGATGTCCGCGTCTACGACCGCGCTCTCTCTTCCGCAGAGGTCACGGACCTCTCCGGCGGTTCCTGCGACACGTCGGCTCCCCCGGCGGGACCCGCGGCGTGCGCTCCGACCGACGATCATCTGGCCGGATACTGGAACTTCGATGAAGGCACCGGCACCAACGCCGATGACGCTTCCGTAAACGACAACGACGGAACGCTGCTGAACGGCCCGACGTGGACCGGTTCCTCAGCCACCCTGCAGTACGCCAACAGCGGCGCTCTGTCCTTCGACGGCGTGAATGACGCCGTGGCAGTCGGCGACCCGGCCAGCCTGGACTTCCAGACCGCCGACGCGTTCTCCGCATCGGCCTGGGTGTACCCGGTCGCAACCGGCGGCTACCAGACCATCCTGCATAAAATCGACGACACCGGCAGCGCCCGCAACGGTTACCTGCTCACACTGAACAACGGCACTCCCGAGCTCTGGCTGATCAGCGACTACGGCGTAAGCAACTACCTGGTGAAGGCTTCCAACGCCACACTGACGACGGGAGCATGGCACTTGGTGAGCTTCAGCTACGACGGTTCCGGCACTGCAGCCGGAGTGAAGATCTACGTGGACGGCGCGGACGTCACCGGCTTGTCGCTGGTGGATTCACTGGCCGGAGCGATCGACAACAACCAGCCGTTTGAAATCGGTTATCGCTCGGTAGCCGCCGCGCAGCCCTTCAACGGATACATCGATGACGTACGCGTGTACGGCGACGCCCTCGGAGCCGCACAGGTCTCGTCTCTGTACGGCGGACAGTGCAACGCAGGACCGTTCCTTCCTGCTCCGCCTCCGCCGCCGGCCGATACCGACAATGACGGCGTGAACGACACGCTCGACAACTGCCCGGCACTCGCCAACCCCGACCAGGGCGACGTGGACAATGACGGCATCGGCGACGTGTGCGATGCACAGAACGACAACGTCGTGATCTGCCACATCCCACCCGGAAACCCGACCAACCAGCAGACCATCACTGTCGCACAGAGCGCAGTGGCCGCGCATCAGGCACATGGAGACAGCGTAGGTGCCTGCCAGGCTCCTGAAACGACCGGCAACAACGGACAACAGCGGAACGGCGGCCATCGCGGCAGCGATACCAACCGCCTGACGGCGACTGCTAACAGGTTGGGTGGACTGTTCGGCTCCAATTCTAATGGACGCATCGCTCCCGGCGCCTTCGGAGGAGGGGAGATATTGCCCTCGGGTTCATTCGGCGGCGGACCCGACGTTCCGTTTAGCAGGGCGGAGTCAGACTATATTTGCTCGATGCAGAAAACATTACCCAGGGCAAACAAAGACAATGCGACCCGGTGGCTCGGCAAATTCATGGCAGAAATCATGGATCGTGAAGAAGGGCAAGTAACGGACGCGCTCATGAATAACGAATTTTGCTCTACTGAGCCGCAAGCCGCTGCTCCAACCGTGAAGCCGGTGGCCATTCGCATGAACAAAGACGGCGTGGTGGTCTCATCTAATCCAGTCTGGAACGTCTGCGTTTCGGGCAAGACTATCAGCCAAGGTCTCATTGAGAGCAACACCGACACGGTTTCCTATCGCAGGGGACACGTGCATGTAGAGACCCCGAAGACTTGCAGTGATTACCATAAGAACTCGGTCGGCCTCTGGAGCCATCCGGACTTTCCGGGTCTGAAGCTGATGCTCGACTCGAAGGGGCGTATCTCCGGAACCGTACCGGCAGGTTATGTCGCGTTACGCGATGCAGTCAGCCCGACTGTGGCTACCGTAGAAGCAGCTGCGACTGCGAATTAATCTTGCTTGTCAGAAGTCGAATCACCCCCCCCCTTCTCTCTGGGGGGTGATTTTTACATATGAACATTGTCGTGACTTGGCTGTGACTGGTGGATGATTTGCGAAGAATCACTAGCGCTGAACTGCCCGGCTTCGTTTGTGAACTGCACCGAGGCATCTTCTCAGCTGTATTCGGAAGTCAATCTTGGCGCAGCTCCCGTTGGAGCGAAGACAGATGGTTGGGGAGGATGGATTCGAACCATCGAATGGCGGCTTCAAAGGCCGCTGCCTTACCGCTTGGCGACTCCCCAAGGCAGACCGATTGTATCGGATTCGTTCGCCGGACTCACGGGGAACCGGATCAGCGCTTCTTTTTGGGCTTGGTCTTGGCTTTCTTGGACGTGGATGTAGCTACTTTTGTCTTGAGTTTTGGTCGATTGGCAACCAAATACTTCTTCAATGGTTTCCAATAGCGCTCTTCCCAGCCGACGTCGATTTCCTTGGCAAGATCCGATGGAATGTCTTGGTGCATGAAGCGAAGCAATGTACCGCGATCCGACGGCTCAAAAGAAAAATGTACGGTGGAATAATGTCCGGTCGGCCAACCGACAACGCGCCAACGCTGAACGATTTTGCGACCCGGCTCCAAAGTGACGTTCGTTCCGCTGATCGAATCCCCATGCGCCGAAAACTCACCGCCAACATCGGCGCTGATCACGGCGGGCACACCGGTAAATTCCGTATGCATGGAACTACTCATCAATGCTTCGTACACACGCTCGGGAGACGCGCCGAACACGACCAATTGATGCAGGGTTGCCGTACGCATGACAAGAAGACTACGCTTTTGCGGTAGGAGTACGAATTCCCAATAACGGCTTTTTCTGTTAGAATAGAGCAAATACACCATAAACTATGAGCCCGAACACTGGACAAACCGGAGCATCTGTTGACCCGTTTGCGCAAGAGCGCGGACCGGAGGATACCGACGCCGGGAAAGACACATTTCGCGATATTGAACGCACGCCCGAACAAACAGTGCAGCGCGTGTTGAAAATGAAATTTTTGGCACGCCAGAAACGCGGTGCAATCAGTGCCGATGTTGAAACCGAAATGAAGGGCATCGTCGGCGAGACGGAGAAGTCGATCAAAGATGCATCGAGCCAAATCAAAGGCGACAAAAGCAGAATTGCGGCTGCACAGCGGCAGGTGATCGACGAGTATCGCCGTCAACGCGTGATCATGGGCATGGTCGACAAGAACTACATCGTCATGGACCTTCGCTCAAAAAGTGCGGCGGGAATGTATGAACCCGGTCGAGATCGCATTACGCTGGATGACGACGTAGCACTGAGTCCAGACGTCCAGTACGACGACATCTTGTACGGAAAACACGTCTGCAAGCACGAGGAATGGCACCGCAAGGAACAAGCCAAGGTCTTTAACAGCGAGAAACTCAAAGCTGGCAACGTCACGTTCCGCCTGCATCCGGACCTCATCGAGGGGCAGGCCGTCGTAAAGGTCAGCAAAGAAAACAACCAGGACGCCAAGCAGGTCGCCGAATACCTTCGCCACGCCAATACCTACCGCCAGGCGGCCCAGTTGATCGGCGAAAAAGAATTGGATGAAGCCATTAAATCGGGCGACATCCTGGGTTTACAGGAGAAGATCGACGGCAAATCCAAGGAAAAAAAGTCCTGATTACAGCTGCTGCCTCAGGAATTCCTGCGTGCGACTCCATGCTTCCTCGGCTGCTGTTTTGTCGTATGCAGTAACGTTACTCTCGTTTGCAAAGCCGTGGCCTGCATTCGGATAAATGAAGATCTCGTGCTCCCCGGAAAGCGTTTTCAACTTGGCCTGAAACTCCTTCACGTTATCCACCGAAATGGCGGCATCTTTCTCGCCGAAGTGTCCAAGGATATGCGCCTTCATCATCTTCAGGTCGTCTTCGGGAGCAAACTGGCCGTAGTACATAACCGATGCCTTCACCCCCAAATCATTCTTGGCCATCTGGTAACTCCAGCCGCCGCCGAAACACCAGCCAATGGACGCCATGCGCTCCGGATCGGCCGAAGGAAAGCTCTTCAAATACTGCACTGCAGCTTTCAAATTTGCGAAAGCCGTATCGGTGTCTTCGCGCACGGAGGTCGCCAGTAGTTTGGCTTCTTCAGGGGTTGCGGCATTTTTGCCGTCGTACAAATCCACAGCCAGGGCGACATAACCTTCTGCGGCGAATTTGTCAGCGAGCTGCTTGATGTTGTCGTTCAATCCCCACCATTCGTGGATGAGGATCACTGTCGGGAGTTTTCCGGGCTTGAGCGGTCGCACGAGGTACCCCACTGCCTTTGGGTTCCCTGGCATATATGCCACGTCCAACGAAACAACCGACGCCTCCGGCTGCTGCTGGGGAGTCGCAGTAGTGCAACCCGCCAAGAGAGCGAAAAAAGTCAGGAAAACAGCGGTCGTGCGGAGTGAGAGTTTCATGCGAGAAGTATAGCACGCAATACTCCGGCGCGAATCGGGTCAATCAGACTGTTTTCCAATTCGCGGCTCCGTCGAGCGGATGCTCCGGCGGATATTCCAACATCATGTCGCGGACATCGCGCTTGTCTTGCAGCACTCCCAACGCATGGGATGGATTGCGGACTAAATAGAGAAAATCCTGTGCTCTGCCGAGGGCAAGCTCCAGTCGTGAAGCATTCTCCACGTTGGCGGTGCCGTAGAGCTCTACAAGCGCTGCTTTACCGTGCGACCAGCGCGCCAGTTGCTGCAGTGTCTTCCTACGATCCGTACCTGGTGGACACAAATTGGTATAGAGCGTGTCATGCAAAATTGCCCACGGAATGCCCGAGCGCTCGGCGAGCGCAACCTGCGCCGTATCCTCGGAACGCAAACCGGGATATTTGGCTACCGTTTGACCCAGCGCCAACAAGGACTCCGTACGCCCTGCAATGGCTCCGCCCGAAAAATAACGGTGTCCCAGATTTCCATGCGCCCAATTGTTGGCGCGATGGAGATCGGCGATGGGGGCGTCGAAATTCGGAACACGTTCGTTTGCACTGCAGAGCAATCTATATGCACACATACGCACTTTGGCCCCGAGAATATGTGGCGCACCGTACATCTCGATGCAATCCAACAGCGACTCCAGGCCATTGGAATCTTCTTCCGGGGCTTGCAAGTGAGAAGACGGGGCATCGTAAAAATGCGTTTCTGCATCCATGAACAGTGTTGTGCGCGGCAGCGCCCCCATGCGGACGCAGCTGTGCATGAGCATGCCGAATGCATCGCGCAGCGCATTGATTTTACCTGCTGCAAACGGCGATTCCGGTTGCCGGAGTACATGCAGCGTATGCGGTTGTGTTGCCGACGTTTCCAAGATGTAGGGCTTGTCTGGGCCGTCGGAAGGCTTGTACACCGGTGCAGTCATACCGGAAAACTGTTGGCTCACTGCGTCTAAGAACACGGTTTCGACCTCTGGAAAATGAACGTCGTCGGGAAAGGCGGTGCCATTGTTCAAGACAAGCACCACATTCGCTCGACGCTGCGTCTCGCCGATCTGCAAAAACAAGCGGCGCAACGAAGGCGTATAGAGTTGCTCGGCATCCTGTCCGGCTGAAAGCACGACTAACACCCGATCATCGGGCTCTTGGAGCACACGATCGCCGATTGCATCGCGGTATTCATGCACGGAACGCACATCGGCTTCCAAGCGTTTTGCCGCCTCTGTTGACATCTTCTGCGCATTCATAAAGTAATACTAAGGAACGTATTACAGAATCGTCAAATTTTGACTGAATATGGCTTTTTGAGTGCTTTTACGGCTTTAACAAAATTTACAGATTGTAGTTAATAATGTATAATATAATTAATACAAAATGAAAATACAAAAAATCAATATTCGCCAGCTGTCTAGCATGTTCCCGCGCGAACGTACGCACTTCATTGCGTCTCTGACGTGCGGAATCGCCATGGGCGTGCTGTTCAGTACTCGCATCGCAACGTATCAGGCCCACTACTTCCAAGGGCGCCACGCAGAAGTGCGCACAGCGGCATCTGCGACAGAGGCAACATCGTCCGCCCTCATGACGTCTGCTCCGATTGTTCCACAGCACGAGACAGATGAAGAATTGACATTTTTCGTATCGCCGCAGCAATTCCCTCTGCCAGAAGTCCCGCACAGCAATGAAGTTCGCACGGTGAAGAGGGGTAAGCAGGTGATCACCGTCGTACTGCCGCCTGCTTCCAGCGCCCAAGCAGTCGCTCCAATACTCAAGCCCCATGCTGCGCCGGTCATTGCCGAGCTGGTACCGAAGGAACCGGAACCGCAAACACCTACCCCGGAGGCTTCTAGTAGCGTGCAACAATCTACGGACAACACATTTCCTCCGTTCATCCGTGCATCGCAGCCGGTAAGCCGCGTGCCGAATTGGGGAGCCATGTCCACGCCCGCAGAATGGAGGCGTTCCTACAGCCAACTTACGGATGCCGATTTCGTACCGATTCCAGCGTATGACTTACAAACGCTGACGATCCCGCTGAAGTCACTCAGCAGCGGAGATACAGTGCGCCCGGCCGATGTTCCCACGGTCACCGCAAAGCTGTACTACTCCACGCGCTACATGGCCAAGTATGACCTGGATGCCGATGAGCACAGTGGAAATCACCCCGGCGTGGACCTAAAGCTCGCGCTTGGAACGCCGATCGGCGCAGTGGGCGGCGGACGCGTATATGCGGTGTCATCCGATGCGAGACTGGGATTGCACGTCATCGTGGAACACCGCAACGAAAGTGGACAGTTCTTCTCCGTGTACGCGCACCTCGGTTCTTCCAAGGTTTCCGTCGGCGATACGGTGAAACCAGGGCAAACACTCGGCTTCGTGGGACTGACCGGCATGACGACCATGGCACACTTGCACCTGGAAGTGCACCGCGGTGCGGCACCTGCGCCGGAAGGACTGCACGCTGCGGCATTTGCTGGCTCCGACGTCATTAATCCAATGACATTCATTCGTCGCAACGGCAAGATGTAGCCTTAGCGATCATCGGTTTTTTGCGTAATCACATACGGTGCTGGAACCGACAACAGCACTTGCGGCTTGAGGGTGAGGGTGAAGTACTCGAGTTCCGGGTAATCCGGATGTCGCCAGCGACCGTCGTGCAACGAATACTTCTGACAACTGGCACCGACCATGACCTTGCCACGATGATCAAGTTGAATACGGTCGGGATTCATGCGAATCAACGGCAAGAAGACGGCCTGACCGCGAATGCAAAGATCGAAAACGCGATTGTTCCGCGAAACGGGTATGCCGTCTTGATCGACAAAAAAAGGAATCGAGTGAACTGGAGCCTGCTTCAAAACAGGGCGTATGACAAAAGCATACAGCTCCTGGCAATACGCCGGACTCACTATGAGATCCGCGATGTGCTGTGGCGTTGCATCAACGTGCACGGACATTTCCTTTGCCACAAAAAGGACCTTTGAACGCAGGGGATTTTCACCCAATCGTCGCTGCATGGCGCAAATGCGCTGATCTACACCCAGTCGCAAAAAAGAACCGGAGTGGTTTCGGGCAACAAAGTCCACTGCGGCACCAAGCATGTCGATCTCGTTTCCATGGTGTCCGCCTCCAAATCGGTCACTGGAGACGGAATATATGCCGCGGTTTCCCAGGCGAGTGCTCGTCGAATCCTGGGCAATTGCAGAAAGTGGCGCCGTAAACACAGTCGTAGCCAACATCAAGAGAGTGGCATGCCGACAAAGCGCTTGGGGAAACGAAAATCTCATACCCATGACTTTGCACCAAGAGTGATCCGAATGCGTCGAGGGAGGGCCATGCCAAACCTTCGACACCTATTTTTCGCGTCATGCATGCGAAATCCGCTGTTCTTCAAGGCAACAGAACAACAGGCGGGAACACAGCCTGTTGATTGACCAGGCTTCCGGATACACGTATTTTGGCTGTATATACTTACTTCTTGTATTTGCTCATGCTCACTCTGCGAAAAATTACTTCTGCAAACGCTATCACAAGACTGACGCAAGCCGTCATGGCGGGTATTTTGTTTTTTGTTGCAGCCGCAAGTTTCCAATCGCTTGATCTCAATCTACTGTCTCCAATTTCGGCTTTTGCCACTTCCGAATCACCACCCAGCAGCACCTCTACAACTACTACACAGGGTGGTCGAAGCAATGGCGCAGCTTCTGGCAATGAAACGGTGCGCATCAGAATGATTGCAACATACTATCTCTTTTCCAGCTTTGGCCTTACCCCAGATTCCATTAACGATCATCCTGCCTCCGAAAAGCTTTCGGACTGGGAGAAGAAATTCCTCTGTGGAATGAAGCGCGTACGGGTGAGAAACTCCGAAAAAACCATGCAATGGCTTCCCGATTACCTCGCCACCTTGCTTCACCGCCCAATCGACAAAGTCCTGGAATCCCTCCGTGACCCTACGTGCACCACTGCACGAGACGTGGAGTCTTGGGTGAAATAAGAATCAAACACTCTTCTGAACTTCTACCACACAAGACCGGGGCCGAACGGCTCCGGTTTTTTACATGCGGATGTCCGGTGGCAAACCTCCAGTGGCAAACAGCGGCGGCAGGGGAGGGCGCCGTTCGGACGGATACAGCGGAAAGTCTTCATCTTGCTCGGAATCCAAATTGCCTTCCACCGTGTAGGGCAGCACGTGACCGTCTGTAGTGACCACCGTTCCGCTGCGCCGTTCGTGGGCATCCAACGCGACATCCAGTTTTTTGCCGTCCAACGTTCCGAAGCGGGCGCCGTGGAATTCCAGTCGTCCGTTGTTGTACTCCAATCCCGAAATAATATCGCCGTCGTGCAAACGAACCGGTTCGGAAAGCTCGGGCAAGAACTTGTGCACGTCGCTGTAGACAGCCTGGCTGTTGGTATCCAAATCGTCATGAATTTGATCCAACACGACGGCGGTTTCCTCGCGGGCCAAGTGATCATTTTGGAATGCCGGATTGTCGCCGAGCTTGCTCATGCGTTTGTTGAACGCACCGACATCGTCGGCGTTCTCCGGAACGGCCGATGGCAGTTCAGGACCGGGCATCATGGGTGCGAAGAAGGAAGTGATGGAGAATGTGATCGAGTTTTGTCACAGCTTTGGCAAAAATGGATCTCTGCTTAGCGTCGCCCTTTTGCAAACGTTTGAGCAGTGCGTCGCGTTGAGCCGGCGTCAGACGACCGGCTTCTTCGGCGATATGTTCAAGCACGGCGGCAGACAGGCACTGGATGCGCTTAACATCGGCCTGAAAGGTCGCGGTTTCCATCGTTGTAGGTCGAGAAAGGGGATTGATGTTCTTTCCTTTATTATAACACATTATTTAAAATATGTAAAAGCACGGTTTTTGCAAGATCCAGACGGCCAAACGCGAAAGGCAATCGTGTATACTCTCGCCATGCGAACCCCCATCACCGTCCTCCTGTCGCTCGCCCTGTCGCTCGTCACGGGCGCGGCTTTTGCAGCAAGTCCGGTTCCAGCGGTTTCTGCAACGGAGCGGACCGTACAGGCGGTGATCACGGGTCCAGACGACATTGCCGTTGGCCGCACCATTATTCTCGATGCGTCGTCCAGCACGACCGGCGGCGAGAAAACCGAATACCGTTGGTTTATCGAGGAGCCACGACAGACCATCAGCCGCAGCGTGGAGGCAATTTACACCCCCGAAAAGCCCGGAACGCTCGTGTTCCACCTTGTCGTGCGAACCGTCTCGCTTACTGGACAAGTGGAAGAATCCGAAGTCACACACACCGTCGTGGTATACAACCGGAAAATCGCATTGATCGTGGACGATTCGGTGCCAGCCGAAAAAGTCGTAACACACGCCAAGGCCGCTGCTGAATCAAACATCTTTCTGCGCGTGGTGTCGCCGGCGTCGATTACGACGTCGCTTCGCACCGATGACCGGCTGAGCGAAGCGCTGGGCGAGCAGCGCCAAGCCATTGCAAACGCGGAGACGATTGTTTTATGGACCAACGATGGCATCAGCGGATTGCAGGCACTTGTGAACGCGGTGCAGAACGACCCCGAGCGTCTGTCGGGTATTCATAATCAGAGCATCGTCCTTGTGACGGAGCGCAGTCTGACGACATTGGCCCGGACTGCGCGTGGCCCGTTTTCGGTGTTGCAGCCGCAGCAAATGGTCATCACCCGCAGCGAGGCGATTAATCCGTTGCTGCTTTCCACCTCTATGGACGCATTCAAGGCGACGCTGACGCAACGCGACATCGACTCACTCACCATTACGAGCACCGACATTTTCTTCCGCCCGTGGGACGTGCTGTCGGCATTGGTGAACTACATGCTCACGCACGGCGTTTCCAGCTCAACCGTGCTCCTGCTGCTCATGCTGCCGGTCATCGCCACGATTCTTGCATTTCTAAAACAAGTCATCGGCATTACCACATTCGGTCTGTATACCCCGTCCATCATTGCGCTCAGCTTCTTGGCGCTCGGTTGGTGGGTGGGCTTACTGTTCCTGACGTTCATCGTGGCAACCGGCTATTTGACACGCTCAATCATGAAACGTTGGCGCCTTCTCTATATTCCCAAAGTTGCCATCGTGCTCACGGTCGTGAGCTTTACGCTCATGATTTTGCTCGGTATCGGAACGTTGTTCTCCATAACATTCTCGCGCGACACGGTGTTCATCTTGTTGATCATGTCTTCGCTCACCGAGAACTTCTTGAGCATGAAGTCGGAACAGGGTTGGAAGTCGGCCATGATGGGCATTGGCGAAACGGTGCTCGCGTCGCTGTTGTGCGTGTTCATTGTGCAGTGGTCGCCGTTGCAGTCATTCATTTTGGCTTACCCGGAAGTCATTCTACTCACCATCGTCGTGAATGCCTTCCTCGGCCGTTGGACCGGACTGCGCTTACTGGAGTACATCCGCTTCCGCGAAGTGTTCAGGCATTTGCAGGAAGAAGAGTAGAACAGAAGACAGTAGAGAGTAGGCAGAAGACAGTTTTCAGCTCACGACACTATGCTGTTACCGTTTCTCACCAATCGCGGCATCCTGGGAATGAACGCCCGGAACCTGTTGTACATCCGCCCGTATAACCCGCGGAAGGCTGTGGCGTTTGCCGACGACAAAATGAAGACCAAGGCATTTTTGTCCGCCCGCGGAATTCCGACTGCTCGCGTGTACGCCCGTATCGATAATCGCGAACAACTGCGCAACTTCGACTTTTCGTCGCTACCGGATACTTGTGTCTTAAAGCCCAACTATGGCTTCGGAGGGGAGGGCATCATGATTTTGAAGGGCCGCAAGAACGACCAGTTTTTGGAACAGGGCAAGCACCCGGTAACGCACAAGCGGATGATTTCGCACATCGAAGATATTCTGGACGGCAAGTTCTCGGTGAACGGCATGAATGATGCGGCGTTCTTCGAAAAAATACTTATCGCCCATGACAGCTTTCTTCCTTTTCGGCCGGCAGGCCTTCCGGACATTCGCATCATTGTGTTCAACTTGATTCCGGTCATGGCGATGGTGCGCATCCCCACGCCAGAGAGCGGCGGCAAAGCCAACGTGCACTTGGGCGGCATCGGCATCGGCATGGACATGGCAAAAGGGACCACAACGTACGCCGCTCAGTACCACCACATGATCACAGAACTCTCGCACGGCACACCCGTGCGCGGTATCCAAATCCCGTTCTGGGAAGAAATGCTGCTGATTTCGTCGCGAATTCAATACATGACGAACATTGGCTACCTGGCCGTCGACCTAACGATCGACGAAGAGCAGGGACCCGTACTTCTAGAGGTAAATGCGCGCGCCGGGCTCATGGTGCAAGTCGCCAACTTGGCTCCACTCCGTGCACGCTTGGAGCGCGTCAAAGGCCTGCAAGTCAGCTCGCCGGAGAAAGGTGTGCGTTTGGCGCAGGAGCTGTTCGGCGAGAAAGCGACGCGCCGCCCGAAAGCCGACCTCGAAGAAAAGCCGGTGCTTGGCATCCGTGAAACACTGTCCTTCGTGGGTGAGGAATATAGTCTGGATGAAGAATGCGCCATTGCACCGGAATCCGAGCGAACGGTCTTTAGCCCAGAGCTCATCGACGAACTGCAAAAGCACGAATTGATCGACGCGACTGAAGGTGCGGACACGTACCGAGCAAAATTCACACTGGGCGGCCGCAAAATTCAGACCGCAGTCTATGCCGGGCAAACAGGTGAAGCGGTGCGTGCCGTCATCGGAAGGCGGGATCTGCAGGGCTTTCTTATCGATCCTTCCAAGCGGGCCACTCCGGTACGCGCTGGAGTCAAAAAAGACCTGCATCCATTGGATCGCTCTCTGGCGCAACTCGATCGTGAGATTGCGCTACTCAGGCACTTGCGACCCTCCAACCTCCGCGAAGAGCGTGTCCGCGCGTTGGCCGACGCCCGCTATAACCCGATGTTTCAGTATCGGGCAATGGACACGGACATTGCGGAATTGCGCCAGCGTCTCAATGAGATGAAATCGGATACCTCTCCGCTGGGCACGCTTCTGGAGCGCAAACGCCGAGAACTACTGAAGAAACTGGATGTCTTGGATTGCCGAGGCGACAGCATGCGTTTCACCGCGGCATCGCAAGCGTTGTACGGCACACCGAGCACCGCCTTACTGGGTTTTGCCGAAGCCACACTGAAGTCACAAGTCGCCTGTGATCTGCCGCCTCCGAACAAAGATCTACTGACTGCAAGTGAGGTTGCACCGCTTTTCGAAGCCGCCTTGGTGCAGTACGGCCTCCACGATTGGCAAGTCGGTGTACGCGAAACGCTGGTGTCGGATTGCGCCGCTGGCGACAAGCGCCTCTTCCTGCGCGAAGGGGCAACGTTTTCGCGCCAACACGTTGCCGCGCTTATAGCCCATGAAATAGAAACCCATGTTCTGACCGCGGAGAATGGCAATATGCAGCCATACGAGCTGTTTCGCCGGGGCTTCGCCAACTACCTGGATACACAGGAGGGTTTGGCGATGTACAACCAAAACCGCGTTCTTTCGCCATTCCATGAAAAACGCTTTCATCATGCTCGCAGTGTGCTGGCATGTGCATTTGCCTTAGAGCACTCCTTTGCAGAAACGCGCAAATACCTGGAGGAATCACTCTTGTATCGACCGGAAAAAGCGCTTGGAAAGACGATTGAATTGAAGCGAGGTATTGCCGATACATCGGAATCCGGCGCTTTCACCAAGACACTGGTCTACTTCCGCGGCTTACGTGCCATTGAGCAATTCGTGGCAAGCGGCGGCGATTTAAAGCGCTTGTATGTGGGGAAGATCGCATTGGAAGACCTGGATGTCCTGCAGCACATCGACGGATTAAAGCCACCCATGCTGGTTCCAGCCCATTTGCGACCGCCATCGTCGCAAAGCGGCAAAGGAACGAAAACCAAATCCAAGAAAAAGGGTGCTAAGGACGGTCAGGAGGCGAATCAGGAGGAATAGCGGGGGATTGGACCAACCCCTGAGGCTGCTAAAAGGCTGTTGTACGGAGTCCCTGAGACGCCAGGGACGCCGAGGATAGGCGTACCAAGCATTCTACCACCTCTGGCGTCTCCGGGGCTTCCCAGGCGTCTGCAAGGCACTTTGAAGCACCTTTCGCTTCTTTGACGTCAGACTGGGATATGTAAATACATACAAATGTAAATCATTGTTGACAAACTGGGGAAATGACGGTATAACTACTCCCTTTTGTCTCCATACCCCCCTATCCCGTGAACGGAACTTTCTCCCTCCTTTCCCTTGCACAAGCCAAGAAGATGGCCGCAATGGGCACCATGGTACTCCTTGTAGTCACCATGTTCTCCGGACTGTTCTCGCTCACGACGGAGCATGTCGGTGCCGCCGACCGCGCGCAATGCGCCGACGGTATCGATAACGACACCGACGGGCGCGTGGACTACCCGCAGGATGACGACTGTGAATCACTCGACGACGACTTCGAAGGCCGCGGAACCAGCGGTCTGTTTATCAGCGTCCGCGACGACAAGGAGACTGTCGCCCCAGGCGGAGCCATTACCTATGCCATTACCCTGAAGCAGCAGCGCGATGACGCACGCGTCATCAACATTTCGTTGAACGTGCCGTACCAGGTGACCATGGCCTCAGCCAGCGACGGCGGTGCTTTAAGCCCTGGCCGCGTGACGTGGACCAACGTCTCTGTCTACAAGAACGTCACCCGCACGCTCACGGTGCAGGCGAACCTGGACCCGAACACCCCTGAAGGCCACCTGATTGTTGCACGCGCCATTGCACAAGGTACAGAGGCAACCGACACCACGCTTGTTGAGCGCACGGTCGCTCCGGATACACAGGCTCTGAAAGTCTCGCTGACCGACGGCAAGGAATACGCACGTCCTGGAGAAATCCTGAACTACACCCTGAAGGTGCGCAACGACAGCACGCTCAGCAACAAGAGCAACGTATCGTTGGAAGTTCCGTGGAACGCCGAGTTCCTTTCGGCAACCGACGGCTACCGCAAGAAAACGAACAATATCACCTGGCCGAACGTCACGTTCGAACCAAAGGAAGAAAAGACGTTCCAATTCTCGGTGAAGCTCGACGACCGCGTTCAGGATCGCTTCGTGTACCGCACTCGCGCCTACGCTGGCATCGCCAACGCCGTCGATCAGACCATTATCCGTGTGGGATTGCCCTATAACTCCATTACGTCGTCGATTACCGACAACCGCAGCACTGTGGAAGTCGGACAGGAGCTGACGTACGTGGCGACCATCCACAACAACAGCGACGTCGTTGGCACGAACGTGTCGATCGATGCCTCCATTCCTCACTACGCCGAATTCGTCTCGGCCAGTGAAGGTGGGAAGTTCGACGGTACCAATATCCGCTGGCTGATCTTCCAGATCGCCCCCAATGACTCCCGCGAAGTGAAGTACGTCATCCGCGTACGTCCGGACGCGCCGCTGGGCTCCCAGCTTCTGGCCGGCATCAGCGCCGACGGCAGCAGCGACCGCGACACGACGCAGGTTGTGCAGAAGAGCAACGAAGGCAAGGTGCAGAGCGTCTTGCTCCGCAAAGGCGTGGACCGCAGCGAAGTCGTCCCGGGTGGACACATTCGCTACACGCTCTACGTTCGCAACACACTGGATCACCCCATTGCGGACGCCATGATTGTGGATCGTTTCGATGCCCAGTACATGAGCTACGTAAGCACCGACAGCCCCGGCGACCTGACCAAGCAAATGCCTGGCCAGCTCGAATGGCGCGTTCCAGTGCTGCAGCCTGGTCAGACCTGGCAGGCCAGCTACGTACTGGAAGTCGCACCGGATGCACCGAACGGATTCGACCTGAACAACATCGCGTCCATCTCCGGTCGTGATGTGAGCGGCGTAGCCCTGTCTGAGAAAGTCCGTACCGTTGCCACCGCCGTGTTCACCGACTTCCCAACCACCGGTTACGGTCTGGATACCGCCATGGCACTTGCACTCGGCGTGCTGTCGCTCGGCATTGCCGGCATTCACCGCCGCCTCGGCATCTTCGCTTAACGTCGTCTGACCCGATCATCGATTACAAAAAAGGCCCCGGTATCGGGGCCTTTTAGTTGCGAGAGGGGAGGAGAGCTCTACTTGAACGATTGGAACAGTTCGTTCATAAGATCCAAGATCGTACCGAACGAAAGATCGAACGGAATCTCGAGCAACTTGGCGATCCAAGACACCAAGAAGAACGCGATGAACGAAACGAACAAGCCGATGATGGCGTAGCGCACGGTGTGCACAGCCTTCTTGATTTTCTCTTCGTTGCCTGCGGAAAGAATGAACGTAATGCCTCCGATGATGATGTACACCAAACTCAGAACGGACGACAGAATCAATCCGAAAGCGATGAGTGTGGCGACGATCTGAACAACGGAACCGTTCTCGATGAGTCTGCGGATCATGGTAAAAATGGGAAAAGAAGAAAGTTCGTGTGTTTAGGCTGCCGCTGCAACTTCGCCGGGCTCCAACACCTTCAGGTTCACGCGCTGGTTCGAGGCACCGCCAATAACGCGGAGCAAGGTGCGGATGGACTTAATAGTCTGACCGCTCTTCCCGATGAGCTTGCCCATATCGCGGTCGCTGACGCGCACCGTAATGAGCACGCCAAGTTCATCGAGCTTGGACTCGACGACCAGCTGGTCTTTATCCTCGACGAGCATGCCGAGAACCGTTTGGATAAATTCGAATCCTGGGAGCGCTTGATCAGACATCGGAAAGGAGGATAACGGTATTTGAACCGCTTGTCATCATGTTCTCAGCGCACTTACGCAGCAGCAGGTGCCTCGGCTGCAGGAGCCGGAGCCTCGGCCTTCGGTGCGGCTGCGGCCTTTGCAGCAGCTGCCTCCTCTGGAGTGGGCTCCTTCTTAGACTTCTGCTTGGCGTACTTCTGACGGTACTTCTCCATGTCCTTCATACCGGCACGCATCAACAAGCGGGCCACGGTATCGCTCGGAATTGCGCCGAGCTTGATCCAGTGAGCAACTCGCTCCTGGTTGCACTCGAACACCGGATTCTTCTGCGCAGGCAGATAGTGGCCGAAAGATTCTTGTACCCCCTTCTTGGCATGCTTGCTCTTTTCAGAGAGAACAATGCGGTACGTAGGAGTGTTTTCGCGGCCGGTGCGCTGGAGACGAATGACGAGCATAGGTTGAAAAAAGGACTTTGAAAGCTGAGGGAGTCTAGACGACGCCAAACCGCCGTGCAAGGCAAAAACGCGGCCGCTCTAGCGTCCGGTTGCGGCGCGCTGGCAACGAATGGCCGCTAGCGGGGTGTCCGGCAGCTCTTCTTTCAGTATCTGCAACAACTGAGGAATGCGACGACTGAGCTCCGAAAGGGCAATGGGGTTAGCTGCATCCACAACCAGCGTACCGTCGGCAAACTTCCGCGCACGGAGTGCGGGAGCATGCATACCCATCTGAGCGTCCATCCAACGCTGAGCGCCCATGACTACTCCACTTGCAACGGCAAGCTGGTGAAAGCCACGCTTCTGGAGCACTTTGGGCAACAACAGGGAAAGTCGGTCCATGGCCATGGGGCAAGTATAGCCGATAGGAAACCGAAGGAACCGAAGAATCCAAGAATGTCGCATTCTTGAAAACAAAACACCCCTCGGACTCCCGGGATTCTTCGACTTCTTCGGAATCATTATTTCCCGTCTCTCATCGCCCAAGCCAACAATTCGGCGGTAGCAGATGCGGTGACCACCCACGAAAAATTTCGCGTATGCGCAATGCCACGCGCGGACAATGTCGCGCGATCCAGTGTTATGACATGCCGCATACCTTCGGCCAATCCCTCTGCCGACGGACGCATGAGCACGGCGACATCACCGCAGACTTCGCGAACGGCCGGAATATCGGTGGCAACCACCGGGCAGCCGCAAGCCATGGCTTCCAGCATCGGCAATCCGAAGCCCTCTGCCAACGTGGCGCTGACGCAGGCATCGGCGCCTCCAAGAAGCGGAACAAGATCGGCATCGGGAATGCCGGGCAATACACGAACGCGATCGGTCAAACGAAGACGTACTGCTTCTGCGCCCCCCGTAACAAGAATGAGTTGATGCTTCGAAAGTCCTGATTGCTCGAAGGCATCGATGAGCGTCTGCACATTTTTGTGCTGCTTGGCATTACCGACATACACGAAGTACGGCCCCGCAATGCCATGGCGCTCGCGCACGGCACGGATCGACTCAGCACTGGAAAGCGTAAAAGCTGCCGAAACACCGGGGTGTGCGACGGTGACAGACTCTTCGTAACGCTGACCGTACGCACGAACAATGTCGGCCTTGGTCGCCTTGCTCACCGTCAACACTGCGGCTGCGTGCTTGATTGCGTGGGCCATGAGCAAGAAGTACCCCATGCGCTTCATGGGAGAGGTTGTGTTCGGATAGTGGTGCAAAATGAGATCGTGCACCGTCGGTACGAACGGCACCGGACAGTGCAACGGCACGTTGAATTGCGGTGAGTACAACGCATTGGCACGTAACTTCTTCAGAAGAGAGGGGACTGCGAACTGCTCCTTCAGTGAATAGTGCGGACAATCCAGCTCCACCACTTCGGCAGCCTTGCCGACGTCGGCAAGCCACTCCTCCTTTTTGGAACGCACGAACAGCACGTACCGCCACGGATCATTGCGCAGCTGTAGCGCGCGCACGATTTCCCGGGTGAACGTGCCCAGGCCGGCGTGACGGGAGCCGAAGCGACAGTCGATAGCAACGAGTGACATTGGTGCTAGCATACAGGCGTGAACGTTTCGCAGATACTGACGCAATCGCCCCTGGCCCGCCTCGACACCGAAGTGCTGCTGGCACACGTGCTCGGCAAAGACCGTGCGTGGCTGTACGCCCACGGCGACCAGAAGCTCACGCACGAAAACATGGAACAATGGAGCGCGTTCGAACAACGCCGAATCGACGGTGAGCCGGCGGCATATATCGTTGGTGTGAAGGAATTTTTCGGCCGTCCATTTTCTGTGACCAAAGACGTGCTCATTCCGCGGCCGTCGACCGAAGGCCTGATCGACCGCGCAATGGGGCTGCTAAAAGGGGAGCATGGGGGCGGTGTACACGAAATCGATGAAGGAATCGTAGCACTATGCCATGCATTCGGCGTGCCGACCGTTGGTGAAACGCTGGTGGACGTCGGCACCGGAAGTGGTTGCATTGCAGTCACGTTGGCGTTGTCGCTCCCACGCACCAAGATCGTGGCAGTGGATGTATCGAAAGAGGCGCTGCTCATTGGAAAGGAAAATGCAAAACGTCACGGCGTAGAAGAGCGCATTACGTTTCTTCACGACGACGGCATTAGCGTGGTGAAATCATTTGCGGATCCGTTTGTCATGATCAGCAATCCGCCGTACATACCGGATGCTTTGGCGGCAACGCTGCTCAAATCTGTCACCGCGTTCGAACCGCACCTGGCATTGTTCGCGGGAACCGACGGTCTCTCGGTACTGGAGCCGCTGCTGCAGTCGGCTTCGCGGAATCCTCGTTGTGCTGCTGTGGCGATTGAGTGCAGGGCAGATCAGGTGGAGCAGCTGTTGGCGATGTTGCGGAAATAAAATCACAGTTGTTTCTTTCCACTTTTTTAAAAAAGTGGAGGAAAAACGTCGCGCGGCAGGCCGGCTGGCCTGCGCTCCACGCGCCTCACAGTCCTAAATTCCTTTGGGATTTTTCACGGACTGTTTCG
>CAYWJU010000014.1:0-44415 GCA_964458645.1 uncultured Candidatus Peribacteria bacterium | reverse complement strand
GTTGGCAGCCCCAGGGAGAATTGAACTCCCGTTAACGGATTGAAAACCCGCTGTCCTAACCATTAGACGATGGGGCCGTAGATGGAATGATCAGCCGAACCGCGGTACTGCTTTCCGCATCTGCGATTCAGCTGCAGCGTTCGGCACGCGCGAGTATAAGTCATGCAAGCGTCTGTGCAAACTGCGTTGCTTGCCTATTTCATGCAAGTGACAATGATTTGGGCAGTTGCTATAGTCCCGGCACTGTTTCCGCAACAATCATGCCCCTTTCCAGCTTTGCGCTGATTCTCGGCGTCGTCTCGTACGTTCTGGGTTTTCCTCTTATCTTCGGCGACAAAGACATCGTCGCCTGGAAGAAGAAGCTCTCCAAAGATGAAACGTCTCTGCGCTTTATTGGCGTCACCTTCGCGGTGTTGGCCGTCTTGGTGCTGAAGAAGCAGTGGCAACTGACACTGGATGCAGACGGACTGATTGTCGCCATGGCCTGGATTACTCTGGCCAAGGCACTGCTCTTGGCATGGTGGCCGGATCAAATGGTAGCGATGAAAGGAAGCATTGAAGATCGCATGCTGTCCACGTCGACGATGCAGTCGCTGACAGGCGTTCTGCTGGTCTTCTTCGGAGCCCTCTTTACGTATCTTGGCCTGGTGCTCATTTAAGGCCTTGGCTACGCGTGATTTCACTTCTCCCCTTCTGCGATGGTAGTTCTTGCGTGGGTTCTTTTGGCTGTCGTCATCGCATTCACGTCCATTCTGCTCATTACGATTGGAGCCAATGCTTGGTGGCACATGCCGTATGTGCCGACTCCGGTATCGGTGGCTGCAAGAATGGCTGACATGGCTGAATGTAAAACCGGCGACAAAGTCTATGACCTAGGTTGCGGCGATGGACGCGTACTCATGGAAGCCAAGCGCAAGTATCCAGGCATTAAGGCCGTGGGGTACGAAATCGCACTCGGCGTTTGGATGCTCGCCAAGTTGCGCCAGCTCTGGCTGCGCTCCGATGTGGAGATTCACTTCGAGAGCTTCATGAAGAAGAATTTAGCCGATGCCGATGTCATCTTTCTCTATCTGTCGCCGTCATTCATGTCCACGTTGCTGAAGAAATTCGCCACCGACCTTCGTCCGGGTACGCGCATTTTGTCGCATTCGTTCCAATTGCCCGATCGCGAACCACAAGCTAAGGACATCATCGATGTGCCGTTTTGGGGTCGCCAGAAGATCTATCTGTACATCTGGTAATTCTTACCAATACACGGCTGCAAACGGGAGCGCGGCGCTGAGCTTCGTAAGGACCATAATCACATTTAGCAGCCCCCATGCAGCGTAGGATGGAAGCAGTCCCAGTGGCTGCCAAGCGAAACTGAGTACCGTGCCGATGAATCCGAACAGCATCGCCAGCGGAATGAGTGGTGCCACCAAAATATTGGCGAATGGGGCCACCAAGGAAAGTTGTCGAAAGACGAGCATGCTCAGCGGCAGCGTGGCGATTTGTGCAGCCAATGTCGCGATAAGTGAGTCACGAATTCCCAGTGCCTCCGGCAGCCATTGCAGTACTTTTCCCAATGGCTTGGAGAACTCCGCCAAGCCAATGACCGCCAGGAACGACAGTTGGAATCCGGCATCAAACCACAATTGCTTGGGATTTACGAGCAACATGAAGAATGCGGTCCACAGCACCAACAGCCGGATGTTCGCTTGGCGATTTGTCTGCAGTGCGAATAATCCCAGAATGCCCATGACCGCCGCGCGCACGACCGAAGCGCTGGCGCCTACGAAGACGGTGAACAATGTTATGCCGATGACCAGCAGCGGGAAACGACGCTTGAGCGGCAACCAGAACAGCATGCCGCCGACCAGCGTAATGATGATCGTGATGTTATAGCCGCTGATTGCCACGATATGGCTGAGTCCGGCGGTGCGAAATGCATCCAGCAAGTCCTGCGGCATGCCGCCACGCGAACCGGTCAACAGGCCGGTCAGTAGCGAAGCCTGCGGCTCTGGTTGCATGCGTGCAATCTGCAGTTCGAAGCGGTCGCGCATGGCGAAAATACCGGCGAATACACGGTCCAGTCGGTTCGCATCCGTGCGCTGCGAGAGCGGTGTGAGCAGTGTGACCTGTGCCTTGGGCATGACGGTGTAGATGTCGCGCAGACTCAGGTAGTCGTCGTACGAAAAATCCTCGATGATGCCGGGTTTCTTCAGCGCGCCATACACGCGGATCTCATCGCCGAATCCAACGTCCGGCCAACCGGAGCGATTGGTCGCGAGGACTTTTCCGGAAACGCGATGCACGATACCGGTCGAGGTCGTCAGGGTGTCCGCACGTAATGCCAGTTTTGTCTGCATTTGGCGCTTGTCGGGGGCTTCTACAATTATTCCGGAGAGGGTGTACGTTCGTTCATCGGCGAAGTGTTCAATGTTCTGGGTCGTGACTACATGTGTCGTGTGTGCCACGCTGAACATGGCCAGCCCCGTTCCAAGGAGCATTGCCATGCCAATGATTGCCGTGTTCCGACAACGGGGGATCAGCGCCACGGCGCATATTGCGGCGAGTGCTGCACCTAGCGTTATCCACGCTGCATTCGGATATGTCGGCATCTGCCACCAGCGCAACGCAAACATTGTCGCAAGAAACGACAGCAGCATTCCGTAGCTGAGGCGCGAAGCTTTCATGTTAGGCATTGGCAGCCATCGCTTTGGCGATTCCGATCCATTCCTCCACTGTTAGCGTTTGCGGCCGTCGGGTAAGTTCCACGCCGCATGCGGCCAGTGCCTCTGTTCCGCCTGGTAATTTCGCCAGCGTGTTGCTGAGCATTTTCCGTTTTTGACTGAATGCATGCTTTGCCAGGGTGAGGATTTTGTTCACCGTCTGGGGGTCCGTTTTGGGCTTGTCGTAGCAATCAATCTGCAGCACAGCCGAATCCACTTTGGGTGGAGGCAAGAACGCTTCCGGCGGCACAATGGCCAGCAGGCTCGGTTTGCCGAACAGGTTCACCAAAATGGTGAGCAGTCCGTCGCTGCCTTCGCCGCAAATATTTTCGGCGACTTCGCGCTGAATAAGGAGTGTGAGCGATGTGGGTCGCACCGGGGTTTCCAAGAATACGTGACGCAACAGGGGAGACGTAATGTGATAGGGAATGTTCGCCACGACCTTATAGGGGCTCTTCGGCAAGTCACTCCGCAGCGCATTTCCCGTCACCATACAGAGTTCCGCACGCGGAGTTCCACGTTCCTCGCTTCCGCGCGCAACGAACTCGCGCAGTAAGCCGATCATTCTCTCATCGATCTCAATTGCCGTCACTTTGGCAGCTTGATACAGTAATTCCCGCGTAAGAATGCCGATGCCAGGTCCGATTTCCACCACGCGGTCCGTGGGGCCAATCTCGGCGGCGGCGACAATGATCTCCAGCACCTCTTCGGCGACAAGGAAATGTTGCCCCAAATCGGTGTTGAGCCAAATCTTCTTCTCGGCCAGAAACTGACGTACTTCGTCCGCGAGCATGCACACAGTATGCCGCACTTTCTCCCCCATTCACCCATGCGTTTGCTCGTTTCAGTCTCTACAATCGCTCTGTTGGCTCTGGTAGCCATTCAAACAGGTCTATCCACTGCCGGAACCGTTGATGCGGCAGCCGTTTCTCCGGCCAAAACCTGCATGACCACGGCGCAAATCCGGCTCGCCAAGCGCATGTTGCGCATCGGTCGTGCTCCGCGTTGCTTGCCGCCCATGGCCAGCAGCCGCAGTTCATCGCGCTCCAGCTCCATGAGCAGCAGTCGCTCGTCGTCGGTGTCGTCCTCACACTCCTCTGTGTCCTCTTCGGTTTCGTCCTCGGCGTCATCGGTCTCCATGGATCCGAATAGCGACACCGTGGTGCAGTCGCAATTCCTGGTGTTGGGTGACCGCAATGGCCCCATGTTGGCGGGATTCAAAGTGTTTTTGTATGAAGAGGCTCTGTCCATCACCGCTATCCGCGTGAATGTGAGTGTCGGCGATACGGCCATCGATTCTCTGCTTGTGTACGACCAAGACAAGCGCTTGCTCGGACGCGCGACCGTGACCGATTCCAGTCCCACCAATCGCACGTACGTGCTGCGGGTGCCGAGTAGTACGTTGGTGGTGGCGCAGCGCGATGAGCACCGTTTCTACGTTCGCCCCGTGCTCATGAGCAAAGATCTTGGTGGGGTCAGCGCTTTGTTGGTGCACGTACAGAACGTCGTCATCGAGGGTGACGGCGTATGGAGCAACCGCAAGTACACGCAGGTTTCCACCGACACGTTCCCCACGTTCCAGACGGCACGAGGTGTTATCGCCTCCGTTACCAATGCCGGGGCAGCGCAGGAATTCTTGTTCTCGGGTACCGATCGTAAAATGGGATCGTTTCGTTTCACAGCACGCAAAGGCGACAGCAATGCACAGGTCAGCATTAGCAGCATTGCATTCCAAATCGAGCAGACCGGCAACGTGCAGGTCACCAATGTGAAAATCGGCCAGGACGGAGATTCCACGCGTTACCCGTGCTCGGTCTCCAGCGGCATCGCCACCTGTTCGGGTATGAGCGCCATTGGGGTTATCGACACTGTCAAAACATTCAACGTCTATGCCGACGTTGCGGTTCCTGCCAACACTCTCCAGGCCGGCGTGCGGTTTACCATAAACAATGGCGGCACCATCACCGTTCCTGGCAGCGTGACCTGGTCCGATGGCACCAGCACCTTTCAGTGGCTGTCGACCGACGGAGGCGCAGTGGCGAGTGGAACGCTCTACAAATATTAGGACTCTGTGACTTCAAAGCATCCCGTTCGCGAACGGGATGCCAAGACTCCGGGACAGCCCCGGAGTTTTTTATGTGCGAGGACGCAGTAAAGAACGTACGACGCCGGCCATGGCCGTGCCTCCGACTTTGCGCATAGCATGTTCGGCGATGGCTTTGGCGGTGAGCGTTCCTCCTTCAGCGCGGACTTCGCCGACTAGCCCCGTCAACCACACTGCGTAGGTGGGTCGTTGACTGCCATTGAGCCCAGTCGCTGTTTCATATGCACGCTGCAGGACATTCATGGATGCCAAGTCGTCGAACTTGGTGCCGGGGGTAAGAGTGCCTCCGGCGCGCTTTACGACTTCGCGAAGGAAGAGATAACCACGCAAGGCTTCAGGTTCGGTGTCGGCCAGAATGCCATCAACCACTCCCTTGAAAGGGTCTGCGGCCGTTCGGTCGTTGCCGGTGGCGATTGCCTGTACGTTGCCTGCCATGTTGTCGACCAGGGAGTTCATCGTAATGCCGGACGCGCGTTTGCTGGTCGCCTCACGCATAGAACGGATCAACGTCGGTTGGTCGGTCATCATGCTGGCCAGCGTTGCCGTATCGGCGGAATCGGCGCGACCGAGAGCGGCAAGATATTGGTCTTGGGTCATGCCGCCAGTCCAGTCTTCGCGAGTGCGACCCGATGTCGAGGGTGCATTCTGCCGAGGAGCGACGGAGCGATTCTGTTGGCCGAAAGATTTGAACAACTGTACGAAGAACCGCACGATCGGATGATCCTTGAGAGACTGGACTGAAGTGTCGATGGATTGCACGCGCTGTTGGGTTTCTCGATTCGGCGAAATGACTGCTTCAGTCTGGACTTCGGGAAGTTCGAGCGGCATTGAGTTTGGTGTTATTTATAGTATTATACTACATTTTTATTATTTTTTCAATTAGGCCTCCACATTCTCCAGCAACTGCAACGGCGCAATGCTTAGTGCCAACTTCTTGGTGTTACCGCTGTCGAAGCGGATCTCCACAATGTCTCCCAAGCGGCGTTCCACGGTGCCCAAGCCGAAAACCTTGTGCAGCACGCGGCTGCCGTCGGCGATGGCATCTGCTGCGTTGTAGCCTTCGGCTGCATCCTGCGAATCATTTTCGAAAATATCCGACACGTCTTGGTTGAAGTCGTTGCCGCTCGTGCGATGCGACGTCTTGATATTCGAGAACGACGAACGTTGGCTGCTGAGCCAGCCGTACTTGCTGCCCATATCGTCGCTCTTCACTTCCAGCACGCTGCTCGGAATGTCGTCCAGAAAGCGGCTGCGCACGTTGCTCTGCGTCTCGCCCCACAGCATGCGGCTGCGGGCGTGCATGAGGCGCAAATGCTCCTTGGAGCGCGTCATACCCACGTACATGAGACGGCGCTCCTCTTCCAACTGCGCTTTGTCCATGTGCGACATGCTGTGCGGGAACACGCCTTCCTCGCAACCGCCGATGATCACCGATTGGAACTCCAGTCCTTTGCAGAGGTGTAGCGTCATAAGGGTGAGCGCGTCGCCGGGTGCCTCCAGCTTGTCGACCTCGGAGATCAGTGCGGCTTCTTCCAAGAAACTCGTCAGCGAGACTTTGGGTTCCAGTGCGTCGTACTTATGCATGACGGACAGCAACTCCAGCACGTTCTGCCAGCGCGTTTCACCTTCCTCGGTGCCGTCGCGCAGCCATTTCTCCATGCCTACTTCTTTCAGCAGTTCAGTGGTCAGGTTGCTCACGGTCACTTCGTTGGCGCGCTGCTGGAGTTTGGTGATGGTCAGGCCGAATTCGGACAGACGTTTCTTCGTGGGTTCATTGAGTCCGTCCACCATTTCAATGTGCTTGATTGCCTGCCACAAACTGAGACTGCGCTCGTTGCAGTACTGCTGCAGGCGGCCCATGGTCGTGTTGCCGATCTTGCGTGACGGCACGTTAATGACGCGCAGCAGCGAAATGGTGTCGCTGGGGTTCAAGATCGTGAAGAGGTAGGCCAGCACGTCCTTCACTTCGCGGCGGGCGTAGAATTTCATGCCGCCGACGATGCGGTAGGGGACTCCCAAGCGCAAACACGCCTCTTCGAACAAGCGTGACTGAGCGTTGGTGCGGTACAAAATCACCTGGTCCGACAACGTCATGCCTTCCTTCTGGTGTTGCATCACACTGCGAATGGCGCGCTCGGCTTCGGCACGCTCGTCGCCGACTTCCTCCAGCGCGATTTTCGGTCCGGTTTTGCGGTCGGTCCACATCTTCTTGGGTGGTCGGTCCGGGTTGGCGGCGATCACGCCGTCGGCACCGTCCAAAATCAGCTGTGTGGAACGGTAGTTCTGTTCCAGTTTAATGATCACGGCGTCTTTGTTCTCGTTCTTGAATTCCAGAATGTTACGGATGTCGGCGCCGCGGAATGCGTAAATGGACTGGTCGGGGTCGCCGATCACGCAGATGTTGCGATGCTCCTGCGACAGCAGACTCACCAGCATGTACTGCACGTGGTTGGTATCTTGGTACTCATCCACGTGAATGTACTGCCACTGGTTCTGGTAGCGCTTCAGCACGTCTGGGCACTCCTGCAGCATGCGCAACGTTTCGTTCAGCAGGTCGTCGAAGTCCAGCGCGTTGCTTTCTTTCAGCATGGACTGGTATTTCGAGTAAATGGACGACAGGCGCTGGGTCTGCCAGGTGGTGGCCTGGGCCTTCACCGCGGCGGGGGACATGGCCTCGCACTTGAATCGGCCGATTGCCGACAGCGCGGCGCGTGACTTCATTTCTTCGGGTGCGATTTGCAACTCCTTCAGCACCATGCCCATGGCTTTGTCCTGGTCGTCGCCGTCGTAGATCACGAAGTTGCGGTCACGTCCGATCGCCTCGATATCGCGGCGCAACATGCGTACGCAAATGGAGTGGAAGGTGCCCATGTGCGGCATGTGGCTGGGGTCGGTACCGGATTCGTCGGCGATTTTCAGCAACTTGCGGATGCGCGCCTTCATTTCGTTTGCCGCCTTGTTCGTGAACGTCACCGCCAAAATATTCCACGGCGGAATGCCCTGAGCCATCAGGTTGGCGATGCGGTGCGTCAGCGCGCGGGTCTTGCCCGAACCGGCTCCTGCCAAAATCAACACCGGGCCTTCCAGCGTTTCCACGGCTTGGCGCTGCAGGGGATTCAAGTGGCCGAAGATGACGTCGTTTTCGAGCATCAAGAAGTTGGAACCGGATCGTACCCGAACCGAGGTGACGGCGATACGTGCGAAAACTTTTACAGCAGATTCTGCAGCATGGAGTTCTTGGCGGCCTCGAGTGACTTCTTATTCACCGATGCCTTCGGCGCAGCCAAGCTTTCGATCTCGGCGTTCTGCTCGGCCAATGAGCCGGCAATGCGCTTGATTTCGGAAAGCTGCAGCGCAGAGAACTTCTTCTCCTGGCGCTTCTGTTCCACTTCCGTAGCCAGTTCGGGATCCGTACGAGAAACGCGGTCGAGCGTATCGGCACCCATTTTCGTCAGAATCAATTCATGCGCGTTGCGGTAACTGATGTGCGTGGCGAGTTCGGCGATCATATTAATGATGTTCTCGCGCTTCTGCGGGTCGAGCGTCTCGGCCAGTTCGTAGGTGGAGATGCGCTTGAGCGAAGCCAGAATGGGGGACAGCGCCTCGCGCGATACCACGTAGAAGTAGTACTGATCTTTGGCATACATCAACTTCTTCAGTTTGCTTACGGCTTCGGTCGGTACGACCAGGAACACATGTGGGTAAATTTTGGAGTTCTTCTTAATCTTCTCCGTCGTCTTCTTCACTTGGTCGTCGATGTACACCTGCAAGTTCTCGGCCTTGCTGACCTTGGCATCGAACAGCACGTACTGGCCCAGGAAGTCGATTAAGAAGTCCGGTTTCAAACTGCCGTCGAAATCATCCGGGAGATTGTTGTTGGAGTACGACGTGAACTGCAAATGCGGCTGCTTGCACAAATCAATGAGCGCAGCGATGACCGTATTCTCGTGGTCGTTCCACAGACGATCGCGCTCTTCCTCTTCCTCCTGCTTGGCAGCAACTTCGTCTTCCAATACGCGTTTGCGCTCTTCCTGCAGGGCCACCAGCGCGGCCTCCTGCTTCTCAATCAATTTGTGGTGCTCCTTCTCTTGCTGCTCGCGCATCGTTTCCAGTTTCGTCATTCCTTTCTGCAGTGTGTCGCGCTCCTTGGCCAGCGCGTCGGCATCGGCCTTGAGCCGGGTGTTCTCCACGAACATCTGCTTATTCGCTCCGCTCAGCTTGTTGCGCTCCGCCTTTTCAGATTCCAGATCCTTCTTCAGGGTTGCCACGTCTTTCTCCAGATCGGCGACCTCCTTCTTCCAGTCGGTAGTGTCCGCGATGGTGGCAGGCTTCCTGCTGAGCAGGAAGACGCCATAACAGACGACAAGGAAGGTTAGGCCGGCGAGAATGTAGAGGGGTGTCATAGGACAGGGATGGTAGCACAAATGATGATTGCCGGAGATTACTCTTTCGGGTGAACGAATGTCCACTCATAATGGCTAAATTTTAATAAATATTGTATAATATCTCTTATCCGGAGAACTGTTCTCCGGTGTGATCCTTGAGAGTCCGGACACCGGTATTATTGTGATAGAACATGTCGCAAGAATACCGGTGTTCAATGCTTCTTTTTACAACAACGCCGGTGGCAGATGACCTAAGGAGGTCAATCAAATGATCTTGTTCAAGACAGAGAAGATTGAAGTGTGTGTCGTTCGAACAGATCTGTCGGATGACCGTCAGAGCATGTTCCTCGACATCGTTCAATACGGAACGGAGTTCCATGTGAACCTGATGGGTGTGCCAGGAGAGGTGCTCATCACCTTTCTGAACACAGACACTCAGACTGTCGATCTCTGTTACAACAACAGCCCCGGTCGTCTTTCGCCCAATCTATGCGTGGGCCACCGAGTCGCAGTTCCGGTGTTCCTGAACGCTCCGAATCTGCAAAGAAAGTACAAATTCGGCGACTTCAAATTCACAATTGAATTGTGGATTGACCTGTGAGAAGCAGGGGCTCTCTCGGATTCCCGGCCGCGCGTTTACGCGCGGCCGGGGTTCCACGTGCCTCCTTTCTTGCGTTCGGGTCGCACTCCGATACCATGCGCCGTCCGGAGTCCGCTCCGGACCGATCCTTGAGAGCATTTGGCGCCGGTCTCGTTTCGATCCACGCGGTCGGCAGGGGACCGGCGTCACGAACATCTGACTGCGCCGGTGCTACGCACAACTGGGGCCCAAGGAGGGCCTGGCTGCATGCCTCTGTTTCAGTCCTCAACGGTGAGGATCTCGGCGTTCCAGAACGGGATCGAGCTGACAGGAGACCCCATCCTCATGCACTATTCTATCCTGGACGACTCCATCGACCGCAGCGTCGAATGCTTGCCCGGTAGGATCACGATTCGCGTCGAGAATCTGTCGGACAAGGAATTCAAGGCCGCCATCGTGCCCGACCCACGCGTTGCGATTCCCGCAGGCGCGCATCACGACTTCCACATCGACTTCACGGAGTTCCTGGCCGTTGAACTCCGATGGAGGCGAAGCGTCATGTCGATATTGCTCGACTGTGACTGAACCCTGTTCGGAGCTGCTCTCAAGGACTCCCGGCCGCGCGCTTGCGTGCGGCCGGGGTTCCACGTGTCCGCGCATCTTTTTACAGACCTGAACAGCGAGGAAAGTTGACACCAGGGGCCTCGCTGAATAGAATACCGTCCACTGTCGCGCTTTGCCCTGCGTTTCCCCGCACGGCGAGGCCCGAACACGCTTTTCCCTGCGGCAGTTTTCTTTCTTTCTTACCTCTCCTCGACCATGGCCCTCAAGCGCACCGCCAAGAAGAACCTGATCACCAAGCATCGCACCCATGCGAAGGACACCGGCTCACCGTCGGTTCAGATCGCCATCCTTACGAAGGAGATCACCGAGGTCACCAAGCATTTGAAGGATCACAAGAAGGACAACTCCGCCCGCCGCGGACTGCTCGCCAAGGTCGCCAAGCGCCGCAAGCTCTTGAACTATCTCCGCATGAACAAGCCGGAAAGCTACCAGACGGTTATCGACAACTTGGACCTCAAGAAATAGGTCGACTTCCTTGAATGATTTCACAACGGGTGGCAGCATAGCCGCCCGTTTTTTTATTCTTCTATGGTTGCTCAACGTCAGCTTCATACATTTGTCGTCCGGCATACTCCGCCGGAAGGGGATCTGTTGTCGCACGAAGATCGCGATGGCATGCAGCATGAAGAAGCAGCATTTGTACTGGCGTGCTTCGAGGCGGGCATTGCTAACATGCATGCCAAGCTTCGCCGCAAGTTGCAGCGCGTATTGCAGGGTATGTTTCCTGAAGACCGCTTTCTGGAATCCGATACCAGAATCGACGGCGATGTTGTGGAATTGAAGGTAGTCTGTGCATTGTCAGAAGGTGACGATCGTGTGGTGTCGTTGATTCATGAATTGAGTGACGTGCTGCCGCGTACGTGGGAAAGCGTGGCGAACCGGGAATAAGCGGGGATTGGCTGGCTCCAAAAGTGCATTTTTGGTATGCTGAAAGCAGCTCCTTCCGCCACCGCGTCCGTTTTGCCTACAGGATTTACGTACTAGCTCCTTTCGAGAAGGGATCTGCTGTGTAAGTCCACTGGCGAACTGATCAGTGTCGGAAGGATGCGTCTTTTCCCCCATCCTTCCTATGTTAAAGGAATACACGCTGGAACTCGGTGACCAGAAAATGGTCATGCGTACCGGCCAGCTCGCCACACAGGCGAATGCTTCGGTGATCTGCCAAATCGGCGATACCGTGGCACTTGGTAACTGCACCGTTTCGGCCAAAGCCCGCGACGGCGTCGACTTCCTGCCCTTGCAGGTCGTCTACCAAGAGAAATTTTACGCCGGCGGCAAGATTGCCGGTTCCCGCTTCCGCAAGCGCGAAGGTCGCCCTGGTGACGACTACGTGCTGTTGGCTCGCGTCATCGACCGCGGTCTGCGCCCCATGTTCCCGAAGCACATCCGTAACGACATTCAGGTGTTCGCCACGGTCATGAGCTACGACTTCGAGAACGAGCATGACGTGGTCTGCTCCAATGCAGCCAACTTGTCGGTCGCGTTGTCCGACTGTCCGTGCGACGGACCGCTCGGCACCGTTCGCGTCGGACTCATCGGCGGCGAACTCGTACTGAACTCGTCCATGGAGGCTCGCAAGAAGTGCGACCTCGACATGTTCGTCACCGCTTCGCAGGACCGTGTGGTCATGATCGAAGCCGGCGCCAACCAGGTCTCCGAAGAGGACATCCTGCGCGCCATCGACTTCGGCAAGAAGTGGGCGCAGAAAATCGCCACGTTCTTCGCTACTATCCAGAAGGAAGTCGGAAAGCCCAAGTTCGAACTGGCCGCTCCGTACGCCATGCCGGACGAGGACTACAAGATGCTCAAGACCTGGGCATTGCCGATCATCAACAAAGCCGTCAAAGATCCGCTGCCCAAGCTCGTGCGCCGCAAGATCTTCAACGATCTTATGGACCAGGCCAAAGTGAAGCTGGAAGAGAAGCACGGCAAGGCTGGCGAGGACGAAGCGCTCATCGCTCTCTACAAGAACGGCAAGGACACCATGGATAAGATCATTAAGGGCGAAGTCCGCCGCCTGGTGCTGGAAGAGGGTATCCGCATGAGCAGCCGCAAGATCGACCAGATCCGCCCGATCGAATGCATGGTCGACATCCTGCCCAAGCGCGTCCACGGTTCCGGTCTGTTCCAGCGCGGCGAGACCCAGGGTCTTACCACCTGCACGCTCGGTTCCCCCGGCGACCGCCAGCTGGTCGAAGGCATGGAAGGCGAGAAGGAGCTCCGCTACATGCACCACTACAACTTCCCGCCGTTCTCCGTCGGCGAGACCAGCAACCGTTTGTTCGTGGGCAACCGCGAAATCGGTCACGGTAACCTGGCCCAGCGCGCGCTGGAGCCGGTGCTGCCGGACGCCGAGAAGTTCCCGTACACCATCCGCACCGTCACCGAAATTCTGGAATCCAACGGTTCGTCGTCCATGGCGGCAACCTGCGGATCCACGCTGGCCCTCATGGCCGCCGGTGTGCCGCTCACCGCTCCGGTGTCCGGTATCGCTTTGGGCCTGATGTCCGATGAAGAAAAGGGCAAGTACATCGTGCTGTCCGACCTTCAGGACGAAGAGGACTTCGGCGGCGATATGGACTTCAAGCTGGCTGGTACCGCCAAGGGTGTGACCGCCATCCAGATGGACATCAAGATCAAAGGTTTGCCCGATTCCGTGTTCAAGGACGCTCTCGAACGCTCCAAGACCGGTCGCGCTGCCATTTTGGCTAGTATGCTCAAGGCCATCGCCGAGCCGCGTGCCGACCTGAGCCCGTACGCTCCGCGCATCGAAACGATCACGATCAACCCGGAGGATATCCGCCTGGTTATCGGCAAGGGCGGCGAGATGATCCAGAAGATCACCAAGGAACTGAATGTCGAGATCGACATCGAAGACAGCGGTCTTGTGTTCGTCACCGCTCTCAGCGGCGATGCCATGCAGAAGGCCAAGGAATGGATCCAGGGAATCGTGGAGAAGCCGGAAGTCGGCAAGATTTACGACGCCAAGATCGTCCGCATCATCGACGGAGTCGGCGCCATCGCCGAGTTCGCCCGTGGCAAGGACGGCATGATTCACATCTCGGAATTGGCATGGGCTCGCACCGCCAAAGTGGAAGACGTTGTGAATGTCGGCGACGTACTGAAGGTGAAGTGCGTCGAGTTCGATGCCGTCGAGGGCAAGACACGCCTGTCGCTCAAGCAGATGACCGCACCGCCGGCCGGCTATGTTCCGCCAGCACCGCGCACCGGTGGGTTCTCCCGTGGAGGACCGCCGCGCAGCGGAGGTGGAGGATTCCGCCGCTAAATCAGAAGCGAAGACGGCAGCCGAGTGGCTGCCGTTTTTTGTTGTTCGTACGACAGAAAAATCATAAAATGCAGTCATCCTTCCACTCCCTCACATAGTTTCGTCGCTCTCCATTCGTCTGTCCAAGAATATTGTCGTCCTGGCAGCTGCGTGCGTTTTGGTCGCAGGGTGCATCAATGTGGGGTTCGATCACGACGATACCGATTCCCATGGCCATGCAGATGAGGCGCATACGGGGCAGGAAATGGCGCATGAGCTCCATAACGTCCCATCCGGCAATCCAGTGCCAAGCCTTGCTCTCGTAGTATCCAAGGACCCGATGTCCGGTTACAACGTTCATGTCAGCACGAAGAATTTTGTCTTTGCCCCCGAGCACGCGAGCACGTCTCACGTGGAGGGTGAGGGGCATGCACATCTGTATGTCGATGGAGTGAAGATCAATCGTTTGTACGGCGAGTGGTATCACATTTCCCAGTTGCAATCCGGCTCCAGGACGGTCGTTGTTTCGCTGAATACCAATGACCACCGCGAATATGGGCATGATGGCTCCGGTATCCGTGCATCACAGACGATTGTTGTCCCGTAGAAATGTCTCACGTTCGTTGTCGTTCTTGCGGTGATCGGAGCATCCGGTCGCCGTTTTTCGTATGACACGGTCCAGCCCACGGTTATACGATCCGCGCATCAATCCGCTGTCATGATCGAATCAGGTCGACGTCAGCTCCTGCCATACCGTGTCAGTGCCACCGAGTCCGATGCGCTGCGAAGACATCGGTCACATCGTGCAGGTGATCCGCGGAACGCTCGCCTAACTTTGCCTCGCGGCATTTTGCAGCCTACTCCTTGGTCTGTGCCGAGAGCTTTTCGGCGGTCGTAATGAGCTTTTCTAATTTTGCACCGTTTCTATGCGGAGATTTGCGTTGCCAGCGCAGGAGTGTCGCGGCGTTGATTTTGCGCATCCATTGGAGCTCCTCATGCGCTTCTTTGTGCTCGTGATGAGTAATGCCAGCGGCTTTGAGTGCCTGCATCGTCTCGCAGAGGCGTTCCACAGTTCGCTGCACCGCATCGATCAGCATCAGTTCGCGCTGGGAGGAAATTTCGTAAATAGAACTCTTTCCTTTCGGGTAAAACTCCTGAATGGAATCCACGGTGATGCAGTACTGGCGATATGCAGCTACCAAGTTTCTCCAGTCTCGCTTGGAGAGCGACTGATGCTCGTTGGCATGCTCCGAGATGGTTTGCAAATCCCTCCTCAATACGAAGAGTGTCTCGCGGACGCTCTTCACGGCTTGGTTGAACGTGAGCACGTGCACCTGCGACAGCGCCAGTTCCTGGCGGTAGGAAATGGGCTTACTGACCAAAATGCCGAACACAAACAGCGCTCCCATCGCTTCCGTCATCGCCAATATCTTGGATGCCCCCATAGGCACAATGTCTCCATAACCAATCGAGAGTGCGGTAACCAAACTGAAGTAGATTGCATTCAATGCGATTTCCCATGGTTGCCCTGCAGGCAATGTCGGTCCATGGTTCGGCGCATACATGTGCAATGCCCAGTACCCTGCCGCACATGCAAGAATGCCAAGCGTATACACGAAGAAAAGCCCCGGATACGACATCTGCACTAAGCGGTCTACTCCCGCGGTTACGACGGAAAATCTTGCTTTAGGCATTCTTTGAGGGGGATGGAGATGATGGCGTCGCTGTCGCCGGCGGGGGAGTCACTGGCTTGGCCGGCTCAGCAGGCTTGGGAGCAGCGGATTTGGATGAGGACGACTGGCTGTCGGTCTTATAAAATCCTGCGCCTTTAAAATGCACCATCGGTGGCTTGATGAGTTTGCGCACGCGCTTGGAGTTGCACTTGATGCACGGAGGTCGGTCCTTGGAGCCCATCGGCGCATCCATCTCGAACTGGGTTTTGCACTGCTCG
Source organism: uncultured Candidatus Peribacteria bacterium (assembly GCA_964458645.1). Lineage (GTDB taxonomy): Bacteria > Patescibacteriota > Gracilibacteria > Peribacterales > Peribacteraceae > DAORHV01. The sequence continues at coordinate 28,795 of CAYWJU010000014.1, read as the reverse complement.
CACTCGAAATGATAGGTCGGCATACGCCTAGTCTAACCTAAAACTAGGATTTCAGCGGATTTTTGCCGAGCACGATAGCTTTCAGTCCAAGGAATGTCAGTCCCAACATCGCCACGCCGCCAAGCACCGGCCACAAACCGGTAGCGGTGTTCTGGATGGCGCTTCCAATCATGTTCACCTTCGATCCGGCAGCCTGCATCAAATCGGGCGTTCCGCTCAAAACGTTCGGCATCGCCGGTCCGGCAGAAACCGCATTCGGGGCGATATTTTGCAAAACGGGAGCCGCTCCAGGAGCGGGTGAAAGCGGCATGCCTGGGGTCAGATTCGGGGACATCAAGTCAGTATATCATACTTTTGGACTTTCTCAAAATCCGTTTAGCCGTTTCCGAAGAGCTTTCGCATGGCGAATCGAGCTGCTCCAATGATCAAAATCGCCCCGCCGCCATACAGAAGAACGTTATGCCAGTTTACTGCAGCCAACGCAGAGGAGGCCGATTCTGGCAGGAGCGAAAGAGCTGTCTCGGCTCCTTGTGCGGGAGTATTCAGGCGCAACAAACGCTGTTCGCCGATAAGCGAAGGGCGCCACATTTAATTGTTGAGAACGGAAGCGCTTTGGTTGCGGACGCGGGAAGCCATGCTGCGCACATTGCCGCCGGTGTGGTCGTACTGACCTACTTCCAGGCCATCGCTGATCAAGCTTCCGGGCAGGCGGAGAATGTTGGCTACGGTTTTCAGCGGACGGAGGCGCACGGCGTCGCCAAGCAGCTCGCCTACGTCGCGGCGGGTTCTGGCAAACGGCCCGGAGCCGGGTGCTTCCAGCCGCTTATCAACGATTCCTGAAATGCCATAGTCGATGAGTTCGGTTGCTGTACTGAAGGCCGTAAGGCCAATGCCGTACAGTGCCTTGGGGTAGTTGCCGTCTTCCACCGGATCTTTGATATACGTTTGCAACGTGTCGTTGCCCCAGGTCTTGGCATTCGAGCCCACCTCTTTAAACAGGTGGACCAGGCGCGTTTCGCCGAAAGCCGATGAGAAAGAGGGGTGGAACATTAGCGTTCGATGGTTTTGGCAACGCCGTTGCCGACGTCGCGGACCAGGCTGAGCGGAGCATGGATGACATTGCCTGCCGCGCCGATTACATCCAAGTGCGCGATATTGCGGATCAAGCCGCCCAAGTCGCGGCGCGTATTGGCAAGCACGCCTTTGCGGTTGCCGCCTTCCACGATATTTTCGCCCGTGCGTTCGGACATTCTTCGCAGCAGGCGCGATTCAGCATGGGCCGATAGGAGAAACTTCATGCGCATGTAAGAGCTATTCTACTCTCTCGTAGACGCGTCACTGGCAAAATCCTTACGTTTTTCCACTTCCACAGCCACTCGATTTTGGCTTGGGAAAGGCATTTTTCTTTTGTCATAGCAGTTCGGTGTGTCATTGGTTTTTCCATCCGCCTTCGCCTGCGGGCTTCGGCGAGGAGATTCGCGTTTTTGCGGGGCGATCTTGTACACTCTGCGCATGCTCGAGAAAGCGTACGACCCGAAGGCAGTGGAAGACCGCATCTACAAGATGTGGGAGGACAGCGGTGCGTTCAAGGCCGACGTGAATACCAAAAAGAAGACATTCACCATCAGCATGCCGCCGCCCAATGCGACGGGTCAGCTGCACTTGGGCCACGCCGTCATGCTCGCGCTGGAGGACATCTTCACGCGCTTTGCTCGCATGCAGGGTAAGGAGGCGCTGTGGTTGCCGGGCACCGACCATGCCGCAATCGCCACCGAGAACGTGGTCATCAAACAACTGAAAGCCGGAGGCATGCGCGACCCGCGCAAGGAACTAGGTCGCGAGACGCTCATTGGCAAGATTGCCGAATTCGTGGAGCAGAGCCGCGGTACCATTCGTTCGCAGGTTCGCAAAATGGGCTCGTCGTGCGACTGGTCACGCGAGCGCTACACCATGGACCCCATGCTCAACCGCTGTGTGAACGAAGTGTTCAAGGGCATGTACGACGACCAGCTCATCTATCGCGGCCATCGCATCGTGAACTGGGACCCCAAACTCGCCACCACCGTGTCCGACGACGAAGTGGCGTACGTGGAGGAGAAGTCGCCGTTCTACACCTTCAAATACGGACCGTTCGAGATCGGCACGTCGCGGCCCGAAACGAAGTTCGGTGACAAGTACGTGGTCATGCACCCCGACGACAAGCGCTATTCCAAGTACAAGCACGGCGACACCTTCGATGCCGAGTGGATCAACGGCCCGGTGCGTGCGACGGTGATTAAAGACACCGCCGTCGATCCGGAGTTCGGTACCGGCGTGATGACCATTACCCCCTGGCACGACCCGGCCGACTTCGATATCGCCGAACGCCATGGCTTGGAGAAGGAGCAGGTCATCGATTTCAACGGCAAGCTGCTGCCCATCGCTGGCGAATTTGTTGGCATGTCGATCGACAAAGCACGCCCGCTGATCGTCGACAAGTTGGCTGCCAAGGGCTTGGTCGTAAAAACTGAGAAGGACTACGTTCACAACAAGGCCACCAACAGCCGCGGCGGGGGAGCGATTGAGCCGCAGATCAAACTCCAGTGGTTCATCGACGTGAACCGCAAGGCCGTGGACTGGAAGGGCAAGAAGATGAGCTTGAAGGAAATCATGCACGAGGTCGTGCACGGCGGCAGTATCACCATCATCCCCGAGCGCTTCAATAAGACGTACTTCCACTGGATCGATAACCTCCGCGACTGGTGCATCTCGCGCCAGATTTGGTGGGGGCACCGCGTACCGGTGTGGTACAAGGACGGCCAGACATTCGCCGGCGTACAAGCACCCGAAGGTGCCGGCTGGGAACAGGATTCCGATACGCTCGATACCTGGTTCAGTTCGGCAATGTGGACCTGGAGCACGTTGGTCGATCCGGCTCTGCACGACCGCTACGATCTGTCGTTGAAGGAAATTCTGGCCCAGAGCCCCGATTTCCAGAAGTTCCACGCGACCCAGGTCATGGAGACGGGGTACGACATCCTGTTCTTCTGGGTGGCGCGCATGATTCTTATGACCACATACGCCACCGGACAGATTCCGTTCGAGACGGTGTATTTGCACGGCCTCATCCGCACGCGCGAGGGCAAGAAAATGAGCAAGAGTGATCCCGAAACCATGATCGACCCGCTCGACATGATTTCCAACTACGGCGCCGACGCGCTGCGACTGTCCATGATTGTGGGCCAGAGCCCGGGCGCCGACTCGCGCCTGTACGAGGAGAAAATCGCCGGGTACCGCAACTTCATCAACAAACTGTGGAACGCTTCACGCTTCGTGCTGTTGCAGTGCGAGCAGGCCAAGATCAACCCGTGCGACATTGATGCACTGCCTCCGCTCGACACGCTGTCCATTGCAGACAAAGCGCTGTTGCACGGACTGGAATTACTCATCGACGACGTGGCGACCGGTCTGGCCGAGTACCGTCTCAGCGAGACGGGTGAGCGACTGTATGGCTTCGTATGGGACTTCTTCTGCGACTGGTACCTGGAACTCAGCAAGGGCAACGCCAACCATGCCGTGCTCGTGCACGCATTGCGCCGCATTCTGAAGCTGTTGCATCCGTACTGCCCGTTCGTGACCGAAGAACTCTGGAGTCAGGTGAAACCCAAGGCGGCCGGCATGCTCATGAAGGAGCAGTGGCCCTCGACCAAGCAGGAACGCCGCGACAAAGACTCGTTCGATGCCCTTGGCGTCGTTATCGAGGTCATTACCGCCGTGCGCAGGCTGCGCACCGAACAAAACGTGGAACCGGGCAAGAAGGTGTCGCTCATCATTCACAGTCGCAAGCACGCCGCCATGCTGGAAACCCAACGCGAGCACATTATTCGTCTGGCCAAGCTGGAGGATGTGAGCATCGATTCCAAGCCGACCAAGCACGCCGATGTCGCCAGCGCGTTCCTCACCGACGTGGAAGTGCACTTGCCGTTGGCCGGACTGGTCGATGCAGGCAAGGCGAAGGACGGATTGCTGAAAGAGCAGTCGAATTTGCAGGGATACGTGAAAGTCCTGAAAGCAAAGCTCGGCAACGAGAAGTTCGTCTCCAAGGCGCCGCCGGAATTAGTGAAGGCCGAAACCGCGAAGCTCCACGATGCCGAGGACAAGCTTCGCAAGATTGTGCAGAGCCTTGCATCGCTATCGTAAGCATTTCAAGGCTTACGCATCGAGAAAAAGGATTTTTTTTGGAAAGGAAAAATCATCTGCTGCGTCTACTAGGGCAGGTACGACTTTTTCTTTTCCTCCTTCCCTTCCGTTGTATGAAGAAATTCCTTTCTCTTTCACTCATCGGCGCCAGCTTGCTGACGGCAAGCAGTGCGTTCGCTGAGCAGTTTCCGTTCCGCGACAAACCTTTTCCGGACGTTGCGACGACGCATCCGAGCTTTGCGGCAATCGAATACCTTCGCGAGCACAACATTATCCGCGGATACGTGGATGGTACCTTTAAGACCGATCGGCGCCTGAGTCGTGCCGAGTACACCGTCTTGCTGACGAACCCGTTCTTCTTGGACGGCACGGATGCTGAAACATATATTCCGGAGCATTTTCCGGAAGGTGATACAAAGATTTACTACTCCGACGTCCATATCGACGATTGGTTCGCCAATGCCGTCTGTCTGGCTACCATCAAGAAGATCGTCGATGGTTTCCCCGACGGCAATTACCAGCCGCATGAGTACGTGACCTTCGTCCAAGCTGCCAAGATCGCCGCCAACGTCTTTGTTTTCGACATTAAGCAGGATGAAGCGGTCGATGACTGGTACGTCCCGTACGTGCAGCGTCTCGCGGATCTCAAGGCAATCCCGACGAGCATCAAGCGCTTTGATCAGGTCATCACTCGCGCTGAAGCCGCCGAGATCATCTTCCGTCTGAAGACCAACAATCAGACCAAGGCCTCGGCAAGCTTCAGCAGCCTGAAGTAAGTGACCGAGCGTTTACAAGATGCGGCCGGGAGCAATCCTGGCCGTTTTTGTTACGTTGTTCCGGCCATCGGTATATTGAACCCCATCGTGGTGCCGCTCTTCACTTGCAGCGCCGCCGCACGGGTGAGCGAATTGCGTCCGAACTTGGTGTGAATGTTGTCCAGCGCCTGCTGCAAATGCTCTGCGCGCTCATCTTGTGCCGGGTCATCGAACAACGAGTACTGCTTGGCTCCGGCCGGCGCCAGTCCGTACAGACCCAGGCTGACTTGGTTGTAGAACTTGCCGTGCTCTAGAGCTGTTTCCAGGCAGCGCTGGGCCTCGGGTAGGATTTCGCTCTCTAGGCGACTGGCTTGGGGCAATCTTCGACAGAGGCCGCTACGCTCGAAGTCGCGGTCGCGTAGCCAGACACACACGATGGAGCACGCCAGTTCCTGTTTGCGCATTTTCAGCACCACGTATTCCAGGTGGCGCAGCATGTGCGCACGGATATCCGCAAGCGTGCGGGTGGCCTTGAACGTTCGGCAACGCGAAATAGACTTGGGTGCGGCGGGCTCATGGACCAGTTCGTACACGCGTTCACCCGATAGCTCACGTTGCAGTTCCAATCCAGGACGTCCGCACACCTCTTGGACCAGCGTTACGTCGGCCTGGACGAAATCCCATGCCGTTTTCCAGCCGTGCAGATCGGCGTGCGCCTGCCGCTTACGCCCGATGCCCGGAATCGCGGCTGCCGGCCTGTCGCGCAAGAACCGCTCGATGTCCGCATCCAGCACGTTCGTCACGCCCGCTGGCTTGCGGTACTCGCTGGCCATTTTCGCCAGCGTCTTGCTGGGTCCCACGCCCACCGACACCGAGAGCGCGGTCTGGCGCAGCACATCGGACTGGGTGGCCTTGGCCCAGACGCCTAAATCGGTCGGGATGCCGCCCTGCATGGTTGCCAAGTCCAGGAACCATTCATCGATCGACATCTGTTCCACAATGGGGCACACGTCGCGCAGGATCGATTCGATTTGGGCCGAGGCGATACCGGTCTCGGCGAAGTCGCTGGCCATCTCTATGGCGCCGGGGCACAGCTTGCGAGCCTCGAACAGCGGCATGCCGGTTTTCACGCCCTTGGCTTTGGCTTCGTAGGTGGCCGCGATGATGCAGCCGCCGCCCATGCCGATGGCGAACACCGGCTTTCCTCGTAAGTGAGGGTGTTTGCGCACGATAACGGACGCGAAGAAAGCATCGGCGTCCAAATGCGCAATCGCGGAAGGGGAGCATGGCTGCCCCGCCGCTTGCCGGCGGCTGCTATAGAGCTTGATTCCCATGGCGATACGGAGACTAGTACCTGCGAATCACGCCCATGACCACGCCGGCCACTTGCAGCTCCTCGAGCGCAAACAGGTCCGGGTACTCGGGGTTCTCGGCCTGCAGGTAGAACTTGCCCTTATCTTTCTTCAAGCGCTTGAGCGTGAATTCGCCATCCAGGATGCCCACAACGATATCGCCGATCTTCGGAGCTTTGGCGCGGTCGACCACGACGAGGTCACCTTCCTGGATTCCGGCGTCGATCATACTGTCGCCTTTCACGCGCAACAGGAAGGTGGACGCACGGTCTTTGATCAAATACGTGTCCAGTGAGATTTGTTCCTGGGCATGTTCTTCCACCGGTGCGGCGAAGCCTGCGGCAATGGGACCGAATAACGGAAGCGTCATGACAACCGGCATATCGTTCTCTTGTCCGGCTCCAGCAATGATCTTAATACGGCCACGCGGGTCCTTTTCGATGTGTCGTTCAGCCGCGAGCGTATTGATGACTTTTGCGATGGAATTCTTGCTCCGCACACCGAAGGCGATGGCAAGATCGGCCAATGACGGTGAATAGCCGCGCTTGCTTTGAAACTCCGTGATGTAATTCAGGACGGTGCGCTGGTGCGGCGTGAGTGCCATAACGAATGGGGTTAGGACGAACGTACACCAAAATAGGTGAACGATTGTCCACTGTCAAATAAAAAGAGTTCAAAGGCGACAATTCGCTCTTCGGCGTTCTCGTATTCCTTTCATCCGATGGCATCTAAGTCACGCTGCTTATTCATTTCAATGAACATGATCGTCCAGACGGTTTGCTTGAAGACGTTCAAATACGTGAGTCCGTAGGCCAGGAAGAAGACCAACACCACTCCCACGATGCCAATGATCGTCCAGGCGATGGAGGGAGCCAAGAACAGCGTCAGCAACGTTCCGAGTCCGAACAGCACCGCCGGCAGAACGATAATGACTACAACGTTGATGACGACGCGCAAGCCGATGACCATCATCAACAATGCCAGGAACACCACGTGGCTCAAATAGCTCACCGTAAGCTTGATGCTACGGCCAGCAGCCTCGAACACACCGAGCTTCTGAATGACCACGCCTTCTTCGCTGAAGGAGGCAAAGAATCGCAGGATGCTCGAGATAATCCACAGCAACGTGGCAATGACAAGCAGGCCCCAACGTAGCCCTTCGGTGTAGCGCAGGATTAAGGAGCAAGCGGTGATGAAAATGCTGATGCCGCTGAACGCGAAAATTTCATGCAGCGTCAAAATGGGGAAGTAGTTGTACAAACCCAGGATGAATCCGCCCTCCACCTTTTCTTTTTTATAGGCTTTGGCAGCCAATCCGATGATGGCGCCGTCGCCGAGACTGGGTACGAACAATTCGACGATGAGTAGCACAATGAAGGCAACAAGAATCGTCACGAACGCCCACATCGGGACGAGATCGTACAGAATGATCCAGTCGTCCAGCAGGCCCACCTCGTGGCCGGCGAAATACGCATAGATGAAATACAGCTGGTAACCAAGCAGCTTTAAATCCAAAAGCAGCGCGAAGATCGTACGGAAAAATCCCCATGCGCGCAGCGTGCGTTCCGTGGTGGTAATCCGCCACGCCTCAGCGATGATTTCGCGGGGAGTCAGCATATGGCGCAGGATTACTTGAGCGGTGTGACGTCTTGCAGCGGCTGATAGGTGTAATCGTCAGCCAGGACAATGGACAAGTCCGTGCCGTCGACCAGCGCAGCCGTATCGACCGTATCCAAAATCGGCAGTTGCAGTAACGCAGAAAGATACTCGGCAGTCTTCTTGGCTTTGGCGGCTTGTGCCACCGCAGCTTCCATGGAACCTGCCGAAGACGAGGGTGCAATCGTCGGCGCGGCGCGAACGACGATATACGAAGTTTCGCGTACTGGCGTGGCTTTCTTGTCGTAGTTTTTCGTTTGCGTCACGTTGAACATGTAGCGGTACAGTTCACCGCCCAGCTTGCGAGCAGCACCTTCTTTTGCGTCTGCATTCAGCACCGCAATACTCGGTGGATTCATGAACAAGTCACGATGTCGGATAAATACCTCGGTCAAGACGCGGATTTGTTTCCAGGTCACCGGAAATGCCGGAATGGAGAACGGCAGCAAGACAGAGGCACCGTCGAATTCTTCGCGGGGAGGGGAATACAAGAAGCCGCCCGGCTGAATCAGCGATCCATACAAGCCGTTTTGGTCGTTCAGCTGTACGTTCGCTAGTTTTTTTGCATCCACGCCCTTGCCTAGCACCGCCAGACCCATGAGCTCCCTGCTACTCAGTGTCGTGCGGAAATTCTTGGAAACGATACTGAGTAACTCGCTTACTTTTCCAAGGTTGCCGATCGTGCCTGTTTCACGCATTTTTTGCATAACCGCGGAGATGATCTGCTGCTGGCGTGCCGAACGCGAGAAGTCGCTGGTCGTGTGACGCGTGCGTGCGTACTTCAACGCGGTGGCGCCGTCCAAATGATGCGAGCCCTTGGTAATGGAGAACGTTTCGTAGGTGTAATTGGGTCCCGGATACTCGACGTCGACGATATCTTCCGGAACGTCCACATCCACACCGCCGACGGCATCTACCGCATCGATAAAGCCATTGAAGTCGATCTTGAGTACGCCATGAATTGGCAGATCTACCAGTGTGCCGATTTCAACGCCCAATTGCTTGAGTGACTCTGCCTCGGCTTCGGGGTGCGTGCTGCCTTGCGCGATGAGATAGCCTTTATAGTTGCGGTACAGACTATTGATACGGCCCTTGCCCATTTTTTCGGTGTTCAGCACGTACAGGTCGCGCGGCAAAGAGAGAAGCACGACGCCTTCATTGTGCCTGGCATCGATACTGGCGATCATCAGCGTATCGGTCAGATCGACGCCGTCGTGGTCTGCTCCGCCTTCGCCGAGCAACAACAGATTGGTGTAACCGTTGTCGTCGACGGGCAATTCAACGCTGGCAACGGATACCAGTTGTGAAATGGAAAACACTTTCATCGCCAATAACACGCGCAATGTGCCAACGAGCAACAATCCGGCGAACAGGAGGGCGACAAGGACCGCGAGCGCCTTCTTCAAAAGACCGGTGTGGTTTGCGCGCTCCTCTTGCTCGACTTCGTGCTTTCTCTTCGTCAGAAGATAGAGGTTGGAGATCGGTTCAACCGCCCGGGAAAAAAAGTTGAGGGCCCTTCGCGCGAATGACGGGGACGTTTTCTGATCATCGCGAATGGGCCGAATGCTGAAAGACATTGCGGAAATTGTAGCGGAATACAGAGGGGCAGTCACGGCCTGGATAGACGATCATGCACCTTCGTTTCTTGTCTTTTTAAAGCCATTATTCAGCTTCGTAGCACGTTGACCGTCTTTGAAAAAAACCTGAGTGCATTCTTTTGACTTCGTTTTGCATCGGTGTATCAAAATTCCTTTTTGATATTCTTCCGTCCCTTTTTGGCCGAGCGCCAAAAAGGAACCAAAAAACGCGTGCGCGCCAGCTCCCACGCACGCCTCGCTTGGGCTCGGCGGCAGACCGCCTGGCCCCCTCCGTGGTGCGCACCCTCCTCCTGGTAGCTTGAATAATCACTCGCAGATTCATATTCCGAGGCTATCGGTTTCTTTGGGGCTTGGTTCACTACCCCTTATACGAAGGACTCTGTTTTTTTAAAACAGCCGATAAAGAAAGCATGTACACCACGCAAAAGGGGCCCGAAGGCCCCTCATGCTTGATTACGGAGACAATGCTTATGCAGCAGCGCCGTCCTTGTCTGCCTTGAAGCAGTTCAGACACAACACCGGGCGTCCGCCTTCGGACTCCGGACGCGGCTTGAACGGGACTTCGCACTGAGCGCCACACTTGGCACAGACGGCCGGGTGCATTTCGCGGTTCGTCATGCGCTCGTTCTTGCGCTTGTTGCGGCAGTCCTTGCAGCGCTGGGGAGCAGCGAGACCGCGCTCCTGGTAGAAAGCCTGTTCTCCTTCAGAGAAGGTGAACGCGGCACCGCAGTCGCGGCAGGTGATCTGTTGATCAGCCATATAGAGAAAAAAGAAAAAAGAATTAATGATGCACCCGTGACTTCTTTTCTAGTTTCGGCTGTATTCCGATCACTGATACGAAGGCGTTTGCAGGTACAGTGTACTGTACATTTTTGCTTTTGCAAGTTGTTTTAGGACTTCATTGTTTTGCCAGCTAACTCATCCAAATGCCAACCATTGTCACAATGGCTCCGAAAATGATGCCACACAAGACTTCCAGCAATGAATGCCCCAATCGCTCGGATAAATGCTGCCAATGCTGCAGGCGGTTCAAGACTTTGGCCTGTTCTCCAATGGCGCGGCGCGAGCTGGTGGCGTCGTACCAAATGATGCAGGCGAACACGAAGGCGATGGCAAACTCAATCGAGTGCAATCCGGTCTTTTTGGCTACCACGATGACCAATGACGTTACGAATGCCGAGTGACTGCTGGGCATGCCTCCGGAGCGGAAAATACCTGCGTGCCATGTTCCCGTGCGCATGCCTTCCACCGTCATCTTGACGATTTCAGACAGCAACGCCACAACCATGGGAATCAAAAACGGATAGGAGCGGAGGATTGTCATGCCCGGACATTGTCTGGGGTTGCGGCGGGAATTGCAATGGCCGACTGAAGAAACCGACGAAACCAAGGATTCCGAAGCATCCAACGAAAAAAGAGTCCGACATCGTCGGACTCTTTAGTTTCTTCGGTTGCCTCGGTTTCTTTACTTGAGGTTGACCTTGCCGCCGGCGGCTTCGATCTTCTTCTTCATTTCCTGTGCGTCGGCCTTAGCGACACCCTTCTTCAGCATTGCAGGGGTCTTGTCGACCAGGTCCTTGGCTTCGCCCAGACCGAGCTGGGTGATTTCGCGCACCACCTTGATGATGGCGATCTTCTGAGCACCGGAGTCAGCGAGCTCGACGTCGAAGCTCGACTTCTCATCGTCAGCACCAGCTGCTGCACCGCCAGCGGCGGGAGCTGCGGCCATTGCGACTGGAGCGGCGGCGGAGATACCGTAGGTCTTCTCCATATATTTGACGACGTTGTTCAGCTGAATGACGTTCAACTTGGTCAACGCGTCGATGACAGCCTGTTCCTCTTTAGAGAGGGTGATTGCGGCGTCGGACATAAAAGGAAGGGGAAAAAGAAATGAGATTCAGAACTACGCTGCCGGTGTGGCAGGAGGGGTTGCTGGAGCGGGTGCTGCCTCGGCAACGGGTGCGGCTGCAGGGGCTGCCTCTGCGGCTGGCGCCGGAGCGGCTGGTTGCTTCTTGGCGACTTCGGACAGAGCGCGAGCAAAGCTGGTGAGCGGTCCATTGCAGGCCGAAACGAACTGTGTGAGCGGCGTGTTGACCATCGTGATGAAGATGCCGAGCAACTGCTGGCGGCTCGGGATCTGAGCGAATGCAGAGGCTTCGGCTGCGTTCATGAGCTTGCCGTCGAAGATGCCTCCGATGAGCTTCACTTTCTCGTTCTCCTTGGAGAACTTGAGAGCGATGCTGGCGCCAGCGACCGGATCTTCGTTGCTGAAGATGCAGGCCACGGGTCCTGGCAGAGCGGTGTCGAGGATTTCCGGTGCATTCACCTCTTTGGCAGCCAATTGGATGAGCGATTTCTTGCAGACCTTCAGCTCAGCTTTGCCTTCGCGGAGTTTGCCGCGGAGATTGCTGATATCGGGGACTGTGAGGCCGATGTAGTGCGCGAACATGACGGACTTTGCGTTCTGCATCTTGCCTTTCAGCTCGGTGAGCTGGGCAGCCTTTTGCGTTCGGGTGAGAGCCATAGAGGAGAGGTAAGGGGAGCGGGCGCACGAAGAAACGCCCGTCGGACTGGAGACGGGAGGGCAAAAAAAAGCTGGTTCCCGACTAACCGTCCGGGAGACCAGCGAGGAACACGGCACGATTCACCAAGCCGGGGCCGGGTGAGCGCTGCTGTACTCCTCGGGAGGATTTACGTTCGGCCTGGGGCCTAGTACCTCCGGTCTTCGGACTTGCGCACAGAGTACTTGGTGTGGGGTGACATGTCAACACCATCTTGCTTTTTCGTCGAATGGAGCCATACGGCAGCTTAGGACTTTCAAGCCGCTTTTTCTTGGGCAGGCTGCCGAACGTGGTACACTCAGCGGAACTATGGAAATCGCTCGTGCCACATTGTCGCACACCGGCGTACACGCCCTTGCAGACTTGCAAAAGCGGCATCCGGTGCTGGCAGGAGAAAGGCTTCAAAAAGCGTTCCGGGTGGCCAGTCAGGTCTATGATCATCGGCCGTTCGATCAAATGGAGCGCGTCACGCTGTTGTCGCATGCCTGTGGAGTACTGCGGATCTTCGTGGAATTCTGCCCGGACGAAGATGCGTTGATCGCCTGCTTGCTGCAGCATGTGCTGAAATGCGACTACGCCGTACAGACGCTGGAAGAAGAGTTTGGTCGCAACGTGCGCGACATCGTCAGTCGTATTCATCTCTTGTCGCACATGAGCACCACCGATTGGCGGCGCTCGGTGGATGACCTGAAAATCATGCTGGTGTCGGTTGCAGATGACACGCGCGTGCTCATCTTAAAGCTGTGCATTCAGTGCTATCTCATTGAAAGTTTGGACGAACTGCAGTCGCAGGTGCGCATGATCCATTGCCGTCAGTCGTTGCAATTGTTTGCGCCTGTGGCGGCTCGTCTTGGTATTTACGCACTCAAGTACCGCCTGGAAGAGCGTGCCTTTCCCGTGGCTTACCCCACCGATGCACAGGCGATCGGGCGCCAACTGGAGCTGTTGCACAAGGCGCATGGGAACTTCTTAAAGGCTTCGTTGGCGCATCTACGCGCATTTTTGGCGCACGAAGGCGTGAAGTGCGAGGTTATGGCGCGCGAGAAGCATTCGTACAGCTTGTTTCAGAAGATGCAGCGGAAAAGCATTACGGACATTGAGAAAGTCACAGATCTCATCGCGGTGCGCGTGGTGGTGCCTACACTTCCGGATTGCTACCAGGTCCTTGGGTTCCTGCACCGTCTGGCCACGCCCATTTCGCATCGGTTCAAGGATTACATCTCGTTTCCTAAGCCCAACGGCTACCAGAGTTTGCATACGTCGCTTATCGGTTTGCCGGGTGCGCCGAACAATCTGATGATCGAGGTGCAGATTCGTACCGCAGACATGCATCGTGAAGCCGAATACGGTATTGCCGCGCACTGGATGTACAAAGAGGAGCGGACCATTCAGCGTTCGATTGGACGCATGCAGCTCAACGATGTCCTGTTGCGCCAGCAATCTGTAAACCGCGAGAGCGGCGACAATGCGGATTTGCGATTGGTCGACCACATCTACGTCCTGACGCCGCATGGGGACATTATCGAATTGCCCGATGGCGGCACTCCGCTCGACTTTGCCTTCGCGCTCCATACGGACTTGGGTTTGAAGTTTAAGTCCGCACGCGTGAACGGCGGCATCGTGCCGATCTCGCATAAATTGGAGAACGGCGACGTGGTCGAGATTCTTACGCATAAGCACCCGCGCCCGGCGCTGCACTGGATGGAAGAGTTGGCCACGCCGTCGGCGCGGTCCAAGCTGAAGGCATACTTCTTTTCGCACAATCGCGCGCAGTTCATTTCGCGTGGGCGCGACGCACTTAACGATGAGCTGAAGACGCGGCGTTTACCGGGCCTGGATGGTGAATTGACCATACTGAAGACGTTCGACGGCCATGCGCAATCCATGCGTGAACGCGAGGATTTGCTGGTGAAAATCGGCATGGGCTCCGTGCGTACGTCGAGCCTTTTGAATCACTTGAGCCTGCAGGCTCCTCCGGCCAAGAAAAAAAACGCCCCTTCCTCCAAGGTGAAGGCGGAAATCAAGCAGCTGATCGCCATCGGCGACAGGTCCATCGACATGCCGTATCGTTTTGCCAAGTGCTGCAGCCCGAATACGGCCAATCCGCGTCCTAAGCACATTGTGGGGTTCATTACCCGCGCGGGCGACATCTCGGTGCACAAAGACGACTGTCGTATGGTGAAGACGGCCAACCCCGACCGCAAGATTTCGGTGAGCTGGGGAAAATAAGATGATTCCGAGGAATCCGACGCATCCGAAGATTCCGACGAACAAAAAGAGCCCGCATTTCCTCGGACTCTTCGGTTACCTCGGTTTCGTCGGCTTCCGCACTACGCTCCCATCGCCTCGGCCATGACTTTGCGGACCTGAATTTCCCACTCGGCCTGGGCGTAGACGTCGCCGTCGGGCTGCATGTCGGCATCGGTGACGGTGCGGCCGTCGCGCTCGGCGATCGCCTTGGCCTGCTCGATTCCTTTCTTCAACTCCTCGGCATCGACCTTCACCTCCTTGTGCTTGATGTATTCCTGCAGGCCGAAGCGCAGCGTAATGCGGCTCTCGGCGATTTCGCGCATTTCGTCCAACACCTGTTTCGGATCCTTGCCGCTCTGCTTCAGCCAGTCGTCGAGCGTGATGTTGTCGCGCGACAAGTTCTGCTGCAGGTCAGCCAACATATTTTGGACTTCGTTATCCAACAATTCCGGCGCCAGTTCGATTTTGGTGGCCTTGCGGATGAGTTCGAAGAATTCCTCCTCGCGCTCCTTGGCGACCTTGAAGTTCTGCTGTTCAGTCAGCGCCTTTTCGATTCCCTCGCGGAATTCGGCTGGCGACTTATCCATGCCCATGCGTGACTTAATGAACTCCTGCGTGAGCTCGGGGAGTTTCACTGCGGCAACGCCAGTGATTTTCACATCGATCTTGATTGTCTTGTCGCGCAGCGTGGGAATAGCGTGATCTTTGGGAAACTTCGGTGAAATGCTCTTGGTCTCGCCGGTCTTGGCTCCAAGCAACACGGCGTCCAGGCCTGGAATGAGATCCTCGGCGCCGACGGTGCTGCTGTACGGCAAATTGTTGAGCTCCTCCATGGGTGAGCCGTCCGCATTGGTTGCTTGTAGATGCATGCGCACCAGGTCGCCTTTTTCGGCGGCGCGATCGACCGGCGTTTCGGTGCGGTCTTGCGACAACACTTTGTTGATGAAATCATCCACTTCTTTCTTTTCGATTTTCTGATCGGGCTTCTTGGCCACCTTGATTCCGTCGGGCTTATTCAGCTTTACCACCGGGCGCTCCACATAGATCAGCTCCACTGCCAGCGGGTTCTGCGATGTGACGGTCAATTTGGGCGAGATGATGGGCTTCAGATCATGCTCTTTCATCGTCTCGGTAATGAGGTCCGGCGCCATCATGCGCACGGTTTCCTCCAGCAACATTTCGGGCTTCACCTTCTCTTTCACCACGTTGAGCGGGGCGCGTCCTTCGCGGAAGCCGTCCAGCTTAATGCCCTGACCCAGGCGCTTGAGTGCGCGCTCTTCAGCCAATTGGCGCTGGTCATCGGTAATGGTAAGGGTGCAACGCACACGTGCCTGAGGCAGGCGCTCGATTTTCGAGGGCATGTCGGAGAGGGGAAAACGTTACGAGTGTTTCTTGCTGCGTTCGTTCCAGTACACCAACAAGGGAGTGGCAACGAAGATACTGGAGTACGTGCCGAGCAAGATGCCTACAATGAGCGTGAGCACGAACCACTTGATGCTCTCGCTGCCCAGGAAGAACAGTGCAAACAACATAATGAGCACGCCGCCGCTGGTGTAGCAGGAGCGGACCCAGGTTTGGTTCACGGAGCGGTTGGCAAGCGAGCTGAAATCCTCCTTGCGCTCCTGGGCGAAGATATTGTCGCGGATGCGGTCCATGACGATGATCGTGTCGTTCACCGAGTAGCCGAGAATCGTGAGCAGGGCGGTAACGAACAGTGTGTCGATTTCAAAAGCGGTGTAGCGGCTGATGATGACGAAGATACCCACCGTGATCATGACGTCGTGCAAGAGTGTGAGCACGGCGACGACGCCGAACTTCCACGGGCTGTAGCGGCGCGGGATTTTGCGGAACGCGATTGCCAAATACAGGATGATGCCGAGCGATGCGGCGATTAACGCGAAGCCGGCGCGCTGCTTGAGCGTTTCGCCGACCGTGGGTCCGATGGTTGTGTACTGCACTTCGTTGACCGTGCCGAGCTTGGACTGCAAATGGGCGATCAGCTGGTTGTGCGTCTCGGTGTCGAGGCCGCGCAGACGGATTAAGAAGTTTCCGTTGCCAAGTTTGTTGATGGTCGGAGTGATAGGTTCAGCGGTTTTGAATTCCTGCATGGCACCTGCCACCTTTTCCGTGGTGACGCCGGTGGCAGTGGCGATTTCCATGCGCGTGCCGCCGGTGAACTCGATGCTCATGCGCGGCCCAGGCACGAATAACAGCACGATGGACGCAACGGTCAGTACCGTGGAGAGAACGAAGAAGTATTTGGCCGGTTTCAGGAAGTCGAAGTTCATAGCGGACGTAGGTTAATGCCAAAGATGACCTTGCGCCAGTCGAGATCAGGATTGCACTCCTCCTTTATTGTCCCTCTTCTATTGTCAGGATGTCTGCATCGAGCAGGGCTGAGCTGGTCCAGCGCACGTCACCGGCTGCGTCCAGCAGCTGCCAGAACAGGGAATTTCGCTCTTTTGCGAATATCGGCAATGTGGAAGAGAGGACTTCCTCCAGCAGCGTTGTATCCAGGCGACCGCCAGCCTGTAGTGCTCCCGTCGGGGCGGCAGACGCCGTAGTTTGTGTGACGGGGGCGGTTTCGGCGATCATGGAACGAAGCAGGGTGAGATTGGTGCTGAGCAGCGTGCGCGTTCCGCGTTCGGCGCTCCCCAATGCTTCATTGCCGTCATTGGCGGCGACCCAGCGCAGTTTCCATCCGAGGACGGTTTCTTCGCCGCGTTGCACGGCGTTTTCATCCACCAGGATGTCGGTTCGGTCGTTCTTCTTTAGTTCTAGGTTCCGTACTTGGGTCTGCGGCAAGCCGGCGGCAAAGCTTTCCAGTAGTTCGGCAGTGCGCGTCGCGTCCATGCCCTGCAGTGCGAATGCATAGGACAATGTGTCACCGCTTCCACGTTGTACGCGAATACCGGCAAGGTGACTCAAGAATTCTGGAAAGCTCTCCGGTGAGCCGTTCCACTCATGTCGCCACGCGTAGTTGAAGATGCCAGCTAGTCCCTCTTGCAGGAGCGGCGATTCAGCACGAAGCGTTTCCAATGTCGTTTGTATGCGTTGCGCCAACGCGGGATCGAGAATGTCCAATGTGCTGCCTGGAGCCAATCCAATCGGCCCCGCCGGGCGCGAGGCTAGCGATTGCCGCTCACGACGAAGGAGTACGAGAGTGCGGTTGCTGCCCCATCCTATTTGTACGTGGGAATATGGCGCGAGCATTGCACCAAGGAAGGCGTCTGCATGCGTATCGCCAAGCGTCAGTGCGTCGCTGCGCATCCAGATCGCTGGTGCTGCCTGCTTGGTCATACGACGAAAAGAGGTCGTTCTGTTTAGTGCACCCGAATGATCGGCGCTGTCCGCAATCAACGCTCCTACGGCAGGTCCGCTGAGTTCGGTATCCTGAGATGTTGTGCGTTGCAGAACCCACTGCCACGCCCCTCCGTTGCTTACCACTGCAAGTTCATACGAACCACTGCCGAGCAGCGGTAGGGGAGTCGTAAGTTTTTTTTCCAGGCCAAGCAATCGATTCACCGTTGCCAACTCCTCCTGGGAAGAACCGCGAAAGAACAGCATGGTGCCGCTGCCAGGCAGTCGGTCGGCAAGTGACGGCTGGGGCACGATTGCTGTGCGTTGTACAAAGAGCACTGTCACGACGCACATAACAAGTGCCACGCCTCCAACGGCAATGCTTTGCGTGATCCTTTTGCGGACAGATTCCATGACGCACTGATCATAGCCTGTGTCGGCGTTTCCGGCACATCTCGTACTTCATCATATTCTTCATAAAATGCCATGATACTTTCTTGCGTAAATGCTTACGGTGAGTACAATGACATGATTTCTCCAAAACAGAGAAGTCGAGAACACCCACACACAAGAGCGTTAGGCTCCGCCACAGGCGGTCGCGACCGCCGTGGCACCGGAGCCCAACACCAATACGACTCGACCCTTCACAGCACCGACCGCAAGAAGAGAGGGAATGGAAGATGACAGCATCTCCATTCAAAAGATTCGTAGAGAGGATAACCGGCATGCGCGTCGTGCCAGTCATCCTCTCTGCTCTGTAATGTCGCCCTGGCTCTGTGAGTGAGCTTGCTGGGGTGCACCCCCTTTCTCCCCAGTGTTCCCCCGAAGCCTTTGGCATCGCGTGGCGAACCGGTACGGGGACTTCGTATGGTCACGAGGAGAAACAAGAGACCTTAACAAGGCAGAGAATCCGGGGCTCCTCCCCCACGTGTACCCTCCGTTATTAGGCTCAGCGATTGTTCCTTCCATAGAACTTCGTTGATAGCTCAGGAGGCGAACACAAACACAAAAAAGGCCGGCAACGGTCTTTTTTGTTTGTAAGATGAAAAGAAATCAAAGATGGCAAAGAGTTGTTGCTCTCTTTGCAGTCGCACTGGATGTTTTACTTGAGAGTTGCTTCCGTTCTATTGCGCCGAACTTGATACTCCGGTCGGAGCGCTGGAAGATTTTCCGGATAGCAGAGTGTTGAGTTCCTCGGTGGCTTTGGCGAACTTGGGGTCGATGCGAAGCGCTTCCCGGAAAAATTTCTCTGCTTCGTCGCGTGCGCCTAATGCCGCCGCCGCTTTGCCGAGCAATGTGAGTGGACCTGGATCATCCGGCCATTTGGCCTGAGCGTCTTTTGCGGCTTGGTACGCTTCCTGCGCCCGATTCGGAAGCTGCAGTGCCAAATTCACATACTTCTCCTGTGCGGCAAAGTCGCTGCCGGGGTCTTGAGCAATGGCGCGATACTGTTCCAACGCCAAGTCCGTATCACCGAGTTCCAATGCGTATTGCGCCAACAGCTCACGTGCGTCCTTGGCCGGACTGAAGCCATTCAGAATGGCGTACTGGAGGAACGTGACTGCATTCTGCGGGTCGCCGAGTGCTGCGTGAGTGCGTGCCAAAAAGTACTGTGTTTCAGGTTTCTCCGGATCAATAGAATACGCGCGTTCGAGCGAGGCGAGTGCGTCCTGCAGGCGTTCGGTGGTGAATTCACAGTAACCTTTCACGATCCACGCGTCGCGGTAGCGATCCTGTTTGGCGGTGACGCCGTTGACTAAGGTGAGTGCGCTCTCGCATTCTCCGACTTGTGCCAATGCTCGCCCTAGCAGGGTGGAAAGGTGCGAATCCTGGCCTTCGGCAAATAGTGCGAACTCATTGAATGCGCCAAGTAACGTGGCGGCGTAGGTACGAATGGTCGCATCGGAGTTCTGTGTCGCAAGTCTCAGCTGATCTTGTGCAGCCGCATACTCGCCGGTCGCAATGGCAGCCAGCGCCAAACCGTACTGACCTTGCGATGTTTCTGGTTTTGCCGAAAACGTCTGCTTGGCCGCGTCGATTTTTCCGGTGCGTAATTGCAACAGACCGGACAACAACATGATTTCATCGGTATCGCGCGTTTCTTTACGCAAACTGTCGATACTGTCGCCGGCTGCGTCGTATTCGCGACGCTGGAGCTGAATGCGCACGAGTTTCCGTAACGCAGGCGCACCGCCGCCGGATGTCACGCTGTTCTTGTACTGTTCTTCGGCTTGGCTCCACTCTCCACGACGCTCGAAAATCTCGCCTTGGCGCAAACGAATGAGTGCTTCGGACTGGTTCTGCGGATTCAAGTCCTGCGTGGATGCTCCGGGGTTGAAGATGGATTCCTTTGTTCCTTGAATGCTTTGAAAGGCCAATTCAATCACGTTCACCGAAGCGCGAATCTGCCAAATCAGTAGCGCGCCTACGCCGCCAACAACCGCCAGAGCCAGGGCTGCCGGAATGTAAATACGCGGGGGAATCTTCATCGGTGGACAGGGTAACACGAAAGGGGGAGTGGGCAGTAGTCAGTAGACAGTTGGCAGTGATCAGATGATGCTTGGTTGATAGCACGAGCCGCTATCGCCGCATTGGTCACTCATGTTTGCTCTATAGCCCAACTCACTTCGGGTAATCATGGTACTATTCCGTCATGGCCAAGATGAAACCGATCGTCGTGAGCATTCCACATGCATCTACCTATATTCCGGACGATGTGCGGTTACTGCTGAAGCAAGACGAGAAGGCGCTGATGCACGACCCGGACCTGTATACCGAGCGCATTTACAACGCGACGGGTGTTACCATTGTGGAGGCGAAATTCTCGCGCATCATTTCCGACGTGAACCGCGCGCCGGATGAAATCTACACTGTGGGACTCAAGCGTTCGGAGGGTGTGGTCCTCTTATCGCTTACCGATGGCAACGATGTCTTTAAGACCGATCCGCCAATGGCGCTCATGGAAGAGTGGGTACAGCGCTTTCACGCACCGTTTCATGCCGAACTCTCCGAGGCCATGAAGAATGCATCGTTTCTCATCGACGGTCATTCCATGTGGTCGGTGGGCCCGCGCTCCAAGGCCGATTCCGGCGTGCTGCGCCCCGACGTCGTATTGGGTAACCGTCATTACACCACTTGCGACGCCGAGACGACGCAATTTTTCCGCCATGCGTTCGAAAAGCTCGGCTACACCGTCGCCATCAACACGCCGTACATGGGTCGCTACACCGTCGGCGTGCACTGCAGCCGCCTGGGTGTGCCTGGCATTCAGATCGAACTCAGCCGCGCGCTCTACATGAACGAAGAAACACTCGCTCCCCACGAGGACGCAATCGAACGTTTGCATCGCCAATTCCAGGAATTGGTCGATGAATTTTCCGCTTGGCATGCCAAGCGGCCCACATCGCATATCTGCGATCTCACGTCGTAATCATGCGTTCCATCCTTGTATTCTTCGATGCGCCGGCCCCAGACGGTTACCCGTTCAACAATGAGGAATACCGTCAGTCGTATCGTGAATTCGCGTTACTCCTCAAAAAGAAAGGCGCGCGGTTTTTCGTCGCGCGCGGACCCGCGACGTACCGTGGCGGCAACACGTTTACTTCGGGTTGGGAGTACGACGCAAGCGGAGAGCTGGTCGCGCACCCGGAACAGATTGTTGCCGACGTCATCTATAACAAGGGTCACCTGGCGTGCGACAAGCTCGGATTGGTCATGAATGATCCGGAGCTCGATGCGCTGTGCACCGACAAGAAGCGCACCGCCGATCTGTTGCCCGAGATTTCGCCGCGAACCCGCGTGGTGCGCTCTGTAGCCGACTTGGACCGTTCGTTGCAAGCGCTGTCCACGCCGCGCATCGTGGCAAAGCCGGTGGATGGCGAGGGTGGGGACGGCGTGTTCATCGGACCGAAGGACGAGGTGCGCGGGAAAATCACCGCGTTCCCATATCTGTTGCAGGATTTCATCGACACCGACGCCGGCATTCCGGGCATCGTTACGGGGTCGCATGATTTCCGCATGCTGTGCGTGCGCGGCAAGCTTATTCAGGCGTTCGTGCGCACGCCACCACCCGGCGGATTACTGCCGAACGTGGCGCAGGGCGGCAGTACCCACGAGGTTCCGCTAGAGAAGGTGCCCGAATCCGCATTGGAGATTTTCCGCATGGTGGACTCCCGGCTGTCGCGCTTTCCGGATCGCGTGTATTCCATCGACCTTGGATTGCATCAGCGTGATGTGTGGAAATTGTTCGAACTGAACTCGCGTCCGGCGCTCTTTTCGCGTGCGCGTGGCGAAGGCTTTGTGCGTTTTCACGAAGCGCTGGCCGACGTGCTCCTTACCGCCGCCCGATGACGCCGACAACAGCTTCCAAGTCGGCGCAGACAAAACGCGTCGGCATCTTTTTCTCGGCGCCCGGTTTCGACGATGCGCCGTTCAACAACGCCGATTACAAACGGTCGTATCACGATTTGGCCGAGATCATTGCGCAGCGAGGCGGACAATGTTTTATTGTGCGCGGCGCAGAAACATTTCTTGGTGCCGGTGTTTTTTCACGCGGCTGGATCTACGAAGATGGTGTATTCCGCAGCGTGGAAGGAGTGGTCCGATTGGACGTGTTGTACAACAAAGGCGAGGCGTTCGTCGCCGATTCGAAGACCGTACTCATCAACCCTTCGGAGTTGGATGCGCTCTGCCGCAATAAAGAGCGAACCATTGAGCGCTTTTCACGGCATTTCCCGCGCTCCGTACTCGTGCGCTCGGCGCAGGATTTGCCTGTGTCGCTCGCCACACTCAGCGGGGATATGCTTGTGGCAAAGCCCACCGACAGCTGGGGCGGGCACGGCGTGTTCGTAGGACCGCGCAACAAGCTGCCGGAGAACGTTGAGCGGTATCCGGCGCTGGTGCAGGAATTCATCGATACCTCCAACGGCATTCCGGGCATTGTGGAAGGCACCCATGACTTACGCATTCTTCTCGTCGGTGGCCGGGTCGCGCTCTGCTACGTGCGTACGCCGCCGGACGGCACGGTTGTCGCCAACGTCGCGCAGGGTGGGAAGATCATTCTGGTCCCGAACGAGAAGATTCCTTCCGATGCGCTGGCCATTGCCATGGCGATCGATGCCGAGATGTCCGATTTCGGTAAGCGTGTGTATTCGGTGGATATGGGGCTTCACGAAGGTCGCAAGTGGAAGCTCTTTGAACTGAATCCGCAGCCGGGCCTTACGTCCATGAAATGGGGCGAGGGGGTGCGGAAGTATTATGAGTTGTTGGCGGAGGAGCTGCTGAAATAGAAGGATTCCGAAGAAGCCGAGGCAACCGAAGAGTCCGAAGATTCTTTGGCGGTTCCTCGGAATCGTCGGACTCGTCGGTTTCTTCGAAATCTTTTAATCCAGATCCGGGCTCATCTCTCCGTCATCGCTCTTCTTTTTGCGGGTGACCTTGGACTTCTTCGGAGCGGGGGCCGATTCATCCGGAGGCTGAATGTCGCTCAAGCTGGTAATGGTCGCTCGTGCGGCAGCTTCGGCCAAGCTCTTTGGAATAATGGCTTCCACGGCACCCCAGTTGGCTTGTCCGTCCTTCGGAATAATGATCGTCACCTGGTCGCCGACTTCGGCGCGGTAGAACGTGACGGATGCAAGCAGCAGGCGGAACGGCTTGCCCTCGGCCAGCACTTTGTACTGTCCGTCTTCCTGAATGAGTACGCCGACCACCGTGCGGCGGTCGATGGGAGCGATCTGTTTGTAGATGAATTTGCCTTCCTCGGTAATGGTGAGCTTCATGCCGTCGCCTTCCACGAGCTTGCTCTTGGAAGCGTAGTTGGCCGGAATCGGATACGTCTGACCCGTTCCATCCACCATGTTCTGTCCGTCGAACACGCCTTCCACCACTTTGTTGGCGGCGGAGCTGTAGGCACCCATGCCCATGGAGCTTGCTTTGGATGAATAGCGCTCGCGGCTGGAGTCGGAAACGCCCGTCATTTCACGCATCATGCTGTTGGCGGTCTTCAGTGAAGACATCGCGGAATCGATCAATTCCTGAATCGCGAGCAGTTTGTCGTCTGACATGATGGATGTGGGTGATGGAGGTGAGTCCGATGATGTTTGCGGAGTCATTGTCCGTGCGCCTACCAGGGGAGGAGCTCGACGGTCAGGAGGTGTTGCTTCAGCTGTGAAAGCATCTCCGTTTCCTTGAGCAGGCCTGCCTGCGCACCTAAGACTTGAATGACACTTGCAGCATTCAGTGTACCAGCAACGAGCGCAGTTGGCAACGATCTGCCGGTCACCAGCGCCCATGTTGCGCCTGTTCCGAACGCGTCTCCGGCACCAGTGGAATCAAAGACTTTCACATCTTTTCGGACCGGACAAAAGTAGGAGTGCGTGCCGTCGCCGGCGAACGTGCCGTTCGATCCATCGGTAATGCAGACGTTTTTTACTCCCGCATCCAAGAGCGCTGCCAGTGCATCTTGCACGGTTTTCTGCTTAGTGAATTTCTCGGCTTCCTCCTTATTCAAGATCAGCAGGTCGGTCAGCTTGAGCAATGCGGCCTTGTCGCGGGTGCGCATGCCGGCGTCGATTTGGCAGCCACCCGGATTCCACGTGAGGTGGATATGCGGCTCGCCCTGCAGTGCGGCGATCATGTCGTCTTCAATCATGCATGCCGTCTCGGACAAGTGGTTGAGAAAAATGGCGTCGGCGCGGTGCATGGCCTCGCGGTCGAACGTCACGTCGTGCAGGTGTTCGTTTACTCCGGGCGTGTACAGAATCGTCCGGTCGCGGCTTTGGAGCGACAGCACGATCGAAAAGCTGCTGTTCTCACGCTCTACAACCGTTACAGAGGAGGTGTCGACGTTCTCTTTCTTGAAGTTCGCGAGCATGCGCTCGCCCCATTGGTCGTCGCCGACCACGCCGCAGAAGGCCGCATTGCAGCCCAAACGTGCCAAGCCCACAGCGGTGTTGTTGGCGCCTCCTCCGCAGCTTTCCACAACTTCTTTCACCTTTACCTTATGGCCAACCGGAAACTGTACCATTTTCTTGCCGTTCACCGAACCCTCGGCGTCAGCGTCCATTTTCAGAAAGACGTCGTAGGTTGCTCCGCCGATGGAGAGCGTGCGCGGCGGCTGATTGGCGGGTGTCATGGGCGTATCAGGAATGATACCGCTGATTCATCATCTCCAAGAATTGACGGGTCATTTTTTTCTGGCTGCGGTGCTGGCGCCAGATGATGCCGAGCAATGCGGCTAAGACCAGTGTTGCGATAGCCATGCTGCTTGCCGGGCCGCTGCCGGTGTTTTCCGGAATTTCCTCGATCGGCGGGTCCACCGTGTAGTCGGGCGGGGGAGTCGTCAGTTCCGAAGGAATGTCATCCGGGGCGCCCGGGTGGAAACCTGCTTCACCGGACGGCGTACCACGGGTGACGGCGGTCAGGTCGGCGAGCACTTTGCCCGTAACGGCGATGGGCGTCAGGCGAACTTCGTACGTCACGTCGTTGAGTAGGTCGCGGATGGTAAACGATCGCAACGATGCATTGATCGTGCGGCGCTCGGTGTACACACCCGGCTCGGTGCCGTATTCCAAAATGTAGTGGGCGAGCGGTAGGCTCGACGGGGGATTCCACTCTAAGAACAACGCCTCGTTGTCGGCGCGGGCGGAAAGCAGCAGGCCCAGCGGCGCGGCCGAAGCCGGAGCGCTCTTTTCGGCGCTTTCTTGACCTTCGTCATTCAGGGCGGTCAGCGAGAACTGATAGGTGTGACCGATTTCCAGATCCTTAATAATAGCCGACGTCACGAGTGAATTCGTCTCCACGCTGGCGATGAAATTCTGCGGATCCTCTTCGAGTGCGATGTAAATGCGGTACTCGCTGACCGGTGCACCAGCTACCGGCTTCCAATTCACCGCCACACCATTCGGCTGACCTTCGGCCGTAACGCCTTCCACGACCGGAAGCGTCTTGCGCTTCACATTCCATTTAGAGGACATGGTCGCCTTGTTACCGACGCTGTCGGTCATGTCGATGGTGAACTCATGCTGGCCTTCGGAAGGTGCTTCCGCAATGGAGCCGACATACGTTCCGCTTTCGGTTTCGACCATCATGATTTCAGAGTCGTCGAGCTTGGCGGAAATCGTTTTCAGGCCAGGCTCCGAAACAACGCTCACGGTTGCGGGGTCTTTTACTTTTCCTTCCGCAGGCTCGAAAGCGATGGTTTGGATTTTGGGCGCGATCTGGTCGAGCTTAATGCGCACGGGGTCCGATTCGTCGGTGCCGTCCTCCTTCGATGCAAACAATGTCGCTTCGTTGTAATCGGGCGGTAGCGTGACCATTGCTTCGAACGTGCCGTCGACGTTGGTGTCGGTAAAGACGGGGGTCTCTCCTCCTTTAATCTTGATGTTGATCAGCACGGGTCCTTTTCCGACAACGCGCACTTCGCGCTTGCCGACGACCGTATCGTTCACTGGACTGACGATGGTAATCGCTTCGTTCGAGCTGCTCTGTGCCTTTACCACCTGCACGGTGATTTCACCACGCACGGACGGATCTTTTTGGTCGTAGACCTGAATGGTTTGTGCACCGCCGGCGCGGAAGACGAATCCGAGCGGGACGCTGCGCACGCCCAGGTCCATGGGACGGAAATCCACCCAACCCACGTTGGGAGCGGTGCGGTTCTGTCCTTTCTTCGGGAACTCGGCGTCGGGGTCGCTGGTCTCAATCATCACTTTCTGTGCGTAGCCTTCCACCACCTGGTTGTTCACATCCACTGCGCTGATACTCAAGCTGAACAGCTCGTTGGCATTCACCGAGCCTTCCTTGGCGAGCTTGATTTTAAAGTGATCAGTCACGCCGCTGTCGCTTCCTTGTCCCATGCCCGTCATTTGTGCGACGAAAGGGGAGTTGGATACCGGCATTTGTCCGTCGCCGACCACGATATCCAGTCGGCTCTTCAGTTGGCGTGAGCTGAGTACGTCGTACGCCGTGAGCGTCATGATGCCGTCCTGCTCGCTTTCCACCGTCCAGGTGAAGCGGCCCTCGTCGTCGGTTTGGGATGAACGCGAAGCGATGTTGTCCTGCGTGCGGTTGCTGAGCAGCGCCACCGGCCGTCCGGCCAGCGGGTTTTCGTAACGGTCGCGCAGAACGGCCGTAACCGTCAGGCGCTCACCGGCACTCAACGTGCGGTCAGAAGCGGTCAGTGTGGAATGCGCATCGTCCGGTGCGTCTGCGAGCACCGTAAACGTGGTGCGCGTGGTGCCGAACGTCGCCGTGTACTTGCCTGCGACTTCGGTGTATTTGCCGGCAACACTCAGAGCACCGTTGCCGCCGCCGTCCAATGTTACGTTCTGCTGGAACGGCGAACCCGATGGTCCATCGATTTGCAGTGCGCCGCTTGTCTGGCCCACGCAGGCGCTGATTTGAACTTCGGTTCCGAGTCCGGCAACCGTGTCCATAGCCGTTACCGAACACCCCGCCGCGAGCAGCGACTGGGGGAACATCGACACGAGAATTGTCAGGAGTGTCATGCCGACGCGGAATTTCGTCGTTTTCATAATCTTTTCAGTATAGCATAGCTTGCTGAAGCCCTCAATCCTCCAGAGTACCGTAGGAATTCACTTCCCACGGTTGTCAACTCACTCAGAAAGGAGGGGATGGGACGACGGGCGAATGATGGTAGAATTATTCCCATGAAGCGAACGTTCGTCATTGTGTGTACGACAATATTGCTGGCTTCCTGCGGAGGAACCAAGAGCAATTCCACCACCGTCGTTTGCGATCAGCAGTTCTGGAACGGAACCTTTGCCACGTGTTTGCCGAAGGGTTGGAAGGTGTTGTCGGCCGATACGCTCAAGACACTCGGTGTGCCCGAAGAGACCGTTGCGGCGTTCCAGGTGCAAGATCCGCATGCCGGACAATTTGATACGGTCACCGTCACTCGCGAGCCGTTGGCAGCGGAAATGACCACTAACGAATACAGTAACGCCAACGTTTTGGCGGTGTCTGCGTTGCCGGATTACCGTCTGATCGACAAAACTGTCGTGTATGTAGACGGTGTGGAGTCTGCATTGCATATCTTCAGCGCGCGCCCATCCGCCGATGCTCCGATTCGCCGGTACTACCAGGTCAGTGCCGCACAGCAGCGCTTGGGTTACACGTTCACTGGTTCGTTCCCGTTGAGCGTGCAAGACACCGAGGCTGCAGAAGTGGAGTTCATCCTGAAGAATATCTCGTTCGTTGATCCGGCTGCCAAGGCCGCTTCGTCGGCCGCCAAGAAATAGCAGGGGATTGCGAAAACAACCCCGTTTCGTTGTTGGGGAATTTCGCAGGACACAATGTCTTGCGACTCACTGCTCTTGAAGGTTTTAGCTATTCAAAATCTGGTAGCACCAATAATTCATAAACCAAAAGAAAAACAAAATCATGATAACTATAATCCACGCCAATCTTTGGCGCTGATGGGAGGTCAATTTCCGCCTTGCGCGTCGAAACCATAGAGCGAATAGGATAATGCCCCATACAGTAACTGCCGCAGCCTTGCCGAGTAATTGACCTGCACTGACGCCTTTCTGCTCCGCTTCATTAAGGGGAGAAATAGCAATTCCTTTCCAGTAAAGATGGTCATTACTAAAACTAAAGCTGTTTTCCCGGATAAGATCATAAGTGAATCCAAAGGTAAGCGTATTCACAAACTCAATCGCGGTATTGGAGTACATGGTGTCTTCAGCGTCCTCCTTGGGATTTGTGCGCTCCTGCGCCATTGCGACTACTGGCACTAACAGAAGAGTCATTGCAAAAAGAATTCTCATGCGCATACGCACAATGGTAATGATTAGTTTCAAAAAAACCAGCAACGTAGCTCTCCTTCGCCAGGGCTCCTAGTTCGTCTGCCATTCAATTGTGGAGGTGCCGGCGGGGATCGCACCCGCGCATGGGGGATTTGCAGTCCCCTGCCTTACTGCTTGGCTACGGCACCGAGCCGGGGAAGTATACGCATATCGGCGGGGAATCTCTAGGGTTGAGCAGGGGGGCACCTTATTCTCTTCGATACAGCTTCCTTTCTTCATTCCAGCTCGTAGCGGCGATACCGTATCGCCGCACTTCGGATAGCGTTTCTTCCTTCCACTTTTTTTAGAAAAAAGTTGAGCAAAAAACGTCGCGCGGTG
>CAYWJU010000013.1:27211-47273 GCA_964458645.1 uncultured Candidatus Peribacteria bacterium | reverse complement strand
CGAACTCACAGAAGAAGATTTTGCAGAACTTACTGACGACGAACGTGCGGAGCTAACTGAAGAAGATTTTGCAGAACTTACTGACGATGATTTTGCAGAGCTAACAGAAGAAGATTTCGCAGAGCTAACAGAAGAAGATTTTGCAGAACTAACAGAAGAGGATTTCGCAGAGCTAACAGAAGAAGATTTTGCAGAACTTACTGACGATGATTTAGCTGAGCTTGCGGCAGATGACACAGCCGAGGAAGCCACGCTAGAAGCATTCGATGATGCAATTGACGAAGAAAGGGCGCTGGAGGCTTTTGATGATGAAAGGGCGCTTGAAGCTTTTGATGACGAAAGAGCGCTGGATGCTTTTGAGGATGAGAGAGCGCTGGAGGCTTTCGACGATGCGGTAGAGGAGGCAGTGGAAGAAGCTTTGCTGGAGGCCTTCGAAGACGCAGTAGAGGAAGCGGTTGAAGAAGCTTTGCTGGAGGCATTACTGGAATTTGTAGCAGAGCTGGCTGCCGAACTTGGCGTCGGCGTCGTACCAGGAGTAGTGCCCGGAGTGGTTCCGGGAGTAGTACCTGGCGTGGTACCAGGTGTGGTACCTGGAGTTGTTCCTGGGGTAGTACCTGGCGTGGTACCGGGGGTAGTGCCTGGAGTAGTTCCGGGAGTAGTACCTGGGGTCGTACCAGGAGTTGTTCCAGGTGTAGTACCCGGCGTTGTGCCTGGAGTAGTTCCGGGAGTAGTGCCAGGCGTCGTACCTGGAGTTGTTCCTGGAGTGGTACCGGGGGTAGTGCCAGGCGTCGTACCTGGAGTTGTTCCTGGAGTGGTACCGGGGGTAGTGCCACCAGGATTACAGGAAGGATGTGTTTGGCAGGCCGCGAGTGACGGGTAGGAGCCTTCACAAACTGCTGCTTCAGAAGAGGAAGACGAAGCGCACATATCCGGCAACTGACACACGCCGTCGCAACAGACGTGGGCCGGGTCGTCATCGCAGTCGCCGTCGCCATCGGTGTCTCCCACGCACCAGGCATCCGAAGATGAACTACCACATCCTCCACCACAGGTGGAGTCCCCAGTGGTATTTCCATCGATACAGAGATCGACAGTCGTAGGCGTTACCGACAAGCATGTGTTGGCATCGGCGCCGTATCCACAGCAGAACATGTTGCATGAGGTGGCACACCCTGCCGTGCAACAAACCGGGAATGCCGGATCGGTACAATCACTGTTTGAGACACAACCCGTATCTGCACGAATAAAAACTTTTTGCGGCTGCAAAAAAACAAAGGTCAAAGCAGCAACGATGACACCTACAAGAGCCACTCCAATTCCCGCCCGTGAAAGTAGCTTTGCATTCATGAACGACTATGATGGGGAGGCGGAAGTAGGAACAACTGTTTCACAAGAACCCGTCACGACGTTGCAGCAGTAGTTTTCAGAAGAGGAGGAAGACTCACTGGAGTCCGATGAGTACTCACTAGAGGATGAAGGCTCAATCCCGCAGCTGTCCATACACGAAAGATCATCGGCATATTCAGTACTATTTTCACCACAGGCACCTGGTGCAGCCGTAATACAGTTATTGGGCTGACCGTATCCGTAGCAGCAATAGACTGAGGAGGAATACGACGAACTCATGCTGCAGCTGCTCTGATATATGGCATTGCATTCCTCCAGCGTTGCAATCCCACCTACGCAATCCGGCCACACCTGAGGAACTTCGGTGCAACCAACGCCGCATCCTCCGTGCGACCATGCCGTACCCATTGCGCAAGCGGAAGAGTATGAGGAAATGTAATACGCGGAAGTGCTTAAGTCTCCTTTAAAGGAGACTGGTGACTGGCGAGTATTTGATTCATGCAAAACCACCCCAAGCACGACGCCCAGCAAAATGCCAATGGCGATGCGCGCGATCGTGGGACGGGAAAACATGGTCAACCGGTACTGTAGCACACGCATTTTCTTCGTCTAGAGGAACGGACTTCACAGTTTCCTAAAACCATGGGTACACTACGCGGGATGAAAAACCCCAAAGCAAATTCGGCTGCTCCTCTTATGGGCGCCAACGGCTGGATGTATCTGATTTTTATCGTTGCGACATCCTTCTTTACCTACTGCTATCGCTACGACTACCCGCCGAATGTGTTCTGGGACGAGCCATACCATATTGCTTCCGCACAAAAATACTTAAACGGTACATTTTTTATGGAACAGCATCCGCCGCTCGGCAAGATGCTGATTGCGTTGGGCGAAAAAATTACGAGCTCCAACACGCCGGAGAATAACGCCAAATTCATCGATACCGACTACGCTCGCGGTTTTCCCCAGGGATTTTCCTTCGTGGGGTATCGATTGTTTCCGGCGCTTTTGGCATGGCTGACTACGCCGTTGCTGTTCGGTATTTTCCTTGTACTTACAAGAAGTAGTGCGATTTCCTCCTTATTAAGCTTTCTGTATATCTTCGATAATGCACTGATCGTGCACAGTCGAGGGGCAATGACCGATTCCCCGCTGCTGTTCTTTGCCGCAGCAATGATTTTAGGGTTCCTGCTCTTGCTGGGAGGAAGGAATGAGGAACGCATGCCGCAAAAGTGGTTTTTGTTTTGGGCCGCCGTGTTCGGCGCGGCATTCGGTTTTGCGCTGACGACGAAATTAGTGGCATTGGTGTTGGTTGCTTTGTTTTTGCCGGTGCTCTTTCGGCTCTACCCGAATTGGAAGCGCGTTTCGCTGTTTCTGATTGTCGCACTCGGCTCGTTTGCCGTGGCGTTCATCGGTGTTTGGCAAACCCATTTCGCGATTGCGACAAAGGTGAACCCCGTGCTGAATACCGGTGGCTATTACTATGCCTCCGAGCAATACAAGCAACTACTGAGTGAAGGGAAGACCGCATCGTTGCTGTATTTCCCGATCATGATCCGGGATTCGTTGTCGTACGTCACGTATTACAACAAAGGAGTGCCGCGTCTGGACCTTTGCAAGCCGGATGAAAACGGTAGTCCGTTCTTCTTCTGGCCGTTCGGCGGTCGGTCCATTAACTACCGTTGGGAACAGACGACGAGCGGCATGACACGATACTTGTACCTGCAAGCCAACCCCGTGATCTGGTTCCTGAGCTTGCTTGGCGTCTTTCTCGCAACTGCACTGTTCTTCGGATCATTTATTTTCCCGTTAAAAGAAAAAATCCGTCACCGCATGGTACTTGGAGTGTTCCTCCTGCTGTACTACGGCTACATGGGTGGCATTAGCATGCTTGACCGTGTGATGTACTTGTATCACTACTTCTTGCCGCTGTTCTTCAGCTTCATTTTGTTCGGCTTGGTCGTGGAGAACATCAACAGCTTCGGCAAAGTGAAGATCAATGAAAACCTGAAGATCGTCATCTTGACCGTGTTGGGCGTCTGTATCTTCGCAGGGTTCCAGTTCTACCGTCCTTTGAGCTACTACGAACCCATTTCCGATGCCGGAGTGACGTCACGTGCCATTTTCCCGCTGTGGGAATTGCATTGCGTGAAATGCGAAAAGAAAAGCCTGATTGCCGTTCCTCGCGAACGCTGATCTGACGCTCTTCGGATGGGCTGTATTTCCGGTTTTGCTGTGCTAGACTCTTTGCCGCCCGACATGTCGTCGGATTCTTCCCCCTTTTTATGCGTTTTACCAAAATCATTGCAACGATCGGTCCCGCTTGCGGCACCCCTGAGGGTATCGAGAAGCTCGCCGACCTCGGCGCCAACGTGTGCCGCCTCAACTTCTCCCACGGCTCCCACGAGTCGCACGGAAAGGTCATTAAGATGGTCAAAGACATCAACAAGAAAGGAAAGCACTCGCTCGGCATCCTTTTGGACGTCCGCGGTTCGGGCATCCGCACCGGCGACGTGAAGGAGAAGCACGTCGTGAAGGAAGGTGACCTGATCATCTTCACCCCGAAGATCACGGGTAAGGAGAAGCACATCGCCCTGGAACTGAACTACGACAAGTTCGCCCACGACGTGAAGAACGCCGACACCATCATCATCGACAACGGAGCCATGGAGATGGACGTCGTGAAGATCGAAGGCAAGAACGTCATCGCCCGCGCCCGCGAAGCCGGAACGATCGGTTCCCGCCGCCACGTGAACATTCCGGGTGCCTACGTCAGCCTGCCGTCCTTCACCGAGAAGGACTGGGAAGACATTGAATTCGGTATTCAGCAGGGTGTCGACTTCTTCGCAACGTCGTTCATCCGCAGCGCCGATGACGTGAAGGAAGTCCGCGACTTCATTAAGAAGCGCAAGGCCGACACGCAGATCATCGCCAAAATCGAGACTCCACAGTCCGTGGAGAACATCGAGGCCATCGTCGATGCCTCCGACGGTATTATGATCGCCCGCGGCGACCTTGGTTGCGAGATTCCGTTCGAAGATGTCCCGCGCGTCCAGAACGAGATCGTCCGCCTGTGCCGCGAGAAGGGCAAATTCGTCATCGTCGCCACGCACATGTTGGAAAGCATGATCACCAACCGCGCACCGACCCGCGCCGAAGTGACTGACGTTGCCTACGCTTCGCTCATCCAGGCCGACTGCACCATGCTTTCCGGCGAGACAGCCGGCGGTATGTATCCGTACAAGTCTTTGGCCGCCATGGCTCAGATCCTGAAGGCAAACGAGACCAACGTCGACCCGATGGAATCCATGCTCATGGCCACCGAGTGTGGTGAGACCACCGACATGGACGAGCGTCCTCGCCGTGAGGAGTCTTTGGCCGCCAGCGTGCTGGCTTACAGCCTGCAGGCCAAGGCGATCGTCGTCATCACCAAGAGCGGTTTCACTGCCAAGGCAGTCAGCAACTGCCGCCCATTGATCCCCATCTTGGCCTTTACCGACACCGAAAGCGTACAGCGCAAGCTGGCTCCGGTGTGGGGCGTAAAGCCGTTCTGCATTGAACTGCGCGATAACCCGGAGGCAACCGTGAAGAACGCCCTCGCTATCGTGAAGAAGGAAGCTCTTCTGAAGAAGGGTGACCGCTTCGTCGTGATCTCGGACATCGCCACCGGCGACGAACGCGCTACGACGATCCAGATTCGTATTGCTGCCTAGTCAAAGCAGGAAATAAGCGTAAACCGGAGTGTGCCAATCGCACCTCCGGTTTTTTTGAAGCAGTAGGCAAGGTTAAGTCGTTTATTCCTCATGCCACAAAAAAAATTCCCCAAAGCTCATCTGATAACTGATTACTACCTACTGTCACCGAACAGAATTACTCGGCGCTCTTCCCTGGCTCTACGGCCTGGGCAATGGACACGTCGCTGGTCACGTACTTCGGCTTGGTAGCCTTGGTCATGGCCTGGATCTTTGTATCGGATTGTAAAATGGACAACGACTGCGCTTTAGCGATTTCCATGTTTAAGATCTCTTCTTGCAGCAACAATTGGTTACGCACGTGCTCCAAAGAACGAAGGCGATACCCTTTCGTTGCGTTCAAATTGTGATGAAACAGAATCAAGAGTGCCAAAACGATGATGAGCGTACCGATGGTGAAAAGCAGCAACATCGTACTTCCCGTCACCAAACGGCCCAGGGAACTGCGCCGGATCATTGCTCCCGGCGAAGGGAAAGACTGTGCAGACGTTGGAAGAGTCGCTGACATGGACAGATCAGGCGGAAGTATACAACGGAGCACGTTGGATTGCACGTAATCTGGCCGAGCGTGAACGAGGATTGACACGAATTTCTTCCGCGTCCGGAACAATTCCCCCACGCGCCAACAACACGAATGGGGCAGGAGTCGCCACTGCGCCAGTAAGCGCGTCTTTTACCGGCGTGGTCAGATCACGGAACACATGTTTCACCATGCGATCTTCCAATGAGTGGTAGCTAAGGACTCCGAAGCGTCCGCCGGGCGCCAGCAACTGTGGCGCAGTCTCTAGTAACGCTGTCAGTGCATCCAGCTCACCGTTCACTGCAATGCGCAACGCCTGGAATACTTGCGGAAGAATGGAAGGCGCCTTGTAACCAAAACGCTCGTTCACAATCGCAACCAACTGGCCGGTGAGAACAATAGGATCCGTCTCGCGTTGTTTCACGATTGCGGTGGCGAGTCCCATGGCATGCGGCACTTCGCCGTACACCTGGAAGATGTCGGCAAGTTTGGCAGCTGCCAAATCCTGCAAGAGGTCGGCTGCAGTTTTTCCTCGCGACTTGTCGTACCGCATGTCGAGCGGAGCCGCATCTGCGCGGAAGGTAAACCCGCGCTCGGGTTCGTCGATGTGTGGCGAGCTTAATCCCAAGTCCGCAAAGATGACGTCGAATGTGCGTCCGTCTTCCGGAAGACAATCGGGCAACATGCGGAAATTGGAATGCACGGCTACGAAGTTTTTCGTTTTGCCTATGCGCTTGGCAGCCTCTTCTAGGTTTGCTGCATCGGCATCCAGAATCGTCAGCGAGCCGTTGTCACCGATTCGTTCGGCAAAGGCGCGACTATGGCCACCCAGTCCGGCCGTGACGTCGAGCACGCGATCGCCTGGTTTCGGATCGAGTACATCGACCGATTCTTTGCGTAAGACCGAAATGTGCGTCGGCACCATGTCGGCATGGTACGTGCCACGGCATTTGCACACAAAGGATTCCTCTTGCTTCAGCGCAGATACCGTCTTTCTGTATACAAAATTTGTTCTATTTACAAACGCGGTCGAAGCACGCCTGCATTTCGGCGGCTTGCCGAGGAAACGAGAATCGCTTGCGGGCGTTGGACAGAGCGCCGGCTGAAATGCGGTCGCGCAAGGCCGAATCGAGCAACACATGTGAGACGGTTGTGGCACAGGCTTGAGCATCGCCTGTCGGAAAGAGCATGCCGGTCTCACGATTCTTCACAATGCTTCGCAGTCCATCGCAGTCGCTGGCAACCACACATGCACCACAGGCCATGGCTTCGGCAGCAATCAGTCCGAATCCCTCGATGAGTGAAGGGACGACGACAACCGATGCGGACTGCAATTCACGGATCAGAAATGGCTCATGGACACGCCCAAGAAACGTGCAGGCAGGCTCTAAACCTTGCTGCCGAATGACCGAAAGCAGTTTGTTACCGACAAGGTTTTCCCCGACAAAACGGAACCGCACGCCCGGAACCGCGTCTCGAATGGCAGCCATGGCGCGCACAAAAACCCAAATCCCCTTTCTTGGCTCCAATCTACCGGCAAACAACACCGTCTCCGGTGTTTTGAGCACGGCTGGATCAGGCGTAAATTTGTCTACATCGACGGCATTTTCAACCACGGATATTTTCGTTGGTTCTATGCCGTACGCCTCGACCAGCACACGGCGGGTATCTTCTGATACGCAAGTAATGTGGTCTGCAAAGCGGTATGTGCGACGCTCAAGCTTTGCCATGAGGCGCTTCCACACTACGGAAAACGGCGACCCCTTATACACGGTGGCTGCTTCCTGCGCATACGAATGATGTGCTGTTACCACAAGGGGTACCGAAGGCTTGCGCAATAACCACACGCCGCCGGAGCCGGCATGTACATGAAGAACATCAATCCCCTGCTTTCGAACAATACGAGGCAGTGTCCAGAGTAGTGAAAGCGAAAACATCGGGCAGCCGCCTTTTTTCTTCCAGCGCCAGCGCGCCAGTCTGGACACAGGCTCGGTTGTGCCGTGACTCGGTGAAAACACCGCGTAGTCATGCTGCGGAAACGATGCGTGCAAATGGTGGGTCAGTTGCTGTGCAACTACGCCAAGACCGCCAATGGCGGGATTGTAGTCGTATGAAAGAATTCCTATGCGCATAGAGGTGACTTTTACAGTAGCAGAAGCAGGGCTTTTGGCTCAAATGTGAGCAAAATGTGAAGAGGAATTGACAATTTCGGGATTTGGCGTAGTCTAGGTGACTTTGCGCCATCCCCTGCTCCTCACAGGCGTGTCTCTGATGCTGTTTCTCTGGTTGCTGCCGGCTGCAGCTGCCATGGACGAAGCTGCAATGTCCGAAAACGCCTGGAAGCCTCGCAGTGGGGACCGCGTGATCGTGGATACCTCTCTCAGCATCGTCTACTTGGTCCACGATGACGGGCAGTACCGTGCGTTGAATGGACTTACCGGACAACGACGTGTCGTGTCGTACGATGGAATCACCTACAACGCCGCAACACCGAGTCGTGAATGGGAACTGCGTTCCTTTGAAAAAAAGGGAAGGTCCGTGACGTTTGGTGACGGCCGTTTCGGTCGGCTGTCATGGCCGGGACACAATGATGTACGACGCGGTAATGAAAGCACGGCATACGGCATTCACAGCCACCAAAGCTTCCAGGCAATGCTGCAGGACAAAACCGAGCGCACGGCATGGGACCGCGCAGGGACCGGCCACCGAAGCATGGGGTGCATTCTCGTAAGCGAGGAAGATCTGACTGTCATTCAGCAGACTTGGGAGGTGAACGGCGGGATACTGCATGTTTCCACGCGCGAAAGCGTGGATACCGCTACGCTTGGTGTTCCGGCAACACTTGTCGACGAAACAATGACGCCGTCTTGGTTGGGTGCATTCCGCTAGAAACAAAATCTGCGTGACCGGAGGCGCGATGTGCACTAGTATTTCGGCTGCACGGAGAGGTGGCCGAGTGGCTGAAGGCACCACACTGCTAACGTGGCAGGCCCTTAAAAGCCTCGAGGGTTCGAATCCCTCCCTCTCCGCCAACATCTCACGAAAGGGACTGCGCCACTCTCGTGGACTCTCCTTAAAGCAGTGCGGCTCCAAGTAGGTGGAGCCTGCCTTCGCCGGTTTTTGCGAATTGGCCAAGCGTGTTTGAGAAAGATGCTGTTCCACGACTGTTTGGCGCGACTAGGCGTAGAAGTCGATTTCTGGTACAATGATCCGATATCTTTTCACACACACATCCATGACTCCTGCCATTCTCGCGCAGTCCGGACTCGATACCGCCGCTCTTCAGTCCATGCTGTACGGTGATATCGACGGATACGCTTTGTCTTCTCGCGGTCGCGAGCGCGTGGGCATTCATTCCGAGAACATGACCTACGGTGAAGTAACGCCCGAAGTCATGGAGCTGCTCATGACAGCTGCGAACGCCAAACCGGGCGAATCGTTCTACGACCTTGGTGCCGGCACAGGCAAAGGCGTGCTGTACTCGGCACTGCTGTCCGACTTGGGCCGCTGCACGGGCATTGAATTGCTCCCGGAACTTCACGATGCCTCCA
The DNA here is from genome assembly GCA_964458645.1 of uncultured Candidatus Peribacteria bacterium. Lineage (GTDB taxonomy): Bacteria > Patescibacteriota > Gracilibacteria > Peribacterales > Peribacteraceae > DAORHV01. The sequence continues at coordinate 38,103 of CAYWJU010000013.1, read as the reverse complement.
AGCTTGCACAGAGCCGCTACATGGAACATTTGTTGCCGAAGCTGCCGGATCACAAGAAGTCACAGCAGATTGATTTCCTGTGCGGCGACATGCTCCAAATCGACTTTTCCGATGCCGACATCGTCTTCACGCACTGCACCTGTTTTTCTGCGCCGCTCATGGACGCCATTACCGAGAAATTCAATAAACTGAAGAAGGGCGCCCGTGTCATTACGGTTTCAAAAGGCCTGACCTCACCGTACTACGCAGCCACCGTCACAAACACCGTGCAGATGGCATGGGGAACGGCAACAGCGTATATGTACGAGAAAGTCGCGTAATACCGCATGCACCAAGTCGCCCCCGAACACCACATGGTGTCCGGGGGCATTTTTATTCTTACGCGGCTGTAAAACGATTGCGGATAATTTTGCAACATTCGAAGACAACGAATCCTATCGTTGTACTAGCGAGGATAAGGCCCCAGGCTTCCAATGGCAGCGGCAAGACTTTGAACAACACACCCATGGGGGTGTAGAGCAAGACGAGGTGAAGAAGCAGCGACGCACCAATTGCTCCCAACAACCACGGGTTTCCGAACGGCGATGTGCCAAACACCGAGCTTTTCATGCGCGTAGACAATGCCAAGAAGAATTGGAAAACGATCGTGGTGGTCAAAGCACCGGTACGAGCGAGTGCCAAATCGCTGCCTAAATGTGTTGTGAGCCACCAGAACACCCACAGTGAGAGCACTGCATTCAGCGCACCTGCAACAAACAGGAGAGGAATTTGTCCCGTCAGCACGTTTTCGCCTTTTCGGCGCGGAGGACGGCTCATGATATTGGCCTCACCTTGTTCGGCTGCAAGTGCCAAGGCGGGCAAGCTATCGGTGACGAGGTTGACCCACAAGATGTGCAACGGCAGCAATGGAAGCGGGAAATTGATGAGCATGGCGCTCGCGATGAGCAAGACCTCTCCCACGTTGGACCTGAGCAAGAAAATGATAAATTTGCGAATGTTGTCGTAGATGCGTCGTCCCTCGGCAATGGCGGAGACAATGGTTGAGTAGTTGTCATCGGTAAGCACCATGGCGCCGGACTCACGAGCCACGTCTGTCCCACGCAAGCCCATGGCAATACCAACGTGCGACCGCTTGAGGGCGGGCGCATCGTTCACGCCGTCGCCGCTCATGGCCACGATTTGGCCGAGCGCCTGAAGCGCTTCCAGAATTTTTACCTTGTGCACAGGCTGCACGCGCGCAAACACAGACACGGTTTTTAGCTCGTGCTGCAACTGCTGCTGGTCCAGTGCATCGAGTCTCTTCCCGTCGATAACTCCTTGAGTTTCCAGGCCGACGTCTTTAGCGATGTGCTCGGCCGTAACCGGGTTATCGCCGGTGATCATGATCGTTCGAATGCCGGCCTTTTTCGCCAGCCCGATCGCCTCTTTTACGCCTTTGCGAGGCGGATCCACCATGGAGACCAAGCCGACGAGCATCATGCCTTTTCCATGATCTGCGGCAACTCCCAACACGCGCAGCCCCTGCTTTGCCATCTTCTCATTTTCAGCCAACACAGCCTTGGTATCGGAGTCTTTCACCAATCCTACGACTACTTCCGCGGCTCCTTTGCAGTACTTCACGCTGCTACTGCCATCGAGGTGTGTCGTGACCATGTACTTGGCTTCGGACGTAAACGGAACGTCCTCTTCGTCGATCGGCAAGCGCTCTACGCCCAATTCCTTGGCGTACAACAACAATGCAATTTCGGTCGGGTCACCAATATCCGGAAGCTCTGCGCGGTTACAAGACGCCGCAGCACGAGCAAGCAACTTTTCGTCTGCGCCTTTGGCGAGCCAATGACCGACTACTTTCATTTTGTTCTCGGTAATGGTTCCGGTTTTGTCGGCGCAAATGACCGTCACGTTGCCAAGCGTTTCGATTGCATCCAGTCGACGGATAAGCGCGTTCTTCTTGATCATGCGCTGTACTCCAATAGCCAGACAGATCGTCACGATGGCAGGCAGGCCTTCCGGAACGGCTGCCACGGCCAAGCTGACGGCCGTGAAGAAGATATCGATTGCAGCCATGCCCTTGGCAAGCCCGAGGAAAAAGATCACGACGCACAGTCCGAGCACAATGACTCCAATCTTCTCGCCGACTTTTTTCAATTCCAGCTGCAGCGGTGTTGGTGGGGGCTTTAATTCCATGACCATCGACGTAATTTTTCCGATTTCAGTCTGTAAGGCGATTCCCGTGACCACCGCTTCACAGGAGCCGCGTGAAATAACGGTTCCGGCAAACACGCGTCCAAGATTCTCGTCTTCCTTCGATCCACCCTTGAGAACCTTCTTCGCTACCGGCAACGATTCTCCGGTCAAGCTGGCTTCATCCGCCTCTGCCGAAGAACTGACAACAACACGGCCGTCCGCACTCACTCTGTCGCCGGATTCCAAAATCATAATGTCGCCCGGGAGCAGTTCGCGGGATGGAATAATTCTCGTCTGACCGTCGCGACGGACTTTTACTTGCGGGGCACTCAGTTTTTTCAAAAGAGCAATGGCGTTTTCGGCGCGTCGCTCCTGAAAGAATCCAAGCAAGGCGTTCAAAATGACGATTGCCAAAATAACAACGGAGTTGATCATTTCATCCTCGTGGATGGATCCGTGCTGGATGTACGGCACAACCAACGAAACGGTCACTGCTGCGAGCAGGATATAGACCATCGTATTCTGGAACTGGGCTAGCAACTCTTTCCAGGCCGATGTACGACGCTCGGCAATTTCATTGAAGCCATAGCGCTGACGGGCTAGTTCCACCTCGCGGTCATCAAGGCCTCGCTCATTGGCATGAAGCTCAGCAAGGACAGCTTTATGAAGGGTGATATCGCTCATGAAAAGAGAAGGTTAGAATACACTCGGAGCCTACCACAGCCTCCGTCCCCTCTCATAAACATATGGCTATTCCCACGTTATCTGTTCTGTACATTACGACCAAAGACCGCGCCGAAGCGCGCCGCATTTCCAAGTTGTTGCTCGAGGAAAAACTTGTTGCTTGCGCGAATATTTTGCCGGAGATCGAATCAATCTATTTCTGGGAAGGAAAAGAAACCGTCGCAACCGAAACGCCGGTTTTGCTGAAAACCACCCGAGCAAAGGCTGAGAAGACCATGCAACGCATTCAGTCGCTGCATGGCTATGAGAACCCGTGCATCTTGGAATTGCCCGTGCAGTCAGCTGCACATCTTTTTGCACAATGGATCGGCGAAAGCGTCCGCTAGCCGCTAGAACTCGATCGTGCACGTGCTGCTGCAACCATCGCCGCTGTTGGTATTGCCGTCTTCGCAGCTTTCACCTGCTGGTGCATTGATATGTCCGTCTCCACACGTTGCCGAGCTGCAATCCCCATCGCACGAAATGCTGTCGCTGGTGCCCATATCGCACGCTTCGCCAGCATCCACGACACTGTTGCCACACACTTCGACTTGGCAAGTGCTATTGCAGCCGTCGCCCTGTGACATATTGCCGTCGTCACATTGTTCACCGGCCACGGCGTTGAGCACGCCATCAGCACAATAGACGCTTGAGCAATCGTAGTCGCAGGCATACGTATTCACACCGCCGCTATCGCACGACTCGGATCCGCTGGCGAATGCGTCTCCGCAACGCGACTGAACCGTGAGTGTTCCGTTGGCCGAATCGTTACCGGCATCGTTGTCTCCGGCTGGAAGATCGACGGAAAACGGCAGCTGTGAGTCGAATGTTGCGCCGCCAGTGATGCGCATGACAAAGCTTTCCATTGTCGAGGAACCGGCGGGAATGTTGTTGATGGTGCAGGTCGCCAAATTACTCATGATTGAGCACGGCATTCCATTCGCGTAATTATTGCCCGAGACTGGCAAAGAAATAGTGAAAGACGTTCCGTTCGTCGCCGGCGTATTGTTTGTGATGCGTACGTCGAAACTGTGCGTGCACTCCATGGTCGTGTGCGAGCCGTAGCTGTACGGCTGGAACTGGCACGCAATGGCCTGCGAGTCGAGAGCTATGCCGAAATCGTTACTGGCCGATGCGCTGGAAGACTCACTCGATGCAGATGGTGCCGGAGGCGGAACTTCCTCTTCCTCTTCCACTACAGCGGATCCACTGCAACGTCGTGCATCATTCGGCAAATAGTCCGAGCACACATGTGGGCGAAATGCATTGTCGTTGTAGACACGGTAGCCGGTCACCAAGACACCGGTCATGCTGGAATCAACGGGTAATGCCGCAACGTACTCCGGGACAAGGTCGTCTAAGTTGATGCACGAAGCATGATGCACGCTGGGTTGGCATATGGCCTTTGCTTGCTGTTCACCAGTCGGTATTCCCGTTGCTGGCTGTCTTCCTTCACCAATCATATATTGCATCATCGCGTTTTCTTGTTCGCGAACCATGCTTTTACGCTTGGCATTCTGCGCACTCTCCAGCTGCTGCGACGGATTGATCGCCACAATCACAATGGACGCCAAAATGCCGACCACACCCAAGACCAAAAGCAATTCAAGGAGCGTGAATGCCGGTCGTTGGTTCGAATGTTTGCTCACATCACATTGTGGAAATACGCCCAGAGTATTGCCGCTACGATCAGCAGTGCATGTGCGGGAATCGGCCAGTGCTTGGTTGTGTCTCGGTGCAGCATTTGCACGGACAACAACAGTACGACGGCACCGCTCAGGAACAGCGATGACGCAATGCCCGCTGCGGAAAGCGTCGCCAGCCTCGCAAGGGAAGCAATGCTAAGACCAATTGCCGTTCCAAGACTCAGTGCCAGCCCGTAGATGTGCACTCGAATCGATGTGTGCAACTCGGCTGCAATGCCTATTGCTGCAAGAATGAATACGGGGCCGAATTGCCGAATGACCTGAAACGGTTCGTCAGCGAGACCTTGTTGCGTGGCGCCAACTGCGATGAATACACAGAGAAACGCTGCCGCCTGCAGACCGATGCGACGCAATGAGGGCAGTACGGGATGCTCCCATTCCACTCGACTCAATGGCATGGAATCGAGAAAGGTCCAATGCACGGCTCTTGCCCAAACCAAGCCCAACAATGCAATAAGCAACAAACTGGTGCTTGCGGAGAAAATCTGCAAAGCAGTCGATGAGCTTATCTGGTCCGCAATACTCAGAAGAAAAGCACTCATATTGTGTGGATATTTCCTTATAGTATAGCCGAAAAAGTGACTTTCTTCAATCCTGGAACTTTCGCACGACAGTCGGCAAAGTATTTCACGGGATCTTTGGGTATACTCACGATGTGGAAGGGTGGCCGAGTGGTCGATGGCGACAGTCTTGAAAACTGTTAACCCCTCACGGGGTTCGAGGGTTCGAATCCCTCCCCTTCCGCCACGCACTTCGCGAAGTGCGTGGCTCCAGGCAGGCGGAGCATGCCTTCGCCGGTGTATTTGCAAATACAAAATAGGAGTCCTGCTATCATGGCTGCCATGCATATCATCAAAGCGATCGCAAAACCGGTCGGCATCATTCTTTTTCTAGTATTCGTAGTAATCATGGCACTGGGCATTGCGGTTACCTGGAGCACGCAGCACGGCGACTTGGAAGCCAAATTCTTGCAAGGAACCGTGCCAAAGGAGCTTCCAGATGGTCCGTATATCGGCACGGTTTCGGGGTACGCAGGTAACTGGCGTGGTAAAGAATTCATCCGATCCAAGAAAGCCGGATTGAATCGCTTCGGCGAAGGTGAAAAACTTGAACGGCTGTATCCGTTTGCATTGTATCCGGCCAAAGCACTGCGAGATGCTGGACTGGACGTGCTCAAACTCGACTATAACGTGACCGGAAACCCCGAGTGGCTCAAGCTGGTCACCGATGAAATCGTGGAAATTGAACCAGGGCACTTTCTGGGCAAGGTTCATGTACGACTTGTACCGGGCTACCCGTTTGCGCTCGGCTACTTCGAGTTACGGAAGCCTGGGAACGCAACGGGAACCGGTGTTACAATCTAATCCACTCCTTTTCCCTTCTTTCCCATGATGAAGAATCTTCCGAAATATCTTGCTGAGTTCATCGGCACGTTCGCGCTCACGCTGCTCGTGACGCTATCACTGACCAGCGACTTTCCGTTGGCTACGCCGATCATCGCCGGACTGACCGTAGGCCTATTCGTCTACACCGTCGGCAACATTTCCGGAACCCATTTGAATCCAGCCGTCACCGTGGCACTTGCCAGCATCCGCAAGATTTCGCCAGTAGATGCTCTCATCTACATCGTCGTGCAGATCTTGGGCGCGCTTGCCGCCATGTGGGTCGCCAAGACCTACGGCACGGGTTTCATGCCGACCATCTTGGTAGCCAACACGCCACGCATTGGCGTAGCCGAGGCAATGGGCGCGTTCGTACTCGTCTTCGGCATCTCGGCCGTTGTCTACGGCCGCGTGCATGCCGCTGCTTCCGGTTTGACCATCGGAGGATCACTCCTGCTCGGTATTTTGGCCGCTTCCGTCGCCAGCAATGGCGTACTGAATCCGGCAGTCGCCATCGGCATCGGCTCCGTTTCGCCGATGTATTTGCTCGCTCCCATCGTCGGTGCTGTTGCAGCAGCCTGGGTCTACAAGTATCTGAACAGCGTACAGGCCTAAGCGTGCGCTGAACACCGCTTTCTGGTATACTGGAGAGATTTACACCTCTCCAGTTTTTATGTCACCAGGAATCGAAGGAGCTGCGGGATTCGTTGGTCGCGAGGCAAAGCGCGCGCTGCAGGATGTACGCACCAGCGGCAAGAACGTATTGAATGATGCGAAGGCTGCTGGCAGCAAAAGCGCGTTCGACATACCGGGTGCCATGACATTCTCCGCATTGAAAAACGGCGGATCACTCGGCTTGAAACTCTTGGTGCTTCGGCCGAGCGAATGGATCTTCAAGTTCAGCTCCATGCTCGCAGTCGGCGGCATAAAGACCGGTTTGCAACTTGCATCGCTGATTCCCATTCCCATGCCGGGCGGCAACTCCAGCGTGGCGAAGATGCGCGCCTCGGTCGCCGATGTGCGACAAGCCGTAAATCTTGGAGCGCGTGGCGACCCGCGCAGACTTGGTGATATCATGCAGGACCTACGAAGCCGACGCGAGCCACCGCAAACTCCTGCCGTTGCTCCTGCGCAGACCCCCGCTCCCACAACGCCTCCTGGAACTCCTCCCGCCGCTGTATAATCCGGCTATCCGCTTTTCCGCACGCACCGTGCGGGGAGCAGGTCGCGGTCGTGGATTGAAGGTGCCGACGATCAACATGAATCTTTCCGATGCACCAAAAAGTTTGGCGCACGGCATTTACGTATGTCGAGTCGGATTGAACGGCAAAAACTACGAAGGCGCGCTGCACTACGGCCCACGTTTGGTATTCAACGATTCCGAATCCCTGGAAGTGCATGTACTGGATTCGCACATTGACGATGTACCAGAGCGCATCGACATCGTCATCCTGGCGCGCATTCGTGATGTTCAGGATTTTCCCGACGCAGAGGCATTGAAAGCCGCCATTGCGGATGACATCAGGATCACGCGTGGTATCCTGGCTTCGTGCGACTCAAAAGCCTCGTAAAACGCGCCATTCCCGATCGACATCCTTTTCGGCTGGCGTGGCATCGGTCCAAAGGCTGGAAAGCCGCTTTGCATAACGGCATTCCCAGCCGAAAGATGCGAATCATCGGTGTTACCGGAACTGACGGCAAAACAACCGTAACTGGCATGACTGCATGCATCTTGCGTGCGGCGCAAAAAACAGTCGGCGCTGCCAGTACCACGTTTTTCCAGGTGAACGACCAAGTCGATTGGAACGAAACGCACATGACGTCCATTGAACATGCGCCGTTCCAGCGATTTTTGAAAAAGTGCGCGGATGCCGGTTGCGAGTTCTTCGTCGCCGAAGCGGCATCACACGGGCTCGTACAAGGCAGGCTCGGCCCCATGAAGCCCGAAGTCGCCGCCATTACCAATACATCACTCGAGCATCTGGATTACCACGGCAGCATGGAGCAATACCGCGCCGACAAGGGTCTACTGTTCCGCATGCTTGGAGGCATGGGTACGAAAGTGCTGAATGTTTGCGACAAGACTTTCGAGTCCTACAAAAACATTCCAAGCGCGAAGACGTTCGGGTACGACGGCACCGGCAAGCCCGGACCGTTTTCCGACTGCGACGTCTCGCTCTGGTTGACCGACATCCAGGCAGGGGCGAACTCTGTTTCGGCCATCATGCATGATCAGAACGGCAAAGCGTACCCACTAAAGCTCCATGTACCCGGATTGTTCAATTTGGAGAACGCACTCTGCGCCATTGGCAGCGCGCATGCCGTCGGCGTTCCATTGAACATGTGCGCACAGGGCGTGACGGCCTTCAGAGGTGTACCAGGCCGACTGGAACGCATCGACGAGGGGCAGCCATTTTCATTGTTCGTGGACTTCACGGTCACGCCGCTTGCGTATGAGAAGACGCTCTCTGCAGTCCGCGCAATGACCAAAGCCGGCGGACGCGTCTTGGTGCTTACCGGCGCGTGCGGCAACCGTATGCGCGAAAAACGTCCGGTGATCGGCGGCATCTGCAGTGCATTGGCGGATGTAGTTGTTGTTTCAACGGATGAAACCGTGACCGAGGATACGAACAAGATTATCGAAGAAGTCTGGGCCGGAGTGGATACCACCAAGGCCGAAGGTCACAAAATTCCGGACCGACGGGAAGCAATCGCGTTCCTACTCAGTCATGCCAAGCCCGGCGACAGCGTGGTGTTGTGCGGGATGGGGGCATGCCAAACAATGCAAACGCAAGGCGGACTCATTCCATGGGACGAACGCCAAATTGCGCGTGAATTGCTTGCCACGCTCAAGAAGACCTAAGCGTCTGCACGCTTGTTGCGCCCCCAAAGAAACAACCACAAAAGAAAGCCAAGCGCAATCACCGGCAGTGTAAGCAATTGGCCGCGACTGACAGGAATGCCAATGACATCGAAATACCCATACGGTACCTGGTCACGGAAGTATTCCACAATGCAGCGTAACGCGCCGTAGAGCATAAGGAACAGAGCTGCGGTCTTTCCTACCGCCTGCTCCATGCCATGCGTACGCTTAAGGTGCAGGAAGCAGAGCAGAGCAATGAACAGATCCTTCATGACAGCATAGATCTGGGTCGGATGACGCAACCCCTCGACTCCGGGTATGGCCATGCCCCATGGCAACGCGGTCACCGTTCCATACAGTTCCAAGTTGATGTAATTCCCTACTCTGCCCAATGCCAAACCAATGGCCACCGGTACCATGAGTGTGTCGGCAAGATGCAACACGGAAATTTTTTGTCTGTGACAAAACAATAACAGCATCAGTATGACTCCGAGAAAGCCGCCATGCGATGACATGCCGCCCTGCCAAACGGCAAAGATCTGCGTGGGGTGCTGCAAGAAGAATGGCAAGCCGTAAAACAAAACGAATCCGAGTCGTCCGCCGAACAGCACGCCGAAGAACACATGCAAGACCAGTGATTCACGCTGCTTGGCGTCCAAAGACAGTCCTCGATAATTCTGCAAACGCGGTAACAGCCACATACCAATAACAAAGCCGAGCAGGTACATGAGCCCATACCAATGAATGCTGAGCGGGCCGATGGCGAGCGCAATTGTGCGGGTCGGGAAGAACTGCATGAAGGAATGCCGTACACTACACATCGATTGTAGCCCTTTCCTTCTCTCCCGCCACCCGTGCGCATCCTGGGACTCGAAACATCGTGCGACGAAACTTCTGCCGCAATCGTGGAAAACGGCCGGGAGGTTCGTAGTTGCGTCATCGCGAGTTCCAAACGCGACTTCGGATCTACCGGCGGCGTTATTCCGGAATATGCCGCTCGCAAGCAGGTGGAATGCATCTTGCCGGTCGTCGATAAAGCACTGAAGGACGCTGGGCTCACCAAAGATGACTTAGACGCAATCGCCGTCACAACGTGCCCTGGTCTGCTGGGCTCGCTGTTGGTCGGTACCACCACCGCACGCACACTTGGGGCACTCTGGAAGTTGCCGGTGATCCCCGTGCATCACACGCTGGGACACTTAAGTTCAACATGGCTCGACTGCGACAAGGCTCCGCAATTCCCCATTCTCACACTGTCCGTCTCCGGCGGTCACACAGACCTCTGGCACCGAACGTCCCACACAACCGGTACGCGTGTGGGAACCACCGTCGACGACGCCGCAGGTGAAGCATTCGATAAAGGTGCCGTGCTGCTCGGGCTCGGCTACCCCGGCGGACCGCAGCTGGCCGCACTTGCACAGGACGGTAACGCGCGGGCGCATGTCTTCCCCTTGCCCATGGCAGGATCCGACAACTTCAGTTTTTCGGGCCTGAAAACTTCACTGAAATACCTACTGCGTGACAGTGTCTCCGGTCTCACCTCCTCACAGAAAGCCGACATTGCAGCCAGTTACGAGTGGGCCATTTGCACGCACCTTCTCACGCAGTTGGAACGCGCGCTGAAAGCACATCCAGCGGTGCGTGAAATACACATCGTCGGTGGAGTTTCGGCAAATGAGCGCCTGCGCTCCATGGCCGGCAGTCTGTGTACGCAGTACGGCAAAGCGTTGCGCTACCCGCTGCGGCTACAGTATTGCACAGACAACGGCGCAATGATTGCAGCAGCAGCTGATTTTTTGGCAGGCGAAGACCCAACATGGTTGAACCGGCCGATTCTCACGGCCGACACGATTTCGCTGCTCAGCGTACTTAGAACGGAATCGCGCTGAGAGCCGGCAGGAGCGCGGCGGCAACAATGGCAATGACGCCGATCAATGCGACCAGTCGTACGAGAGAATTGCGCTTCATGGAGTGGGTTCAGAAGGAGGTGAATCGATGGGTGTCGATGGGTCAATGGTTTCTGGCGGAGGA
>CAYWJU010000013.1:0-27201 GCA_964458645.1 uncultured Candidatus Peribacteria bacterium | reverse complement strand
AACGGATTCGCCGGTCACAGAGATCGTGGTTTCTTTACTGCTGCGCAAGCCGTCTTTGTCCGTGGATACAAGCACCACGCGGAACTCGCCGGTCTTCAGGAATACGTGCGTTGGATTCTGCTCGCTGCTCTGCGAACCGTCGCCGAAGTCCCACAACCATGTCGTGAAAGCGCCTGTGGAACAGCCGGTGTCGAAACGAACGCCAAGCGGTGCCTTGCCCGACTTGCGACTGGCAATGAAACAGGCGTCGATGAGCGGCGCGCGGACCACCAACTGCTGCTTGCCAGAATAGACCGTTCCGGCCGTCGTACGAACGTTCAAGGTGATGGTATACGTACCGGGCCTTTCGTAGAGGTGTTCAATACGGGATCCGGAGAACTTTGTTTTATCGGCAGCCGTAAAACCGTCGCCAAAGTCCCACTCGAAACCGGTGATTTCCTCGCCGGCCGAAATGAACGTATCGGATGCATCGAACTTCACCAGTGCTGGTGCGGTGGGCGCAGGCGGATCCATGGTGAACTGCACGTTGGAGGATGCGCTGTTCACGCTCACGCTAATGCGCTTACGCATGACGTTTTGGTCGGGATCGATTCCAATGAGGTCCAGGAAATATTTCCCTTCTTTGCGGTACACGGCGTTGATCGTTTTATCGGTTGTGAGCACTTCGGTGGCGCCGGGTGCATCCCACGAGAAGGAAATGAGCGGCTGTGTTGTAATTGGGGTGACATTCACGGTCAATGGAACTTCGCCCGTAATCGCAAAACTCTGAACGCTCGGCTTGCCCTCGAACGTCAAATCGCGAATTTCCAGCGGATTGGTAATGCGGACGACACGGCTCAGTTTCGCCACTGCGCCGCTCTGGGAGCGAACGATTGCGGTTGCTGTGTAGTTACCGACTTCGTTATACACGTGTGCGACACGCAATCCCTCACCATTTTTCTGATCGCCGAAATTCCAGGAAACGTTGGCGATGGGCTCAGTCGTTTTTAACACGAACAACACGCCGAACGGAGGTGGGCCAAGCAACGTCGACGGCTCTGTTTCGAGTGTAATGGGGAATGGTTGTACGGGAGGCTTTACCACTTGCACGATGCGCTGGAGCGTCTGTTGCGTTTGGTTGCTGAGCGTCATGACAACCGAGGCGGTCACCGATCCCAATTTGTGATAGGTAAAAGCTGCGTTGAGCTTATCGCTCTCGTAATCCACGTTTCCGTCGCCATCGAAGTCCCACTTGGCCTTCACCAATTTCGGCGTAGTGCTGTCGCTGCTTTTCGGGAACAGGTGCTCAAGAGTAAAACTAGTCGGCTCGTCGATAATCGGATAGGGCGGCTCTACGCCGAAGCTTGCCTTGGGAATAATCAGGCGTCGCGATACGACTTTACGCGTGTTGTTGGTCATCAGCACACGGCACACGACTGAGAAGATGCCGGACTTCGCAAAGAGAAAGGTTGCCTTCGGGTCAAAGGTTTCTTGGTCGATAAGTCCGTCGTTGCCGATATCCCATTCGTACTTCAGCGGCTTGAGTTTCTCGAGATCAAAAATCTTCTTGGCACTGTCCAAACCGAAGGTCACCGACAACGGCGATACCAGTTCGCTGGCGGTCAGCGGAGCAATGATGTCCAAGGTGAGCGTCGGTGGCCTGGAAATCATTCCGATGACGACGCCGCTGACAAGGAGCATGGGGATTTCAAACACGCAAAGTCGGATCATGGCCATGCGCTGCATTTTGGGCTTCTCTTTTATCGTTCCTATGCGCATGATTCCAAGCATTCCTAGGCCAAGCCAGAAGATGAATCCCAGGCCGTAAATCACATAACCTGCAGTTTTTACTTCAGCAAGACTGCCATCTGGCGTTGGAAAAATAGCCGACAGAAATAATCCTGGCAGACAGTACGCCACCGCAATGACAGCGAAAACGATGACGGTCGGACTGACGCCGCCCTTTTTGGGTTTAACGGCTGGCGGCACGCCCGGAACAATCGGAGCTGCTGGCGAGCCAGGAGCCGCAGCCGCAACAGCCGCGACAGCGGGTGGGGTGGAGGCAACCGGAGCAACCGGCACTGGTGAAGGTGCTGGGGTTGGCGTGATACCGTCAAGCGGTGGAGGAGTGTTTGGGTCTGGCATTGTTTCGAAGTGCAGTATAGCTCCTTACTGGGAGAGGAAGGGAAGTAGCGCTCCGGAGAAAATGGTGGCAAAGATACCATCGTCGGGATACTCAATTTGATTTGGCATGGGTGCGGCGACTTTTGCTTTGGCGCGATTTTGATCGAAAAGCCAAACGTCTAAAGAAAGGTCTGTTGACCCACGCGGGGTTTCTAGACCCTCTAGCGTCCAGTATGCACGTCGCAGCAAGAAACTGTCGGCATCGATCCATAGCTCTCCACGCACATGATCTTGAAGTGTTTGTCGCACACCGCTGTTTTGCTCTCGACCGAACATCGCTTCGAGCGCATCGACATTCAATGCGACTCTATAATGATACGTTTCACGCCCATCCACCAAAACCAGTCCAAGGTCCTCCGTGACATGCATGGCAGAGGACTGCAGTGCGATCCAACGCTGATCGATGGAAGCGGTGGATTCCAATGGCGAATGCGCATCGTCCAGCGGCAAAGAAATCCAGCGAGACCCTGCGTCACGCTCCAGGAGCACGGAACCGGACATCGTTGAAATGGAATCGATGCGTATGGTGGGGCGCTGATGTGGAACCACCGCATACGCCGCCTCGAAGCGCAGACCAATCGGATGTTCGGCATCGCCGAATGTCACATCCGCAATACCCATGCCGGTGGCGATCGTACGTTCGTGCAGCAGTGAACCCGTAAGCTGGAGTGACCCGCTCATAGCAGACATACTGCCGTTCCCCGACGACTGGAAAAGCGCATGAAGTCCATAGGAAAAGGAATCAAGCGTGTTGCTTGCGACCACGCTGCGATGCAGTACTTCCGTCGACGGTAACGGCATGCGTTTGGATGACGATGAACAACCGGCAAGCAAGACAAGCAGAGAGGCCGTTGCAACAAACACCGTTCGCATGGGTCGCCAGAATACGCGAGCCAAACCAGGAACCAAAGCGTGTTCGCTCGACATGAAGCGGGATCAGTTGCGGCTACGGTACGGGCTGGCATCCAAGTCCGATTCTTCTTCGAGAATGAAGTTGATCTTCCGGGTGATTGAACCGTTGATTTGGGCTTTGAGCAGCAACACCACCGTCTGGCTGGAATTCAGAATGTACGTCGGCTGAAACTCCAGCGTGACTTGCTTGCCCTTCATTCGCTGCGCAACGACGGTTAAGGCTTTTCCAGATGTGGTCTGCAGCGACAAATTGATGAGGTCCATATCGCGCGCCGTCGCGTCGTTGGTCAGCGTAATCGACCGCAGGATGTGGCCGCTTTTGGCATCGGCACTCAATTGCAAACGCGCAACCGTTTCTGTGCGTCCGTACCGAACCAATCTGGAGGCCGCCGATAAAAACTTCACCGTAAGTTCGCCGCCATTGGTGCGCGAAGTGGCAAACGTCATGTCGCTTGCTGCATGCTCAACAATGACCTCCTTTGCGGTAGAGACCACGCCAGCCGAACTCGTGATTTCCACGCCATGCTCGGAGGCAACGTTGGCATCGCGAGAGAAATCCGCAAGTAACTTTACCCTAACTGCGCCGCATTTTGGCAAGGTAAACGAGCGCAGGCGCAACGAGGCATCTCCGCTGTGGTCAAATGCAACGGAACGAGAAATGCGTGTGGTATCGCTCATCAGATACAGACCGGTGATATCCGAAACCGCCCCTAAACCGACATGCCGTACATCGATCTGGCTCACTGCAATATCCGCATCGCACGATGCCGATAGGTTCAGCGTCATCATATGCACGCGCGAGGCCCCCTGGGGCACAGATCCGATGACTGGAGCTTCCGATGAGCTAACAGTCAGAGTGCCAACACCTCCAGTGGTAATGGTAGACGCTGAAACTGTCGGGATGGCTACTGTGAAAACAAGGCCTGACGACAAAAGCAATGATGCGAGTTTCATAGGTTGTGAGTCTACAATTTTTTCAATTCTTTTGTACAACGAAACACTGTTTTGACAGCCCTTATTCCTTAATTTTCTTAATCTCACCAACGACCGCTGGCACCGCCGCCGCCAAAGCTGCCGCCACCGAAACCGCCGAATCCCCCACCGCCGCCGCCAAAGCGTCCTCCGCCACCCGGCCCCCAGCCTCCTCCGGCCCACCAGCTGGTAGGACCGCGAGCGCGGTAATTACGCGAAACAACAAAATCCAGCAGCAAACCAAGCACAATGAGCGTCGGTATGGACAACCACCAACCAAAAAGAATGGCGAGCGTTATTCCACCAAAAAATCCGAAAACCCCGCCCAGCCACCAGGACTTTGTGCGTGCCAAAATGGACAACAACCACTGTACGAAGAGAAAGCCCATGAACAAACCATAGACACCGATTCCACCGCCATCGTCGCCAGTCTTCGCGTAGCGTTCTGCGGTGTACTCATTGCTGATGTGCTTTTGCAGCGAATCAATTGCAGCCGCAATCGCACCGCCATAATCACCGGTTCGAAACCGAGGAATCATGTCGGTATCAATAATCCCTTTCGCAACGATATCCGGTACAGCCCCTTCTAAACCGTAGCCAACTTCCATCCGTACGGCGCGATCATCATACGAAATAAGCAAAAGAATGCCGTTGTCGTGTTGCTCGGTACCGATTCCATACTTGCGTGCGATTTGCAGCGACACTTCTTCAATCGCTTCGTCATTCAGTGAGCGCACGATGACAACTGCGATTTGGTTACTGGTGCTCACCTGGTAATCGGTAATCACCTTCTCGAGCGCAGCATCTTGTTCGGCTGTCAGCAATGCCGGCACCACGCCCGAAGCATCCGTCACAAACCCGTCGTTCGGGGGGACATCGTACGCATGAACAAGCGGCGCGCAGACAAGCCAGAGCACCGCGAGCAGTGCCATGGGACAAATCGCTGATGAAGTTGCGGATCGCATCGGTGATGGGCGCGGAACGATTAGTTGGCGCTGGCGCTGGTGCCGAAATCCACTGCGGGAGCCGTGTCACTGCCTGGAGCGGCATCGAACGGCTTCTCGGGGGCAAAGCCGAAAATCATAGCAGCGACATTGCCCGGAAAACGACGAACCTGAAGGTTATAGCCCAGTACGGCATCGTTGTAATCCTTACGTGCAACGGCAATGCGATTCTCGGTACCCTCCAGCTGCGTCATAAGATCGCGGAAGGCCTGCGTAGCCTGGAGCTGAGGATAGGCCTCTACCGTCACAAGCAAGCGAGACAGGGCGCCATCGAATGTGCCTGCAGCTTGAA
This sequence comes from uncultured Candidatus Peribacteria bacterium, assembly GCA_964458645.1. Taxonomy (GTDB): domain Bacteria; phylum Patescibacteriota; class Gracilibacteria; order Peribacterales; family Peribacteraceae; genus DAORHV01. The sequence goes on along the minus strand of CAYWJU010000013.1, from coordinate 21,858 downwards.
TCTCCTGACCGCGGTCACCCACGGTCTTAGCCTGAGCCCAAGCACTGCGGGCCTCGGTCACGGCGCGGAACGTCTCTTGCTCAAAGTTCGCCGCACCCTTCACGGTGCTCACTAAATTCGGAATCAAGTCGAAGCGACGCTGGTACTGTGTCTCTACCTGCGCCCACTGGTTATCTGCATTGCCCTTGGCACTGACAAGGCCGTTATAGGACATCACGAGCCAACCGATCGCAACGACGCCGACACCAAGGGCGATGATCCACGGAGAAAACTTTTTCATGAAATGCAGGGAGAAAAGACACTGCGGAGTATACCACAGTCGCAGCGAAATTTTGCGAGCAATACGAACTACGGTTTTGGCGCTGAGCCGACACCCCAGCTACGCAAGAGGTTCGCACTTGCATCCGATGCGCGGTCGATTTGACCGGCATTCAGCCAACTCGGCTGCATGTTGGCAAGCTTGAGTCCGGTCAATACTCCATACGTGCCAAGTCCTCCGTACAAGGCGGTACGCGTCACTGGATTCCATAGCAACGTCCCGGCGGCGCGGCGCGGAAGACTTCCCTTTCCTTCTTTCAGACCTTTCTTGAAACCGGCCTCCTCTATGGCAAGCTTCTGCTTGTAGGCCTCGAACTTCGCCTTCACCTCGGGTGGCAGATTCACTTTGTCTATATCCACACCCTGTTCGCGCAAAACTTCGATTGGATTACGGGATTTTTTGGCCATGGGTAAAAAGAAGTGAGAAATATTTACTGAGCTGCGGGTTGCGCCATATTCGCCTCCAGCAGTGCGTGGCGGGCACCGGTAATGGCTGCCATGTTGAACAGATCATCTTGGCTCTTGGCGTCGTGCGCCAGGATTTCGATTAAGGCCGTCATACCCAAAGCGCCGATGCCGAACAACAACATGGTAAACGCTTCGTCGGAGACTCCTTCGGGAATAAGGCTGTCGAGCTCTTCGCCTAAATCCAGCTTGGCATTGATTTTCTCCACCAACTTTTCAAGCTCGGCATTCTTGCCACGTGCAAGCAGCTTCATGCGGACATCCAACTCGCTGGGACTTTCGTACGATTGCAGCGTTTCGTCTTTCAGCGTCCATTTCCATTCCTGTAGCAAATCTGAGCGTACGATCTTTTTTTCGAACGGTGTCAGATACAACGTGGGCATGGAGTGTAATGAGAAATTAGACGCATGATATCACACGGGTTTAGGGTTCCTGCAAGAAAAGAGCTTGCGATGATTCCGCTGAGGACGAAGAGGAAGGCGCAGTCTGTTCAAGTTTCGGCATGGTAACGGCAATCGTCATATGCGCATTCACCGGCGCGGATGCGCCCGGTGCCAGGTAGCTGAAGTGCACACGCATGCCGTAGGAAGGGTCGATTTCGATACGCTGTACTTCGCTGCCCAATCCCAACGCATATCCCGTTGAATACTCGCCCACGTCACCTCCTTTATTCAGAACAACGGCGAGATCGGTAAACGATTTTCCTGCGATACGCACCGTTACGGGTAGGACCGCATCCGGCCTGCGGTCGCCGTCGATGTCCCCGACCGCAACACGATCCGTATGCAGTGTCGCCGACTCGATACCCTGCCGCTTGAACACGTTGGTTCCCGGTGAAATATATTCACCGGCATCTGTAAAACGCAAATCGAACGTGCGTCCGGCTGACGACAATGCATACCGCACGGATACATCGGCTGCCATGTACGTTACGCTTGTTAGCGCTTTCAGCGACAACGGGTCTCCCAGCGGCTGAAGGTTGACGACGGAAGAAGTCGACATTGCGGAAGAGGCATCTGCATCTGTTCCGCCAGCAAGCTGCCCTGTAACGCCATGCGTGACGTGACTGTAACCAGCAGAATGATGCCAACCGTAATGCCGAAGCCGATAAAATACTTGTGGGTGCGCATGAGCTCGACCCCAAAAGCATACACCGCTCTCTGTGAACGAGCATCAGGTATACTGCAGCCCATGATTCAAAGAACTCCATTCTTGCTCCTGTCGCTCGTCGCGCTTGCGGCATGTTCGGTCAACATCACAAACGAAGAAGCGAAGGCTGCATTCACGATGGCATACAATTACCAGCATGGAATTTCGGTGCAGGCCGACATCGGCAAGGCAGCCTTGTACTACAAACAAGCAGCCGAAGGAGGCTTGGCCGAAGCACAGTTCAACCTGGGAAATCTGTACATCTCGGGCAGCGGCGTAACACTGAACCACCAGACGGCGGTGGAATGGTTCCGCAAAGCCGCGGAACAAGGCATGCCGCAGGCGCAGTTCAACCTGGCCAATGCGTATCGAACAGGCGACGGCGTAGAGCAGAACTTTGCCCGTGCAGCACAGTGGTATCGAAACGCATCCGACAGAGGTTTTGCCGCAGCACAATTCAACCTTGGTGCCATGTACGGCAATGGCGAAGGCATTCCCCAGGACTATGCCAAGGCATACTACTGGCTGCTGCTCTCCAGCAAACAGGGGTATGCGGAGGCCACGAAGTACTTGAAGAATTTCTCGCCCGACCTCTCCCCTGCCGCACGCAAGCAGATCGAAATAGAGGTGGATCAGGCGCACGCGGCAATCGTCGCCGGCCTGGAGGCATTGGCGAAAACACAATCGTCGTCGGTCAGCGCAGCAAACTCTTCTGTTGGTAACTAGTCCGCGCGCATTGCATGAACGTCCTTCAGCACCATGCCCGCATGTACCGTGCAATCGAAACCGGTATAGATGTTGCGAATGATTCCTTGCGGATCGATCAAGAAGGAAACGCGCTTCCCAAAACCTTCTGACGTCGCTTCATATGCAGAGATCAGCGTCGCTTCGGTATCGACCAGCAGCGGAAACGGCAATTGATATTTTTGCGTGAACTTCTTATGACTTTCCGAAGAATCTTTGCTGACACCCAGTACTTCGAGCACACCCTGAAAGTCCACAAAAGCATCGCGGATGCCGCAGGCCTGAATCGTACAGCCTGGGGTATCGTCCTTCGGATAAAAATACAGCAATAACCACTTCCCGCGATATTCGGCAAGCGAATGTTGTGCACCATGTTGATCGACTGTGCTCCATGCGGGAGCGGCCATTCCGACGGTTATTGTAGTCATGCAGGCACTCTACAGGCGTTTTGAGCATGCCGCCAACACGGTCGGCACAACCTCGTGCGAATACATGCCCACTACACGGAAGAGGGCAACGCTGGTACTCTCAATCGGCTTTTTTGTTCTTTCCCTTTTTTACACCATGAAGAAGCATTTTATTCTCCAGGGAGTCGTGGCTTCGACCATCGCACTCAGTCTGGTCAGCGGAGCAATGGCACAAAGTGCATCCAGCGCTTCGTCCGAGTCCTCCTCATCCTCAGTTTCGTCCAGCGCAGTCAGTAGCGCCGCATCGGTCTCGTCTTCTGCGAGCTCCGTCTCGTCGAGCACTTCTTCCGACAGCTCGTCTGCCGCTTCGTCCGTCAGTTCGTCCACTGCATCGTCTGTCAGCTCTTCGGCAGTGTCATCTTCCATGAGCAGCTCGGCTGCAATCGTGGGTTGCGGCAGGGCTCCGAAGCTTGCTTCCGTCGCCAAGGGCGAGCGCCAGAAGGTTCTGAAGGCATGGCGCAAGTGCCAGCTGGATGAGCGCATGGCCAAGCGCAAGGCTCACATGGAGCAGCGCGTGGAGAAGATGAAGACCAAGATGGAAGAGAAGCAGACCAAGATGATGGAAAAGATGGAGAAGAAGGAAGGCAGAATGATGGAACACATGAACGACAAGTTGGAGCGAATGGAGAACCGCGGCGGTTCCTCTTCGTCCCAGGTCTCCGAGTAAATGACATTTGGAAAAGAACGGGCGGCTCAGGCCGTCCGTTTTTTTGTGATTGCGCCTATACCTCCACGAACAACTCCCGGTGCTCCTTGCGGAAGAAGACGATAAAAATGAGCCAAGCCAAAAACGTACAGAGAGCCGATACGATCGTGGGCATGTTGATGTGCACGGAAACGATAAGACCAGCGATGATGGGTGGAATGGCAATACCGAGCGATTGAATGGATTGATAAATACCCATGACCTCCCCTTGGGAGTCCTTGCGCGCAAGATTGGAGACAATGGCAATGGATGTCGGCTGAATAAGCCCCTGGAACACGGCGATGAGCGGCAAGATGAACAGCAACGCGTTCGGTGTTTCTGGCACAACAAGCAGTGGGAGAACAGCTGCCAGGCAAAGGGCCGAGACCGTCAAGATCGTCGTGGGGCTGAATCGCTTGGAAATCGGTCGCAATAAAATACCCTGCGTCAGCACGATCCACAGTCCGATGTAGGCGAACAAGTCGCCGATGTGCTTCTGGCTGAACTGAAACTTTTCAATCAGAAAGACCTGAAAGAACTGGGTGAAGAAGTTGAAACCAAACGCCAGCACGAACGACACAATGAACATGGTGCGCAGGTTGGGCATTTCCCAAGCCTTACGAATATTCCGCAATCCGGTCCAGGGGCTGATTTTCGTATGCACCGATGTTCGTAATGTTTCCGGCAGCCAGAAGAACACCAGCAGCGCATTCAAGGCACAAAGACCGGCTGCCAACCAAAATGGCGTGGAGTAGGTGAACCAACTGAGCGAGGTGGGGTCCGATAGACGTCCGCCGATATACGGGCCCAAAATAAAGCCCAAACCGAATGCCGTGCCCACCAAGCCGAAATTTCGCGCCTTTGCCTCTTCTTCGCTAATGTCTGCGATAGCCGAAATAGCAACTGCGACGCTACCACCGCCAAACCCGTCGATGATACGACTGAGAAACAGAAGCGGGATACTTCTCCAGGCAATGCCCAGTGCGAATAGACAATATCCAAAACAACTGCCGGCCAGTACCACCATAAGCACCCTGCGACGGCCGACGTGATCGGAAATGGCGCCAAGAATCGGCGAACCAATGAACTGCGCCAGCGGGTACGCAGCAATAAGCAGCCCCAGAATGAATGTCTTCCATTGATGCGCCATCGCCATGGGAAGTAAGCCGCCATCGTCCTGCAAAACAACCACCGCGATAACCGGAATCACGATCCCCACGCCAAGCAGGTCCAGAAAGACCGTGAAGAAAATCGATGCGAGCGCCAAACCTTTATTCTTCACCATACGCGTGTCTCGAAAAGAGAAAAACGAAGTGGAATGACGACAATGGTCGGAGCGAAAGGACTCGAACCTTCGGCCTCGTGGTCCCGAACCACGCGCTCTACCAACTGAGCTACGCCCCGACAGGGTGTCTACAAGGGACAGACCGCAACAAAGATCAACTGATCAGCCGAGAGCATACTGAAGAATCGTCGCGGTTGCCAGACTGCCGAACGCTCAAAAACAACCGAATGCTCAACTTGACCATTCTGCGGCATCTGCGTTTTTCAAAAGCTATTTCAAACTATTTTCTAGTAAATAGCCATACTCCGAGGAAGGTATTTATTGAACAAATATTGTATACATATTTTCGAATACGCTTGAAGTTCAATGCCATCCCGTTGGCTTAAGAAAGCCATGAATTGCGAATATATTGCAAGTGTTTTGCAAAAATGTCGTAACAATAATAGTACTGGACGCCGAAACAAGCTTCCTTACAATGCCCCTCCTCTTTTCACAAATTCTATAATGAATCACGTGAAACTCACACAATACCGCGTTTCACTTCCCCTCGTGCTTACGCACGTCGCGCTGATCACCGTCATAATGATCGCCATGGTGATGAGCCTCCCGACCGTCAGTATTCCGGCCTAGGGAGTCAGGAAGTCCAGCCAGTTGCATCCAGGGTGCTTGCACCCAGGGGAACTTCTGAATCTTATTGTGGGCGATCGTAGCGTTTGACGTCACCTTCGGAGACGACCGTACCAGGCTGAGACGGATCTTTTGTCGTTTCCTTGGTCACCAACATGTGCGTTCTGGCGCCCAAGTCGGTCTTGGTGTCCAGGCGAACGGTGTGGCGTGCATCTCCAAACAAGCTTGCCATGTCACCAATCTTGACCGGGTTCTTGGTACCAGTCTCGGTGAGCCATGCGACGTAATACTCCCCTTTCGGCAGCACCTTGATGTTCAAATTGAGTGTGTGGAGATAAGAACCATCCTCAAATGCATACGTATAGCCGACGCCGCTCGAAACCACATCGCCGACGCCACCAATGGCCCCATACCAGAAGCCCTTCTCTTTCCCGTGAACAGGGTCGGTAATGGCTTTGCCGTTGTTCATAACAACCTCGACCTTATCGGTCTGAAGAATATCTCCAGTTTCGGTGCTCGGATTCTCTACCGTGACGGTGTCTTGCTCTTTTCCGCAGGCAGCGAGGAGCAAAAGCGTGCAGGAAAGCAGTGCAAGAGTGCGGTGGGACTTCATGACTATGTGGGGAAAGTACAACAGATGACGAATTGTCGAAACGAATCTTACCACTATTGACAATAAATAATATTACATTATAGTAACTATTCAATGACTACTTCTGGCTCACCGGCGGAAGATGGAGAAATAGTGGCGTTTCTTTTGCCACATCTTGCCAGTCCGTGCGGCGAACCGGGAAGAAAGATACAAGCCAAGTACCTTGCAGAGGCGGGGCGACTGCTGAACGGCCCTAAACCCATACAAGATGCCGCGTTGCGCGAACGACTGCGCATTGCCATGCTCTTCGCAAGAATAGACGGCGCATGCGACACCCGTACTCCGTACGACTCACTGAAGGCCGATCTGCAAGAGGCAGCCAGTATTCTTGAGCAGAAACTGATTACAGATACGGTTGAACATGAGCGCTGCAGAGTGGTTCTCGCGATGGCGACAATCCTGTTCTCATAAGGAGAGCCGTTATCGACGTGCACCCCACAAGAGTCCCTCGGGTCGCCCTGAGAACTTGGCACGATCGGCGGCTGACTTGGCTTGGACGTGATTGATGAGCTGGTTGTACGCATCTGCATCTTCGGGATACAGCTTCGCCATGAGCTTGGCAGTTTCCACCAAGCCCTCCACATTGCGCGAGAGCGAAATGAAGTGCGCGTTCTGTTCAATGGCATAGGAGAAATCATTCATGAGGCGTTCCAGCTCTGGACGCCAGGCATCGATGTCTGGCGTCGCTCTTTCTTGCGGTCCAGCCATGGCACGCAGTAACAGGAACGCAATGCCGATGTCGTTGTATTTGCCGAATGCTTCCGCTTGCCTGTACTGCGAAATCGCTTCAACTGGCTTGCCACGAATGTCGTCCAGGTCACCGCGTAGTTTCCATAAGCGCTGATCTTCGCTATTTACCGTGGCATACGCATTCAGTGCAGTCTCGGCTTCTACCAGTTTATCGTCGGTCAGCTTGGCCGTCTCGCCGAGCAGCAAGCCCGCTTCGCTGAGGAACAGGTCGCGCGTGAACAGCGCACCTTCCGAGGCATGATAGTACTGCAATGCCTGGATCACCTTTCCATTGGCCTCGGCATGACGACCGCGCGATGAGAGAAAAAGAAACGCACCTTCGCGCATGGTGAATACCAACACCACGATCGCAAGCAAACACTCGATGACCTGCTGCGATTTGGCCCGACGCGCCGAATGACGCAAGACCGGCGGCAACGCCAAAACAGCCGAGACGACACACAGCGGCAACAGGATGCCGATGAACTGCAAATTGTAATCGACCATGTTGTGCGCGGCGACGCCCACGAACCCGATGAACATGGCGAACTTCAGATGCGCGCCGCTCACGTGCTGGCGGCCCCATTGCTTCCAGGAGAAGAATCCCTGCATCGCGATAATGACGCCGATCCATGCCAGCAAGAGGGCAGCCGGCCAGCCGCGTTCCATGGCGAACTTCAGCACAACGTTATGTGCGTGATCGGATGTGGCAAGCACGGATTGCTGCAGACGAGGCTGGACGAAGCGAAAGCTATACGGGCCCCAACCAAGCAGCGGGCGCTGTGCAGAAAGCATGGCTGCCTGCCTCCAGAACTGCGCACGCTCGGAGAACGACGAACCGCCTTCCGCCGATGAGAACGTTGCCTTTTTAATCACCGATTCGACCGGGTGGAAATGTGAGCGCAGCACGTTCACGGCCGAGAACCACAGCATTGCGGTGAATGCCACGGTAAGCACGGCCACCAGCAGTTTTTTCCAGTCGATGCGCGAGCGGAACGCGATGAACAGGAGTAAAGCCGCCAGTCCCAGCTGGCCGACGAACGCCAGGAACCCGGCGCGCGAATAACTGAGGAAGAAGCACCCGATAAAAAATCCCGCCACCACCCAGTGCAACATGATCTTTGGTTCGGTGAACTTCTCGCGTTGCCAGCCGGCCTCCGGTGAAAACAGTGTCCACACGACCAGCGGCCACGACAACAGGCAGAGTTGGGCCCAGGCATTGGGCCAGTAATCGGTGGTGAAACGGTGATCGAAGAAGCTGCCGACGAAACGGTTCACCGGCTGCAAGACATACACCACTACGCCAATGGCGCACGCAAAGTAGGCCACGAATGCAATGGTTCGTGCGGCACGTTGAGCGAAAACGTTGTTTCCCGCGACGGCATATTCGCGGATCGCCCAACAGAACAGCAGCGAGAATCCAGCTGATTGCAGCAGTTCATCGAAACCGTAGTTACGTGTTGAAGATGCGGCAAACGACAATAGCGTCCAACCCAAGAGCCCCATGACCGGCCACCACAAACGACGCGGTACTGCGACATCCGGTCTGAAGACGACGCTTTGCAGCAATACCAAAAGTGACGCAGCAGCTGCAAACAACCAGGTCGACTCCAGTGATTTACCGCCCTTCCACAATATCGTGACCGCCAGCAGTGCCAGCAATCCCGCTTCGGACCAGCGACGGACCCATTGCGACATGCGGCTGATGATACCTCATGACGCAGCAACACGCATGCGGTGTTTGGGATGTTCTTGTGATCAGTTCAGATTTGCGCGCTGTGCAACTGCAGACGTGGGAACGCCTGCGGATGCAAAAGCCTCGGAATACTTGCCGCGCAACGCGGCCATGAACTCGGCGCCGGAAAGCGTTTCGCGAGGTCCAGATGCATTCAGGGCTGCGACCACGCCGGCCACCACGTCGATGTGCTCATTACCGTGGTCATTTCCAAGAAAATTACGCACGCGACCGATACGAGCCGACATGCGCTGGAAAAACGGCTTCTGCTTTATCTCTGCAAGACGCTTTGCTTTCAGCCACTCTGCGGCGCGGTCAACCTGTGCCAAAAGATAGGCGGCCTCGGGAGCCGATTTCATCCAGTCCAGAATGTCGGAGACACTGTCACCGAGTACCTCTGCAGTCTCGGCGCGGCGGCGCTCAAGAAATTTTCGCTGTTGTGCGGCGAGTGCGGAGTCGAATGCCTCACCCTGTCCGCGGTTCTGCATAACCTTGCGAGCGGCAGCGACATCGTTGCTATGCCGGGCCTCCAAACCGGGCTGATGCATGCCGAAACGATTCGACTGTCCTTCGCGTTCCCACACATCGGCATGCTGCTGATCAGTGAAGGTGTAATTGCCTGCGTCGGCGCGACGAGCGGCAGATTCCAGTACCGGCAGCACTCGTCCTCGTTCGCCTGCAGTCAGTACAGACAAAACAGCGGGACGTGGCACACTGATACTCGAGGACGGTCCCAGGTCTGTTTCTGTGCCAGCATCTTGGAGAAGAAGTTTGCGCATGTAGCGTATTTTAATACATTATGTAATTTTGTCAATTATAGCGATTATGTCTTCTTTCAGCCACAATTTCACACTCCCCTACCGCGTTGCAACGACAGGATGCGAACCAAATGGAAAATCCAGAACCGGATTCCCTGCAACCCAACGATACAACAACGGACTGAGTACGGCTGCAAATACCAAATTGCCGAGCAGATGAAGCAATGTAAATGGGATTTGCCCAGCGAATGCTTCTCCAAAGGGCTGGCCGTAGAAGATAGGCCCGATCGTCAATCCAGTGAGTGCATCGAAAGCAATGGTTCCGATCACGGCGTAGAGCATATAGCCGCGAACGTCGCCGCGATTCCCGCGCAGAAAAACCGTGGCACCCGCCGCAACCACCATGTAGGCACCTGCGGTGACCAACGTCCACACACCCACTGCCCCCGTGAGAACGTCGTAGAAAACAATCGACGCCCCAGCGAAAAGCGCGCCCGGCACTGCTCCAAACTGCTCGGAAAACGGCATGATTGCCCCCAAGATCGGCTCAACGTTGGGCAGCCTTCCTGGGAAGAGCCTGAATGCGATGCAAACAAGCCATCCCAGGGAATACTTCAGCCAATCGCGACGTATCGCAGAATACAATTAGTAGTGTGCTAGAAATAGAAATAACACTCTATATTGTATTCGAAAGCACTCAAGCACTTTCAGTTGCCTGTGACTCGGTTCCATTTTGCGACAAAGCTTTACGCAGTCGTCCTCTTGCGGATGCCGTCATCAACATCCGTACGCGTCCATGTTGCGCGTGCCGCGGCTCCGCTAATGGGCTGGATTGTTCCATGGTCGCCATTATCCGTCACGACCGATGGTTTGTTTCGCCTGCCAAGCGTCGGGCCTTCTTTTTCATCGGCAGTGGGATGTCGGCGCAAAATTTCTTGCAACATTCCGCGCGATTGATTGCACGCTCGAATAGCGTCACCCGCTTGTCGGCCGGTGAGGATCCCGTGATCCACGAATGCAGGCAACCTGTACTTTGCGGCTGACAGTGCCTGCATCCAGAACTGGATGCGCTTGTCCCAAGCGCCGATCAACAAACCCTCTGCATCAAATTGAATCCATTCCGATACATGCCTCGCCCATTGCAAAAGCGCATCCGGGTGCACAGAGAGAAAAATTGTCGTGATTGCTTCCACGTCCTGCGCAACCGCCAATTGATCCACAAGTCGGTCACACTGATCGTCAATACTGCCTTCCACGCTCGCGGGAATGACGCCGCCCGCCTGCTCCGGCTGCAAAGCCTGCTCCACCTCGGTTCGCACAACGGTACGTACGGCAGTGTGCGACTCTTCTGTGCGAGAATCCTCAGCTGCTTTTTTCGGCGGAGCAAGCAGCGATGCCTCCATTGCGATAATCACCTGTGTTATTTGCAGCTCATCCTCTTGCAAGCGCTCCAGTGCAGACAGATCCTCGCAAGCTTCCTGCTGTTGCAAGTTCTGCTCCAGCTCCTGGTACCAAGCCGTAATCTCCGCCTGGGCATCCTGCTGGTGATCCAAACTTGTGCTGTGGGTGTTTATTGACATATTTATATTATATTGTACAGTAAATTTAGTGTGTTTTCCAGTCGATTGTACGGGCTTCTGCACTACAAACCCGGTGTTTTCCAGTAGGGCTCGATTGGTGACTGCAGTACTCCAGGTCCGACATCGGGTAGTACGGACAGAGGATCGATGAACGTGGCTACATCGGCTTCGGTTTGCACGTACCCGCGCATGTCGATTGCAGTTCCGCGATGAATGCCAAGATGCAAATGCTTCCTGTTTCCATCGCTTTGGTAACTGCGAGCCGGTGCCAGTTCCGCAATCTCACCTCCGGATTGCAATACGACGCCGTGACCGGGCAGGTTTTCCAATGAGAGATGTCCATAGTTTACAGTCACTTCCTCTTTGCCAAACGTGCAACGTTGAACAACAAGTCCGCCGTAGCCGCTTGTAAAGCCACTATAGACAACCTCTCCGGTGCAAATTGCATACACCTTCACGGCAGTATTCAGCTCGTCGGTGCCAACTTCAAAGTCGGTCGCCACATGGTAGCCCTCAAAACGTTCCGGCGGATTGATGGGGTTGTCCTCCGGGTCGGGCGTCACATGCAAACCGAACGTCAGCAGTTTCGTACGCAAAGCAAAGTCATCGATCGGCGCACTTATACCGGCAGAGGCGGATGCCGAACAACCAGCAGATGTAACGGCCAGGATGAGCGGAAGAATGACACGACACGCCTGTTGCAGTAGTTGGCTACGCATGGCGATGATGACGGTACGCAGTGGCTTGGTCATCGTCGGCAATGCGCGTGAGCAATGCCAAAAGCTGCAAAAGAAGAATCGTGGTTGCCGACACCGTTGCGGCAGCGACAAAGGTGTACCATTCCACTTGAACACCAGCGACCATCGACGCGGGAAACATATCGCGAAACGGTTCGGCAAGCGGCTGGCTAATCTTGTACAGAAAGTGCGTCGCTTCGTTTCGCATGATGCTGTCGGTCAGGGCCAACACAAAACGAACCGAGAGCAGCAAAAGAACGACGTCGTGCAAAAGATACATGATGGAAAACGGCGTTCGCGTGTAGCGATGCATACGGCAAAAGGGAAATACATCCATTGTGACGACCCACTGCCGTCGCCCTTACATGCATGACACGAAATGCCCTATACCTTGCTACCGGAAGATGTCGTAGAACTCGCCGTACCCTTGCTCCTTCAGTTCGGCGACTGGAACAAATCGCAGCGCTGCTGAGTTCATGCAATAGCGTAATCCGGTGGGCTTTGGTCCGTCGTCGAATACATGTCCCAAATGCGAATCGCCGCGCTTGCTCCGAACTTCCGTACGCTCGTAGCCGAGAATCGTATCTGTTTTTTCGACGATGTTCTCGGGGAGCAGCGGCTTCCAAAAACTGGGCCAACCCGTGCCTGAATCATATTTTTCCCGCGAACTGAATAGGGGCTCTCCGGAGACGACATCCACATAAATTCCCTCTTCGTGGTTGTCCGCAAACTCGTTCTGAAACGGCGGCTCCGTGCCTTCGTGTTGCGTGACGTCGTACTGCAACGGAGAGAGTGCTCGCTGCAGGAACGCATCACTTGGCTTCACGAACGTGCGCCAATCGTCGGGTGGCGATGCAACGGGTACGACCGGTGCGGTGGTCGCAATTGAGCTCTGCGAAGAACTTGCTCCGGCAGGAACCGGTACTGGAGCCGCTGGCGAGCAGGCGACCAAGAACAACAAAGGAATGAATACGAAGCGCATGCTGCAAGGCTACCGATCTCATGCATTTTTAGCCATGCCCGTGCCGCACATGCTTGCGCTCTTCGCATACGAAGTGATTCTGCAAACCAAACAGATTGCTGCAGCGGCAATGAAAGCGGAGAATGCCGACATGGAATTCAACAAGCTCACTGCTGAGGAGGAACATGTCATTGTAGAAAAAGGAACGGAGAGGCCGTATACCGGCGAGTACGATAACTTCTTTCAGAAAGGAACGTACATCTGTCGCCGTTGCAATGCCGAACTCTACCGCTCGGACGACAAGTTCCATTCGGGCTGCGGCTGGCCGAGCTTCGACCAAGAGATTCCTGGCGCTGTAAAACGGGTGCCAGACGCCGACGGATCACGTATCGAAATCCAGTGTGCGACCTGCAACGGGCACTTGGGTCATGTGTTCGAAGGTGAGAGGCTGACCAAGAAGAACACTCGCCACTGTGTGAACTCGCTTTCCATGCGGTTCATTCAGGCACAAAGCTGACGACTGTTTTCTGCCACCTAAACCGTCTTCACTTTGCGTGCATTGTGCTTGAACAGCCGAGCCAAACTGCGTCGTGCCGCTTCGCACGCGTCGTCCACTTTTCCAGACAGCATATCTTCCTGCACCAGTCGCAAATGAAGCCAAAAACTCTGTGTCGGCGCATGGAACGCACGATAGCCGGCTGAGTGCAGCAACCTGGCTTCTGGCAATACCAGCAGGACATCCGTGTCGCGAGGAGCGCGGTCGAACAGCACGGACACCGCTACCCGCACGCTGTCCGTGAATGCGATGTGACTCGATTTACCGCCGACATCGAGTCCGGCAAGTGGCTGACGATCCGCTTCGCGCAATGTGAAAAATTCTTCATCGACCTTGTAATTCGCAATCAAAAATAACGGAGTATTTTCCGGAACTTCAGTGGCAGGCTTCAGGGCGTCTGCGTAAGCCGAGCATGTTGCTCCATACTCCCTAGACTCCGTACGTGCATTGAATCGCCTGTCTCGCATGAACCTGAGTATAGGAAGAACGCAAGTTTCGACGCAGTATTCCGACAATGCCTTACGGTTCACCACATCTGCATGCGAAAAAATTGTCGCAGCCTGCGCAAAAAAAGAGGCGCACTATGCGCCCCTGATTCATGGCTAGGGTAAACGCTGATTTACATATCGTCACCTGCGACGAGCGTGTCGGTCAACGTTACGTTCGCGGCGTACGTTTGGCACATCGGCGGCATTTCATCGGACTTCTCGGTTGCCAGCCAATTCGTGCACTGTGCGGAAATGATGACGAAACGCGTGCCATCTTCGTCGGTGTGGATGTAGCCCCACTGCGTGCCGCTCCCTCCGTCGGCATCGAGCAACAAGTGGTGCTTCCAGCCCTTGGCAAGCATGTCTGTATCCAAAGCACCACGAGCTTTGACGAAATACTTGTTGTACTGCACGGCGGTGACCACGGCAGTACTGGTGCGAACCTGCATCTTGCCTGCGTCGATGAGATGATCGGCATCGATGGAGATGGAATCGGCGTTGGTGCCCGCAACCGGAGCCGACCAGGAAAGATCAGCCGACCATGCAGCCACCACGTCCCAAGCCAAATCACCTCCATGACGAGCTTCGCTGTTCAACATTGCGCTGGCGGCAGAGGAAAACGAAGACGATGAAGATGCGTTCCTCGGAGGAAGTACAGGGTTAGCCGCAGGCTGGCAAGCGGCGAAAAGAATGGCTGAACAAACGACAATCGGAAGAAGTTTCGTCATGATGAACACAGGGGAGGAAACAAAACCGAGTCTATGGTGCCCAGAAGAGGACTCGAACCTCCACATCCGTGAGGATACACGCTCCTGAAGCGTGCGCGTCTACCAATTCCGCCATCTGGGCAAGTCGTTGAATGAGCAGGTCAATCGCGGGCAAAACTGTACTGAAGCGCTCATTCTTTGACAAGCACATCGTCCCGCCTACACTGCGAGAATACGCAAGACGCTCGCAGCCGACGGCGACCAGGCCACCACTGCACCGTCTGGCCATGACACCGAACAGACTCCGGCCCCCGCTTCACACGAACGCACTGGCTGGCTCTCTTCGCGCAAGGCACGCATTGCCAGCATCGGCACTGCGGCATTAGCGGCCATCGTGGCTCTACTGTATCTACAGTGGCGCCCCGAACATGGGAGTGAACGGAAGACCGATGCCGTACTGCATGCATCACGCGAGAAGCCGGCCCCACTCAACATCCAAGAGGTACGCGGTGCGAACCTCCTGAAAATCCTGCAACAACGTGAACTCTCACTTGGCGTGCATGCGATCTCGCTCAAAGTCGACAAACAACAGTGTGTGCGCCTGTTGGTATGCGATGCAAATGGGTGCCGGCATGAATTCCATTTGGCGGACGCAGGTACCTTGTCCAAAGCCGTGAATGAAGCAGTTTGCAAGCCGGATGACTGCGGCTTCGGTTTCGTGATTGTGGAGGAAGATGGCGAGGATGTGCTGCGGGCATCTGCTGCCGGATTCATCGCACGCATAAAAACCGCCGATATCGACAACGGCCTTGGTCTGGTTTTGGAAGACCAGCGCAACCAACGGCAACTCACGTTGCAATCTCGGAGCACGGCAGCGGAGCCGGGGGCATCTAATCTCTCGCTCCCCTTCCGATCCAAAACGCCGTTCAGTCTGGAGCAAATACACGGCACGGAAACAATTGCACTGCAACCAGTCAAACCAGAGTCCGCCCTGAACATCGCGAAGAACCCGTGATTACGCGCGGCTGCCCTCCAGCAAGGCTGACTCACGGCGACTCATATTCCGTAAACGGTGGGCGACGTTAGCTTCGGTGATGACGGGCTGATTCGGAAACAGTGCGTTCAGTGCATCGGCGATTTGCGGCAACATGGGAGATCCGGCTTTCTGATGACCGCGGGGATACAAATTGTCCGGCAGGATATGAATGAGCTCGGGCTCCACCAAGTCCCAATCGATCTGCCGCAACGGTGCATCCACGCGCCTCTCCAGCGCATCGGAAGTTTCTTTGCCGCGCTGAGCGGCTTTCGGATGTTGGCGCATGAGTTCGTTCAAGCGGGCTTCGTTTCCGGCGAATACCGCACGCGCTGCGGCAGCCACAATACTGCGTGATAACTGAATATCGCGCTCCACCTGCGCCGGAATAAGCTGTTCAGCAACTTCATCCAGCGTTGCACCTGCTTCGAGTAATTCGCGAATTTTGTCACCATGCTTGGCAGCCAGTTGGTCGGCATGGTGCTCGATTGTCAGGCAAATCCTACCGATGCGATCGGGCTCAGCGTTTTTCTTCCGTGTGTTGATATTTGTCATTTACTGTCATTATACAATAATTCGATGGAATTTACCATATTCAGATGCCCGTTGGCACTCTTGACGTCATACTGCTAGCACTCTAAACTTGAGAGTGCTAATTCGTCTTTTCCTACTTATTTCCTCTCGTTTTTTATGGCTAAAGATTCCGTGTCCGTTCCGCAGCTCGCCGTCACCATTCAGCCGCTCGGCGACCGCGTATTGATCATGCCGCTCGAGAAAGAGCAGGTATCGGCTTCCGGCATCGTCATTGCCGAGAGTTCGTCGAAGGAAAAGCCCCAGGAAGGCGTCATTATCGCCATGGGCAAAGGCGGCATTATGAATGACCACGGCGTCATGAGCCCAGACCCCAGCACCATGCTGAAGATCGGCGACAAGGTCCTGTTCGGCCGCTATGCCGGCGATGACCTGAAGCTAAAGACCAAAGACGGCAAGGACGTGGAAGTGAAAGTCCTCCACCTCGACTCCGTGCTCGGCATCGTGAAATAAGCCAACCACTCCCCTTCCCTATTTCCTTTTACCTTACAAACCATGTCTGCAAAACAACTGAGCTTCGGCGACGACGCCCGCCACAAGATCATTAAGGGTATCCGCAAATTGGCTGACGCAGTCCGCGTCACCATGGGTCCCAACGGCCGCAACGCCCTTATCGCCAAGAGCTACGGCGGTCCGACCGTCACCAAAGACGGCGTAACCGTCGCCAAGGAGATCGAGCTCGAGGACCAGTGGGAGAACATGGGCGCCCAGCTCGTGAAGGAAGCCGCCACCAAGACCAACGACGCCGCCGGTGACGGCACCACCACCGCCACGGTGCTGGCCGAAGGCATGATCACCGAAGGACTGAAGTTCCTCACCGCCGGTGCCAACGCCATCGCGATGAAGAACGGCATCATGAAGGCCGTCGATGCCGTGGTCACCGAACTGGACAAGCAGAAGAAGAACATCTCCACCAAGGAGGAGTTCGCCGCGGTCGCCACGATCTCGGCCCAGGACGTGAATGTCGGCAAGATCATCGCCGACGTCATGGACGAAGTCGGTTCCGACGGTGTCGTCACCGTGGAGGCCGGCCAGACCATGGGTATGGAGAAGGAATACGTGGAAGGCATGCAGTTCGATTCCGGTTACATCTCGGCCTACTTCGTGACCGACCCGGCCCGCATGGAAGCCGTGTTCAGCAACGCCCACATCCTCATTACCGACAAGAAAATCTCCAGCATCCAGGAAATCCTGCCGGTGCTCGAGGCGCTCGCCCAGAAGGGCAAGAAGGAACTGGTGATCATCGCCGAGAACATCGAAGGCGACGCTCTCCCGACGCTCGTGCTCAACAAGCTGCGCGGTACGTTCTCCGCAGTCGCGGTGAAGGCTCCGGCCTTCGGCGACCGCCGCAAGGAAATGCTGAAGGACATCGCGGTGCTCACCGGCGGCCGCGTGATCTCCGAGGAGGTCGGCCTGAAGCTGGAGAATACCAAGCTCGAGGACCTGGGCCAGGCGTCCAAAGTCGTGATCGGCAAGGACAACACGCTCATCGTTGACGGCGCAGGCGACAAGAAGGAAATCGCCGCCCGCGTGTCGCAGATCAAGAGCGAGATCGAGAACACCAAGAGCGACTTCGACCGCGAGAAGCTGGCCGAGCGCATGGCCAAGATGAGCGGCGGTGTCGCCGTGATCAAGGTCGGCGCCGCCACCGAGGTCGAGCAAAAGGAACTGCAGCACCGCGTGGAGGACGCCTTGTCCGCCACCCGCGCCGCATCCGAGGAAGGCATCGTTGCCGGCGGAGGTTCCGCACTCATACACTGCCTGAAGAGCCTGGACAAGCTGAAGGGCGAGAACGACGACGAGCAGATCGGTATCGACATCGTGAAGCGCGCCTTGGTCTACCCGGCCAAGAACATCGCCAACAACGCCGGTCTGGACGGCTCCGTGATCGTGGAGCAGGTGAAGCAGTCCAAGGACAGCAAGATGGGCTACAACGTCGTCACCCGCAAAATGGAAGACCTGGTCGCCGCCGGCGTCATCGACCCCAAGAAGGTGACCCGCTCCGCTCTCCAGAACGCGTCGTCCGTAGCCGCCATGTTCCTGACGGTGGAAGTCGCCATCGTCGATGCTCCCAAGAAGGAATCCGCCGCACCGGCCATGCCGGGTGGAGGAATGGGAGGCATGGGTGGAATGGGCGATTTCTAGCAGATAACAGCCCCCGCGAAAGCGGGGGCTTTAAAATTACGCTTCTATGACTAATTGGCTTTCAGCACCAAAATGGGCGAATACAGGGCCTTTGGGATCCCTGAATTATGTGTGTGGTCACTGTGGCAATGCTATCGCATCCAATGTTGGCTACCATTCAACTAGCGCAGCAAGCGGACATGGCCGAATTTCTGGAAAAATCTACCTGTGCCATTCTTGTAGCTGCCCCACTTTTTTTGACGAACTGAAAGCGCAATTCCCCAGTCCTTCCTTTGGACCAGATGTTTCAGACATCCCTGATGCAGATGTTGCAGAAATGTATCGTCAGGCACGCGATTCAATGAAAACAAATTCCTACGCAGCAAGTGTTCTATGCTGCAGAAAATTATTAATGCACATTGCAGTCGCACAAGGTGCACCGAAAGATCAGAAATTCGTACAATATGTAGACTTCTTTTCTACGGAGGGGCATGTACCCAAGAATGCGAAGGGTTGGATTACTCACATTAAAGATAAGGGGAACGAGGAAAATCATCAGATCATACTGGCCACCAAAGAAGATGCTCAGCGCCTGATTGAATTCAGTAGCATGCTTCTTCAAATCCTCTACTCGTTCCCCGCAAAAGTCCCTAAGGCCAAAGATCCTGACGTAAAGCCACCTGATAAACCCGCTGTGCCAAAGCCACGCCCTGCCCCGAAGATTGGATGATTGCATAAGAATCGGTTCCTTCCACTTTTTTAAAAAAGTGGAGCAAAAACGTCGCGCGGCAGGCCGGCTGGCCTGCGCTCCACGCGCCTCACAGCCCTAAAAGTCCGGACTCGCTCCTGCGGGAGCTCAAACAGGCGGACTTTCTTCACGGGCTGTTTCAGCGGGAGCGCAACGGCACCGGCCCGATGCGCGACACTCCATCCCGTGTCCATCCTCCGAAGAAGACGGAAACCTCAGGGTGAGAACTGAGACTCAGAGCGAGTACTCAAGCCACCAGGAGGGCGCGCGCCACGGAGGGGGCCAGGCAGTCTGCCGCCGAGCCCAAGCGAGGCGTGCGTGGGAGCTGGCGCGCACGCGTTTTTTGGTTCCTTTTTGTCGCTCGGACAAAAAGGGACGGAAGAATCCGAAGGAAATCTTTGGCGACATCAGCGATGGACTGCGTAAGCGCGTGTTTGACACATATCACCCCGACCTCTACAAATAGCCCCTTATGCGCCCACCCGAACTCGAATCACCGACTACCGCTCTGCCCGATGCACCCACGGACGCCGAACATACCGCTCTCGTCCACGAGACCCGCTCGCTCGGCGACAGAGCACTGTATAACTCCATCTTCTGGACATCATTCGCCGCACTCACGGTCGGCTATGGGTTCCGTGCAACCGGACGCGAGCACGTACCAGAGGAAGGTGCGGTGCTACTTGCCTCCAACCATGCTTCGAACATCGATCCGGTCGCTATCGGTGTGGCATCGCCGCGTTATTTGTCGTGCCTGGCCAAGCAGGAACTGTTCAGGAACCGACTGATGGGCGCACTCATCGGCCATCTGGGGGCCAGGCCGGTGAACCGCAAGTTCGCGCGTGCCGGATTGCAGGAGGGACGCGACATGCTGAACGAGGGCAAGGCGGTGCTGCTGTTTCCCGAAGGCGAGCGCAGCAAAGACGGCAAACTCAAACCGCTGAAGCCGGGCATCACCACGCTCATGAAGCAAAACGTGCCGGTGGTCCCTGTCGGCATCGCCGGAAGTCACGCCGCCATGGGCAAAGGGAGAATTCCATCGCTGTCGCCGCTCATGTTTTCCCCCAACGACGCGTCTCTGGCCGTCGCGTTCGGTGAGCCGATGACACCAGGCGACATCGCCAACATGGACCGTGAAGAAATGCTTGCAGATCTCCACCGGCGCATCGCCGAGTGCATCGCGCAGGCTGAAGACATCCGCCGGAAGTAAGCCTTACTTGCGGCGCAGGATCATATCCACGCTTTTCACGTGCGAGCTCATCCAATCGCCGACTGCGGCGTTGAACCGAGCTTCATCTGCAATGCGCGATGCGGGATTCTGTCGGAGGATATTCGCAACGCTGGCACGCACCGCCTGGTCCCGGGCGGACTTGTTGCGCAAAACGTCGGGTGGCAAACGCAGCGCGGCGACCACCGCGCCCACGTCGTCGGCACTGGCGCGGGGCGTGTGGCCCAGTTCAGGGACGGCCCGACCCATGTGGCGGCGCGTGCTGGTGACGGCATCAGCCAGGCCGTGCTCCACATCGAAACGCAGGTCATCCGGGGGCTCGGCCAACAGCAGTTCGGTCTGCAGCTGAATGTGATCGCGCAGCTGGTTGGTTGCGGAAGCAGGGTCGCCAAGTTCGGCCACGATTTCCGCATTCGCGGGGTGCTCGGGGTCTTCGGTTCCGGCCATGAGTCCGATGAGCTTGTCGAGGTTTTGGTAGGCCATGCGGAGGAATCAGGCTAGTCAGTTCCGGCCACCTCGGCAAGACAAGAAAGCTCTGCATTGGCACACTAGGCCACAACTTAGATTTTGGCTCCGGCAAGCAGAAATTCTGCTGGCGGGCTTCGTAAAAGACCGTATTGCTGGATAGTGGCGTCGAGTAAATGCTTTTGATGCTCGCCGAAGCCGTATTGCTCATCCACTAATTCCAGCGGAGTTGCGGGCAGATTGCCCTCCATATGGCGCAGCGGGTCGATGGGCAGCAGTTCCGCAAACGGCTCAAGTAACTCCGCCAGCTGGTCACGCGTGCCCACGAACACGCGCGGCAATTCGGCCGGCTTCTCGCGCAGGATCCATTGCTGCCAGGTCGGACAAACGATGGTGTCGCCGGGCAGACGCACATGGTAGTGGTAGCCGCTATCCTTCACATGGGCTATCCGCGCAGGCAGGCCGCAGCCCGCCAACGCTTTGCGCATGCGCGCCGAGTAAAAGCCGCAGTCGCCTTTCACCGATGACCAGCGTTCGGGTGCCGCGCCGGCGGTCAGCCCGTCCACGGTGGACCGCACGAATTCCACCACCGGTGCGGAAAGGCCGTTCTTCATGGCCGCAGAATGTAGCAGACTTCGGTCCCCGCGTCCGGCTATACTGCGCGCATTCCCCTTTTGCGTCATGGACATGAAGAACATCCAAGAACAGTGCAACCAATTCCTGAAGGGCCTTGGCGTACCCGGGTTCATTGTCATCGGCATCGCCGAAGGCAAAGAGAAGGCCAGTACGGTGTACTCGGTGAACGAGATGCCGCCGAAACTCTTGATTAAGAGTATGACCAATACGCTGAATGACTTGATTCAGCGGATGTAGTGAATTGTGTCCGGCCTAAAATACTATTCTCAGTCCATCCCGGAAGCTGCCAAGAATTCTTCCTCGGAGGACCAGGGAACCTAGCACGGCTCCCAGCGGCAAGCACTTGAGCGAAGCGAGAGGCTTGATGCGCAGTCCCCTTGGGATTCCCTT
>CAYWJU010000012.1:0-56300 GCA_964458645.1 uncultured Candidatus Peribacteria bacterium | reverse complement strand
GATGTTCGTCGACCGCGCCGATACCTTTGGGCTGTCGCAGCTGTATCAGCTCCGTGGCCGTGTCGGACGCAGCTCACTGCAAGCCTATTCGTACTTCTTGTACCACTCGCAGCGCCTGAAGGACGACGCCAAGAAACGCCTGAAGGCCATTGTGGAAGCCAGCGAACTGGGTTCCGGATTCCAGATCGCCATGCGCGACCTGGAGATCCGCGGCGCCGGTGAAATTCTGGGCGCCAACCAGTCCGGCAACATGCAGACCGTAGGCGTCAGCCACTTCCTGCGCATGCTGAAGAGCGCGGTCGAGGAACTGAAGGCCGGCGGCCACCGTGAAGAGGATGACACGAACACCAGCGCGGAAATCATTTTGCCGTTCGAAGCACTTATTCCCACGTTCTACATTCCCGACGACGAAGAGAAAATCGGCGTGTACCAGAAGCTGGCCGGCAGCGAAGATGAAGCCATGCTACTGGAGTTCTCCGAGGATTTGCGCGAAGAGTACGGACCGCTGCCCAAACAAGTGCTCAACCTACTGGATATCCTGCGCCTGAAGATGGCTTGCCGTCGCGCGGGTGTCATGCGCGTGAAGGCTGAAACCGTCCGCAACGACAAAGAAATCGTGCTCACGTTGCAGCCGCGCGTCACCGCCAACGAAATCATGCAACTCTTGTCCAAGAACTCGAATTGGCGCATCGTGAGCCAGACACTGCGGCTTTCCCAAGCTTTCTACGAGCGTGAAGAGGGTGCCGAATGGCTGCCGCGACTCACGGCTGAAATCGGCCTACTCGCCAAGAAAACACCAAAGAAATAGCTTCCGATTGAGCGAAAAGGCGTTTTGTGCTACAATAAGAAGATTTCGCATACAAACATGCAAACCAATTCCGATAGCGGCACAACTACAGGCACAACGAGCGTGGGAGGTATTCCGAATTTCGACGGAGCAAGCCTGTTTGCGTTCAGCGATGTTGATTTGCCAGACGGTCAAGCCGTGTACGACCGCATTATGAGCAGCATCGATCCGGAGTTGACGTCTGTGAACGTGGGTTCGCTGAAGGAGAAATACGCCACAGAAACACCCGAAGAAAAGCAGGTGCGCGCCAAGCGTTATGCAGCAGCGTACGCCGAATACGACAAGCAGTACGCTCAATATCAGGCCAAGCGTGACGGCGCCGTTGTTCGATTCAAGGCGCAGGCGCTCAAATCTCTGGAAGACAGCAATAAGAAAATCGAAGACGCCGACATGCTCGATCTTGAGCAACAAATTCATTCCGCTTAGTTTTATGGAAAACACACACATTCTGTACGGCGCACGCACTTCGGTTCACACATGGGGCGAAGCGCGCATGGCCTTCCTAATGCCGCCGGAAGACCCACGTGGCCCGGAAGCTCCGCCGATTAACAGCGAGGCGGTCGCCCCGCCGTTCAACATCGAAAATACCGAGGCGACGACCGGGCAGGAGGTGCAACGTGCAACGCAAGAGCAACTGCAGGCCAAGACAAAACTCGTCACGGCCGCATTCAACACGTTCAATACTGGTCTTGCCAACTTTAAAGACAGCTATGCCAAGCAAATCAAGGAGGCGGTTGCCAATGGCGATCCCGAACTTGCCAACAAATTGACGGCTGAACGCGATCAGCGCGTCACCAAAATTATCGCCGACGTGAACGCCCGTCTTGCCGAATTGAGCAACACGCGCGGCTTTCCGTCGTACCGCGTCGTTCAACAGGGTGAAAACATTGCCCTGGCCACCGGTGAAACCGGACGCGTGGATCTCCAAAATGCGCTGCGCAACGTGCCGGAAGGACTGAAGAAGAAAATCATGAACATGCCGCCTGCCGAGCAGGAGGTATTCGCACGCACGTTGTCGGCTATGACGCCGGAGCAATTGACCGCAGCCGCTCCGGTATTGACCGACGCCCTGCGACGCGTGGAAGGCATGAACGCAATCCAGCGTCAGGCCGTTGTTGCGGGATTGCTGAATCCCGGTACGACATCGGAGCAGTTGGTAAAAACATTCCGATTGAATCCGGCCCAAGCACGCGCCGTGAATGAGTTCTTTACCGCCGTGAATGCCAACCCCGCCGCTCGCGATGTGCTGAAGCGCCATCTTCAGGCTTGCCAGGACGTCGTTGCAAGCGGTGCGGCGAACGGCAGTGAAATCCCGACGAATAACCCCGCTCGCACCGCGGAAATTCTGGCGGCCATAGGGGAATTGCCGTTCAATAGTCCGCAGCGGCTACCGCCGGGAAGTGGCCAGAGGATCGTAGGCAACATCCGCGTTGCGCTGGCGAACTACGTCGAAAAAATCGGTGGCAACCCCGATGCCACCGCAGGAGACCGCGATATCGAGAGGGGCAACCTCATGATGATGGGTGTGAACCCCGATGCTCGTGTCGATGGTTTCATGACCCTGAATCAGGTTTGCGACAAAATGCGCGCCAATGAGCCGATCGGTGGAAAACTTGCCGTTCGTACCGTTCATCCGCGCGATTTGAGCGGCATGCAGCTCATGGGTGCACTGACGTTCTTGTCCGGATTCGTCAATAAATTGAGCAAAGATGACAAGCCGTTGAATCGGCCCAATACGAATCCTCAGAACAATGCCGACCGACAGAAGCGCATCGGTGAAATCGATAACACCATCAAGCGCAATGAAGAAGAGATCAAGAAGCTGAATGCCGAACTCGTCGGCCCCCCGGCTCCCAACGAAAAGCGCACCAAGGAGATCCAGGAGCGAATTTCCAAGCTCGAAAAAGACAATAAGTCGTTGGCTGCAGAGCGCGAGCGATTGCAGAAGGAGATTGCCAACACCCCAGTAGAAAATCCAAATGCAAAGCGCATCGAAGAGATTGATAAAACCATCAAGCGTAATGAAGAGGCCATCAAGAAGTTGGATGCCGAACTACGTGGGCCGCCAGCACCAACAAAGGAGCGCGTTGAGGCTATTACGAAAGAGAAGACTCGTCTTGAGCAGCAGAATAAAGACTTGCGACAAGAGCGAGAGAAGCTGCAGAAGCAGGGCAACACGCCTCCTCCTGGCCCTGGCCCGGAAGGACCGCGCTTGCCGCACACTCCTGAAAATCGCGAGGCACTGCAAAAGGCCAGCGATGAAGCACAGAAAACACTCGATAACGCTATCGCCAGCGGAACGGACCATACTGCCACGATTCAGGCCTACGACCGAGCAATCGGTGCCTATGAAAACGAGGCGGCCCATCTGCAGGAATATGCCAATCCCGACGCGGTAAGCCCCGGACGCCTGAAAACTGTGGTTGATAACATTGGAACACTCCGCGAAGTACGCACGTCCCTACGCGGTCCAATTTGGCGGAAGGGCGAGCAAGATTTGACTCAGGCGCACAACATGCCGGAAACCGACAATCCTGCCAAACTTCGGAAGTTTGACGCCGTTGCAACGGCACTTCGTACGCAGCTTGCCTTTTTGCAGCGGTACTACCCAACAGATCCCGCATTGCAGGCGCCGTATGCCACCGAGTTGTCGCAAGTTCTACGAGACCGTGCCGCAATTGAGCCGCCCTTGCCGCACACACCCGAGACACGTGAGAAATTTTCCAAAGAGACAGATGTTGCCAAGAAGGCCCTTGCAAATGCAATCGCCAGCGGCACGGATGGACCGGCCGTCTTGCGTGGCTATGATAATGCCATCAATGCAATGCAGGCCGAGTTGGTACATCTTGCTGGCTACCAGGTACCAGATATTCCGGTTGCCGGAGAGCCCGCACTGAATACGCAAATCCGCGCACAGAAACTGGCATTGGCTTCGGATATCGCCACCGCCCAACGTGGCAAGGTTGAGGCCATCAGTACGCAGTTGCAGGCGGCATCCACGACCGCTGAAGGTATGCCGCAAACCGATAATCCTGCGAAATTGCGTCGCCTGGATGCCATGGTGACTGCGTATCGCAATGAGTTGATCCATCGCCAAGATCACTACTCGGCAGGCAGCGCTCGAATCGTTGAGTTGGAGACCAATATTGCAGATGCGCGGCGCGCACGAGCGGCATTGCCTACGACGTAAGCTCAGCAAAGCAACTCTCCCCGGCCTCTCGTGAGGCCGGGGTTTTTTTGCAGGTATGGCAACAATAAGTGGTGCCGGGGAGAGGACTTGAACCTCCATGGGGTTGCCCCCGTCAGCTCCTAAGGCTGATGCGTCTGCCATTTCGCCACCCCGGCATGACCACAGTGTGTCATAAGCGCGCTATAGATGCGACGGCGGCTTCTTTTTCTTGTCGTCGGCATGCGATAGATCTTCCAGTGTCCGTGCGAGGTCAATTTCCGCTTTGCGCTTCTGCAAGCGCAAGTTTTGCTCTGCTCGATCTTTAAACATTTTCAAGCCATTCTCCACGCCTATTTTTTCCATGCGTACATCCATCTCGATATCTGCGCGGCGTTCAGCAAACTCTTTTTCAATGAGCCTATAGGCATTGCGTGATTGCGCATTTAGCGTCGCTCGACGCTCGTCGGCTTTCAATGCGTTCACGCCTACGCCCGCCGCGGCCAGCTTACTTCGCATGTCTGAGTCCAGCGTGGAGACGCGCATGCGATGCCAGCCCTCCAATGCATACAGTTTCTGCTGGGCGGAATTCTGAATCACTACTTTATGCGCCTGCGCTTCAGTCGAAGCACTCTCGATACTGGCGGCGTATTCATGGTCGAGTTGTTCAATACGCGTTCGGAATTTCCGCTGTGCCTCGCGCGTGAGTCGGTCGTGCTCTTCTTCAGCTTGCAGCTTCTTGCGTTGCGCTTCGCCCTTAATGCGGGCCTGCTCGTGCAGTTCGCCCATGTATTGAGCCTGCTTCTTCCGTTCTTCGGCCTTGGCCTTTTCCTTGGCCTCCATATCCAAGCGGATTTTCTCTCGGCGTCTCTTCTCATCGGCAATATCCTTCTCGCGTTGGCGGTACGTTTTTCTATAGCCCGCCGCCGCGTCTTTTTTAGCCTCTTTCCGTTCCGCCTCTTCTTTGGCAGCCGCCTGCCAGCGCTTGTTGCGGTTCGCCTGCTCGTCTTTCAGCCGCTGTTTAATGCGCGCCTCGCGTTCAAAGCGCTTTTGCCCGACTGCGGCGACCTTCTGCATCTCTTGCTCGCGTTCGCGTGCCTGCTTGGAGCTTTCCGCAGCCGCCCTCGGATCATCGGCCGACGTAGCTGCCGCAGCGGGTTGCGCAGCCGGCTCAGGCGTACCGATGGGGATGCTGCTGTCCTCCATGAAATTATTGAGAAGCGTGCGAAGCACCGATTGCAGAAAAATTGCCTGCAGTTAAGAAGTCCGTATAGACGCCGTTTGCGCCATGCTCAATGAATCGCCGTGCACGCTGCGGATTGTTGATCGTGTGTACGAACGCGTCTTTCCCTGCTTCGCGTACGGCAATGGCCAGCGCCGAAGAGAATCGCGATTCGCTCATGGTCACCGCAACAACCTGGGGCTCGCTTTTCATAAAATTCTCCACCTCTTCATCAGTCGCATTCGTGCGGTACAGGGTAAGAACCACGCGCGGAAAATGGTGAGTGACGTTGATTTGCGCCAACTCTTTCAGGTCGTAGATTTGCGGCACAATGCGCTCCAGCAGTGCGGGGTCTTTTCGGCGGGCGATCCTTACAACCGTCGCCAACATGGTGGCAGTATTCCGTTTTGTATCCGTAATCAACGTCAGATTCGGGTGCCGCTGCAGCAGCTCTAAAAGCTGTTCCAATGAAAGCGGTGTGTACGCCCCAAGGACCCGATGCCTTAAGAATTCATCAGTCGTAAGCGAGTCCGTACGCGCGTCACTGTCCATAAAACGAGATAATACTTCGTCATGAAATGCGACGATTCCATCGCGGGTGTACTGCAGATCGACCTCCAATACCGTTCGTCCGGCCAGCATACTTTGCGTGAATGCTTCACGTGAGTTGGTGTAGGTCGTGCCCTCCACGCCCCCCAGGGCATGGCCGATAAGCACGATACCGTTTTCCGCAGAGGTCGAGGAAAGCGGTGTTGCAACCGCGCTGCGCGCCAGCATGTGCGATGTGCCGCCGCCAGCGACTGCCGCAACCACAAGAACGGTTGCCGCGTGAAGCGCTATTTTTCGGTTACATATCATCTCCTCAGTATACCATAAAAACCGCTTTTCTGGCTAGGAAGAGCGGCGAATCGATGGCGACACCGCTGTCTTTGCGTCTACGAACAACCCACGGCATTCCTCATCGCATACCCTTTCGAATGGGATGAGAAGGTCATCGGTGTGGCGGGTGGTTTCCACTGGTGCGACGTCGGGGTAGAGCACCGCCTGCCGCACGATGTTTGCGTTGCCGCTGAACCGGTTTGCGGCGGTGGCCTCGTGTGGCGATACGTACACCGCGAACACACGCCGTAGGGCGTGCTGGTGCTCGCTTTGTTCGCGCCCGACGATATCCATCACGCCGGTGCCAAGCAGTTGCGCTGAGTCCTCGAATGTCTGTGGATCGGTGTAGGCCAGCACCGCGCGGTGCAGCGGATTGCCGTGCAAGCCGGTGGTGAAGGCATAGGTGCTGGGTGTCGGATTGATTGTCGCCAGAATGTCGTTTTCGGCGATGTTGCGCGTGCGCCGCCGCGAGACAACACGCAGTGCATCGAGGCCGTGGAGCTGGTACTGCGTCACGAAAAATTTCATACCCAGCCCTTCCACCGCCATGCGGAACATCTCCACCATCTGGTCGATCTGCTCATCGACATGAGCCGCCTCTTCCGCCTCGCCGACGCTGCGTTTGCGGTCCACTTGGTCGCGCATCAGTCGCGACATCTCCGCGGTGGGAGGCCGCAGGATGCCAACCGAACAGCCGTCTCGTCGCAGCAGCATGGTGATTGTCTACGCTCGCGGAAAGACGGGGTCAATCAGGTGGGGTCGCCAAAGGAAGCGCAGGGCTTCGTAGAGCAGCGAAATTATACGATCGGCTCGTTGATCGTCAGGCCGAGTTCAGCGATCTGCGTGTCGGGCATAGCCGACGGTGCGCCGAGCATCAGGTCCTTGGCCTTCTGATCCTTCGGGAACGGCGTCACCTCGCGGATGTTGGGCTCGCCGGCCAAAATCATGACGACGCGGTCGATGCCGTACGCAAAGCCGCCGTGTGGCGGAGCGCCATACTCGAATGCTTTCAAAATGTGTCCGAAGCGTTTCTGCTGGTCCTCGGCGTTAATGCCGAGCATGTCGAATACTTCGCTCTGCAACACCGGGTCATGGATACGGATCGATCCGGAGCCCAGTTCATAACCGTCGAGCACCAGGTCGTAGCACACGGCATGCACTTCGGTCGGCTTCTCTTTGCGGTTTTTCCACTGCTCCGGGTTGGGGCTCGTGAACGGATGGTGCGAGAACGTCAGGCTGCCGTCATCGTTCTCTTCGAACATCGGAAAGTCGGTCACCCAGAACATGGCGTGCGTGGATTCGTCGATCAATTTGAAGCGCTTGGCGGCCTCGGCGCGCACCTTGGCCAGCGAAGCACACACGATTTTGTAGCGGTCGGCGCCGAAGAACAGCGCGTCGCCCTTCTGGGCACCAGTGAGCTTCTGCAACTCTTCCAGAAAACCTTCTTTGAAGAATTTCAAGAGCGGCGAAGACGGCCCTTCGTCCTTGAACAAAATATACGCCAACCCCTTGGCCTTCATCTCTTTGGCCAGCTCGGTCCAGGCGTCGATTTCCTTGCGGGAAAGCTCAGCTCCGCCCGGCACGCGGATGGCGCGGATGGTGCCATCCTTCAATTTCAGCGCGTCTTCAAACACCTTGAATCCACAACCCGGAACAATTGCCGACACATCGGTAATGGGCAAATCGTAGCGCAGGTCGGGCTTGTCTGAGCCATAGGTGTCCATGACGTGCTTCCAGGTGTGGCGGGCGACTTTGCCGCCGCGCAGTTGTTTGGGGCTGCAGTGTTTCAAGATTTCCAACAGCGATCCTTCGATGATGTTCTGCACGTCGAACTGGTCGCCGAAGCTCATCTCGAAGTCCAGCTGCACGAACTCCGGCTGGCGGTCGCCGCGCAGATCTTCGTCGCGGAAACAGCGTGCGATCTGGAAGTAGCGGTCCAACCCACCCACCATGCACAGCTGCTTGAGCTGTTGCGGGCTCTGAGGGAGCACGAAAAACTGACCCGGATAAACGCGCGATGGCACGATGTACTCGCGTGCGCCTTCGGGCGTGCCTTTAATCAGGCACGGCGTGTCGATCTCCAAGCAGTTCTGTTCCGAAAAATACTTGCGGATGATCTGGAATACCTTGGAGCGCAGTACGATGTTGCGCTGCATGCGCGCCGTGCGCATATCCAGGTAGCGGTATTGCAGGCGCAATTCTTCGTTCACCGCGTCGGCGTCGATTTCAAACGGCGGCGTTTTGGCTTTGTTCAAAATGGTGCAATCGGCAGCCGTGATTTCAATATCGCCGGTGGAAAGCTTGGGGTTTTCGGTCCCGGCTTGGCGCTTGTCCACAACACCCGTAATCTTCAGCACCCACTCCGGACGAATGGCTTCGGCTTGAGCGAAAGCCTCCTTGTTCTTCTCGGGGTGAAACACCACCTGGGTCAGGCCATACCTGTCGCGCAGGTCGATGAAAATCAGTCCGCCATGGTCGCGCCGGCCGTTCACCCATCCGCACAGGGTGACGGTGGATCCGACGTGCTTTGCGGTAAGGTCGCCACAAGTGTTTGTACGCAGCATTTGGAGAGGGGGTGTTATTGCGGAATTTCGGCTAGCAGAGTACAATAGTGGGAAACCAACCACAACACGATGGACGACCATTCACTCGATTCGGCACCGCTTCTCACCCATGCCGTACAGCATTTATTCGAGCACGGCGTGTACGTAGGCCCCGAACGTACGTTCGACGAACGCTACAAGGCGCTCTTTGCGCGCGCAAGGCTACTCGGCGAGGCCGGTCGCCCGATTATCGAGTTTATGGAGAACAGCGTGAAGGAATATGAACCGCTGCTCCGTGCCATTAACGATCTTGGATTGCTCGCAGCAATGGCGAAAAACAACTCTGAATCTGCCAATTGGAAGCCGATTGCCGACCGCGTGCGGACACAGCTCATTATTGCCGATAAGCGCTACGTCGATCCACGGGCGGTCGAATATTCAGTAAAGAATCTCACAGACGTCCTGAATGACGCCATCGAACTGTTCAAGGCACGCGAGCAGCAGTCTTCTATCTGAAGAGTTTGCCCAGCTCGTTCTTGAATTCCTCCACGTCCTTGAATTCACGATGCACCGACGCAAACCGGATGTACGCCACTTTGTCGATCTTCGCGAGCGCCTGCATGACGTCTTTGCCGATGGTCGTACTTTCCACTTCCTGCTTGTTCTTGCCCCATTTTTCCTCCAGTGCGTTCAGCATGGTATCAATGTCTTTCTGACTGACCGGGCGCTTGGTGCACGCCACCCACACGCCGCGTTCCAATTTCGTGCGGCTGTAGGGTTCGCGGGTACCGTCGCGTTTGACCACGATAAACGTCGAAAGCTCTTGGCGCTCGAATGTCGTGAAGCGGTGATCGCATTTCGGACACTCGCGGCGGCGGCGCACGGCACGGCCTTCCTCGGTGAGACGCGAGTCAATGACGGCCGTATCCTCGGATTTGCATCGCGGACAGCGCATACGCAGAGCCTAGCGCATGCTGTGCCGTCGCGGAATCGGTTTACGAACCTTGTTTCTCGATGCGAATGCCGCCCTGGCGCAGCACCATGACAGTATCCCCCTCCATACGCACAACGGTGGAGGGCGGTGTCTTGCGCAAGAGCCCCTCGTCAATCACCAGGTCCGGCTGTATTCCACCGAATTGCTTTAAGAGCGACGGCACATCGTAGGCTTCCGGCATGCCATGGATATTGGCCGAAGTTGTGCTCAGTGGAGTCGGATGACGTGCGGCCAACTCCATGGCGATGGGATGTGACGAAATGCGCACGCCCAGCGTTTCGGCTTTGCCAACCGGCGTGGGATGCACTGCCGGCGCCTCGGCGCGTACTGGCAGTACCAGTGTCAGCGGTCCGGGGAGATGGCGGCGGGCAAGGCCGGCTGCCACGGGTGTCCATTCCACATAGCGCTCAGAACGCTCCTTCGAGGCGAAGAGAGCGCTGACGGGCAACTGCGGTGGTCGACGCTTGATAGCAAACAGCCGGGCAACCGCCTGCGGATCGGCCAAGTCGCACGTGATGCCGTAGCAGGTCTCGGTTGCATGCACGATCACGCCGCCCCGCGCGAGCAGCGCCAAGGCTTCATCCACGGCCTTTGGGGTGGCGGGTACGATCTTCATACGAAGTGCATTATGCGACAACCGCGTAGCGCTTCACGGTGTCCTCGATGTGCTTTTCCAGAATCGGTGACATAGAGATTGTAAGTCCGACCGGCACGATCTTCTCGCCGATTTTCAGCTGAACTTTTTCGCGGCCGGGAAATGTTTCGAAGACCTTCTTCAGTTCCAGCAGCAGTTGCTTCGAAGCGCGTTCGGGCAACGCAATGGTATGTACCGAAATTTGCGTCGCAGAGTCGGCGTGCAGCGGCTCGACCGTCGGCGATGCCGCAGGAGTCGTTGCGGTTGCTTGCGCCACACTCAGACCAACCTTTGCAGCCGGCGCAGTCATATCCATGCCTTGCGTGATCCAGGTGCTCACCGGACCCAAAAACTCTTGCGAGGTAACGCTTGGCTTTGGCTCTTCCTCAAGGGTCGCCACAATCACTTCACCTTCTTCCGTCAGGAGCTCGACGCTGTCGGTCATGGCCGGCTTGGCGCGCGGTCGCCACTGTTTGGCGCCGTCTTCGTCATACATGCCGGCGTCCTTGGCTTTCTCAATCATCATCGACAAGGAAGCGCGCTTCACTGCGTCGGCGCGCAGTTGCGGCAAACCCATGCGCATTTCCAGTGTGCCGCCCATCACCAGCACCGTGTCCGGCTTGGCGATTGCCTCCGCAGCCTGGGCGTAGGTGCGCGGGAAGAGCGTGATTTCCATCTTGCCGGTGGGGTCCTCTATGGACAGGATCGCCATCGATTCACCTTTTTTGGTACGCAAGACTTTCACGTTCTCCACGATACCGGCCACAGTGATCTTGCGGCCGACGTCGTCGCCGTTCAACGATTCAATCAAGCGTGCCTTTTTACCGATGTATTTGCGCAGGCCCGCCAGCGGATGACTGCTGACATACAGTCCCAGCGTTTCTTTTTCCCAGGCCAACTTCTGCTGCGAAGATGCCTCCACACTGTTGCCGTTGTCGTCGGTGGGGCTGAACGCGATTGCCACGCCGGCATTACCCCCGGCCATGGCGAACATATCGGTCTGCGACGAACCGGCATCGCCGATCGACTTACTGAATTCCACGACTTTGGTGTATTGCGAAACGAGAGTTCCGCGCTCGCAGAGCGAGTCCAGCGCGCCAGACTTGGCGAGCGATTCCAGGAACTTCTTATTCAGAATCTTGCTCGGCACGCGGCGGGCAAAGTCTTCCAGTGTGGCGAACCTTCCGCCCTCATCGCGGATCGCAATAATCTGCCGCACGGAGCTTTCGCCAATGCCTTTAATGGCCGCCAATCCGAAGCGGATCTTCTTGTCCGGCAGCGACGTAAAGTGCGCCAGCGATTCATTCACGTCCGGTGGCAGAACGTCCAGGCCCATCGCACGTGATTCCTCGATTTCAATGCTGATGCGTTCAGTGTCGCCGTCTTCGCTGGAGAGTAGTGCCGCCATGAATTCCGTCGGATAGTGGGCCTTTAAATACGCGGTTTCGTAGGCAACACGGGCGTAGCAGGCGCCGTGCGATTTGTTAAAACCGTATCCGGCGAACGGCGTGATGACGTCGTCGAATAACTCCACCGCCAACTTTTTCTCGTAGCCCTTCGCCACGGCGCCTTTAATGAACAAGTCACGCTGGGCGTCCAGTTCCTTCTTGATTTTTTTACCGATGGCACGCCGCAACAAGTCGGCTTCGCCGAGCGAGAATCCGGCGAACACACGCGCCATTTCCAGGATTTGCTCTTGGTAAATACCGACGCCGTAGGTGGGCTTCAAAATGGGCTCCAGGTCCTTGTGCAGATACTTCACCTCCTTCAGTCCGTGCTTGCATTTAATATAATCGGGAATCTTTTCCATCGGACCCGGGCGATACAACGACACCATAGCCGTGATGTCGTCGAACGCACTTGGCTTCAATTGTTTCAGGTACCGGCGCATGCCGCCGGACTCGAGCTGGAACACGCCCGTCGTCTCGCCGCGCGACAGCAGCTCGAATGTGGCTTTGTCGTCCAACGGAATGGTCCGGATGTCGATCTTCACCTTGTGCATGCGCTCAATAATGAGCAGCGCAGTCTGGATAATGGTGAGGTTTTTCAGGCCCAGGAAGTCCATTTTCAGTAGACCGAGCGACTCCAATGGCTTGGCGTGGTACTGCGTGATGATCGTTTGGTCGTCCTTCGGCGCGCGCTGCAACGCGGTGTACTTGGTGGCGGCCTCGGGCGTAATGACGACGCCGCAGGCGTGCACCGAGACGTGACGCGCTTTGCCTTCCAATTTCTGTGCGACGTCCAAGATCTTGCGATACACCTCGCTGCTTTCCAAAGCGGCTTGCAGCTCCGAACTCTGCAGTGCTTCTTCCAACGATGTTCCGGGCCGTTCGGAAATCAACTTGGCCAGCGCATTCATTTCGGCGAACGACACGCCGTACGCGCGTCCCACGTCCTTGACTGCGGCGCGCGCCGCAAGCGTTCCGAATGTGCAGATTTGCACCACGCGGTCGGCGCCGTATTTCGTGCGCACGTATTCCAGCACTTCGTCGCGGCGGGTATCGGCGAAGTCGATATCGATATCTGGCATGGAGATGCGTTCCGGATTCAGGAAGCGCTCGAACAGCAGCCCGTGTTCCAGCGGGTCCAATGTGGTGATGTCCAGCACGTAACTCACAATCGAGCCGGCGGCCGATCCGCGGCCGGGACCCACCGTGATACCGCGGCGCTTGGCCTCGCCCACGATGTCCGAGACGATGAGGAAGTAGCCCGAGAAGCCCATTTTGTCGATGACGCCGAGCTCGTATTCCAAGCGCTCGGCAATCACCTTCTTCTTGGCATCGTCGGCGTTCGGGTAGCGCAACTTGGCACCTGCGGCGCATTGGTCCTTCAATAATTGCGGCTCGGTCTGCGCTGCAGTGACCGGAAATTTCGGGATTTTATAATTGCCGAATGGGATCTTCACGTTGCAGCGGTCGGCGATGACGCGCGTGTTTTCCAGTGCTTCCGGCACGTGACCGAACGCGCGCTCCATGTCGGCGAATTCGCGCATGGAGAAATCGCTGTCGCGCATGGAGAAGCGTCCGGCGTCCGCCACATTGGAGCTCTTCTGAATGCAGAGCAGCACGTCGTGGGCCTCGGCGTCCTCGATGCGGCAGTAGTGGCTTGAGCAACTGGCGACCAGCGGCACCCCCAACTCCTTGCCGAAGCGAATGAGTTGCTGATTCACCTCGGCCTGACCCGGCACGTTGGGCAGGTCCATCAATTCGAAGTACAAATTCTCTTTGCCGAAGAACGAGCGGTATTGCTCTACCAACGTCTTCAAGCGGTCGAAGTCTTCGGCCAACGCTGCTTGCGGAATGGCTCCCGAAATCGGCCCCGAGAGCGCAATGAGCCCCTTGCCGTACTGAGCCAAAAGCTCGGCGTCCACACGCGGCTTGTAATACATGCCTTCCAACGCGGCGCGGGTGGCAAGCTCCAACAAGTTGGCGTACCCCTCGTCAGTTTCAGCCAGCAACACGAGCGGATAGCGGCGGGTGTCCATGGAACTGTCTTTATCGTGGCGGGTGCGGGCGGCGACATACGCCTCCAGTCCAATCAATCCTTTTAGGCCGTGTTCTTTGCACGATTTATAGAACTCAATTAGGCCGTAGGTGTACCCCTTATCAGCCAACCCCACCGCGGTGTGGCCCAATTCCTTGGCGCGCAGCACGATTTCCTCGGGCGTCGGCAATGCCTCCAGCAGCGAAAAAGTGGAGTGGCAGTGGATGTGGACGAAATCTTCCGGCTTCATGTCGTGAGTGTACCAAGAAAAAGGACCAGCAGGACAAAAAGATTCAGAAGGCTTTTCCTCGTGACTACATGCCTTTCTCCACTCTTTTAGTACCCGCTTTCCGGGTCGCCTTGTTCAACACGACAACCGGGGTACAACTCGGGCTCCATGTCGGCCCATTTATCGCGTTCTTCTTGCGACGGATCTTGCTGGCAGTAGGCGCACCACGGTTTGCAGTCACCGTCCTGTGGCGTGCCACCGCAATCGCAGGCGTCCACATCCAGGCCGTCCGGCTCTTCGGCGCTCTTGGGGATGCACAGGCATTTGATGTGCGTGCGAGTATCGGTGTAGTCCCCGGATACATACGGATGACAGGCTGGGTTAAAAATACGTTTTTGCATGTTGTCCAGTGTGCCGTCGACCTCGCTGCAGTGGCCGTTGACGCATTGTCGTAACATGAAATAGCCGAAGTCTTGGATATACTCCGGCAACTCCTTCTCCGTTACTTCGCTGAGTGTTGTAATGGCGGTCTGGAGCGGAGCGTAGGCTTGCATCGTGCGTTCAATGGCGTCGCGGCTGGCCGCCTCCAGAAAGCCGGTCTGACGGTCGACGCTGGCCGAAATGGAACGGTATTGCGCCGGGGCGTCCGCGCCGTAGATCAGCAAGAACATCGATCGTTCGATACCCTCTCCGCCTTGCGCGCGTACGGGGAGCGGACGATTGTTTCCAAGGCTGTTCTTTTTTGCCGTGAAGCGCCGATGCATCAAAATAGGATTGCTGAAGATCGAGAAATAATCGTAGGCCGGGCGCAGGTGGGCGCCCACCGGAAGCGCTTCTTCGGGGGCAGGATTGAACGTTTGGAAGAATACGCCGGGTGCGATCTCCACTTCGCGCATGTTGTCTTCGCTGTAGTAGTCCGGATAGTCGTCCAGCATGGAGTCAGGGGCGTTATCCCCCGGATTCAATGCCACCAAAGGCACTTGTGGCCGCAAGCAGCCGGTCCGCTCCTCGTGATCTGGCGGAGGATCCATGACGGCAGGGAAAGAGCTCGTCGGCGTTGTGCCCCGCAAATCAGCGATGATCGTGTCGAGATTCGTAAGAAATTGCTCAAGAGATGTGGTCATGTTTTTTGCAAATTCAATCGTGCCTTCGTTGTCGCCGCCGTCACCGTTCAAAAATCGCAACATATCGATCATTTCCTGCGTTTGGTCTGGCATGTTTTCCAGCACAGATGCGTCGCAGCCGTAACTCTTGATATCCGAGCTATCCACGACAATCGAGCCGCCGTCGGCGATAACGTAGCCGACGGCATGGGGCGAATAGTCCGTGGTGTAAGGGCACTGTGCGGCATCTGAGTGCGTATCCGTAATACCGCTCCCACTTCCGCTTTCCAGCAGCGCTTCACTTTCCCAGAAATATTCGTATTGCAGAATATCGCTCTGGATCGAAGGATCATTGCCGCCGAGCATCAAGAGATCGTAGGCTTTCACAGCGAAGTTCAGCACTTCAATCAATATGCGCATCGACTCCAACTTGCAGGCCTCCGCGTCATCCACGATTGTCGTTCGCAGCTCGTTGATTTTATCTTCCAATAAATCCACGTCGCTCTGAAAACAGATCGTATTTTCTTTGGTGTATGCCTGGTAACGCGAGATTTGCCGCCGTACATCAATAAATTCACGAATGCTGGCCTCGGCCTCGGCCAAGTAGCCGTTGTCTTTGTCCGGATTGCACGTGCCAGCTGGACGAGCGTCCGCCGTCGACATGCCGGCATCGATGCGGTCGAGCACTTCCTGGAGCCACGGAGACAGCGCTTCGGCATGCACCGCAACGGGTAGCAGGAGGGTAATCAAGCCGACGGTGAGAGAAAGGCGTCGCATGATTACGGAGAGGTGCCGTCGTCGGCCTTACGGGGGAATTGACCGGTCCATGGGCATGGGGTTTTTGTCAGCGGTGCCCTGGCCAATTCACGCAGCAACGTTGCGGTTTCGTCGATAGCCTGCGCGATGGTACCCACCATTTTTCGCTGCACGGGTAACCACTGGTCCAGCGCTATGCGTTGGCCGATGGCAACCGCATCTCCGGTGTAGATTCCCTGGTCTTCCCGCACGCCAGCAAGTTCATCTTGTGCGTTGCCCGTCGTTGCGCCGATGGTATACAACGGCGAGTTTGCGCGGCGATTTTCACGGTATGCACAGAAGCCGGCAAGCGGGTGCGGTGGCAAGCCCGTAATGGAGCAGTACTCACGTTCGTATTCTTGTGCTAATTCATGGCCAAGGTAGTTCGGCAGCGCGAATGGAGTCATTTGCGCCAGCTCGGAATACAGGCCCAGATGTGGGTCTTGGCGCATGCATGCCAGGTAAGGAGAGGTCGCCTCGCCGACCACGTTCGGACTGCGATTGCTCACCAATGTGTGGCCGCTATGCGACTGTGCCACGCAGAATGCAATGTAACAGGCGTGGGCCATGATTTCGTCTTTGTACATCACGCGGTTTTCCGGGTCGCAGATATGATTCACATCCGCCGCCTTCAATGCGGGATTCAAGAATCGCTCGTCGTTTGGATCCCACAACGGCGTTCCGTCGTCTTGAAATAGTGCGGTGATTTCCGGGCACAACTCCGGACCGTCAATGGTCGTGCGCTCCTGTTCGTCGCAACGAATAAGGTTAATATCGTCTTCATTCTCCGGTGATGCGCAATTCTCCACCGGAGCAGGCACCTTGCGGCACAAATATCCCAGTCGCCCCGCACTACGACTGCACAACGGACTCTGGATTTCCGGTTTCGAGCTGAGGTCCACAGTGCCTTCATAGGTGAAGGGGTATGCCAGTTGATCACCGCCATCATGATATTCCGGGTAATCGCCGGCTTTCTTGATTTCCCGCATGCGGGTGAAGTGATCGGGGTAGATCCACATGAGGCCCAGGTCATCTGCACGCGCCCATAACCCAAGATTTTTGCCGTTTAATTTCGGCACAACGTACTCGCCTTTTTTCGCGTAATCCGTGGCCTTGATGTTCAAGGCATCAGCCAATTCCCGCAATGCCATGCCGATGGTATAGCCGTCGTTGTCGCCGTCGAGAAACGGCGTCCACGATGCGATTTCCGGATCCGCCTCGCGCTCGTTGCGGAAGTAGCCGTGTTGGTACGTCCACAGTAACTCATCAGAGATGCCGTCCTGCTGTATTTCGGGATTCAGCTTGTTCTCCAAAATGTCGTTTGCCCCATCGGGCCATGCCAGGATTGTCGTGCCGGTCGCAGTCCAAATGCGTGTGGTGAGCAGCGTGGAAAAGCCCACGTTGGCCGGGCGGTTGGGTTGGTCCGACAGCGCCAGCGATCCGCCATTGGCCACCACGGTCAATACGTCGCCAAGGTTGTCGAAATCCATCTCTGTTTTCACCAGCGAGAGGATCGAATCACGCAACGAATCGCAGCCGGCGCCGTCGTTAATGCCACCGATACTGAAGGTGATCGGCGCTCTGTTGTGGAAGGTGTTTTTATTCAGGCACAGCACGCCAATATCGTTCAGCAGCGCGGCTTGCACGTCGCTTGGGAACAATTCGATTCCGTCACCCTGCCAGTCCTCCATTTCCCGTATGACGAAATCGACGATCTTCTCACTCGGCATTTGCGGATTACGCGTCAACTCGAATGCGTTGTCGAAGAATTGATCAAAGATAGACGTAGTGATCGCCGATGCAGGGAGCGGCAGCGCTAGGAGCAGGCCGATGAGCAATGCGCGCAGCTTCATAGTTCGGGTACGACTTGTTCGAGCTTGTCATGGAGTGAGTTCAGCGAGTCCCAGATTTTCGGCATGCAGCTGGTGCCGTCGGCCATCAATGCCAATTCGTTCTTAATGTCCAAGCCCGCACGCTGGAAGCATGACATTTGCACGGTAAAGACCACGGCTTGCTCAAAAGAGCGCAACGTATTGATCGTGCGTTCCACGGCAATGCGCGCGCGGATGCGCTCGTTGTTCATGCGCTCGAAATTATTCTGGATGCGCATGCCGAAATTGCCGTAAAAATCGCTGATCACGCATTCCTGATTACACGTGGGATCCGGTCCTTGGTAACGAGAGGAATTGCACGTCGGCAGATCGCCATTGGAATCCGGCACATTCGGATCCACGCAGAAATTCGTGATTTCCGTGCAGCAGAAATTCGTGCCGCCGCCGGCATTGGCCATTCCTTCCGGGCCGTCCAAATCCTGATCCGTACGGACCATAAGAGGACTTTCGGGCTGAAATTCAGCCAGCTTACATTCGTACTCACGCTCGAATTCCATAATGACCGAAGCGAATGATTCGAAGTTCACGGGCTTTGGTACCATGATCGTTTGCGTGCCGAGTCCACCCACTTGCGTGGTGTACTTGTAATGCCAGCCCGGGAGCGAATTAGCCAATGCGGTCAGCACCGGTGAAGGCGGCGGCTGGATGCCGTTTGGTCCGCCGAAGCAGCCCCAGGCAAGCGTGTTTTTTAGAATGGCCTCACGCTCCGCAACGACCGCAGACATGTGTTGGCGGAAGAGATTAATGGCGACGACCGGCCGTGTAATACCCTGAAACATTGTCCCGACGGATGTGCAGCTTCGCGGATCGTCGCTGCTCGACAACGAAGATGATGACGAGCTTGCGCCGTTGGTAATTTGCGCACGAACCAACTGCATGCCGATGATCGGGATGCTTATGCCGACAATCAGCGCCAACACGCCGGTGTACAAGCGCTGCAAATCCGCAGTGACAGACTGCCCTTTGCGTGCCGATGTTGTGCGGTTGGAGGCAGGCATGGATTAATCGATGAAGGCGTCGGGATTGGGCGGGTCGTTCAAGGGGGAGTTTCCTTCGGGCAACTGGATGTCCGAGTTATCCGGCATGTCGCACTGGCCCATGAAGCACGGAATTTGATACAGCTTGCCGAGCATGTTCACCATCCCGCGCAACGGAATGAATGCGCG
Source organism: uncultured Candidatus Peribacteria bacterium (assembly GCA_964458645.1). Lineage (GTDB taxonomy): Bacteria > Patescibacteriota > Gracilibacteria > Peribacterales > Peribacteraceae > DAORHV01. The sequence goes on along the minus strand of CAYWJU010000012.1, from coordinate 37,347 downwards.
CTTGGGGAAATCCTTCATCATCCAATCGGTCATGCCGACGAATTGCAGTGCTCCGCGGTAGCCTGAGTCGTAGGCGACAGCGATGCGCAGTACTCCTTGCTCCATTGCCAGAGAATCGTTTACCAATTGCGTACAGTCGGTGGTGAGCGTTGCAGGATCCGCAACGGAATTTTTCTGAACGAATTTACATTCGTCGTAGGGCGTGAAGCTTTGCTCGCGACAACCGAGTAAAGCCACATTCAACGCATCATCATCCTCTGCAGTGAACGATTGCTGCATTGCCTGGCAGATGCCGACGCTCCTGCAGCGCAGGACCCGATACGATTCCACCAACGGCCATACCAAATCGGGCGTCTCGCGGTAGCGGGTCTCGAAAATGCCGGTCCGTTCCTCGTCGACTTTGCCGCCCGTATTGGCGATGAAATTACCGTCTTCATCCTCGCGGCTGCCAAACAACACGCTGCGGTATTCATCGTGCACCGTCGACAATTCGTCAATCACGCGGTCTCGGCATAGCTCCAAGGGCTTTGAATCCTGAGCAAGAGCTGGTGCTGCAGCCATGCTGCTAAGCAGGCAGAGAAGCAGGCCGACGGAGAAGCGTTGTGCAGACATTTAGGATTGCGGGGGTTCCAGGCGGATATCGGTAGGCTTCGACATGTTGGGGAACAATCGTTTCAGTAATTCGGCCTTGGCATCGAGGAACGGGTTTTCATCCGGACTGTCGTTTTCCGGCAGCGTGAGGTCTCGCATGGTGTGCGCGATATCCGTGAACTCACTGTCCAGCTTCGGTATGAACCATTGCCACTTGAAGGACCGGAAGATTTCCGTGGGCAAATGGATGCAGACGACGTCCTCTTTGCAGGGGGGCGGATCATCGGGATCAGGATACTCTTCTCCAACCCGAATGATGCGACCGGCATAGTCTTCTTTTCGTTCAGGCATCCAACGAGACCACAAGCGTCCAGTACGCTCGAGAAGATCGGTCTCGGTGTGAATGATTTTAATGCCATTGCCATAGTCTTCGTCGATGGCGATATCCTCTTCCTTGGAAGGCGGCGTAAGGACGCTTGGCGGCATTCGGCACAGTGCGCCACGCATGCTGTCACGCATTTTCGGGAAGTTGTCCGTCGTGCTCTCCGCCGAGGAGTTTCCAGATGCCTCGTTTTGTTCTTCTTGCTGCTGTGCGTCCACCGTAATGCCTTCGATCATCTCGCGAATGAGCATCATTTTTTGCTTGGCGTCACCCAGGTTCGGTAGCGGAATGGGGTCGATAAACGTCTGCGGAGGAAGGGTAACGTTCGGATCCGGCAGACTATCGAAGGCCGAAATATCCGGGTAATCCGGCAGATCGGCGTATTGGTCGGCGCCCAGCGGGGCGCTGCCTTTGTAGGTGGGTGGCAGCGGGATTTTAATGCGAACGCTCACCGGCCACAGTACCGGCACACGCCATTCATCCTGAGAGAGCCCCATGAACGAGAAGTCATAACTCTTGTCCTCGGCATTGGAAATGAGCGGCGTCAGGTCGGGCGGTTCTGGCAACGAATCGCGATCTCGCGTCGAGATCGGCGGTTCGCCGGGGGCGGTCTTCTGGCGCCACCAGTTATCGAGCAATGTATAGACCGGTGCCGAGTAGCGCTGGTTGCTGCACCAGGTGATCTGGCAGGCATCGGCCTGTAGGTAGGCCTTCTGTGTTTTTCGCCAAATGGTCTTCAGCTTCTGGCGCTCGAGCGAGGCTTCGGCTGCATCGCGGATGATTTGGCTGTTCTCCACATACCATTCGCCGAAGAAGTCGCGGATTTCTTCCTGTGTCTCGTACATTTTCTGCAAGCGACCGGCCAGTGCCAATCGCATAAGGCGCACGCGTTCCAAGTCCTCCAAATATCCGTCGATTTTATCGATCAGCGGGTCCGCCTGTCCGGCAATGGACGGGTTCCGCAACTGCCACAATTTCCATTCTGCACGGCGCGTACGCAGCTCCGCCTTGGATGCCAGTACGACCAAAATAGGAATGCGCACCTCGCGGATGGGCGCAACGTACAGCTGTCGGAAAGATTGCAGCGCCGCACCCAATTCCTCGGGGCCGGCGCGCAATGTCATGGCCACCGTGCCGTTCGGCTGGCTCACGATGCCGGCCGCCAATTTAATGAGCGGGTCATCTTCGGAGAGGCCTGTCAGGATGCGCGCGGGCATAACGAGTTTTACGGTGGGGTCTCGGATCAGATTCAATAACGCCTTCTGCTGTTTTTCCCACCATTTCGTGAAATCGCGCTCGGCGGTGTCGTCGAATCCGTCGGTACGCACGTTATCCGGTACAGTCTTTCCGCCGCGCACCTTGCTTTCCAGCATGGTATCCAAGAAGCCGCTTGGGTCACTTGGATCATCGAAGAAGCGTTGCACCCTCTGCACGCGACGGTTGTCCAACATGGCCAGCGGCGAGCGTTCGTCGTAGACCCACGCGTCCGGCGCGGTGCGGCCGCCGCGGTCGGGTTCAGCCAATGACACTTCCGGCATGTAGCTCTCCTTCTGCGTATTGAAGTTGTCGGGCATGTGACTACCCTCTTTCCATTCCGGCTTCAGTGGTTCCTGCTGATGCGGATCGGTTTCGGTGCACGGCGGAGAACCGCAATCTTTGGTGCCAATGATCAATTCGCACTTCTCGTCGAACAACGTGCTGATGTACGGCTTCCAGTCTTCGCCGTTCGGAGAACCGCCTGCATCAATATCGTAGTACTCGTAACACTCACCGCGCACTTTCCACTCTTGGATGGTGTCGCCGTGCTTCACTTCACGAATGCTTACGCCCAAGTTGTACAGCAGCGGTCCCGAGTAGTGGCGGTAGTACGAACTGAGAATCGCTTCCTGCGTGTGGCTGTGGTACATCTGGCCGTTGCTGTCGTTGTAATCGCAGTTCTCCGGGAACTCGTCGATAAACCTGGGGAGGAACGGCGTTCGGCACTCCTGCCCGAAGCATTTTTTGGACAAATCCGGTGGCATCCACTGCGTGGGCACCATGGATTCAATGCCGATGAGCGGCGTCACATTCAGGAAGTCTAGGGTCAGCGGAGGGCGGGAACCCTGGTCGTTGTAGTCGAAGCAGTACGTCTTCACGAAGTTGAATGCGTAGTGAATGTCATCATCACCGTCATCATCGCCGTCGCCGTCCACGTCACCTTCGTCCACGTCTTTGGTGTGGCACGACATCACCGGGCGCGGTGCATTGTCGGACAGTGTTCGGAAGCGGTTGTAGAGTTTTTCGCATTGATGCGGCGTTGCATTGCCGTACCGGATGCAGAGTCGCTCCTGGTTCACCTCCACGTCGCCCGGCTCATCGAGTGGCGTACCGGTATTCGGGTCGCGGTCCTCGTCCTCGTCCTTCAGGCCGTAGGCGATGCCGCGGTCTTTTAAGTCTTCGTCGGTGTATTTTGTGTCGTAAATATTGCACGCAGACGTAAAGCCCTGCGTCGTGTCCGGAAACGTATAGCTTCCACGCACGCCGATGCCGGTCTCTTCTTTGCTGATGGGCTCGATGTTGTCGCGTCCTGGAAGATCGGGACTGGTGTCCGGCAACGGTATGCAATCTTGGCTGCCATCTTCGCATTTCAGCACGTACAGGTGCGTCATGGAGTTCGAGATGGCTTTAATGTCATCAAGAATGGCCTTCACGCGCGGTGTCGGATTGTTCTTCAGGTCTTCACACGTGGACGTGGGGTTAATGAGTGCCGCTGCCAGATACGCCGGGCCCAATGTCGGTGACACGCCGGGGAAGCAGCCTTGCCCCGGGCAGCTGACATATTCGGTGCCGAATTGCGCGCAGGTTTGCACGTTCAGCCCGGCTGCGACGAACTGCGGCAATGCAAAAATGCCGTCGTCTTCCATGGCTTGGCACATCACCGTGTAGGCTTCCATTTCGAAGTTACAGCAGCTTCCCGCTGGTCGCACGCCCGGAGCCTCGGGGCAAATTTGCTTGGCGTGCGTCAATTCGTGCATGAGCAAGTACTCAGTTCCACCTCCCGTTGGACTTGCCAGCGACATACACAAGTTGATCGTGCCGTCCGGTTGTTTTAAGTCAGCGTAGCCAGTGGTGCCGTTACAGGTGTTCACGCCACCTTGGCAATTGATTTGTACATTGCACGGCGGGTTGATGTCCGGGTCGTATTCGATCTTCACCTTCGAGTCGGGGTCCCATCCGCCGCATTGCACGGAGTTCACATTGGACTTCACTTCGTCTATGCCAAAACGGACGTCGTGATACGCCTCCGGCTCATTCATGATGGGGTGCAACGGAGCCGAAGAACTGCTCGTTGGAACACAGAGCAGGACCATGGCCGGAAGCAGAACGAATCTCCATCGCATTCCGGAGAGATATCGTACTTCTGTTAGCCAAAAAACCGAAATCGGAATGCTTAATGTATTCGGCGCCAGATTCAAAAAAACGGCAAGCAGCTTTCGTTGACCGAAAGAAGTGCAGGTGTACCCTCGTACACGTCTTCAAACCCGACGCTCCGTTCGACGGCGCACTCGGATGAGAGTCAACGGTTCGAGGCCTCCTCTACTTCTTCCCCTCACAGCGATGTTCTCATTGAATCGCATCGAAATCATCGGATACCAGACCCAGCCGGTCAGCCTCCGCCAGACGCCTGGTGGCACCAGCGTGACCGACCTGAATATTGTCGTGCCATACACCTTTCAGTCCGGCAAAGGCGAGACCCTTTCAGGCAAGAGTTTTCACACCGTCACGGTGTGGGGCAGCATGGCCGACGTGGCCGGACAGTACGTCCGCCCGGGTAGCCAAATGTACATTTCCGGCCGTCTGCAAACCGACAGCTGGGAAGACGAACAGTCCGGCGAGAAGCGCAGCAAGACCAAGGTTGTCGCCATGGATATGATTCTCTTGGATCCGAAAGGCGGACAAACAGAAGTCGCCGCAAGCGCCGCTCCTCTTACGCAGTGCATCAACCGCGTGCAGGTCATTGGCAACGTTACCCGCGATCCGGAGCTGCGCACCACGACCAGCGGACAGAGCGTCCTCTCGTTCGGCGTGGCTACCAACGAACGTTGGAAGGACAAGGCCTCCGGCGAGATGAAAGAGCGCACCGAATTCCACAACGTCGTGGCATGGGGTGAGCTCGCCGTCGCCATTCAAGCCAACGTGAAGAAAGGTCAGCGCGTGTACGCTTGCGGTCGCGTCCAGACCCGCAGCTTCGAGACGCAGGCCGGCCAGAAGCGTTACACCACCGAGGTGATCGCCGACCAGGTCAGCATGCTGGGAATCAAGAACGCCGATGCAGTCGCCGCCATCTCAGCCGACGGTGCGTCCATGCCGGCCCGTTCTTCCGCTCCGTCCGCACCGCGTGCGGCCAGCCAGGTCGAGCGCGAAGCAGTGGGTGTTGGTGCGTCCATCCCGGACATTAAATACGAGTCCGAGATCAAGCCCGAAGACTTGCCGTTCTAATCCGCTTCACATTGATGTTCAAAACCCCCGGCGCCGGGGGTTTTTTGTTGCTAAAAATCCAATCCCTGGATCGCCGACCAGTTGAGCGCTTTGTCATGGGCGCTAAGCGCGGCAGGCAAGGCGGAAAGCGGCATGCTCTTGCCGTCCAGCGTCGCGAACGTGTCACCCGCCGTCCACCGGAGCGCCAGCAGTTTGTCGCCGCCGATCGACTTGGTGCCCGGCGTACGCGCACGGTCCGGGATCGTCACCGTAAAGACGGTGCCCGCTTCGTCGAGCGGACGCACGTCGTAGTCGGACGAGATGCCGAGTTGCGTACGCAGCTCGCCGGCCCGGACGATCGCCATCGCGTCATCGCCGATGACATCGCGTTCGCCCAGTATTGCGGCGATGGCATCGTCGGCCTCGGCTGGAATCGCTTCGGCAGCCGGCGTTCGTTCAAGGACTTCACTCATAGGTTGCGCGTACTCTAAAGACGAACCCGGCCCAGTCAACTTCTTGGGCGTTTCCGTTCTTAATATGCCGGAGTGCCGTCGTTCTCGATAAACCGCATTTCCACCTCCAGCTGGTCCGGTACGGCCTTTTTAGCCTGCTCCACCACTGCCTTTGCATCCGCGTAGGTCGCCTCGCCCACATTGATGAGAAAGTTGGCGTGCTTCGGAGAAATCTCCACGCCGCCGATGCGCAGTCCGCGCAACCCTGCTGCGTCCAACAGCTGCCAAGCCGGCGTTCCACCCACCGCCTTAAAGCATGATCCGGCGGTTTTCAGGTGCGGCTGCGTCTCGATGCGCTTCTTCAGCAATGCCTCCACACTGGCCTTCACTTCGGCGCCTGGTTTCGATGGAACTTCGAGCACCGCTTCCCAGATGATCGACGGCGTGGGGTGGTCTTTGAATGCGCTCTCGCGGTACCGGAAGCGGCACTCCTCGCGCGTCATGGTGCGCCACTTGCCGTCCATCAACACAGTCACGCTCACCACGTAGGTATCGATCCACACACCCTTCGGGCCTTGCCCCGCATTGCCGAACAACGCTCCGCCGATTGTACCCGGAATACCGGTGAGCGCCGACAGGTCCATATCTTTGGCAGCCAGCTCATTGATCAACATAGCCAGGTTCTTGCCGCCGCCGACCGTCACGCGGTTGCCCGCGACCTCCGTTTTCACGTTGCCGATCTGCACGACCATCGCCGCGATCTCGCCGTCGGCGAACAAGGTGTTCGAGCCCGATCCCAACACGATCAGCGGCAGCTTGGCATCCGCCGCGGCCTTCACCGCCTCTTCGCACTCGGCCTGGTTCCGGAGCATGGCGTACTTCCGCACGGTGCCGCCGATGCGCATGGTCGTTTTGCCTTTGATCGCAAACGCCTCTTTCAGCTCCATAGGAAACACAGTGTACCGGAAATCGTGGATACGACTTAGCGCGACACAAGGTCTGTCATCTTCTCCATGCTGTCGTATAACTTCTGCTTCGTGCTGCTCATTTGCACCTTTTGCATGACGCTGATCACGACGCCCAAGACAAGCATGACACCCACCGCGATGCCGTAGTCCACCACACTGGGCTGGATTTTCAGCATCAACAAGACGAAAAGCGCCACGACAGTCATAAAGAAACCGCACAACATACCCACGCCAAATGTGACGAGCACCAACTTACTACGGTCTTCTTGCGTGTCATTGGGCGCACTGGCCAACTGCGTGAGCAGCTCGCTGTCCACGATCACCGGCTCGTCGCCGCATTTCTTGAACAAGGTCTGCACTTTTCGCTGCAAAATAAGCCCGACGAATGTTTTGAACGGCACGTTGGTCTTTCCTTCAATGACCGCTTTGCCGCCGTCGCTCATTTCGAGTTCCACTTCAGACATGGACCGCAGTGTACCAGTCCCCCGCAGGCATGTCATACTGCATGCCATGGATTTCGAGGCGCCAATACCGTCGTGGGACCCACTGGGGTCCGAGGTGCCTTCCGCTGCCATGGCTGGCCAATTGGCCGACGCCGAGCGTGCCGCGCAAAGCATTGCGTCAACCGAGGTGAAAAAAAGCAATCCGTACATGTTCTTTATCATCGGCGGCTTTCTATTCGTCGCAGGAAATTTCGTGCCATTGCTGACCAACAGCTTCGATAATACGGCGCTGCAGATTGTCGCCGGATTCAGTTCATGGCTGCTCGGATTGCCATTCTTCTTCATCGGCCTCGCGCAATTCAATACCGAGCGCCTCAAGCGACAAGCCGCCGAACGCGTAGCCAAAATGCGCTACGCCAAGCACCGCGGTTGGGTTGTCCGCATCGAGAAAAACAGCCGCTTTAAGGAATTGCAGACGGCGTTTCCCGCGTTCATGCACCCGCGCGGCAGCAGTGCCTGCATTGCCGAGGAATGGTGGGGAACTTGGAAATCCGGCGAACGGGATTGTTCGGTATGGATCGCCGAGTTGCGGTACCAGGTCCAAGCCGGAAAACATACCCGCACCGAGTACTCGCCCATCGTCGGCGTCCGGGTCCGCGCGTCCGCCCCCGCCTCTGTCAGTCTGGCACCCGAAGGTTTGGGCGAAAAGTTCCTACAGTTGTTCAAAGGCGAATACAAAACCGGTAACGCCGAATTCGATGCCGCCTTCAGCGTGGCAAGCAACGCACAACAATCGTCGTCCATGCTGCCCGGCCTGCTGAACCCGCCGTTCATTGCCGCCGTTCTGCAGTACCGTCTCAAGAAGCAGCTGTGGGTGCTGCGCGAACGCGACCTGCTCTTAGTGCGTTTCGTCAGCAACGTTCCCATGCTGCTAATTGCTTTGGCGCCCGATCAGCCCACTTCTTCTTTCGACGCTGCTTTGGATTCCGGTATCAAGGCGCTCGTTGAACCGGTTGTCGCGCTTGTCGAACAAGCAGGGTTGTAATGGTTAGATTTTGGCGGCGCTCAGTCGCTTCAATGTCTCGGCTTTGCCGAGTGCGGTGGCGACCTCGAATGCGCCGGGACTGAATTTGCGGCCGGTCAGTGCCGCGCGCAGCGGCCACAGTACTTGCCCCTTCTTCATGCCGGATGAATCAATGGCGGCCGTCAGTGCGGTTTGGATCGTCGTCAGATTCCACTCGGCATCGGCGATCACGTTCAGCGTGTCTTTCAGGAGCGCAAAGATCTTGGGCAGCGTTTCGGTCGTCACGCCCTGTTTCTCGTTGATCAAGAGCTCCGGCGTGGCGGCAGGCGGATCGACATAGAAGAAATCGAGCATCTCCGGTGCGTCCTTGTAGAACACGGCACGCTCCTGGGCCAGCGCCGCTTTTTCTGCGAACTTGGGGTCATTTTTTGCAGCCGGATACACAGCTTCCACCAAAGGCTTGATCTTCTCGGCGAACACGGCCGGTGGCACTTTGCGCATCCACTGGCCCTGTAGCCACTCCAGTTTTTCCAAGTCAAAAATAGCTCCCGATTTCTGCACGCGCTCCAGCGAAAATTGCTTCACGAGTTCATCCAACGTAAACACGTCCTGCGTGGTGCCGGGGTTCCAGCCGAGCAACGCCAGGAAGTTGATGATCGCCTCGGGCAGGTATCCCTTTTCAATGTAGTGCGACGCGGACACGTCGTTCTGGCGCTTGCTGAGCTTGCTGCGGTCCTTGTTCAAGAGGAGCGGCATGTGCGCGTACTTGGGCGGCGTCCAGCCGAACATCTCGAACAAAATCAGGTGCTTGGGCAACGAGCTGATCCACTCCTCGCCGCGGATCACGATGTCCATCTTCATGAAGTGGTCGTCGACCACGTGTGCCAAGTGATACGTAGGAAAGCCGTCGCCCTTCAGCAGCACCTGGTCGTCCACGGTGTGGCCGCGGAACGTGATGTGGCCGTAAATCTCATCTTTAAAGGTAATGACTTTCTCGCGCGGCACCAGCATGCGGATGACGTGCTTCTCGCCGGCCGCCACGCGCTTAGCAACTTCGTCCGCGCTGAGTGTGTGACACAAGCGGTCGTACATCTGCGGCTGCTTCATCTTTTCCTGGTCTTTGCGCATGCTATCCAAACGCTCCGATGTACAGAAACAGCGGTATGCGTGGCCGTTCTTCAACAGCGTATCAATGTGTTCTTTGTACATGCCCAGGCGTGCCGACTGGTGGTACGGCCCGTAGGGGCCTTTCTCGGTGATCGCGCCATTGGCATCCAACATGACGCCTTCGTCAATCGTAAGTCCCGACCACGTCATGGTGTTCACGAAGTCCTGGGTGGCGCCGGCCATCTCGCGGGTTTTGTCGGTGTCCTCGATGCGCAGCGTGAATGCGGCGCCCGATTGCTTGGCGACGAGCCACGCGAACAGCGCGGTGCGCAGGCCGCCGATATGCAGCAAGCCGGTGGGTGAGGGGGCAAAGCGTGTTCGCATCGGGGCTGAGGATACCTGAAGTTGGCTCGGCATGGATGATGTTGTGGGTAGAGCCCCGGGGAGATGAAACTCCCCAGGGCTCATCAATGTTCCGTTTCGTCAGGGACGATTCGAAGGGTTGATCATTGCGGAGTGGTTACCGCAGAACGCCGGGATTCCGGCGCTCGAAGCGACGAAGGGCGGTCTCAGTCGGCGCGCAGATGATCTCGTGCGAGTCGACCATGGTGTCGAACTCGGCGAGGCTCACCAACCTGCACGGGCCGATCCCTTCCAGCTTGTCCTCCGGGACGTCCGTGGCCGACAGCTCCAACTCACACCAGAACGCTTCGTTCAGGTGGGGAAAGAATGTCGTGTCGCCGTTGACGGGACCCAAAGACATCGGAGTGCCGATCAGGCGATAGCGCGACTCTTCCTGCCCTTCGCGTTTGGCGGCTTTCGCCAGCGATTCCCATTTCTGAGCCATGCCTCGCGGGATCTCCCACGAGAACCGGCACAGATCCGAACAGTCCAAGGCGAATTGCGTGACCTGTTCGGCGTTCTTGGGATCGACGGCTTGCCACTGCTTTCGGTAGGCGTCCATGTCCTTCACCACAGCGCGCAGGGCGCGGACCAGCGCGATCTTGCCGCTGGGCCTGTGGACTGGGAGCAGATACGCCCCGCCGGATTGGGCGAGCAATACTTGGTCATACAGTGCCTTGCCCGTGCTATCCACCCACACCACGTGCGGGACGGTGCAGCCGAAGCCGAGGTTCTGGATGACGCTGTGGTCGCCTGCGGTCCAGCCACGGGCGAAGGTGTCTTCCGGCTTCACGAGCCGGATCGTGCGGGGAAACGCACTCATCTGGTAACCCTTTCCTAACAAAGAGCGGACATTGCGGAGGCGCCGAAGCGCGTCCCCTCTCGGCGATAGCCGAAAGGTTTTACTGTACGTTCTTCTTCATATTTGTCAATGCGGAGGCTCCGGGCGCTTGTTAGCCAACGCGCTCCAGCAGCAGCGCCTCAATCCTCTGCTCATCCCGTTGTCCGCCGGTAAAGAGTCGCAAGAGTTCCTGTCGCACGTCCTCGCGCCACTGCGTCGCGGCGGTCTGCGCTTCCACCGTCAATCGCACGGCGTCGGTATCGGTCAGTGATTCCACGCGGTGCGAAAGCGGGTCCAACCCGGTCATCGATTGCACGTGCCCGATGTCGTACGGCTTTCCCGATTGATTCATGTACACCACCTGACCCAACTTCAACGACAGCATGTCGGCTTCCCACGCCCGGCCGTAGATGTCTTCTTCCAACAACAGATCCAGCTGCTTGGCCTCCACCGGCGTCAGCAGTCGGCGTACCAGCGCTTCGCGCACGGCGGCACGCAATACGGCGTTCTTTGAATGAATGCAGCGCACCTGCGCTTCTTTTGCGGCCGCTGGGCACTGCACGAGGTCGTTCCCTTCATGGAGCCACCGGCGGTGATGCGGAATGCCGCACGGCTCGGCATTCATCGTGCTGAGCTGCGCGACGATGCCGGGGTTGGGTTCGGGCAATAACAGTGAAAGAGGATGCCGCATTAGCGCGGCATCCTAAGTCACCGTTTTTCCGGAGTCCAATTATTGAACGTTCTTCACCGAGAAGGTCACTGGCTCCAGTGGCATGTTGCTCTGCATGTCTCGCTTCACCTTGGCGATGGCGTCCACGACGCTCTGGCCTTTGGTTACTTTTCCGAAAATGGTGTAGTTGGGCGGGAGTGGGTAGTCGGTCTGCATAATGAAGAACTGGCTGCCGTTCGTGTTCGGTCCGGCATTGGCCATGGCGAGGACGCCTGCCTTGTAGCCCACCTTGTACAGGTCGGACTTGGCGTCGATTTCATCCTCGAAGCGTTCGCCGTAAATGCTTGCACCGCCCGTGCCGTCGCCGTTCGGGTCGCCGCCCTGAATCATGAATCCGGGGATGACGCGGTGAAAGGTGAGGTTGTCGTAGAAGCCGGAGCTGGCCAGTGCCATGAAGTTCGTGGCGGTCTTGGGTGCGGCGTCGGCATTCAGCTCGACGGTAATGTCACCCATGCTGGTGGCAATGACGGCGGTGTGCTTGCCGGTGACGAGCTTGCCGTCCCAGGTCCATTTGGAAGAAGAAGATTTCGTCATGGCGGTAGCGGTGGAAGAAGATGAAGACGAGGACGTAGGCATCATCGCATCGGACGAAGATGACGATTGCATCATCATGGTGTCCGAGGACGACGAAGATGATCCAGGAGTATCGGTGGTCTGCGTTGTGGTCGGCGTGCAGGCGGCCAGCAAGCCGATAGTCAGGATTCCTGTGGCTGCAAGAAATGCATTGCGCATGGAAGCGAGGATGAAAGAAACAAAATGGAGCCGCATTCTATTCCCGCGACTCGGTGGCGTCCAGAACGGTGCGTGCAATGGCGATTGCCGCATTGGGTGGAAAGAAGCCCTGCAGACGCTGACCAAGTGCCGCTCGTTCACTGCTGTTTGCAAACAATCCGCGTAACGTCGTTGGTAATTCGGCAAGACGTTGCTGCGGCAGTAGGATCGCTGCGCCGGCCTGCGCCAACAGCTCCGCATTTCGTTGCTGATGATCCTGTGCCACGCCACGCAACGGCACGACGATCACCGGCTTCCCAAGGGCCGCCAACTCAGAGAGTGTGCCAGCTCCCGCTCGCGATACCGCCACGTCTGCGAGTGCGTAGAGGTGCTTCAATTCCTCGGTAACGAACGGTCGCGCCCAGTAACGGGCGTGCAAACGATTGATTCCCTTTCCGGCGCCCGTCAGATGAATGACGTCGGCCATATCGATGAGGGCCTCGAAATTCGCGTCCACGGCTTGGTTGATCGCCAGCGAACCCTGACTTCCGCCGATGATCAGCACGACCGGCCTCCGGCCGGAAAATCCGGTGATTCTCTTTGCGGCATCCGTCGATCCCCCGGCGATGTCCGGGCGCACCGGGTTGCCGGTGAGAATGGCATTGCGAGGGGTTGTGGTTTCAGTCGGGAAACCAAGACAGACCGTCTTTGCCATGCGCGCAACCATTGCATTACTCATGCCGCCCGTGGCATCCGACTCATGCAGTACGATCGGTATGCCCATTGTGCGGGCCACGATGCAAACCGGCGCGCTCACGTAGCCCCCTTTACTGAAGATGGCGGCGGGTTTTGCCTCCTTCAAGAGACGGTGTGCGGCGATCAGCGACCATGTGAAGACGAATGGAAACGTCATCCAGCCCACACTCAAGCCGCGCGGAAACTTGGCTGCCGTCACGCAGCGATATGGCAACTTCTCGCTTTGCAAGAACGCTGTCTCATCGTCGCGTTTGGCGCAGAAAAACAGCGGTTGCACGGCCGGGTTCAGTTGCATAGCGGCACGCGCTACGGCGACTGCCGGAGCGATATGCCCCACGCTTCCTCCGCCGCAAAAGACAATGGTCAGTGTGCTCATGCTTGAATGTAGCGCTTCAAGGAACCGGTGTGCGTGGCGCGCGTACGTCGGCGCATCAGCGCGTCTTCTTGGTGGCTGTGCATGGAAATATTCAGCAAGATGCCCACGCCGGCCAGCGTTGCCATAAGCGAGGACCCGCCGTAGCTGATGAACGGCAGCGTGAGTCCGGTGAGTGGGAAGAGCGACAGGTTCACGCAGATGTTCAAAATTGCTTGGAAGGCGATCCACGTCGTAATGCCGGTACCCACCAGCAGCCCGAAACGATCGGGAGCATTGCGTGCGATTTTCAATCCGCGATAGACGAAAATGCCATACAAACTCAGGACGATCAGCAGGCGCATGAAGCCGAGTTCTTCGGCCATGGCGGCGAAAATCGTATCCGACTGTACCTCCGGCAAGTAGCCGAATTTCTGAATGGATTTTCCGTATCCGACGCCGAACAGTCCGCCGCTGCCGATGGCAATGAGTGCCTGGTGAATCTGAAAGCCGATACCTTCCTTAAAGGTTTGATCATCGGGCTTGAACAACACGTGGAGGAACACGGTGAAGCGGTTGCGGACGTATTCCTTATTCAGAATGATCGGCAGGCTGAGCAGCGCCGATAAGCTGCCACCCATCATCAAGTGCAAAATGTTTCCACCGGCCACGAAGAACATCAGCGAGGCGATGACGGTAAGCACCAGGAACGAACCCAGGTCCGGTTGAATGGCCACGAAAAACGTGGAAATACACAGCAGCACGACGAAGGGGATGAATCCTTCTTGGAACGTGGCGATGGCCGCTTCGCGTTTCTGGAGCCAGGTGGCGAGGTAGAACACCATCGTGATCTTCAAAAATTCAGATGGCTGGATGGAAAATCCCACCAACTGAATCCAGCTGCGCGCCGTGCCGTACTCGTTGCCCACGCCCGGCATGAACAACATCATCAGCAAGATCAGGTTCAATAAGAAAAGCGTACGCGCATGACGTTCCCAGAAATGATACGGAATGGATGCCGTGGCGCCCATGACGCACAGTGCCGCAATGACGTGCACGAAGCTGCGCCACAAATAAAACGAGTTCGAGGGCACTGCGGCTTTGGCCAGCGTGAGCTGGTAACTCTGGTACACGCTCACGCTGCCGATCATGGCCAGACCAAAGAGGGTCAGACCCAGCGCGATGCCGAGGAGGAGGAAGTCCGCACGACGGAACATGGGCCGCCATCATACTCCGACCGGCAGCCGGTTGTCCTCGTTGACATCTTTGTATTTCGGCGACGCCTACGGCTAGCATGCGTGCGTGCTCCCATTCATTTTCACCATCGTCGTCACGTTTGTCTGCGCCTTGGGTTCGGCATGGGTAGCACAGCAGTTCCTTGCTGAACGCATCGCTGTGATCGGGGCGTTCGCTGGATTGCAATTGTCGCACAACCCTGGAATTGCATTCGGCGTGCATTTGCCGTCGCCATGGCAGGAAGTGCTCATTGGTGCCGCATTGTGCGCAGTCGCGTTCATTGCGTACCGCGAACGCGGGCATCGGCTGAATCAAATCGCCTTCGGACTCATTTTGGCCGGCGCACTCGCGAACATTGCCGACCGGCTGCCCGACGGCGTTGTCACCGACTATTTCCAGGTGGGTACGTTCCCTATTTTCAATGTCGCCGACAGTGCTATTACCATTGGGGCCGCTCTCCTGCTTCTCCAGGTCCTTTTGGAGGAGATTCGGAAGCGTTCAGGGCTAACTTCTGCGAAAATATAGGGTCTGGTGACTTTTATGACAAAAGGCAGTAGAATACGCACTCTATGACTCCAGCCCAAACCGGAGCATCTGCAGCCGACATTGCCGAACAGGCGAAGCGCAAGCTGATCCTGGACGCACAGGCTGTAAAGCAGGCCGAAGCCGCCAGCATTCGCTACCGTATTCAAGGCGGAGCCACGCTGAAAGGCGACGTGGTCATTAGCGGTTCCAAGAACGCAGCCTTGCCGCTGCTGGCCGGCAGTATTTTGTGCAAAGAAGGCGAGATGACGTACACCAACGTTCCGCGCTTGCGTGACATCGAAGTGTTGCTGAAGATTTTGCAATACCTCGGTGCCGAAACGTCCTTCGAGGAAAATACGGTGAAAGTTCGCGCCGATAAACTCCAGAGTCGTCCGTTGCCGCGCGAGCTTGTTTCCATGCTCCGCGCGTCCATCGTGCTGCTCGGCCCCATGTTGGCACGCTTCGGAGAAGTGGAAATGGCCTATCCCGGCGGCGACGTCATCGGCAAGCGCCCGGTGCATGCGCACATTGCCGCATTCCAACAAATGGGCGCCGAAGATCTGAGCACCAACGAATACCTGAAGCTGCGCGGCACACTGCGCCCCGGCCACCTCATTCTCCCAGAATTCTCTGTCACTGCCACCGAGAACGCGCTTCTTGCCGCCGCCATGTTGCCAGGTGAAACGCGTATCGATCTCGCTGCCGGTGAACCGCACGTGCAAGATTGTGCCAAGTTGGTGAAGGCCATGGGTGCCGAAGTCGAAGGTGCCGGTACGCATACCATCGTCGTGCGCGGTCGTCCGGATTTGAAAGCATGCTCACATGCGGTGACGCCGGACTATTTGGAAGCCGGCAGCTTCGTCATGGCAGCACTCTGCACGCATGGCAAAGTCCGCCTGCACAATTTAGACCCCACACACCTGCTTTCCTTCTTGGACGCCGTTCGCCGCATGGGTGGTACGTGGCGCTACGATTCAGGCGAAGGTGTGCTGTTCGTGGACGGCGAAGTGTCGTCGCTCACGGCGCTCACCGTGAAGACGAACATTTACCCCGGCTTCCCTACCGACTTGCTTGCGCCGGTCGGTGTGGCCATGACGCAAGCCAAGGGTGTCAGTCGCATTTTCGAGCGTCTGTACGAAGGTCGCATGGCGTACTTGTACGAATTGGAGAAAATGGGCGCCCAGATCGAAATTCTGAACTCACACCAGGCTCTTATTATCGGTCCGACCGCGCTGCGCGGACGCACGGTGGTCAGCAACGACGTGCGTGCCGGTGCCGCCATGGTGCTTGCGGGTATGATCGCCAGCGGTGAAACGGTGGTGACCGATGTGCAGTACATTGAGCGCGGTTACGATCGCTTAGAGCTAAAGCTGAAGACACTCGGCGCCAAGATCGTGCGCGAGACCGCGTAAGTAAAATATTGACAAGCGAAAGCGGTGAGGCAGAATCACCTCCTTCTTTCCCCATTTTTCATGAAAGGATCCTTCAGCAAAGGCAACGTCGGCCGCGTGCGCGATATGCTGGCGGAAAACGGCATCGATGCTCCTGTGCAGCACGTCGAAGGTGGCACGGGCTTCGATGTTCGCACCGACGGCCTGAGCACCAAGCAACGCGCTCTTGTGCAGCGCCGCCTGGCAGAACTAGGTATTACAGAGTGCAAAGGTGAATCCACCAACGACTAGGCACTTCCCGCTTTCCGGCTTTGCCGCTACACTGTAGTCACGATGATTACGTTCACTCCAGATTCAGATTCGGCATGCACGGTCAAAGGCGATTCGATTACGTTCGCCTTGTTTCCGAAAGAGGCTGTCAAAGGCAAGTATGCACTGCTCAGCCATCCGGAAGAGGTAATGACCGACGAGAAGACTGTTAGCTGGCCGGGTGAATACGATTTCGAGAACATGACGCTGCGCGGAATCGGACAAGGTGCAGGCAAGCAGGTGTCGTACACGGCATCCATCGACGGCATCCGTTGCGGCTTCGTCGACATGCCGCTCATGGACTGGACCGACGGAGAATTGCAACTGATGGGAGACGTGGACGTTTTGGTTGTCCGTGCGGATGACCAGAAGAAGGCTGTCGCGCTGGTGGAATCCATCGACCCGCGCGTGGTCGTGCTTGTGCCGACCAAAGACATCGATGCTCCGGCCGTGGCAAAAGCCTGCGGAGCCAAGGACACCCAGATCGTCAGTGAGTTCAAAGCCAAGGCTGGCTCGTTGCCGAGCGACAGTAGGCAGGTCGTCATTTTGAAATAGGCCCCGCGGATGCGCATGCCGGGCCGACTCGCTCTTTTTGCCGTACGTCAGACCGTGGTCCCGTAGTTCAATGGATAGAACGACCCTCTCCTAAGGGGTAGATGCAGGTTCGATTCCTGCCGGGACTACCATTCGACAATTACAAATAAACATTGTATAAAAATGTTATGAATGAGCGATTGCACGCGATGGGGTTTGCGCCCTTTTCGCCCGATGCATTCAACAGAGGCGAGGGATTGGATGATGTCGATACCGTCGTTTCGCTGACACAGGGAAGTTGCACGGATCGTGCGGCAACCATTTTCTGCCAAGCCCATGCGGAGATGGGCCGGGTGCTTCGCATACGGCATGTCGGCTCGTTCGAGGAAGGCGTTCATGCCATCCGCCGCGACGCGCGTGCGGTCATGCTTGTGCCGCAACTGCATGCCATACGGAAAACCCTGGAACAAAAATCCCATTTCCCCGACATTCATTCCCAAGGTTTTCAGTTGCCGAATCCGCAGCTGCACGTGGCCACGCCCATCGAATCCACCAGCGACAGGACGTACCTCTGGTCGTTGCCCACACTAGTCCCGTTGGTCCGAGAGCAGTACGGCGATGCGCTGCCGTTCGAGGAAATCGTCCCCGCGGACAGCACGCAGGACGCCGCCGAACAGTGCGCCAGGATCTTCGGCGGAGCGTATTGCGTGACGAACGAAGAGGGTCTCCGGAAGTTCCGTCTGCAGTCGGTTCAAGCCCTCCGGCACATCGTCATGCAGTGGTTTCTGTACCGAAAGAAGCGGAAAGGCACCGCAGACGTTACGGGGTAACGCAGCGGGCCTGCCGCTCACCTTCGAAAACCGGAGCGGTCTGTCACCACAATCGTCCGCCGAGCTTTAAAAGCAATGCGGATGCATGCGCGAGCTCATTCTTGGTGGCCGAGCCCAACGCGGTCTGCGCCAGCGCCTCGGCGTTTTCCAATGAGTTCTCCAGCATTTCCCGCCCGCCCTTGGCGATGCTCACCAGGCTCACGCGCGCGTCGGCGGCGTTGGATTCGCGTTTCACCAACCCGATTTTCTCCATGGGAGCCAACAGCCGCGTGACGCCCGATGCCGTCAGTCCGATGTTCTCGGCCAAGTCGATGCGGCGCATCTTGCCCTCCGGTACGCGTGCCAAATGAAACAAGATGAGGAACTCCGTGAGACCGAGGCTGCCGAGCTTACCGTCGAAACGGCGGCTCATCACCGCTTGCACGGCGGCCAAATTCAAGAGCAGGGTCAACTCGGGGGATGGGGTTTTCATGCTTGCATAATACTTGATTAGTAAAGTATATGTCAAGTATATCACGATAAGCCTGCGAGGTCTTCGCGTGAAACTTTACGAAAAGAAAATCTATTTGTAGTATTGGCAACTATGCCGTTGCAGACCAGAGTTTTCGGTAACGAGGATATTTCGGAGATCGTCCTCCAGGATACTGCCAATCCGTACGTGCTCCAGGTGATGCGCATTCCGCTGGCGGACGAAGCACTGGGTGTCACAATCGAAGATCGCCGGACACATACGCTGTCCACCGGTCGCACCACCGAAGAATACAAGCGCTATATCCCCCTTCTTGCTTTTGCCGAGGAGCATGCTGCGACTGGCAAGCGGTTTGCGGAGATCGGCCCGGGTGTTTCGGAGTTCATGACCTATTACTCCTCGCTCCGCAAACCCGGAGAGCCGCTGCCGCTGGTCATCGATCCACTGGATTACGATTCGGCGATGCACTTGTTGGAGGCCGCGCTGAGGCTGGCCGAGTTTGGCGACAGTCCGTTCCGCGAACAAATGGAGCGCATTTGCCGGATGCATTCCGCGTGCGACGACGTTCGTGATGCGACACGGGTCGAATTACTCAACTGCACCCTCGGCCAAGCGGTGCAGCGTTACCCGCACATTCTCGGCAAGCATGATGTCGTCATCGACCTGTTCGGCGCCAGCGAATATCCCCAGGTGGAAGACGCCTCTCTTCCTCCCCAAGACCCGGTGCTCTGGGAGCGCCAAGTGGAAACCGTCATTGCATTGCAGCGATTCTTGCTCAAACCTGACGGCTTGCTGCTGAACACGAAAACAATCTCGTAAGTGTTCTTAGCGTGTGGCAAAGAAATCCCACAGTAACTTCAGTACCGACACAACCACCACAATCACCAGGAGCTTCTTAATGTATGCATTTCCTTTCTTGGAACTCGCCCCTGCACCCAGCCACCCACCGATGCCGAAGCCGAGTCCCAGTGCGGCCGCAGCGGGGTAATCAATCGATCCTTTCGAGATGAACACGATTGTCGCGGCGACGCTGGTAAACATGCCGATCACGCGAGACATGGCTGCACCCTGCAGCAACGTGCAGCCGAACCACACCAGCACCACGGTCATTAGCGTCCCGAACGTGAAGCCGAAGAATCCGCCGTAAATGCCCGTGATCAGCGTGACCACTGCCAGCGTAGCCATGTTCTTTTGGCGCTCATGCCGCTCGCGCGTGCCCCAATCTTTTTTTGCAACCAAGAACAGCAGCATGGAGCTGATAACCAATGCGAACAGCAAGCGCAGAACCTGATCACTGACAGAGCCGATGATCACCGCGCCGACAACGGAGCCGATGGCGCCGAAGAATCCCAGCACGACGCCTTTATGAATATGCTCCGGTGACAACTTGCCGTCGCGCCAGTACCGCAGAGCGCTCATGGATTCCAAAACGAACGCAGCCGGGCGCGTGGTCGCAACCGCTGCGTATGGCGAAAAGCCGAACAGAATAAGAAGTGGCACGCTGATTAACCCTGCAGAGCCAACCGCTGCACCGTAGTAGCCTCCAACAAAACCTCCAGCCACCAGTGTGAGCAACATGGCGACGTTCATTATTCGTAGATGCACAGGGAGCACACGCCTTTGCTTTCACAAGTGCTGGGTACGAACACACCCGGAAGAAACTCCGCACCGTCGAAGGAAGCGCACCAGCAGTCGGCGTTGCTGCGGCAGCTGTCGGCAGGACCCGTGACGTGCGGTTGAATGGGCTCGGGTGCCATGCGACTGGCCACGCTCACTCCAAACAACAGCGATAACGCAACAATGACGACAATGGCTCCAGCCAGTCCTGCAACAGGCATGCGCATGTGCAGAGCTTACCACGGTTCGCGGGGTGTATACTGCTGCCATGATCAACCGCAAACTTTTGGCCGCTACAGCCCTCTTGAGCATTCCGTTCACGGCGTTCGCGCTGGATTTCACCCGCAGTCATCTGCCGTATACCGACGTGGATCCGTCCACGCCGGAGTCGGCGGCAATCAGCATGCTCACCGCCGAAGAGGTGGTGCGCGGCTACGATGACGGCACGTTCCGCCCCGAACGACGATTGAATCGCGCCGAATTCCTGAAGATCGTCATTCAAACCGCATACTCCAATTTTCTGGATGCCTACATCGGTCCAGATACGTCGTGTTTTACCGATGTGCCGCTGGATGCCTGGTTCATGCCTTACGCATGTTTCGGTGAAGAGCACGACATCGTCAGTGGTTATCCCGATGCCAAACTTCCGAAAGATCAGTGGCCGTTGAAGCCCGAGCGAAACGTGAACTATGCCGAAGCACTGAAAATTCTCGCTCAATTGTACGAGTATCAATTGAGCGAGGCGCCCGGTGACCAGTGGTATACGCCCTACTATCGCGCCGCACTTGAGCACGGCACGGCATTGTCCGCGAATCTACCGTTCGATACCGAGCTCACACGCGGTCAAATGGCGCGTCTCGCAGCCGCCTTTCTCGCGGAGTCGCAGGGGCAACTGAAGAATTATCGTCTGGCTGAACGCGGTGAATACGTCGCGTCATCATCGAGCAGCGCCAGCAGCGTGGCGTCGTCCGTATCGTCGCAGGCCTCCTCTTCCTCGGCCATGTCTTCGTCGCTCTCGTCTTCTGTCTCATCGTCACTCGGATTCACGTTGCCGTCCGTGAGTCACTTCCTTATCGCCGGCCGTACGTCGGATGCGATTGCCGACGGTACCATTCGCTCAGTCGAAGCCGCTCACCTGCGCTCAGTCGAAGTAACGTTGTACCAGGAGGTCACTGCACTCGATGTGCTCGAGCTTGTTAACGAACAAGGTGTCGTGATTGCAACACTCAGCCAGCGCCTGAACAACACGCCGTCTGACTATAAGCAGTACTACGAAGTGCAGTTGGCACCCGAGCAGGGCTACGCCATTCCTGCCAACACCGACGTGAAACTCATTGTTCGCGCCGTTATCCGCACGCCCGAAAACAACGGTTCATCGGAGCGGTTGTTGCAGGTGCGCAGCTTTAAGGTCTCCTTGGTCGGCGATGCCAGCAATACCACCATCAGCCTGAATATTCTTGGTCCGTATCCCAAGCACCAAACAGCCTTCGGCCGCATTACGACTGTCGGCTCTTCCAGCCCGACGACTGCGCCCATTACTTCGGGCACTGGCCTGAACCTTGGCACCTTCACCTTTGCAGGCGATGCCATTGCCGGCAGGTCGCTGAGCATCACCGATTTGATTTTCACGCTGCAGCGTACGGGCACTGTGGACTTGAAAAACATCCGCGTGAATCAACCGGGCGGTGCCGTGAACACGTCGTGTTCACTTGGTTCCGATGGCATTACCTGCAGCAACATCGCGGCTGCAGTCGGCCAAATACCGCAAAGCGGAACTCTGTCACTGGAGCTGCGCGCAGATGTCATGGTCACCGGCGGTGCCGCCAGTCTGGAAGTCGATTTGCAGCAGCGCGGCTCACCCGAAGCGCTCGGCAGCGTATGGTGGACAGATCAATCTGGACGCTTCAAGTGGGTGGAAAGCAGTGCGTCCACGCTTGCACGCGGTACAAGGTTCCAATAATCCGTTCACAAAAAACCCTCCGGTAACACCGGAGGGATTGTGTACGGTGGTAACGATCGTCTCGTTCGCTTAGAACATTGCGCGGACGACGATCAGGAATGCGCAAGCGAATACGGCCCAGAGGAGACTGAGAGCGATCATCTTCTCCTTGGTCTGCTTGTCCATGTGGTGGCGCTGGAACATGTGTGTATTGGAAGAGTTATTAGTCACATTGTACATTAAAATTGACATTTCTGCAACCTGGTTCCAGAGGGGTTTGGCTTAGGCCAGGGCCCTCGTCAGATCGGCGGCCATTGCTTCCGCGGCCTTTCCAGCCGCTTTCTGCCAATCCTCCTTTGCCGAGGCATAAATGATGCCGCGCGCCGAGTTTACAACCGCGCCGGTGCCGTCCGGCAAGAAGCCGAATTTCGAATCGTCAGCGGTGCCGCCTTGCGCGCCGTAGCCCGGAATAAGAAACGGAACGTGCGGCATGAGCGTGCGCAGATATTTCAGTTCCTCCGGATACGTGGCGCCGACAACCGCGCCGACACTGGAAAGGTTGCGCACGCCGATTTTCTGCGCCGCCCAGCTTTCCACCAACTGTGCCAAATGCTCATGCACGCTCTCGTCGCCGGCGGGCAAGTCCTGCAGTTCTCCCGAACTTTCGTTGCTTGTTTTTACAAGGACGTAAATTCCTTTGCCGTTCGCTTCACAGCGCTTGATAAACGGCACGATGCCGTCGGATCCCAAGTACGGCGAGACCGTCAGCGCATCGAACGGTTTGTCGGCGCCCAGGTACGCGTCGGCGTACGCGTCGCAGGTTGAACCGATGTCGTTTCTTTTGCCGTCGGCGATCACCAGCAACCCGGCCTTCTGCGCGTAGGCGGACACTTCGTACAGTGCCTTCATGCCTTCCCATCCCAGCAGTTCGAAGTACGCCAGCTGCGGTTTCACCGCACAGGCGGCCCCCTTCACTGCATCAATGATGCCTTTGCAGAACGTTGTTACACCGGCGATATCCTTTGCAATTCCGCTCGGCAGTTTGTCGAGCATCGGGTCCAAGCCCACGCACACGGGCGAAGTAGTCTCAATGCGTTCCTGAAGACGATCGGCGTAGTGCTGCATGCCCAGAGGATAGCTCCCGCTTCAGGATTTGCAAAAACTGAATTCTATTGCATGAAGCTACTTCATGCTTACACTGATGGCGTGTCGAATTTCCGTCCCGCCATCGAACGAGGTGCTCCGCTGCGTGAGTGGGAGAATTTGGAATGGATCCACGACGATGCCGATCCGCGCACGGAGGTGGTGCGCCGCGAGTCAGCACAAATCCAGGAAGTGATCCGCGCATTGCTGGTCGCCGGTGCCGTCGAACTGAAAGGCAGCCCGCTCACGGATGCCTCGCGTCCACTGGAGGACATCGGTCCGGAGGACATCAGCCGGTTGCGCCGCATGCGCCTCGCGGCGGCCCCCCTCACCGCCAAGAACAGCCGCCTGCACGCGCACCTGGAAGTCGCCGGCATCTACGCCGGGCAATTGGCGGCGGCGGTGAATGCCGTGCAGCATCTGCATCTGCCCGCCAACGCATTGCACGCGGCCGGCGAACTCAACGACATCGGAAAACTCAGCGGCGTGTTCCGCTACCACTTCAACGACGTGCTTGGCGACGCCATACTGGAGGATCTGCGCATTCATCCCGGCGTGAAGGAACTCTTCATGCCGACCGAATTCCACGTCGGTCCGGTGTCGGTGGAGCAGGCGGCGAAGATGGATATTGCCGAGCGCGACGGCTGGGTGACCGACTACTGCGATGAAATATTCAACGCGCTCACACTCGAGCAAAAAATCTTCATCTATGCCGACGTCTGCGGCAAACCGAAGGGTCCCAAACTCGACGACATTCAGGCGTTCGCGGACATGCGCGAAGTGCATCTGCGCACGCGTGCGTCGGGTACCGCCTATCAGCAGTACATCGGCACCAAGGAACCAGTATGGCCGTCCGAGATCTACGCCATCCGGCACATGGAAGGATTCGCCGACGGCTGGATGGGAATCTACGAACGCATCCAATCCGAGTTCGAAGCCATGGGCGTGGACCTGGAGGAAGTCCGCGGCGCGACACGCGCCGTGTGGCAGGCTGCCAACGGACCGGAGCGTCACACGGTCGCCTAATTACACCCCCACCGACTGGCGGTACTGCAGCGCCTCGGCGACGTGGGTCATTTGGATCTGGTCGCTGTCGGCTAAGTCGGCGATGGTGCGTGCCACTTTAATCGTGCGGTGATAACTGCGAGCCGAAAGTTTCAGTCGGGCGGCCGCCTGTTTCAAGAGCGCTTCGCTGCGGTCATCCAGCGGACACAGGAGGTCCAACTCCTTCACGCCCATCTCCTTGTTGGTCGACATCGGAAGGTCTTTGAACCGAATGGCCTGACGCTCGCGTGCACCCTGTACGCGCTTGCGGATGACGGCGCTGGTCTCGGCGGTATTCTCTGCCTTGCTCCGCAAATCCTCAATGTCCACCGGCTGCACGTCGATGGTCAGATCGATCCGATCCAACAGCGGCGCACTGATTCTCTTTCGCATGCGTTCCATGGACGACGATGAAAACTGCGGCGGATTCATGGCCGCCACCAAAATGACGTCGGCCGGGAACGTCACGGTCCCCTGTGCACGGTTGATGGTAATTTTTCTGTCCTCCAAGGGTTGCCGCAACACTTCTAAAACTTGAGGCGGAAATTCAGCCAATTCATCCAAGAACAAAACGCCTCGGTGCGCGAGCGAAATCTCCCCCGGAGCAGGGTGTGTTCCGCCACCCACGATGGCCACCCCGCTGGCAGTGTGGTGCACCGTGCGGATCGGTCGTTGACGGATGAGCGGCGTGTCGGCCGGCAGCAAGTTGGCGACCGAATAAATGCCAGTGACTTCCAGTGCTTCGTCGGTGGAGAGGGGTGGCAAAATGGTACGAAGCGCATTGGCGAGGAGCGTCTTGCCCGACCCTGGTGCACCGGACAGCAGCACGTTGTGTCCGCCTGCGGCGGCGATTTCCAGCGCGCGTTTGGCCTGGGCTTGTCCGCGCACGTCGGCGAAGTCCACCACGTTGCCGCCTGCCGCGTGCGGTGCGTCGGGCGAGGATGCAATGGCAGGAATTTCCTTGGTGCCCGATAGGTACGCCACGACGTCGCAGAGGTTGTGGGCGGCGATCACCCGGATGCCGGGAACCAACGCTGCCTCGGGCCCGTTGGCATGCGGCACGACCACCGTACTAAGCCCCAACGCGCGACAGGCAAGTACAGACGACAGGACACCGCTGACGTGCCGGAGGGCTCCGTCGAAGGCTAGCTCACCTAACACTGCAGTGGCCTTTAACAGGCTTTCTGGCAAAGAGATGACGTCATTACTTTGCAAAATGCCAAGTGCAATTGCCAGATCGTAGCGTGTTCCAACCTTCCTGATATGTGCTGGCGCGAGGTTCACGTTCGTCACTCGGCCCATGGGGATTTTGTACCCCGATGCCTTCATGGCCATCATGACTCTTTGCTTACTTTCTTGAACGGCGGCATCGCCTAAACCGACGATCAGAAACTTCGGTTCGCCGGCAGTCGGAATCACGCCGATTTCCACGTGGACCGGTACGGCGCCCACACCGTGGGTCGCGAAGGAAGTGAGCTGTGTAAGCATGGGGAGGCTTGGGAAGAAAAAGATGAACAGGAGGTGTCCGTACGTAGAGTGTACTTTCGTACACCCATATGCAAGGAT
Organism: uncultured Candidatus Peribacteria bacterium; assembly: GCA_964458645.1. Lineage (GTDB taxonomy): Bacteria > Patescibacteriota > Gracilibacteria > Peribacterales > Peribacteraceae > DAORHV01. The sequence goes on along the minus strand of CAYWJU010000012.1, from coordinate 11,527 downwards.
GTCCGGCAGACAGCATTTCTCGAATATGTTCCCGCTATCTCCCCTGCCAACGGCCATTACTCCGGCGCACCTGCGTCTGGGGCAACGCGGCGAAGACATTGCGGCGGCCTATCTGCAGTCGAATGGATATGACGTCCGCGAACGCAACGTGCGGCTTGGACGCGACGAGTTGGATCTGGTCGCCTACGACCCCAGCGAGAAGATGATGGTCTTCGCGGAAGTGAAGACGCGCAGTCGGCATTCGACGGCCTATCCGATCCATACCGCCATGACCGCTCACAAACGACGCACGCTGCGTCGGGCGATCGATCTGTGGATCACCCGCCATGCGTACGACGGAGCGGGTAGAATCGACCTTCTCTGCGTTTGCGAAGATCGTGTCATCGAGCATTTGGTGGATATCGGCTCGGAATGGATCGCCGATGTATAAAACATATCAGACAATATTCTTGTATTTCGTCTTCTATCAATCGCTGCAAAAGATGATGTTATGTGGTATGCTGATACGATTTTCTGAAACCCACACTGAACACTGCAAAAAACAAAATTCTCGGCGTCATGGCTACCGTCACCCTGGTGGCGCTCATCGCCATGGGCTGGATTGCCAACCGCGGCACCTCGCACGCACAGAGCGACGAAGTGTGCGGCAATGACATTGTGGATGCCGGCGAGCAATGCGACGACGGCAACCTGACGACCGGCGATGGCTGCAGTGCGTATTGTTTGCATGAAGTGTGTGGCAATGGAGTGACCGACATCGCAGAGCAATGCGACGACGGCAACCTGATTGGCGGCGACGGATGCGGATCGCTCTGCACGATTGAATTCTGTGGTGATGGAAGCGTGCAATCGCCTGAAACCTGTGAAGATGGCAACAATGTTTCCGGCGACGGCTGTTCGAGTACATGCCAGCTGGAAACCGACGTGCAGCTGAATGCAGACTTGTTGCCGGACGACACCGTATCGTCTGCAGGCACCGATCAATCCGTACCCACCGAAGCCGTTGCGACGCAGCCACAGCCTGCAGCTCCTGCGATTCCGTTGCATGTGTTGCAAACGGCAGTCGCGGCAGCAGCGTCCAATACCTTCATTCGCACACCCGAAGGCGAAGCGTATGCCGGCTACTTCGAAGCCGATGAACAAGAGGCTCTCAAAGACATTCTGCGCGCGTTGCGCGACCGTCGTGCGCTCACGCCGGAACAACGCGAACGCGCCGATAAATTCGCCGGTGATCTCGGCTTGTCCAAGTTCGCCGAGCGCGATCGTTACAACGACATGCTTGCACGCTTGATTGCAACCACCATCAGCGAAGGTGTCATTTCCGAGCAGGCAATTGACCAGGCCAAGCTGACCGGAGACCCGACTGCAATCACCGAGGAATTGCGCAAAGTGACGAAGGTCATGCCCAGAGAAGCTCTGCAGAGCGAGACGCTTTCGCTCGTCGCTGAGCTGCAGCGCCAAGGCGTTGCCATCGACGGATTGTCGACCGAAACAATCGTTGAAATGATCGGCGAAAACAAGCGCCCAGTCGAATTGTTCGAGGCAATCGTGGAAGTAAAAGAGCGAGTTGAAAAGGTTGCAACGCCAGATGTGCAGGCATCGTATGACGATATTCTGCAGAACGTCGGTAACCTTCGCATGGTGCTTCCGGTGCTCGAGCGCGAGTACGGTATCGACCGCGAGAAGGTCGAAGCACAGCTCTCCGCATTGGAGACAACCGTTGCGACCGCCACTCCGCAGCAAGCCAGGGAAGTGGTGGATGCCATCAACAAGCTGACTGTTTCCATTCAGCGTGATCGCAAGATCGACAAGAAGGCACTGGAGAATATCGACGATCAAGCCGCGGAAAAATACCTGCAGCGTTTTGCAGGAGTCGCGCAACAGGCCAACCCGCTCACGGCAGGCCTTGTTCCCGGCCAGACCATCGAGTCGGTGAATCCGGGCGACATGCTGCGTACCGTGGAGGCCGCATCGCGCCAGGCTCCGCTGATGCAGCGCAAAGCATTTTCCGGCCAAGATGTAGAGGCGCAGAAAACCTCGTTGATCCAATACATCTACTCGCAGCCGGATATCATGCGCTTGCGCGCACTGCTGCAAGAAGGTGATCACAGCGACCTCGACCGACGTGAACTCGATTTGCGCGAGTCCATCGATCGCATCGGTGAATTGGATGTTCCCGACGACACCTGCGATGACAACATGCTTGCGGCTACGCGGTGCGTCGACGACTACACGCAATGGCTGCAACAGGCCGTCCGTGACCGCAGTGCGCTGTCACGCGTCGGTGGATACTTGGAGGATTTGGGCGCCGTCGATTTGTTCCATCAGTACTTTGATACTGCGCAATGAGCGACACATCCACCCTCAACGGCGACGTGATCGCAGGAGTCATTCCGACTCCCATCGAGGCCGAGCATAAGGTGCTCGACCTGGCCGTGTTGAAGAAGGGCGCAAAAGATTATTTGACCTTCGTCGACGATACGAAAGAACTGTTCTACGCGTATCTCTATCACCGCACCGGCTCACTCGGCACTGCACAGACGCTCATGAGCGAGCTGTATCTGGATGTCCTCAGTCGCGCCATGTCGCTGTGGTGGTTCGGCTCACTGTCGTTGTCGTTGCTGATTGAAACCGCAGACAAAGCGCTTGGAAAAACCATGGCAGGCAGCGAGGCCGACCTCGACCGTGTATTCATTCCGAACCTCGCTTGGCTGAACGACGAAGAGAAGCACGGCGTGTCCTCGCTCCACGAATCATTGTGGACCTTGGCCGTGGCCGATCAGCGGTTGCTCATTTTGTCGATTCTGATGGGTTTTTCCACCGATCGCGTTGCCGCCGCCCTCGGCATGAAGCAGCAGGTCGCGGAGCAGGCATTGTCGCAAGCCACCGAGAAACTGCTCGCCGCGTGGCAGCCGTCCGACTCTCTGAAGACCAAGTTGCAGTCACTCGTATTCGTACCGGATCTCGATATCCGTCGCGAAACAAATTTGCGTTTTGCCGTGGTGGAAAAATACAACGCGCTGCGCATGCGCAAGTATCAGTGGGTAGTGGCCGGCGCGTTTCTTGCGGTATTTTCCAACCTTGTCGTAGCCGGTGTGCTCGCCTTCGTCGTGGTTGTGCAGTCGCCGACGTCGTTGCGCGGAGCGCGTACCGAAGTGGCCGCACTCGACGCATTGTTGCTGAAGCGGGAAATCGCCGGATTCGAAGCAAAAAAGTCGCTCACCGCTCTGGCTCCACAGGCACAGGGATTGGCCGCATACGACACGACGCGTCAGATGACGTCGCTCGGATTGTCGGCCGCGCTCGGCGCATTCGAGCAACAGGGCACCAACGAAGTCGAAGTCGACAAGCTGATCAAGTTGCTTGAGCGCGCATCCACCGCATCCGTTCCGGCCGCACGACAAATTGCCGGATTGCTCGGCCAACCGACGGCGTTCATCGACGTGGCATATGCCGTGATGATCCAGTAATCCGGACACGCCGGAAAATCAGCCCCATGTGCTTTGACGTCGGGAGGTTGTTTGTCAGGCCCACACCATCATTGCGCCGCGCTGGTTCCATTTCACCGGCGGTGTTTGCTTGGCGCCCATTGTGGCACCGCGTACACCCGAAAAGAAACGTCCTTGCCCGGCCGGATCCACGGTCATGCCCGGCGTCAGTCCGGCCAGATCCACGCCGTCGTGGCTGGTGCACAGCGGATCGATCGCCACATGCTCCGGGTCGACTCCGGCCAGTTCGGCCTGCCGCTTGGCGATGAGACCCAAATCGATGCCGTTGCCGGTGCGCGGCGGGTAGGTAATTGCAGGTGTCATCACATCGGCGCCGTAGCGGTCGGTAAGGCGCGTGCGGCGCGCGGTGTTTTGCGCGGTGCTCATGTCGTAGCCGAAGCAACACGCCTGCGCGCAGGCGGAGACCGCCATGCCGATATGCCGCGGGTCACTGCCGGTGCGCCTGAGCATCTCCACGAGTTTCGTCACGATGCCTTCGCTTCCATCGGCGGGGTCCAGACATTCCATGCTGCCGTTCAGGAATCCAATCACGTCGTTCTCCGGATCGTAGACCGTGATGCCGGGTGAATCCCCGACCATCAGCAAGGCCGCCACTTTCGTGCGGACTTGTTCCACCTCCATACCGCCGGCCGGGAAAATCACGCCGTCGGCTTTGTCTTTCGTGCGGATGAATCCGGGTACTTTCCCCGCCTCCAGAGGCGCGCCGGAACGCAGGTCGGCGATACCGGTCTTCATCTCCAGCGACTGGGCGAGAATCACGCCGGCACCGCTCTCGGCGAGCAGCTCCTCGATGCGCGTGGCGAACTCCGGATGATCGGGATGCACGATGCCCGCCGAACGGTCGGAAACGATCGATTTGAGCGCTCCGCCGAACAACAATTGACGATGACCGGAAATAGACATGTGCGATAGTAGACTATTTTTTATTTAAAACGTCAATACCTTACTCTGCGCAAGTCGCAGCGGAGATCTTCGGGAAAACGACTGCGTATGGTACAATGGCTGGATACGTCCGAATCCACATTCAAACCCATACCATGGCCGCCATCCGCACCGTCCGCGACGTCGTTGAATCCAGTGCGTTCCAAACAGTCGTGTTCGTGGCCATTATTGTTGCAGCCACACTCGTTGGCCTGGAAACGTATCCGGATCTCGTCGAGAGTCATGCGTTGCTGTTCGACGTGGTGAATGCCGCAATTTTATGGATTTTCATGGTGGAAGTCGTCCTGCGTATTTTGGCATACGGACGGCAGCCGTGGCGCTTTTTTATGGACGGCTGGAACCTGTTCGATTTCTTCATCGTTGCCGTATTACTTCTGCCGCTCCACAGTGAATTCTTCGCGGTGCTCCGACTCGTCCGTATCGTCCGTCTTCTGCGTGTCGTGAAAACCATTCGCATTCTGCGCCTCATCGATCTGCCCCAACTGCAGTTCGTGGTGAATTCCTTGCTGCGCAGTTTGCCGCCCATTGGCAGCATCGCGTTGCTGCTCTCCATGCATTTCTACATGTACGGCGTTATTGGTACGACACTGTTTCACGACATTGACCCGGCACACTTTGGCACTTTGCAGCAGTCGCTGTTGTCCTTATTCACCACGCTCACGCTGGAAGGATGGGTGCAGCTGATGGAAGCACAAATGGCAGTGACGGCAGCAGGGCACTTCGTGCCGAAGTTCATTGTTGCGGGGTACTTTGTGACGTTCATTGTCATCGGCACCATGATCGTGATGAACCTCATCATCGGCGTCATCGTGAATTCCATGAGCGACCTAGAAGACGAAGAAGAGGAGCTGGCGATTCTGAGCAAACGCGGTCACCGCAAGCTCACCATCCACCAGGAGCTGTCGGCGATCGAGAAGCAGCTCGAAGAGTCGTCCGTCTGTCTGCGCTTGCTCAAGAAATCGCTCGCCGCCGAGGACGTGGACGTGGACGCGGTCGTGCCGGAACTCAGCTACAGTCACAAATTCGGCGTCGGCAAATAGCCGTTGCCGCTAGACTGCAGGCATGAAGGCCGCACCGTTCGCACAGTCCAACATTTGGAAGTTGTACGCCATCCAGGCGTTCACGCAGGCCTTGTTCGTCATCCCCATCATCGTGCTGTTTTGGCAGGCACACGGCCTGAATTTAGAGCAGATCATGCTGCTGCAAGCGGGGTTTGCATTGACGGTGTTCATCTTGGAAATACCCACCGGATACCTTGCCGACCGCTGGGGTCGCAAGAACACCATCGTGCTTGGAGCTTGCTTCGGCTTCGCAGCGTACGTCGTGTATGCGCTTGGCGGGACGTTCTGGCATTTCCTATGTGCTGAAATTCTCATCGGTATCGGTTCGAGCTTGTTGTCCGGAACGATCGAGGCCATGACGTACGACACGCTGCTGGAACTCGGTCGCGAACGTGAGTACCGCCGCATCGCCGGGAATCAGTCGTTTCTGGAATTCAACACCGAAGCGCTCAGCGGAATCATCGGCGGCTTACTCGGTGCGGTGAGCTTGGCGCTGCCGTTGTGGATCACCGCCATTCCCATGGGCTTGGCCGTACTCACTGCTGCGTCGTTGTACGAACCCAAGCGCCACAAACCAGTCGAACCAAAGCATTGGAAAACGATTCTGCATGCGTCATCGCACGCACTCTTCAGACACAAAGGCCTGCGCATGGTCATTCTCACCTACGGACTTATTTCGTGCATGTCGCTCATCTTTTTCTGGTTCTTCCAGCCGTACCAAACGTTGGTCGGCGTTCCGGTGGCGCTGTTCGGACTCACGCACGCCGTCACGGTTGCGGCCGGTGCGTTCGCCGCCAAGTCGGTGCCGTGGTTCGAGCGTCGCATCGACGACCGACTGCTGCTCATTCTTCCCGCCATCATGGTCGTGGCGTGCTTCCTGGCACTCAGCTTGCCGCCGACACAACTGCTTCTCGTCTTCTTCATTGTCAGTCGCTTGGCTTGGCACTTCGTCGGTCCGCTCACGGCCGACCTCATCAATCGCATGACCACCTCCGATGTGCGCGCCACGGTACTTTCGGTGCGATCGTTCTTCAGCCGGCTGCTGTTCGTCATCGCGTCACCGTTCGTTGGTGCGTTGGCCGATGCACGCATGATTCCGTACGCATTGGGCATGAGCGGCATTATTGGCGGATTCCTGCTCGTATTCGCTTTTTTCTCGACTCGCTCTGCGTGGAAGGAGATCCCAGCCTAACATTGACAAAAAAGTAAAATTATTGATAATTAGCTATATGAACACAGCTGGTACGCCGCAGCGTCCGCAGGCCACTGGCGAGTATTTCCTACTGTACGACACGCAGGGCTTTGGATTGGCCAAGCACCGGTATTTGCAAGAAGCCATGTCTATCGTCCGCGACCGCGTCGGCGACATCCTGTCGTTGCCCCGCCCCATCCGCCTGGCGATGTTCGGTTCGGCGACGGATCGTAACCTCGAAGACGCCGCCGCCTTTCTTGCCGAAACGCGACCGGATCGTGTGGGCCAGGATCGCATCACAGTGGTCGAACGCGATGAAGGGCGCCTGGCATTGCACCGCGAGCATACGCAGCGGCATGCCCGCACCGACATGGAAATCTTGGCGGGCGACATGAATACGCCCCTCCTCGTGCCTGGCTCCGCCGATCTGCTGGTCATCGACCACACCATGGCTTTCAACGTGGCTCTGAATGCCGCCGCCCAGTTGGATGTGCCTGCGACGGACGCGTTGTATCGTGCCACCATCGGCAACGCCGCCGCTGCACTCTCTTCCAATGGCGCTATTGTCCTGAACGTGAACGTGCACCCCAAGGACGACCAAGGCGATTACCTGCTGCGCTACGACGAAGCATACAAGTTGCATTCCACCGCCATTCGCGAAGGACGGCTTGAGGAGATCTTGGCTGAGGCGGGCCTGGATGGTGGGTACGGCGTGGAGATTCCGAATGTCTACTGGAAGCCCGGCAAGCGCATGGTCGTCCGCCATGCCGCTGCTCTGCGCACGGCGCAAGAAGCCGCCTAATCCAGTAAGCCCGGGAGCGACTTCTCGTACGCCTTCAGGTCGATTTGAATGCGTGCCGCACCGGTGTCCATTGCTGCTTTGGCGACAGCGACGGAGACGTTCGTCAGCAGGCGCGTATCGAACGGCGTCGGCAACAGGAAGTCTTGTCCCATCGCCGGGTTCTCGCCGTGCTTCTCTTTTGCCAGCCCGCTGATTGCGTGAATCGCCGCCAGTTTCATGGGTGTGGTGATTTGCCGTGCGCGCGTATCTAGTGCACCGCGGAACAGGAACGGGAAGCAGAGCAGGTTGTTCACTTGGTTGGGCTGGTCGCTGCGGCCGGTGGCGAGGATCACATCGTTGCGCGTGGCTCGGGCCAGCGCAGGCTCAATCTCGGGGTCCGGGTTGGCCAGCGCGAACACGATCGGATGTTTCGCCATGGATTGCAGCATCTCGGCCGACAGACAGTTGGCCTTGGAAACGCCAATGAACACATCCGCTCCCTTCAATGCATCGGCCAGCGTGCGGTGCGGAGTCGTGCGCGAGAACGATGTCTTAAATCCATTCAGATCCATGCGGTGATCGCCGATCACTCCTTTGGAGTCGCACAGCGTCAGTTGGTTCTTCTCCACGCCCAGTTCGCCGAGCATTTTGGCGATGGCGATACCGGCCGCGCCGGCGCCGTTCATCACGATCGTCACCTTCTTCAGCTCCTTTCCCGCCACTTCCAGTGCGTTCAGAAGCCCTGCGCAGCCCACCACGGCGGTGCCGTGCTGGTCGTCGTGGAACACCGGGATTTTCATGGTCTCGTGCAGGCGTCGTTCGATCATGAAGCATTCCGGAGCCTTGATGTCCTCCAGATTGATGCCGCCGAACGTGGGCTCCAAGAGTTCCACCGTGCGGGCGACTTCGTCGATGTCGGTTGAATCAATTTCGATGTCGAACGCGTCGATGCCGGCGAAGCGGCGGAACAACGCGGCCTTGCCTTCCATCACCGGCTTGCTGGCGAGTGCGCCGCGGTTGCCGAGACCTAAAATGGCGGTGCCGTTGCTCACCACGGCCACCAGGTTTCCCTTGGAAGTGTAGCGGTACGCGTCGTCGGGGTTCTCGGCGATTCTGCGCACCGGCTCGGCCACGCCGGGGCTGTACGCCAGTGACAAATCCTCTTTATTGCGCAGCGGCTTGGTCACGCGAATGGCGACTTTCCCGCGCGGGAATTGCTCATGCAGCTTCAGCGATTCTTCGTAGACGTTTGTCATAGTGATTGCAGTATACCGCGTAGGGACCGGACGGGCCCGTCCGGTCCGCTTGCGATTCATTTGTCGCCCTTCAACAGGCCGGGAGCAATGAGGAGTGTTTCGAAAATGAAATCATGCGAACCTTCGCACAGTACGCTGACATCGCACTCGCGATGATCGACATCGGTGGCATCCGGTCGCACCGCATCCGGATACAAGTGCGCATGACGATTCACGATGGACATGCATTGCGCATGGCATTCGCGAATGCGGGGGCATACAGCAACTCCGGCTTTGTCTGCTGCGAATTCAGCGATGATTTCGGCAGACACGGCGTCAGCCGGTTCAAAGTCTCGAATGCCCTCTCGGGGCGTAAATGGTAGGCCGTTACACATAGTGTTTGAAGAAAAATGGATAGGAGGCGAACGTCTCTCGCCGGCGCCGATGCGAACCGTTCGATGTGCAGTAAAGAAGCTCTTGCTTCATTCCTCAATATGGCGAACAATATTCGCCACTATGAGCATCACGACGATCCATACCCACTTGGAGAACCTTGGACTGAATCACCACGAACGCAGCGTGTACATGGCGCTACTCACGCAAGGTCAACAGCCCGCATCCTCATTAGCGCTGCGCAGTAAAACTCCCCGCAGCACTATTCGCAGTATTTTGGACAGACTCTGCAGCATGGGAATCGTGGACAAAATTTATCGCGGCAACACTCAGCTCTATTCCTGCCTCCCGGCCGATGCGCTGGTGCGGTACCTGGAGCGCGATCTGGCGGAAAAAGAACGCCAGTCACAGGCGTTGCGTGCGCTGGCGCCCGCTATCGACGCCTTACGCAATGCCGAGAGTCATCGCCCGGCGGTGCGGTATTTCGAGGGTGAGAAGGGCATTATCGAAGCGTTTAACCACAGCTTGGCGAGCGGCGCGAATGAGATTTTATTCATGACCTCGTACGATTTTTTCCAAAGCAAGCGCGTCCGCGACTACGACATCCATGAATATCTACCCACCCGCGTCCGCAAGAAAATATTCATGCGTGTGCTGAGTGATCGCAATGAAGAGTCTGCGCATTGGCAAAGTCGCAGTAAGGACGAATTTCGTAGTCATCGCTATTTGCCAAAACATACACGCATGCCCGGCAGCTTTTTCATCTACGGCCAGTTCGTGCTCTACTTTTCTGCCAACAAAGGTGAATACATCGCGGTGCTGACCGAAAGCCCGGTCATGGCCGAAACCATGCGGACGCTCTTTGAATGCCTGTGGAATACATCCGCTGCGCGGCCCATACAACACAACTGAGGAGAAATACTTGCAACCATGTCGTATCGAGCGCAGCATCTTTTTGCGCCAAGCACCCGTATTGCCCATGCCCATCTCACTGCACATCATCCATGCTTCCACGAGTGGTAACACGGAATACGTTGTGGATGTCGCCGTCCGCTACATTCGTTCCGTGGCCCCCGACATTGTTGCGGAACGTCAGCGTGCGGAATTGTGCAGCGCCGAAGATTTGCTGCGCGGAGATGTGCTCATTCTCGGTTCGGGCACATGGAATACCGGCGGGAAAGAGGGGCAATTGAATATGCACATGGATGCGTTACTGCAGAAAGCGAAGGAGTTGGATATTCAGGGAAAACCTGTGAGCTTCATTAGCCTTGGTGACGATCGCTATTATTTTCGCACACGCTGCACCGAGCATTTTCTGCGGTTTCAACGCGAACATGGTGCCAAACTTTTTCTGCCGCCGCTGATTCTTGTGAACGAGCCGTATGGCCAAGAAGAGCGTATTCGGCTGTGGGCACAGAAGCTTGTGGACGCAATGCTGAAGCCAAAAATTGGCACCTGAGAACCAAGTTTTCTCTACGCCGAAAACACCACGAACTGCTCGTGGTGTTCTTGGTAAAAAGCGATTAACGCTTCTTTGCCTTGCTCTTCGACTTGGCTTTTGCCTTGGTCTTGGTCTTCACAACTTTCTTCTTGCTCGCAGGGCGAGACTTAGGTTTTTTGGGCATGCGATTACTGTCCGCTTAAATACTTTTCCGTACAAGCGTTTGCACATGCGTCTTCCGTGATACGTCGTGCGATGCACGATGCGGGAAAAAGTTTTTCATGATTTTTTCTGGAGAGCCACATAATTGATGACGAAGCTTGCAGAAGAAATATGTTGCAAAAAAAGAAGCGCATCTCTTTTTCCATGTCCACTCTTCAATGGTCGAATCAAGCTCCGTCATTTTGCTGTATTCGGCAAACTTTCTTTTATTCGACGCAGAAGAGGTACTGAAGCATTTCCACTGCTCTTTACCGCAGACTCTCTGCGCCGGGCAGCGTGTTCCGTCAAATATGCTTCATAATAGACCAGGCGCAACGGGTGATATGGCTTTGTGGAAATCACCTCGTCATTGTTGTGCTGACTGCATCTCCGTCGAAGATCATTCGTTGAACCTTTATAGAAATAGTTCGAATCTTTCGCGCTTTGGAGAACATAGAAATACCACATACCTCTAAGTATGAGCGCTCGACGATTTGCTTGCCGCACAACTATTTTTCGCTAGGGATGCTAGATGATATTTCTTGGCTGAAAATGAGCCAGGAAGATGTTCCGCATATTGAAAGAACCACTGGGGATGAGGGCGGAGCCACGCACTTCGCGATGAGAATGGCGGAGCCAACGGGATTCGAACCCGCGACCTCTTCCGTGTGCCAGCAGGCGGGAAGCGCACCCTTTTTTTTCGTGCTTTGCACGGGGCCAGCTGAGCTATGGCTCCACGCCAAAAGATCCAACTGCTTTTATCGATGGCGGA
>CAYWJU010000011.1:17031-57064 GCA_964458645.1 uncultured Candidatus Peribacteria bacterium | reverse complement strand
CGTGCTGCTATGGGCACCGCTCAGCGGATGGAATATTGGTGCCGAGCTTATCCTTACGCCGCTCTTTTCACTGCTCAATGCCTTGCTTCTGTTGCGTTTTGCACGGCGTTTGGGCGGCTTCGATGGACCGTGGCGAATGACAACGTTGGTGTTTGCTCTGGGCTTGCTGCTGTTCACAGGACGACACTGGGCCGTATGGACATGGAGCATGAACTCCTTGTTCGTCTTCATCCCCTTCTGCTGCCTCTCGTCGCTCGCATTGCTGTCGCGCGAGCAATCAGGATGGAAGTCATTCAGTGTGGCGCTTGGCATTTGCACTATTGCAACATTCTCGTTCGGCAACGGCATCGCCACCTGGTTTGCAGCGCTGCCGCTGCTCTTTGTCGACAGGCAAACATACAAGCGACGTCGGAGACTTCTGGTATGGCTGATAGCGGCAACGCTGTGCGGCACGCTGTATCTTTCGCAGTATCACTCGGCGCAAACCGTGAAGACACTGCCCATAGACAACCCGGAAAGCTGGTTCCGTATTCTGCGGTTCTTCTTCGTATTGTGGGGTCAGTCGCTGATCAAAAACGCAACGGCAGCACTACTGCTTGGCGGCGCAACACTCGCCATGTGCATCGCGTTGTTTCGGCGCTTACCACGCACGGGTCAGTCAGGCCGCGTTGCCGCAACACTGCTCGGCGTGTGTATCTTCAGCGCGGTTTCGGCTGCACTGATTGCCTGGTCACGCGTATCTATGGGGCTGCCGTATGCGCTGGAATCACGCTATGGACCGGTGATGGCGGTCGGACTCGCGGTGGTTGTCATCATGCTGCTGCGCAAGCTGCAACCGTTCTGGAGCGCGTTATTGGCGATCGCATTGGCCAGCCTTTGGCTTGTCGGCTTCCAAGGCGAGATGCAATTCGCGTATGGCCAATACGGAGCCTTGTCACAGGGCGGCACCTGCATGAGAACCTACCGTATTTCATCGGATGACTGCCTTGGCAAATTGTACTTCGGCAGCGGTGGATACGTGCGCCAGCAAGCCGCGACCCTGGAGGCATTGGGGTATGTGAAGCAATGGCAACCGCCTGCCGACACGCAGTGGCTGGATGCTGAAATTCCACTTGGTGCATTGGAGTCTCTGCAACGAGAGAACCCCGCATCGCCATGGGTTGCCAATGGATGGGCGAAACATCCGCGCTGCGGAGCAGAAACGAACATTCTTCTTACGACCGGACCCGAACACAGGTTGATCGGCACAACTGTCACCGTGCATTGGGCCAAACGCACGGAGTTACCATTCGCTGACTGCTGGGCATTGGGCTGGTCACTCAGTCTGAGCGATGCAGTCATGCGAACAGTTGAACCGAAAAGCGTGGAGGCATGGTTCTACGACGAAAAATTGAATCAGGCCATTCGGCTTCCTCGGTCCTGATTAGTGGTTCAGCACGTCGGTGACTTCTTGGCGCGTATCATCGCGGCCCTGTTCGGCAGCACCGACGCGGATGACATAACTCACGTACGCGAGGCGGTCGAATCCTTCGGCCAAATGGCTGGCTGCAGCACGGTCATATTCGGCGCGCTGAACGTCGTTCGTGCCCTTAATCCTTAAGCTGGTCATGGGCATCGGGTTCGGCTGGCGCTTCTGTCCGTTTGGACCCGGGTCACGCCACAACATGCGATTCGACATGATCGTGATGTCGTGTGTTCCGCGGCCGGCGGTGGCCTTGGTCAATTCGTCGTTCAATTCGAGCGTTCCGTCGGGCCGCATGCGCGAATACGCCATGCCGATAATCACGTCGCCCGGCTTGGCGCTCTCCAGCGCGCGCTCGGTGGATGCAGCGGTCAGCGCTTTGTCGATGAAAATGCGGGTGAATTTCAAACCGTCGCGGCCGCCTTTGCGCATGAGGTCGGAGTCAGCCATGTTACCGGGCAACGCATCGGTGGGTGCGGCGTACGACGGAGGTGCCGACACGTCGGTCCTTGCCTGTTCTTTCTCCTGGGTCGTAAGTGCGAACGGCGGATTGGCGATGAACAGCGTTCGTCCATTGGAAGACAGAACCACTTGGTCGAGCTGGTTCACGTCGCCTTCCGCAAACGTCGCTCGGTCCTGAAGGCCGTTGAGCTTGGCGTTGTTGCCTGCCAATGCGATGGCGCGCGGGTTGAGATCGATGCCGAAGCCGCGCTCCGCGATTCCGGCCTGCAAGATAGGCAGCATGGAATTTCCTCCACCAGCGAAACTGTCGATGACGCGCTCGAACTTGGTTGCCCCGCCTTCCGCACGCACGACGGCGCGAGCGGTCTCCAGCAGATCCTCGCCTTCATCCACGAACGGATACACGCGCTGCATGCCGGCCGGCACACTAATGTCTTCTCGGTTATCCACGAACAGACGCACACCGTTGATGGGCGTTGGCTCCTGTAATGCATATTCACGCTCCAATGCGGCGACTGCTTCGGGTGTCAGCGCGCCCCACTCGGAACGGGTCTCGGAAGCATCGGCTGCTCCGGTGATGACGGGGGCGTTGGGCATATTTACTATTTTACTATATAAGACAATTTTAGCAATAGCTGGAACGAGCCTGGAGCTTGCGCAAGTACTCTTGTTAATTATTGCAAATGCAAAATATTTGCATATAATACCGAGCCAGCCTAGGGTGTGCATGACGGCAGACACACACTTGGGAAATGAAGTGCGTTTGCAACCTCTGCCGTCTCTCTTTTTCACTCTCTATGACCGACTCCGACGTCATCGGCAAGATCCTTGCCCGCCACGGCCTGCGTGACACGCAGACTCGCCGCTCGGTGCTGCAGGCGTTGGCAGCTGCCAGGAAACCGCTGTCCCCCGCCGAGATCCGCGCGTCCATCGTAAAGCGCGGTAACGCCATCAACGTCGTGACGGTGTATCGCATCTTGGACGTGTTCGTAAAACTCGGTACGGTCCATCGTCATCCGTACCAGAGCCTGTTCAGTTTGTGCACACTGCCGGACACGCCGGGCCATCATGGCTTCCTCCATTGCGACGACTGCGGCAAAACCGAAGAGTTCCACGACGAACGGCTGTGTCACATTGAGAACGACATCGCCAAACAGTGCGGCTATGCACCCAAAACCCATATTAGCGAGATCCGCGGTACCTGCTCGCATTGTTCCTGATTCCCCGCGCATCCATGTCCATACTCTCCCAGTTCTCGCCGGCCGCTCTCGCACTGCTCTCGGTCGTCGGCGTCAGCTTGTTGTCACTACTCGGCGTCGTGCTGTTCCTGTTCGAGGAACGCGTGATGAAGAAACTCCTGCTCTACATTGTCAGCTTCTCCACCGGCGCGCTGATGGGCGACGTGTTCATCCACATCCTGCCCGAGATGGCAGCAGACCAGCCGGAACACTTTCCACGCGGCATGCTGTTGGTGTTGGTAGGAATCCTGTTCTCGTTCGCGATCGAAAAACTGATCCACTGGCGCCACTGCCACATGCTCCCCGACCAAAAATGCTGCAACGGCGAACATACGCATCATCATCACCATCCGGTCGGCATTATGAGCACCATCGGTGAATCGATGCACAACTTCATCGACGGCATCGTCATTGCGGCGGCATTTCTCTCCAGTATTCCGGTCGGCATTTCCACGGCGCTGGCGGTGGTTTTCCACGAAATACCGCATGAATTCGGCAACGTGGCGGTATTGCTGCACAGCGGCTACAGCAAGCCACGCGCCATTTGGATGAACATGCTCTCGGCGAGCACGTCCATTCTTGGCGCATTGGCAATCGTGCTCATCAGCCGCAACGTGGCCGACATCGCGGAGTACATGCTCCCCTTTGCTGCCGGCAATTTGTTGTACATCGCTGGTTCGGATTTGATTCCCGAACTGCACAAAGAAACGCGCCTGAAACAGGGTGCGCTGCAATTATTGTCCATTACCGGCGGAATGGCGCTGATGTACGTCCTGCTCAATTTGGAATGAACACCTGCCGTATCATCGCCAATCTATTGCTGTTTGCGGCAGTAACGACCGCAGCCACACCCGCATTGGCAAGTGCCGACCAATTCGTTCCGGCGCAACCGCCTGAGGGCATCATAAACGAAGAGTACGGCGTAGCCGTCGTGCAAGCGGTGCTGAGCGAGGTACAGGACAACGCGTACGGCTTCGAGCATGCAACTCAGCAGGTGCGCATGCGCATGAACGACGGCAGTGAGTTCATACTCGAGAACGGCATTTTGGGTTCGCGTTCAGACATGCGTTTGCACGTCGGTGAAAAAATCATCATCGACCGTATGACCAAAGTCGACGGATCTGTGAGGTATATATTTCGCGAACGCTATCGTCTGCCTGCAATCTATTGGCTGGTCGGCGCTTTCGTCGTGCTCGGCATACTCTTTGGCGGCATCACCGGTTTTATGTCCATCGTGGGGCTGGGCGTCAGCGTGGGAGTGCTGCTGTTGTTCGTTGTTCCGCAGATCGCCGACGGCGCCAATCCGATCTTCGTCAGCGTTATCGGCTCGTACATCATCGCGTGTACTTCACTCTATTTGGCACATGGCTTTAAAAAACGTACGAGCGTGGCGCTGCTCAGTACTTGCATCACGCTGGCACTCGCCGCACTCACGGCGGTGTTCTCGGTGAAATTCGCACAACTCTTCGGCATGGGGAGCGAAGAATCGCTCTTTCTGCAAACAGGCCCTTTGGCAGGCATAAATCTGCGCGGACTCCTGATTGGCGGATTCATTATCGGCGCCCTGGGTGTGCTGGACGACGTGACTACGGCGCAAACCGCGGCGATCGATGAAATCAGCAAAGCCAATCCGTCACTCACGTCCACGCAGTTGTACCGCGCCGGATTCTCGGTGGGTAAGGAGCACATTGCGTCACTCATCAACACGCTGGCACTGGCCTATGTGGGAGCGTCATTGCCGCTACTGCTGCTGTTCCGTGAGAATAAAGACGTGCCGATGTGGATGATTGTGAACAGCGAGACCATCGCCGAGGAAATCGTCCGCACGCTGGTCGGCAGCACCACGCTCCTGCTGGCGGTGCCAATCTCCACATGGTGCGCTTCGTATTTCCTGAAGAACCGCACCGGACGTGTGCAGCGACCGGATCCGCACGCACATCATCACCACCACTAGAACAACCTAACGGATGTCTTTGTGTTTTTTGGTAGTCGGCTTCTTCAGAATAGCCTCCGAAAGGTAGTTGGCGGCATACGTCGCCCCGGTCTTAAAGAAGCCCTCGGATTGCAGGCGACGAGCCGATGTAAAGACCCGGAACTTGGGCGAGTATTTCACCGTTCCGACTTGGAACAAGCGGCGGGCGATGCTGGTGTCGTCACCGTAAAACGAGATGTCCGTATCGAACGCACTGGCCTTCTTCAGTGCCTTGCGCTTGGCGACGAAATTCCCACCCACGACCATGTACCCCATAACCGAAGAGGTTGGAACGGCGAACGCATCCCACCAGAAACTGACCCATTTTTGCTGCCACTCGGGCAAATCGTAGAAATCGTACGGACCGCTTAAACATACCAGGTCCGGGTCGCGCTTAAACTCGCGGTTGATCATCTCGAACCAGCCCTTGGGCACCTTGGTATCGGCGTCCAGGTAAGCGAGCAAGTCCCCCTTGGCTTCGGTGAATCCACGGTGACGCGCGGCATTGGTCCCCTTCTTGGATTCGTGTACCACGCGCACGCCGGAGAATTTCTTGGCGACCTTCGCCGTGTTGTCGGTGCTCACGTTGTCGACGACGATGATCTCAATAAGATTCTTGGGCTTCAGCGCAAGAATGCTCTTCAGGCATACGCCAATGTACTTCTCCTCGTTATGCGCGGGGATGACGATGCTGATAGTTTGCGGAAGGCGGCGGATCATGCGGTTTTAGCGGATATCGATGTATTCCTTGGTGACGGGCTTATGGAGAATGGCTTCGGAGAAAAAATTGGCGGCGTACACGGCCGCGATCTTGAACAGACCTTCCCCCTTCAGGCGGCGGGCCGATGTGAACATTGTGAATCGCAGCGAGAACTTCACCTTCCCCTGTTCGTGCAAACGGCGGGCAATATTGGTGTCCTCACCGTAGAACGCGATGCTGGTATCGAAGCCGCCGATGTTCACCAGCGACTCACGCAGCGCAGCGAAGTTGCCACCCACCACCATGAATCCGGCGATCCAGTAGAGCGGCATTGCCAAGATGTTCCACCACACGCACACCGCAAAACGGTTGAAGCCGGTCAGGTCGTAGTAATCGTACGGGCCGCTGAGACACACCAGCTTGGGGTTTGTGGCAAATTCGGCATTGATGCGCTCGAACCAGCCGGCCGGAATGCGCGTATCGGCATCCACGTAGGCCAGGATGTCGCCGGTGGCGGACTGCAGACCGCATGCACGGGCGCTGGTCAGGCCTTTCTTTTCCTCGCGCACCACGCGCACACCGGGAAAGCTCGCGGCAAGCTTGGCGGTGCCGTCGGTGCTGGCGTTATCCACCACCACGATCTCCTTCAAGTTGGAAGGTTTGTTGCGGATGGCGTGCTCCAGACAGGCGCCGATGTACTTCTCTTCGTTATATGCCGGAATCACGAGACTGATGGTCTTCATGGGCGCGGGAAACGGGAGCGGCGCTTACGCGCCGGAAGTGGGATCAACGGGATTCTCAGGCGTCAGCGACAGAATATAGGCATAGTCCGCCGCGAAGACTTTCTTCGCCCACCAGAGTACACCGCCGGCCATGAACGGAACAGCGAAAACGTCAATCGAGTAGTGCGCATGTGCCAGTAATACCGTGATCCCGAACAGCGCCGAAAACAACAGGAACATCAAACGAACCGCCGGCTTTTCCCAGAAAAGAAGAGCGCAGAGAAATGGATAGGCAGTATGCCCTGAAAAGAAGAAGTCATTGGTGCCCGGGTTATACACGAGCGCCTTGAGCAATCCGCCATACCCCGGATCGATGACGTCGGGCCGAAGACCCAAAGGAGTGAGCACCATGAAGAACGCGCGTACCGCGAACAGCAGGCCAATGGCCTTGAGTGTAAACGGTACGTATTCAAGATTACGCAGGAGAATCCAAAGCAATGCGATCGTCATGAGCACTGGGCCCCAGACAATAAAACCAAACAGGTCTATGGCCGGCAACCGATCGAGTAACAAATCGCGGGCGGGTGGCTGAGCATAGCCCAAGTGCGTAGCGGCATGCTGTGCTGCCATACTCAGGAAACCACACACCACCACGACCGGCAATGCCGAGAAAAGCAGGTGACGCCAGCGCGTATCGCGCAAGGCCGCATTGAGCTTGTAGGAGAAGGTACGGGACATGAGAGAGATTCTACCTCGTCGGCCAATTTTGGACTATTCTATGGCCGGTTCGTTCCCCCACATCGCATGCAGCACGACATCATTCTCCGACCGTCATATTCGGCACTCAAATGCACGCTCGCACGGGGTGAAAAACTCTGGACGGAGACCGGCGCAATGCTGGCCATGGACGCCGGGGCAACAATCGAAGGGAAAATGCAGGGCGGCATGTGGCAGGCGCTGAAGCGCACCATTCTCACGAACGAAAGCTTCTTCGTAACGGCGATCACCGCCAAAGATGACTCCACGGAAATCTACCTGGCACCGCGTGCGGTAGGTGACATTGAGGCCATTGAGCTGAAGGGCGAAGAATACGTGGTGCAGGGCGGCGCGTTTTTGGCGTCCACAGAGAATATCGCGACTGATGCGAAATTCACCGGTTGGAAAGGTTTCGTAGGCGGCGAGGGCATCTTCATGATCAAGGCCAAGGGTGTCGGCACCATGTTCGTCTCCAGTTTCGGCGGCATCTTCCGCAAAGACATCCCGGCAGGAAAGCAGTTCATCGTGGACAACGGCCACTTGGTGGCGTTCCCCTCTTCCATGCAGTACGAAATCAAGTCGGTCGGCGGCGACATCGTGAACATGGTAACCAGCGGCGAAGGGCTCGCCTGCGTATTCACCGGGCCGGGCAGCGTGTATCTGCAAAGTCGCAATCTCCGTACGTTCGCCGAGACGCTCAACCCGTTCTTGCCCGATCGCCAAAAGTCACAAGGACGCAGTATCTTGGGCCAAGTCTTCGGCTGAAAAAGCACGTCAGACGACTTTCTCGCAACGTGAGTTGATGACTTCGGCAACGATGGATGCAGCGACGATAAGCCCTCCTCCGACGAAGAACAGCACGTTTGTATTGATGGTGTGGCGGAAGAACAGCAACTCAAACAGGAACGCGATGAACGGCGCCAAGTTCAGCATCATGAACGCCAACAAGCCGTCGATGCGCTTGAATGCTTCGAACGTGAGTACCAGTCCAACAAGTGTAATGACGCCCACGCCGATATTGGTCACCCACTGATTCATGGTCAGATTGAAGGTGATGTCGAGACCGAAGAAGAGATTGCCACCCACGATCATCGCCAAGGTAACAGCCGCGATCCAGACGAAGTGATGCGTGGCGAGCGAGATGGTATTGGTGGCCACGCCGCTGTATTTCACGTAGTGAATGTTGCTCATCATGAAGGCAACGTCCGAAAACGCGATCATGAGCGCGAACAAGTCGCCAAGCGCGCCTTGAGCGGTGGTTTGGAAATCGTTGTACACCAGCATGGTTCCGCCGAGCGCACTGAGGCCGAACAACATGAAAATCTGCTGAATGCTCTTGGGTGAATTCAGGTACGAAATGCGGCGGCGCCAAACCAAGAACGCCAGCAGCAATGCGAATACCGGCGCGTAGCTGAGCACCAAGTTCACGTTCGTGGCGGTGGTGAACAGCAGACTCTTGTGCAGGAAGTAGTTATACGACAAGTTGGCAAAAACGATGATCCAGAAATAGCGATTGTACGGGGTCTTGTAGGCCAGTTTTTGGCCCGACTTATAGAACAAATTCAGAATGAAGATCGCCACAAAGCCCGATATCGCTCCGGCCACGGCCCAAATATGCACGCGCAAGAGTGGACTGAGGGTTTGGATCGACGTGTAGCGGATCAGCACCGGTTCGATGCCCCAAATAAATACGGCTCCGAATCGCAACAGGTACCCCGTGATTTTTTGGCGCTTGGCATTCTTCATGCTCTTGGCCCCGGCGATGGTAAGAGCTGCACCAGGCGCACGGCGAGGCTCCAACTCGAACAATGTACGCACGAATCGGTACCCCAAGAACAGCATGGCAAACGTAAACAGGAACAACACCATCAGCAGCGGAACTTGGCCGGTAAGCACCGGTAACTTCCACATGACAAGCAACACGCCGAAGACGTTGAGGACGAAACCAAGACCGAAGAACCACTGCTCGCGACGCATGCTCAGCACGTAATGCTGCAGCAGGGACAAGAAATAGTAGTTGGCACCCAAGATGGGAATCAGCGGCAACACATGCAGCAAGAACAGCGGCATCGACGGAACGTCGGCAAACGTCTTGTAGTACTGTGGCAACAACAGCACGTAGCCGACCAAAACGCCCAGAGCCACGAGGAACGAAAGCGTCAGGCCGGCTCGTTGATGCATGGACAACATCGTTTGCACTTTGGAAATCCAATCTTGGCGCTCCAAGATGTCGATGAAGTCAGCGAAATGCAGACGATCAAGTGATGCGCCGGACAGATAAATTTCGAACGTGTGCGTCGCGGCATCGAAACGAATGATTGTTCCCGTAATACTCACATCCGCCTCTTGAATCAGCTGATTCAGACGAACTTGCACATCGCGCTGGCGATCGGAGGTGCCCGATACGCACAAACGGAAGTTATAGCCTTTGCGCTGCAACAAGCGAACGAAGGGGAATCGACGATGCTCCGGATACAAGTAGAAAACAATATCGCGCGCGCGAAGCACGCCTTCTCCGATCATGGTGATGACGTCCTCGAAATCGCGACGACGGAAGTGATCTGCAACATGCTGTTGCTTGGCTTTTGGCAAATCGCGCACAAGACCCTTTTTGTAGAAGTCGAGTTCGCGCTGCAGCAAATCCATACCAAGCATGATCTTCTCGGAACGGTCACGCTGCTTCAGCACGTCGACGATCATGGAGCGTGCCAATCGTGTTTTTACATATTTGAGCCAATCGAACGTAATCACTTCATGATCAGCCATGGTCACGTACACGTCATCATCGGACTTCAGGATGTGCGATAACGCCGCAGGTTGGCCGTCGATGCTGATGTGCTCTGCATTGCCAGCTCGTTCGCGATACAACGCATAAACGGCATCCAGTGCGGTGGAATCCTTCGGGATGGCAATGCGCTGGCGATCCACGCAGACGGACATCGTTTCCCGCAGAATGTCGGATTCCAGCGCATCCCAGAACTCGCCGCTATTTTCACGCGTCTGCAAATCGATTTCCGCCGAACGCTGCAACCAGGAGAATTTCGGACCGACACCCGCGCCGCGAAACAAGAACGTCGTCACACCGAACTGGGCTTGCTCGTGCATTTCTGCAGTACGCAAACGAATGTCGATCACCACGCCATCGGGCAGGGTGACGTGCGTGTGCAAGCTGCGGTAACCAGACTCCGCCGGCACCGCGATGTAGTCACGGAACTTGCCACTGACCGGGCGATACAACGTATGGATGTGTTTCAGAAGCTGGTAGCACGCCTCTTCACTTTTTACGATCACGACCACCGAGAACGCATCGCTGGCAGCCGGTTGCCACATGCGCTCGCGCATGCGCTGCAAAAATTTCAACAGGTCGCGCGGCTGCATTTCCAGCATTTCCAATGCGTTGTGTTCATCTTCGGCACGCAGTTGACGCTCAATGGAGGGAAACAGCAGTTCGCCTTGGGCGCACTCCGCATCGCGCAATTTTTTCGCACGTTCACCGTCGCCGTCGAACGCATATGGTACGCAGAAGTCGGCAAAAGTCTGGCGTACATCGCGCATGCCCAAGTGCAATGCCAATTTGTGGTACACGTTCAGCGTTTCCAGCGCGAAACGCTTGCGGCGCTCCGGACTGGGCAACAAATCGATGGTGTAAATGTTGTGCAGACGATCGGCCAGCTTAATGATTGCCACCCGGATGTCGCGCCGCATGACATCGAACAGCTTCCGCAGCGTTTCCGTTTTACGATCCAGCGGCAGATCGTGATCCAAATCGGCATTCGTGAATTTGGTGACCCCGTCCACAAGGAGCGCAACGTGCCTGCCGAAACGACCGGCGATTTCATCTTTCTGTACCGGCGCATCTTCCAAAACGTCGTGCAGCAAGGCTGCAATGACCGTATCGCGGTCGCCGTGCCATTGGCCGATCATCTCGGCCACTTCGATGACATGGTTCACGTACGGCGAACCGTCGTGACGCGTTTGTCCGGCATGCGCTTCGCAAGCCAGCTTGTACGCGTCGCGCACATCATGGAGGTGATTCTCAGACAAGTATCCGAGAATGCTCTCCAGCCGAGAGAAATCGTGAATGGAATGCACGGAAGGGCGTTACCTCCGAGTATATACGCCTTTCGTAGCCATCGACCAGCACAAGCACTGCAACTCATGGAAATCCGTATCGCAAAAAACCCCGTACACGAAAAAAGGGCCCGAAGGCCCTCTCTTCCTTTTTAGCTGGGGGTCAAATTACTGACCGCAGCCACAACCTGGTCCAACCATAATGGGGTGTGGGAAAGAAATAGTAACAACGACAATATACTTTAGACCTTAAGCATTCGTCAAGAGTAAATCACACGATACTGAAGAAATTGAGCCAAAAGCCGTATAGAGCATTTTTAAAGAAGCCGAAGCAACCGATGAAACCGAGGACTCCGAAGAAAGCCTATCGTCGGAATCCTATAAAATCTTCAGCTTGCCCTTTGCATCCGCAACCGACTTGTAGCCCTTCTTCTGCAAAACGGCCTTCAGTTCGGATTCAATGCGTGCAAAGCAGGCTTCGCCTTCCTCGTAGAACGCCGTACCGATCTGCACCGCATCGGCACCGCACAGTAGGTATTCGAATGCGTCAGTGCCCGTACGAATGCCGCCTACGCCAATGACGGCCATTTTGTCGCCGAGCATTTGCGAGAACGCACGCACATTGGCCAACGCGATCGGCTTGATGAAGTCGCCTCCTAGTCCGCCGAAACCGCCCTTGGGTTTGATAAGCGGCTGTTCGGTTTCCGGATCGATGATGAGCGTATTGCCGACCGAGTTGATGCAACACACGAACGCGAGCGGGTATTTCTTCAGAATCGCGCCGATGTGCTCGGTATGGATAGGATCGAAGTACGGCGGCAGCTTTACGCCCATCGGCTTCTTGCCGATCTTCATAATGCTTCCCAGAATCTCGTCGGTCTTCTGGAAATCGTAGGCGATCTGCGGCTTACCCTTCACATTGGGACACGACAGGTTCACTTCGATGATATCCACCTCGCTCTCTTGGAATGCCTTCACCAGCGTCGGGTAATCATCCGGCGACAAGCCGGCCACGCTGGCGACAATCGGCTTCTTCGTTTCTTTCTTCAGGCCGGCGGCGAACTTCACGTATTCCAGGTATCCCAGATTCGGCAGACCCATGCTGTTAATGGACCCGTACGGCTTCTTCACGAATGCGTAGCGCGGCTCCTCGTTACCATCACGCGGCAGTAATGTGCACGACTTCATGAGCACCGCTGCTGAACCAGAGTCGGCAATGGTCTTCAGTTCGTCCCACGTAACGTCCTTGGGTCCGGACGCATTGAAAACGTAACCGGGGAGCGAAACTCCTCCGATGGTCGTGTTGAGGGTGGCCATATGGGGCAAGTGTAACACTCCGTGGACAGGCGACAACAAAAATAGACAACGATTGTGTGCGCCAGTAACCTTGTAGGCCATATGCACCTCTTGCGCATGATCGAGCGACGTCCGGGGCTGATCTTCTGTCTCGCTCTCGTGCTGGGCATCGTGACCCCGTTGCCGTGGGACATCGGATCGTCGCTGCAATGGCTGATGGGCTTCCTACTGTTCTTGTCGTTCTTGGGAGTGAATCTGGTCCACGTGCGCTCCGAACTGAAGCAGTCTGTTCGGTTGGCCGTGCAGATCCTGCTGCAATTCATCCTGCTGCCACTCGCACTGTTCGCCGTGCTGCGCTTGGCCGGACTGCCGACGTATGCCACCGCTGCCATGCTACTCGCGGCCATGCCGGCGGGATTGGGCAGCCCCGTATTCACAGCTATCGCGCGGGGCCGCATGGAGACCAGCGTGGTGTATTCGGTCATCACGCATGTCCTCGTGCCGGTCACGGTGCCGCTCTTGTTCTGGATCGCAACCAACGTGGCAGTGCAGGTCGACAGTATCGCCATCGCCAAGCAGTTGGCGCTTTTGGTGGGCATACCGATGGTGCTCGCCGCCGTAGTGCGGACGTACGCCGCCGGAGCGGTCGAGCGTACCCGGTCATTGCGTAAACCCGCTTCCATCTTGGCGCTGGCTGCCGTCGCGTACATCGCTATCACACCGCACGCCGGAACCATCCGCAGCGATGTCCTGTCTGTCATTCCCCTGCTGGCCGGCTTGTACGTGTTCTACGCCGCCTTGTGTCTGGCCGCGTTCGCCTGCACCGTGGGCCGTATGCCGGAAGAGCGTGCGGCAATCATCGTCAGCCGCATCTACATGAACAACGCGCTAGCAATCGTGCTGGCAACGAAGTTCTTCAGCAAAGACGTAGCCTTCGCGATGATCCTCGCAGAAATACCGTGGTTCACCACATTCGGCGCGTACCTGTGGTTCCAGAAGCGGTTCATGAAGCTGTCGCCTTCGGCATAGGCCATTAGGCACGCTTTACCGCCTCTTTCATCATGGCGGCGAATAGCGGATGTGGGCGGTGCGGGCGGCTCTTGAATTCCGGATGGAACTGGCTGCCGACCATGAACGGATGATCCTTCACTTCCACGATTTCCATGAGACCGGTTTTCGGCCACTCGCCGGAGAAAATGAGCCCCTTGTCTTCCAACTGCTTGCGGAACGCGTTGTTGAATTCGTAGCGGTGACGGTGGCGCTCCACGATCTCCGGCGTGCCGTAGGCCTTGGCAGCCTTGGTGCCCGGCTTCAGTTTGCAGCGGTATTCGCCCAGTCGCAGCGTGCCCCCCTTCTCGCTGTCTTTGTGCTGGTTCGGCAGGAAGTGCACCACGTATTTGTCGCGGCCGAGCTTCCCTTCTTCGTCGAACTCTTCGCTGGTGAGTTTGGGGTCGCCCAGTGCATTGCGGGCGAATTCGATGGCGAGCAACTGCGCGCCGAGACACAGCCCCAGGTACGGCACCTTCTTTGTGCGGGCGTAGTTGGCAGCCAGGATTTTGCCCTCGATGCCGCGCTTGCCGAATCCGCCCGGCACGATGATGCCAGCACAGGCCTTCAGTCGATCCCAAGTGTCGGTGTCTTTTTTCTCCAGCTTCTCGCTGTCGATCCAGCAGATCTCGGCCTTGCGCTTGTGGAACACCGCCGCCGATTTCACCGATTCAATCACGCTCAGATACGCGTCGTCCAAGTGCGTGTACTTTCCGACCAGTGCGATGTGGATGGGCTTCACCGAAGCCTCGTGGCGCTTGCGGCCTTCTTCCCACTCGGTCATGTCCGGACGCAGACGGCCGAGTTTGAGTTTGTCGCCGATGATCTGCGCAATGGCGTATTGCTGGAAGTTGAGCGGCACATCGTAGATGGAACTCACGGTGAGTGCCGGAATGACGGCCTCGCGACGCACGTCGCAGAAGCGGCTGATCTTGTCCAAAAGCTCCGTCGGGATTTTGTAATCGGCGCGCGCCAGGATGACATCCGGCTGTAAGCCGATACGACGCAATTCTCGTACCGAAAGCTGCGTGGGCTTGGTCTTCAGCTCCTTAGAACCCTTCAGGTACGGCAACAACGTCAGATGCACATGGAAAATTTGATCGGGGCCCATTTCGGACTTCATTTGGCGAATGGCCTCCAAGAACGGCTCTCCTTCAATGTCCCCCACCGTGCCGCCGACTTCGACCATCATGATGTCGGTCTTACTGTCGCGCGCGGCTCCGATAATGGAATCCTTGATGGCGTTGGTGATATGCGGAACGACCTGGATGGTGCCACCAAGAAAGTCGCCTTTGCGTTCGCGGCGCAGGACATCCGTATAAATTTTGCCGGTCGTGACCGTGGACAGCTTGCTCATCGGCTCGTCGATGAAGCGTTCGTAGTGGCCCAAATCCAAATCGGTTTCTGCCCCGTCATCGGTAACGAATACCTCTCCGTGCTGAAACGGACTCATGGTTCCCGGATCCACGTTCAGGTACGGATCCAGCTTTTGCACGAACACTTTGTAGCCGCACGCTTTCATGATGGCGCCGATGCTCGCGGCGGCAATGCCTTTGCCGAGAGAACTGCAGACACCACCGGTGACAATAATGAATTTGGCGCGTGACTTCGGTGATGTGGATGCTTTTTTCATGGGAGAGATACAGCGGAAAGAGGGCAATCCTTTCGGGGGAACCCTTCGGCTCATGTCTATTTCACGAGCCCGCCGTGTATTCTACGCAAAACGGGCCGCCGCACAAATGTTTTTTCAGGGAAGTGCAACGGCCCGCTGTTTTTTCAGGTCAATTATTTGCCTTTTGCGGCCTTCTTCGCCTTCTGTTCACTCAGAAGACGCTTGGCCTCCTTCGAGCCGAGCTTCACCATTTTTTCGACTTCTTTCTTGGAAGTCTTGTAGTACTTGGCGGCGTACTTCTTGCCCTGGGCAAGCGTCTTTTCCCAGTCTTGGCTGTCGACGAAGGTCTTTACTTCCTTAGCGACCTGTCCGCCGTCGGACGAGAGGTGCTTGCCGAGGATTTTGGCTGCCGAACTGGCGTCCTTGGCATCCATGAGTTCGTTGCGAAGCTTCTTGTTAGAGAACACGTAACCTGCCATGACTCCGCCAAGAGATCCGAGGAGCAAGCTTAATTTCTTCATAAGGGGTGTGGGGGAGAAACTAGAAGAGAGTCTAGCATTGATGACGAACGAGAAACAGATTCTTACACCGAGAAATGCTTGCGAAGCGCTTCAAGCTGTTTTTCATTCAGGATCGTACGCAGCTCCACGTCGGTCGCCGCGCGCACGCCATCGACAGAACCAAAGCGCTTGAGCAGCGCGGCTTTCAGCAATGGGCCGACTCCGGGAATCTCGTCCAATGCCGACGCAAACGTGGCCTTCGTCATGCGAGTTTTACGCTTCTCGTTGGCGAAGCGGTGGGATTCATCGCGAATGCGCTGCAATAGGAATTGGGCCGGGTCCTGTTTGGGAATGGGAATCGGCATCGAATCACCGGGCACGAAAATCTCTTCTTCGCGCTTGGCGATGGACGCCAACGGAACATGCGAAAGCTCCAGTTCGCGCAGTACATCGTAGACTGCGCCAAGCTGCCCTTTGCCGCCGTCAATAAGGAGAAGATTGGGCACCGACGTGAATGAATCGTCGGGCTTTTCCTTCTTCACGTCGTAGGAAAGGATAATGCGGCGCTCCTGGCCGGCGTGCTTCTCGGCCAAGCCGTCGACGTATTCTTTGAGTGCTTCATGCCCTTCGATGACATAGCGAAAGCCGAGTTGTGCGTAGGATTCCTCCAGCGCTGGATCGACAACGGCGTACACCTTTCCTTTGTCTTGGGTCGCCAGCAACGTGCGGATGAGCACCGTGGCAACCAGGCGTGCGCTTTCGTTCGCCGTCCACACCGTACGCAGCACACGCACCGTCGGCGTGCATTCGAACAATTGTGCGGTACCAACGACGTCCTCGCCTTGTCGGGCGACCGCAAAATTTTTGTAATGGATGGTGCAGCCTTCCAGATGATCGGCGTGAACGACTGCCACTTCTTCAAGTTTTTTTTGCTCAGCCTTGCGAGCTTTGCCGATCTCGATCCCCTGCTTGGAAAGACGTGCGCGATCGGACTTCAGGTCGTAGGCAAGGTACTTCAGGCGACGACGCAGGACTTCGGCCAACGATTGATAATCGTCGATATCGCCCTTTTTTAAACTCTTAATCGTAAACGAGCGGTAATGCTGCCGCTTGGGTTTGCCATGTTCAAACACCACCATGCTACCCACCGTGTCGGCGCCGCCCATGTGTGAAATATCGTACCCTTCAATGCGCTTCGGCGCTTCCGGTAAGCCGAGTAACTTCTGCAATGATTCGACCGCTTCTTCGGATTTGCGTAATTCGGCCTCCCACGCCGCGAACTGCTGACGCACTTTTTCATCGGCGTTCTTCTCGGCCATTTCCAACAATTTGGATTTCTTGCCGCGCTCGGGAATCCACAGCTTTACCGCCTTGCCACGACGTTCGCGCAACCACGTCTCCAGCAACTGCGCTTCGGGGATTAGATCACGAACAATGACCGTATCCGGAATATCCTGCGTGTCGGCGTAGTACTGCGGCAGGAATTGCGCCATGGCTTCGGCTGCATTCTCCGCCTCTCCTTTCAAGGCGAAGCCCACCTGCTCAATGACTTTTCCGTCGCGTTCGCGCAGAAGCACAACCTGAATCTTGCCCTGACGGAACGCTATGCCAAAGACGTCTGCGTTTTCTCCCGATGTATCCGACACGATCTGCCTGCTCTCCAAATCCGCAATGAATTTGAGTACATCGCGCAGTCGAGCGGCGACCTCGAACTTCCTGTCCTTTGCCGCAGCGAACATTTTTTCTTCCGCTTTCTTTTTCACCGATTGCAAATTACCGCGAAAGAACCGCTCAACTTCACCGATGCGCTCTGCGTACTCTGCTTGCGACAGCGCGCCGATGCACAGGCCGCAGCACTTGCCGATCTGGAACTCCAAACAAGGAGTATCGAGCGTTTTGGCAGCAGCCTGCGTACTGTGATTCAGTGCATCGAGTGACTTGCGACACGCACGGAATTTCAAAATGCCATCGAGCATATCCAACGTGGCGTTGGTGGAAGACGCACCCAAGAACGGCCCGAAATACTTTGCACCGTCTTCTTCCAGGCGCCGCACGACCTCGACACTCGGATAGGAATCCTGCATCGAAAGGCGCACGTACACATATCCTTTGTCGTCCTTCAGCATGATGTTGTACTTCGGCTTCAGCTTCTTAATAAGGTTAGACTCCAACATGAACGCCTCTAATTCGCTGCGCACGATGGTGACGTCCACGTCGGCGATCTGCTTCACCATAATGGCTTTCCATGGATCCAGCTTGGCGCCGGGCGCCACGTAGCTCCGTAGACGGTTGCGGATGTTCTTGGCTTTGCCGACGTACATTACGTTGCCTTCTTTATCGAGCCAGCGGTACACGCCGGGCTCGGTAGAGGCAGCACCGATGCGTCGGCGCAGTCTGGCCATGGGATTATCGGACTCCGCCATGGCCGCATTCTACCGTGCTTGCTACAGTGAGCACATGTCACGTCCGTTGGTTTCCGCAATCGTGCTGAATTACCGCTCTCCGCGTGACACGCACCAATGCGTGACGGCTTTGTTGGCCCAGAGCATGGCCGACAAGCTAGAAGTCCTGATTGTGGACAACCACTCCGATGACGAATCCATCGGCTGGCTGCGCGCCCGATGGAACGGCAAACCGGGAGTGAAGATTGTCGAAACCAACCGGAATATCGGCTACGGAAGAGGGAACAACGCCGCATTCCGGCATGTCGAAGGTGAGTACGTCCTTATCGTGAACCCCGACAACACGCTACCGCCAGATGCGCTGCAGAAGATGCTGGACGTGCTGCGCACCGAGAAAAACGCCGGAATCGTGGGACCTGGACTGGTCTACTCGAATGGATCATTCCGACCTTCTGCCAGACCGTTTCCCAGTATCGCCGACCTCTTCCGTAAACGACTGTTCGGGCAGAAGTGGCAAGCCGCATACGATGCTTCCATGGCTACAAAGCGTCACGACGTACAGCCGGTGGACTGGCTGGTGGGAGCATGCCTACTCCTTAAAAGCGACTTCTACACCCAGTTACAAGGTTTCGATGATCGCTATTTCCTCTTCTTCGAAGACATCGATTTGTGCCGCCGTTGCTGGAATGCAGGCAAGCGCGTGCTGTATGCGCCGAACATTCACGTGCTAGATCGACGCCAGCGACTGAGTGGCAGCAACATGCTTTCCCTCCTAACGCGCAAGACGACCCGTATTCATGCTTTCAGCGCGCTACAGTACTTTTGGAAGTGGAAAGGCGCCGCAACGCCGAAGGCCGCATAAAGAGGCACGCCAAATCGCATTGACCTCCGTTCGTAGAATCCCTACCCTGTGCCAGCTATGAAGCAAACGCTCACTCTTGCCGTGAACATGCGGCCGGCCGATGAAAACGTCAAAACCCTGCGCCGCGGTGGCGATGTTCCAGGCGTGATTTACGGCAGCAAAATGAAGAGCACGAGCATTAAGTGCAAGATCAAGGATCTGCACAACGTGTACATGAAAGCCGGTGAGAACACCCTCGTGGAAGTAGAGATGGACGGCAAGAAGATCCCCACACTGATTCACTCGCTCGCATACGAGCCTGTTTCCGGTGCCTACGAACACGTGGACCTGTACGCCGTGGACATGACCAAGAAGGTCACGACTCGCGTTCCGGTCTCGTTCGAAGGCGTTGCTCCGGCAGTCAAGGAGCTTGGTGGAATCCTCGTCACCGTTCACGGAGAAATCACGGTCCAGTGTCTGCCCGCCGATATTCCAGAGAAGTTCGTTGTCGATCTCAGTGGCTTGGCCCAGTTCCGCGATTCCATCACGGTCGGCAAGATCACGATGCCGAAGGGCGTCGTTGCCCAAGACAACGCCGAAACTGTGGTTGTGACCGTGCAAGAGCCCCGCAAAGAAGAAGTCATTGAGCCTGTTGTTACCGCTGCCGCCGAAGGTGCAGTTGGTGCCGACGGTGCAGCAGCCCCCGCAGCAGCAGGTGCAGCAGCCGCTCCAGCCGCAGCAGGTGGCGACAAGAAGGATGCCAAGCCGGCAGCCGGCGGCAAGGACAAGAAATAGTCCCACTCACACTGATTCTGAAAACGGCCGAAAGGCCGTTTTTTTATGCTCTCGAATATCCAAGAAACCAAAGCTTCTTCTTTTCCACTTTTTGGCGCAAAAAGTGGAGTAAAAACATGCCGCTGGTGAAACAGTTCGGCGGTTCTGCTTCGCTCATCGGGGACTGCAAACGTGGACTCGCCCGCTCGTCCCCACTCGCGGGCTCAAACAGGCACGTTTGCTTGCGCCCCTCTTCGCGAAGAACCGCACTCGAACTGTTTCAAGGCGGCTTCCCGCCCGCAAGCGAGCTCAGCGAAGTTACCCGCTCGCGTCTTCTCAGGGCCCGTAGTACGGCAGGAGGCCCGGCCGTTTCAAAAAGCTGATTCCTAACGCAAAGAAGCAGCCAGACGACAACGTCCATTCGGTACAGATGGGAGGGTAAGGGAGGTTCGGAGGGCCAAGGGAACCGTGCTAGGTTCCCTGGTCCTCCGAGGAGGAATCAAGCGCAGCATCAACAATGGACTAAGCGAAAAGTGGAAAAGAAGAATGCTCGGAACGGCAACAAAAAACCGCCCCTGAGGGCGGCTTTTCAAAGAGTCGTATTATGGCTTACATCTGGCTCATTTTCCCTCCTTTGCGCTTCATTTTGTGTGCACGCTCGCGTCCGGTGTGCTTTTCCTTGTAGCGCTTGATCTGCGACTCGAGTTTTTCGATGCAACTGTCGACTGCAAGTAACGGCTCGATCTTGCGAGACTCGGCGCGCAGAACGGTGCCCGGCAGATGGACGGTGATCATCACCTTCACTTGATCACGGCTCTTTTTCGTATCGCGGCCTTCGGCTTCGACACGAATGGAAGAACCCTCGTCCTTCAGGCGCTTGCAGTACGTGGCAAGCTTGCCGATCTTTTTGGCTAGCAGAAGAAGATCTTTGTCGTCGTAACGGACACCTTTTTCGAAGTGTTCAACATGCATGAGGAAAAGCGGGAAACGAAGTACAAAAAGCATAGCAGATGCCAAAAAAGTTTCCAGCGCAGCTTCAGAAAAAATCAAGAGGAGCATTGTCACTGAAACACGGCCGAGACGCCCTCTTCCGCAAAAACGGCTTTTCGGGTATACTAAGGAGAAATACCCAAAACCCAACCCTCTACCCAATGGACGTCGATTCTCTTCGCCGGAAGGTGGCCGAAAGCCGACTGCTCACGGAGCGGGAGCGCGATTATTGGCTTCAGAAGCTGCCAAGCATGAACCAGGAGCAGCTGATGAAGTTGGATCGCATCCTCACTGAGGCGCTTGGAATCGTGTGGAGCGAACAGATGGACGGCTATCTGAAAATGATCGATCGCGCCGCAAATCTCTGCCAACAGAAACTCGTCGCAGCCTAACCCGTACAAACACTCACTCCCCCTTCCCGACCATGCCTCCGCGCACTCCAGACAGTTTCACAGGCGGTAGCGGCGAAACACCGCGCAACAACGAGCAACGCGAAAAAGCCAAAAAGGAAGTGAAGCAGCAGCTTCGCAAGCTTATGGCTGACGTGCGGACCCGTGGCGACGAAGAGCGCCGCACAGGGCCCGATCGCAACGAGAAGCGCCTGAAAGAACTGACTGAACAAATCGACCGCCAACAGCGTGAGGTGCTCGCCACGTTTGCCCTGCTTCTGAATCCGGACGGCTCGCTGCCCGAGGATCTGCAGAAGGAGTTCGCCGCCGAGTTCAGCGACAAACAGTCGGCTGAATTCATCAATAACCTCATCAACGGCGACGCCAACCGCCTGAGCACCGATGCCGCCAACCTTGGCCGCAGCATCGACGGACAGCCGCCAATCTCGCGCGCTGCAAACTTTGCCGGCCGCATAGAAGGCCGTCTGAGCGACATGATTGATGGCTTCATTCAAGATCGCGGTATTTTCTCGATGATCAGCGAGCGCACCGGCATGTCCGAACAGGTACTGGCCAAACAATTCCAGCAGGTACGCCCGTTCCTGATGAACGCCATTCGCGGCATGTTCGCCAACATCGCCGAGAACTTCAAAATGATTCCGGGCGCCCAGGAATTTGCCATTCGCACCCGCGTCGAAGGCACGTGGCCTGCGCTCCTGAAGTTGAAGATGCAGGACGAGAACATTGCCAAGCGCATCCGTGCTCGTGGCGAGAACGTCGTAAAAGAGCTGTACGTCAACGCCATGGTCGGCCAAGCCGCCAACCGCCAGCTTGCACAGCAGGCAGGCCAGCCGATGCCGACAGGCGAAGTCACCCTGGAATCAGTACTCGGCCTCACCGCTCCTACCGGTTCATCTGCTCCAGCCCCATCGACAACTGAGCAAGGTGCGAAGAAAGAAGCTGCCGCCGTCAATCGTCCACTCGGCGCCGCCGAGACGATACAGGACATGCAGATGAGCTTTTTGAACAACGAATTCCGCGTCCAGAAAGGCTCCGATACCTTCAAGGCGACGGCCAAACACGGTAACGACACAGCCACCGTGACGGAAGTCACGCCGGTCCGCCAAGGCACCGCCGCAGTGGAAACCCTGACAGTCAAAACTCGAAAAGGAACTGAAGACCTGACGAAGACGGTGCGCGCCAATGACATCAAGACCGCGCTCGAACCCAACGGTAACAAGCGTGTGATTGTGGACAACGTCACGCTTGAATTCATACGCGTCTAACCACACATGATGCCGCCTATTCTCGGTACCGGCTCCCACCTCGACGGCTTGCTGCCGACCTCCACGTCGATCGCTCCGCGTCCGCCTGAAGCGGATGTAAAAGAAGCACGCGCACTCGCTGCACGCATTGCTCCGGCTACAATGGAGGAATTCTTCACCGGCGTCCGCACCCAAACACATACCCAGTTGGAGGCACTTGCCTTCGTGCTGCACGAGGAATACCCCAACCGCATTACTGATCAGGTGAAAAAAGGAGTGGCCGAACGCTTGGTCGCATTGCGTCAAGAAGTTGCGCAGGGAAGTGTCAACTTGCCCGAAGGACTGAGTGAGACTGCAAAAATTGAGGCAGAGCTGAAGCGCACGGAAAATCGCCTGGAATGGGTACGAAGACTGCTTACACGCCCGTCACAGGCTGCACCCATTACTCCTGTGCAACCCGCTCCTGCGCCGTCGTTCCTTACCGATTTCTTCGGCGGACTGACCACGCGCATGATGACCATGTTCAATGGGCGACCTCCAACTGTGCAGCAGGTCGCTGCCGTGCAAACGCAGACATCGGGTATTACGCGCAATCTCGCCGAAGCAGGCGAACGCCTTGTCGACAGCGTGATTGCCTCGCCGGAAACACTCAGCAGGATCCCGGTGATCGGCTCGGCACTTGCTGCGCCTATCAACATCATCGGCGGACTCATGGGGATCAATCCTGCTACGCGCGCCGAACGTCTGGAGCGCCGTCAGGCTGAGCGCCAACTGCGCTCGGCGCTCGCTCTTCGCAATGTGGTCTGCCCCAACCCGACCATCGACAGCATTACCTTGTCGACACTGAAGGGCCAAGTACCGACTCCCGCAAACCCGACTCCCGCTCCGGTTTCCACGCCGGTGAATATTGTGCAACTCCTGGACAACTGGATTGCAGCACAGCGGGCCAATGGCACTCCCGTCACGCAACAATTGGCGCTGAACTCCGTCGCAGAACTCGCTCCGACCAACGTGGATGTGCTGAACAAGCAGATTCAAGCCAAGCGCGCGATCGATGGACGCACGGCTCTCGTCGATTCTATCGGCAGGCGTCTGCGCCGCCCGGTCGCCACGCTCACCAACGGCACAGACGTGCAGATGCAAGCGACGGGCGCCGGCATTGCCCTCACCGCTCGTATCGGCGATGTGAGCACGCCTGGAGCAATTCCTCCTCTGGGAACACCCGTGGGCACTCCGACGGCAATTCCTACGGGCGCTCGTGACTTCGATGACACCGGCGCACCAGTCAGCCCCGAAGCCAAGACGCTTGCTGGCGCAATGCAAAAATTCCCACGCGCTACCAAGATCCGCATCGTAGCGAGCGGAAACGCCGAAATGACCAATACGAACGAATTGACGATTCCCGTCGGCAGCTTCGACGAAACCGGCAGTGCACAGAACGATGCCGCCAAGACCCTTGTCGGCGCCTGCACGAAGTTCCCGGCAGCCAAAGAAGTGAAAATCCCGGCAAGTGGCACCATGGAGTACAGCGGCACGGGTACGAATAAAAAATACACGCTCGTCGCCGGCAGTTTGGACGAGACAGGCAACGGCGCTTCCCCTGAAGGAACGTTGTTGCTGAGCGCAATCGAAGGACTGGGCGCCGCGACGAAGATTTCGATCGTTGCATCTGGAGCGCCGCTGGAGATCCGCAACCAGACTGAGTTCTCCATTCCGGTCGGTTCGGATACCGACATCGCGAATCTGCAAATCCTTGTCGGAATGCCCCGCGACAGCCGTGCACAACGCATCGTCATCGACGGCAGCATGCGCAGAAACGTTCCGCTGGTGGAATGGCGCAACAGCAGTCTTATCCACTTGGGCTCGCACCCGCAAACCATCGCCATGCTGCGCGGAAGAACATGGGGTTCGTTGCTGGATGACAAAGAAGTGGGTGTGATTCTCCAGTACAACCGCGACACCAGAACTTGGACCGACGCCAACCCGACGACACGCACTCCTCCCCTTCCCATTTAGCGCTCTCTACCCAAATTTTTTATGCAGACTATCGAAGTTTCAACGGCCGCCCCTGCCATCCCCCGCGAAGGAGACCTGAAAGACGCTCCTCAGGCTGCGCGCGATGAACTCATCGCTCTGCGCAATGATGTGAATAGAATCGGCGGAACCCCCACTCAACTTGATGCAGCCATCACGAGCGGAAGCCGCGCAGAAGTCGTCCGCGCACTACAGCAGCTACAAATTCGCACGGAATTCGGTCATTTGCGCAAACGAATCGAAGAAGCGCGCGTCAACGTCTCGAGCGGATCCGTCACCGGAGCCATGGACCAGGCGATCGTCTACGGCGAGCAAACAGCAAGATACGTCGGTCAGAATTTCTTACCGAACTGGCTGAAATTCGGCGCTGTCTCCGCAGGCGCAACATGGCTGGCATCAAGAATTGCATGGATTCCAGTTCGCCTTTTAGGTGGTAAAGAAGCAGCTGCATCAGTAGCAAAATGGGGTAACCGCGCTGCATTGGCAGTTGGAACGGTTGGCGCCTTAGCCAAGGGCACAACCGATGTTGTCACCAGCCGAACATCGACTATGGATTCAATCGTTCGTCAGATTCCCGGCGCCCCGGTGTTCACCAATTTCGAGAATGCCAGCATTGACTTGAATGCCCGTGAAAAACGCGTCGTAGACATCCTCAGTAGAACTGAATGGCAAAAGCCTCTTACAAACAACAGGTTAATCGTGCCATCTCTCAATCTTACCGATCTTCCGGTGGACCTTGTTCGCATCGTGTCGTACGCAGGCACTGCATCTCAAGGAACCAACGATCTTACTGAGTCAAATACCGATCCAAACTTCCGCATTTCCAGGTCTGCCGATCATACATTCACAGTGCCTGCCAACGTCGATAAAGTGGAAATCCAATTCCGTTTGACAGGCGAAACGAACATGCGTCCTACCCGGCCGATCACGATCGAAAAACGCTAGACTATCGCAGTGCCTCTCTCGTACTCGCAGCTCCAGTGCTACCAGCGCTGTCCCAAGCAGTATGAATTCGCCTTTGTGAAGAAAGTCCCGCGCGGGATCTCCATGGGTGAATCTTTCGGCAGCAGCATTCATTTGGCGCTGAAGAAGTGGGGTGAGCTGGAAGCAAGTTTGGCGCCCAAAGCCGCAGCCGGACAGATTGCACTCTTCACCGAAGAGTCGCACGGACCTGAGCAGAAACTGGATTTGCACACGCTGAAGACGCTGTGGCGCCACAGCTTTGTTTCGCAGGGCTACGAGTCGCGCGCCGCACAAGACTCGGCATTGCTGCAGGGCGAGCACGCACTCGAACATTTTTTCAGTTGGTGGCAGACCGAAAAGCGCGAAGTGGCGGCATGTGAGAAAAGCTTCAGCGTGCAGCTGCCTGCTGCAGGTGAAAAGCCGGCGGCAAGCATTGCCGGACGCTTCGATCGCGTTGAACGAACGGACAAGGGTCTCGTTGTCATCGACTTCAAGTCTGGGCAGCCGCGCGACCAGCAATACGTGGACGTCGACCTGCAGCTGTCCATTTACGCTGCGGCCGTACAGCAACTGTGGAACGAACCGGCCGTGGAGCTGAAACTTCTGTTCCTGGGCGAAGAGGAGCTCATAGAACGCGTGACCACGCGCAACGCATCACAAATTAACGATGCGATGAAAATCATCCGCATGCTGGCCGACGACATGGAGAGCAAGAACTACAAACCCTCACCATCGGTCGAGAAATGCCGCCATTGCCCATTCCGCGAGATTTGTCCGGCGAAGGGGCTGTAACACTCGCTGTTACGCAAGCAATACAATACAGTCGAAATGAATGTGGTCACTCAACGGAAGCGCGATGCTTCGCGCGTTTGCCGCTCATACTTCGGACCATCTCGCGGGTAGCAACCCGCTCCTCTTGGGAAAACACACTCATCCCGAAACCCCCATATTCCTCAATAAGACTCCAACAGCGTACGCAGAAGCGGCGCACAGCGAGCCGACCAACAGGATTTCCAATGGGCCTTTGTAGATGCGTTCGCGCGTTACCCAACTGCGCAAGAGCCCCACGATAAGCAATGCCACACCAGTTGCCGCGATAGCAGATGGAAAGCGCTGATCATCTGCGATAGGCAAGACGTAGGGAAAAATGGGAATGCTGCCGAAGAGCAGAAACGCCGCGAAGGTCATGAAACCATGCAAGGCAGGCAACTCCACATCTTCGGGGCTCAGGCCATGCTCCTCGCGCATCATTGTATCGGCCCAAACCTTCCGGTTGCTGGTGATGCGCTCCACCACCAAATCCAACTCCGGACCCGCAAACCCCTTGCTTTCGTAGATCTCGCGAATTTCCTCGCGCTCAATGTGCGGGATGTCATCGATCTCCTTCAGCTCCTCCTTCAGCAACCGGTTGTAGTTATCCTCTTTCGATTTAATCGAAAGGTAATTCCCCAGTCCCATGGACAAGCCGTCGGCAAGCACGTTGGCATACCCAAGAATAATGACGATCGTGGGCGACAAATGGGCACCGGCAACGCCGGACACCACGGCAAATGTGGTAACAATACCATCGTTGGCACCGTACACGATGTCGTGAATGAATTCGCCAAGCTTGCTGCCGTGCGGCTCGGACTTTTTGTGATCGGCCAATGCTTTTTTGAGTTCTTCTGGATTCATGCCCTTATTCTCCAACTATTGATGTTTTTAAGCAACTGCACAAAAAAACCGCCCGAGGGCGGTTTTCAGAATCGGAATAGAGATTACTTGCTCTTCTTGGGCGGCTGATTCTTGGGACTGTAATTCTCCTGGCTACGAAGGTTTTCCAATGCCTCCTTCAAGTCAGGGCGGAAGCGAAGCAACACGTCGCGCGGAGATTCCTTGGCGTAGTTGCCATCCATCGTCTCGTGCACGGCCTTCTTGATTGCCGGGTTGAAGTGATCCTTCAGCACGGACAGGAACTTGCCTGGAGCGGAAATATAGATCTCTTGGATCCCCTGCTCCTGAATGACATGGGCCAGATGGCCGCACACCACGTTGGCGAATTCGCGCAGACGGTGCGTCTCGCGTTGGTTCGGATCTTCGACGCCTCCGGTCATACCGCCGCGGCCGCCGGCTGCGGGGCTCTGGTAGCGTCCGGCCTTGTCGGTGAAGTTCGGTTCGCGGGAATCGATGGTCTCGGCGACGAGCAGGGTGTGATTCCCTACGTCGATGAATTTGCAGTGGTGGTTGTCACACACGACAAGAAGAGTCGGCTTGTCTACATCTGGCATGGCGTCGGGAAGACGCTGGGGTTTGTTGGTGGGCATACGGTGGCAGAGTGTACCAAGGCTTGGGGCACGGTGCTATGGCAAAGACGCCGACGGCTTGCGCAAGGCCTGCGTTCGCTTATACTGCCGTGGCTACCGACGCTCTTTCGTCATCTGCGGCCTCATCGTCTAACGGCTAGGACACTTGGTTCTCATCCAGGAAATCGGGGTTCGATTCCCCGTGGGGCTGCCACATTCAAAAAATCCTACTTAATGGCTTCTTTAAGCCATTTTCGGGGTTCGACGACACCGCAGGTAACGGCCGGAAAGTTGACGCGAGTCAAATTGATGGAACAATCAGCGCATGAATATGCCTCGCGGAGTTCCACTGTCGTCCGACGTCATCCCACCCGGAACCGGCCTTGTACAGTCAGTGGAATGCTGCGGAGCGAACATCAAGAAACTCGAACTTCCTGTCGTCGCGCAAATCAACACGTTCGCCAATGGCATCCGGAGGGTGTGCTGCCCGCATGGCAGAAAATTGATATCCAGAAGCAACGCAGGTGAGCTGCATTGTCAAACGGGGACGATAAAAGGTGGTGGTTTGGAGAAGTGCATCTACGCCTGGGAAGATCCGTCTGCGGCGTAATACTCATGCTCCATGCATCCAAGGCGGTGAGGTGGTAGACCCTAACGCGCCGGACGTGCGCGAACAACGATAACTGCTTGCTTGAGTGCGGAACAGATAGAGTTGTGCGCTGTCGAAAGAGGCGGGATGATGCCGGATTTCTGTGCGTTTTTTGCAGATGCAAAAATTTTGCATTTCAAATGAAGCAGCGATAGGGTGCCGTAAGACGGCAGAACACATAGGGCGTTTGCAACACACTCTCTGCCGTCAGTTTTTTTTCTTTCCCTTCCAGATCATGAAACGCATGACCTTATGCTTGGCCCTGGTAGTGAGCACCGTACTCTTTGCTGCCTGCGCACCCAGCACCACGAAGACGGTAGCAGTGCAAAAGCTGCAGCTGACAGCCAGTTTTTACCCACTCGCGTTTTTGGCGCGCGAGATCGGCGGAGACCTTGTGGAGGTACAACAGGTAACACCTGGCGGCGTCGAGCCGCATGATTTCGAGCCGACGCCAGAACAAATAGTCGCCATGAACAATGCCAAAATCTTCTTGATGAATGGCGAAGGCGTGGATCCATGGGCAGACAAAGTACGCGACGAATTGGAGCAAAAGGGCGTCATTACAGTAAAGATGACGGAGAAAATTCCACTACTGGCCGGAGTCGAGGAAGAAGATGAGGATGAGGCCGACGCTGACCATTCACATGCACATGAGCAGGACCCCCATCTGTGGCTCAACCCAGTCAACGCACGCGCGCAAGCCGAACTCATTCGTGACGCGCTTCTCGTCGCAGATCCCGGGCATGCCGAAACGTACACGATGAATGCAACTGTGTTACTTCAGGCTCTTACCAAACTGGATGAAGAATTCCGCGCGGGGCTGAGTGATTGTTCAATGAAACAGGTCGTGGTATCGCATAATGCATTCAGATACATGGCGAAAGAATACGGCTTCGAGACGCTGGCCATTGCCGGCCTGTCGCCTGACCAAGAACCTTCTCCCAAGCGCATTGCTGAAGTGGCAACTCTCGCCAAGCAAATCGGAATCAAGTATATCTTCTTCGAGTCACTGGTCAGCCCCAAGCTGGCGCAGACAGTGGCCGACGAAATTGGGGCGCAGTCGCTCGTACTCAATCCGATCGAAGGACTGACCGACGACGATGCGGCGCGCAACGACAACTATCTCTCGATCATGCGGCAGAACCTGGCAAACCTCCGTACCGCCATGCAATGCCAGTAGCCCCCGCTATCATTGAAGTGCAGAACCTTTCGTTCCGTTTTGGCGGACACACAATTCTCGAGAACGTCAGCTTCGTCGTAACACCAGGCAGTTACGTCGGCATCATCGGGCCGAATGGTGGGGGGAAAACAACGTTGCTCAAGCTCTTGCTTGGACTCCTAAAGCCACAAGAGGGAACGGTAAATGTCTTCGGACTGCCGCCACAACTGGCACGTTCCCGCGGACGCATCGGCTACGTTCCCCAGCGGGTCATTCAATCAGATGCGTCCTGTCCGGCGACAGTAGAGGAAGTCGTCCGCAGCGGACGGACGCCGTGCATCGGTTTTACATCGCGGTACAAAACTTGCGACACCTGTGCGGTCGAAGAAGCGCTGCGAGACACCGGCGTAGAATCGTTGCGACACAGGTCGATTGCCGAACTCTCGGGTGGTGAGCGCCAGCGAGTATTTATCTCCCGAGCACTGGCGGCACAGCCACGCCTTCTGTTGCTGGATGAGCCGACCACCGGCGTTGATTCCCAGGCGACCGAAGGGTTCTACGACTTACTCCAGCACCTGAATAAGGCCCACGATATGACCATCATCATCGTGTCCCACGATGTGGAGGCGGTTGCAAAAGACGTCCAGTCCGTACTGTGCGTGAATCGCCGTCTCATCGCACATTGCGGGCCGCAAGACGCTCTCAGTGAACCGAACATGCGCTCACTCTACGGCCAACGCCGCCTACCGATGCATCACCACCACAACCATGCTTGAAATGTTCCAATACGCCTTTATGGTCCGTGCGATGATCGCGGGACTTGCGGTGGCAGTCGTCGCACCGACAGTCGGCATTTTCTTGGTCACTCGTCGCTACTCGTTCATGGCAGATACATTATCGCACGTTTCGTTGGCTGGCGTCGCAGCTGCTTTTCTCCTCGGCATGCAGCCCATTGTGACGGCATTGGCCGCATCGATCTGTACTGCATTGACTGTGGAGAAACTGCGTCATTCCGGTCGCGTACTGGGTGAATCGGGCCTTGCGCTCTTCCTTTCAGGTGGAATGGCTCTTGCCGCTGTCCTCCTGAGTATGTCGAGAGGAATAAATTTGAACCTCGGCAGCGTACTCTTCGGCAGCATCGCCACCGTAACAACGACCGACGTACAATTGATCCTCGTTCTGGGCTTGGGAGTACTGACAATCGTTGCGCTGCTGTACCGACAATTGTTCTGCATTTCGTTGGATGAAGAATTGGCCATCACCAGCGGCCTACCGGTTGAGCAACTGAATCAGGTCCTGGTAGTGCTCGCGGCGGTGATCGTTTCTCTGTCCATGCGAATCGTCGGCGTGCTGCTTGTAGGCGCACTCATGGTGATTCCGGTGATTGCAGCCATGCAATGGCGACGAAGCTTTCTGCAAACCCTCTTGTTGTCGGTTGCCAACTCGTTGTTCTCGGTAGTCGCTGGACTCATTGCTTCGTACCACCTCGGCTGGGCAAGCGGCGGGACAATTGTGTTGATTGCAATCTGCATATTCTTGATGAGCATGCTCGGCAGAACGACGCTTTTCACGCTGAAGAACACGCAACTCACGTCGTCATAGGCATCCTCAAGCCACGCGAGTTGTGGTATACTGATTCGATGCGAATTCGCCTGCTTCCTTTCTCTGGCACCTCGCTGCGAACTTGCCTGTATCTGGCCGCCCCGGTGCTTGTGGTGTACTGCGTGCATCAATTGAATAATTGGCTCTCCCCGGGGACGTTGCACGTGCTTTCTCTAAAATTCTTAAGCCTCTTCATCGAAGCAACTCCGTTCTTGCTGATCGGCAGCATTGTTTCAGGCATTATCGAAACGTATGTCAGTCCGGAGGCGCTCATGCGCTTTGTACCAAAAAACAGCTTGGCGCGCGTGCTGGTGGGGTCATGTCTGGGAATGGTATTCCCAGTCTGCGAATGCGGAGTAGTGCCTGTCGTACGAAGACTGCTGCGGAAAGGCATGCCTTCAGGAATGGCAATTGCATTCTTGTTAGGTGCCCCGACACTGAACCCGATTGTCCTCCTGAGCACCATAAAGGCGTTCGGCATTGGGTCAATCCTCTTCTGGCGAATGGCCGGAACGGTTGTCGTTGCATCGCTGGTAGGAATATTGGTAAGCGGAAAAGTATTGCCCGTTCCACGTGTAAACGGCCACGTGCATCAAGTGCCTGCTCGAAGTATCCGCGATGCGCTCGCGCATGCCGCAGATGATTTTTTGGGCATCGGCGGATACCTCGTCCTGGGCGCCATCTTGGCAACATGCACGCAGGCATTCGTAACTCAATCCATGATTGCATCCATCGGCATGCACCCGGTGTTGTCGGTGCCCGCAATGGAAGTCCTGGCATTCGTACTCAGCATCTGCTCGACAATCGATGCCTTTATCGCCGTTGGATTCACCGGCACATTCAGCGGAGGAGCCATCGTTGCGTTCTTGGTGTACGGACCAATGGTCGATATCAAGAGCACGCTCATGTTCTTGAATATCTTCCCGCGTAAGACGGTGCTCAGCCTCGTGCTGTTCCCGCTACTGCTGACGACAGTGCTCGGCATTCTGCTGAATACGCTTCATCTCCTGCGCTGAAACCATGTCTACCTCTTTTGATCTGAAGCGGCCTGATCCACATACGCACTGCGGTTGTGAACATGCATCCGCCGCTGTCGGCGACTGGGCTGGAACCGCGCTACTCTACGGCGGAGGAATGTATTTCCTCATGCTGATCAGCTCAGGAAATCTGTCGAATTACGTTCACAGCAGGTTCACATGGATTGCCTGGATCGGCGCAGCTGCGTTCTTTGTGCTGGCATACGTAAAAATGACGACATCCTCCTCTGGAAAATCGCAGTGCTGTGGCAGTCATGCCGAGTGGAAACTCTGGTTGCTGGCAATACCGCTGATGATGGGATTTCTTCTCCCATCTGCTCCACTGAATGCATCCAGTATTAGCCGCCAGGCTCCACAATCCACAAGCACTCCGGGTCCGAGGCGACCTCCACCAGACGTACAAGCAATTCTGAAAGACGAAGTCGGCATGAGTATGCTGCTCACTCCCGAATCCGATCCGGATCTGCTTGGCAATATTTACGACACCACTACGCCGGACCCCGCACGCTTGCGCACCACGACGGACTACACGCTCTTGGATTGGTTTTGGAAATACATGGACGCAGGCGAAGAACGACAAACCCTGGATGGCCAACGTGTGGATCTGGTGGGCTTCGTCTACCGCGGCGAGCACGGTACGGAGAAGGAATTCATCCTCGCCCGGTACTTCATGTACCACTGCATCTTCGACACCATTCCCATTGGCATACCAACCAGAGGACAAGAAGGGGCTGAGCTTGCCGAAGATACGTGGGTCCGTGTGCGTGGAACGCTTCGTTTTGTTCCAGACGATTCTGGCGCACCCTTGCTGACTATTGCAGCAGACAGAATTGAGGTGGTGCCGCAACCCGAGACGCCCTACCTGTATCCGGACGGTATGCTCCTTTAGGCTACGCAATCATCTGTCACCAGACACGACTTCTGGGAACGCCGATGAAACGATGGGCTGCGTACATCGCATCTCAATACTGACGCTCAGTGACGATCTCACCGTCATGGCACTTGCCTCTTTCTTTGGCCAAGAACTGCGCGAATGACGATGATGACGATCATCTGTTTTCTTCTAGCAAGAACAAGGAATACGCTTCGCCAATTTCAGAAATGCAAAGGCTGACTTTTGCTCTTGGGCTAGAGCAATAATGCACTTGTACCACTCGACGAGAGTGGCGACCGAGTTCGCCATTCGACAACGCC
This sequence comes from uncultured Candidatus Peribacteria bacterium, assembly GCA_964458645.1. GTDB lineage: Bacteria > Patescibacteriota > Gracilibacteria > Peribacterales > Peribacteraceae > DAORHV01. The sequence continues at coordinate 23,645 of CAYWJU010000011.1, read as the reverse complement.
GGTCTGCCAGCAACTCGCGAAAGCGAACCCTTTGGGTTCTTAATCTTTTGAGGAGCTATTTCGCAAAAAGAGCCGACTAGCTTCGTCGTACAGCGCCCCTTTCACAACGGCAACGCGTCGTTCTATGGCAGCCGCAGCTTCGCCAGGGATTCTCTCTCCTCGCTCTAGGAATTGCACAAACTCCGCATCCGACATTGTGTCGTAGACTGTCTTCTTAGGGGTTGCGGGAACACGTTTGGAGAACATGGCTGCAGACTAAGGCACCGAGAAGAAAGAGCAAGAATTTGAACAATGAAGTCGAAAATAGGCTGTTCTGCCCTCGCAAAAAGACTGAGCGTGTTACCATCGCCACATGTCGAAAACGGCAATCAATCTGTCGGTCGTCATTCCCGCTCCCGCGTTGCAGGTATGGCGCATGTTCAACGACCCTGCATTCACCCGCGAGATGGGCGGCGAATACGTCTCGGATTGGAAGGTCGGTTCGCACTTGTGCTGGATGGGCCCCGAAGGAGTGATGTTCACCGACGGTCGCATCCTGAAGATCGTGCCGGGCAAGTTGCTGCAGCACACGCTCTTTCACCCCGACAGCAACGAGGAGCTCATGGCGACCATCACCTATGAACTTACCGAATTGAATGGCAAAACGACCGTGAAGATCGTGGAGCAATTCGCCGATCCGATTACCGACGACGAGTACGAAGACTCGCTCGGAGGCTGGGAAGCAGCGTTGGATGCGGTGAAGGAATTGCTCGAAAACGCCTGATCTATACCAGGTAGATATAGCCTTTCAGTGACTGCTGCGGACCCAGGTGTCCGTTCATCTGCGCCGGAGGAACGGATTTCAGTCTGCCATCGTAGCCGCCGCCCCAGGTATCTGAGTCTGGGCCGTTGTCGGCGGCAAAGCTGGCGTACGAACTGCCGTTGGCTTCGTTCAGGACAATGTTGCCGGCCGCATCGACAGCTTCCACGAACGCGACGTGGCCGTTGTTGGGGTCGCCGTTCAGCGTCCAGACCGCCACTGCATTGGCGCGAGGCACGGCGCCGAACTGGTACGGCTTGCCGGGACCGGTGAGCTGGTCGATCCACTTCTGTCCCGCCGCGTTGGAACCGAACGTGGGGACGGATTTGAGATCGATGTTCAATTTTTCCTTGATGCGCGCGTAGACGAACGCCGTGCACTGTCCGCCATTCCCGATATTCACGTACATGTTGACATTCTTGTCGGTGTACGCGGCATTGCGTAGATCCGGAATGTTGTTGCCGGCCACCGGATTGATGCTGATAACCGTCCAGACGTTACCGCCCTTGGCCGGACTGCCGGGCGCGGTGAACACCGTGATCTTCCTTCCATCGGGACGCCGCAACTCCCATGGCGCGGCCTGAGCTGCACCGGACTTGGGATTACTCTTCACGGCCTTCATGGAGATGGAAATGGTTGCAGCCGCACCGGCAGCGGTAACAGGAACAACGGCGCTTGCAGGCGCACCCAGTGCATCGGTGGTCTTGCTGGCCAAACCATACGTCGGCAGGCGCACCAGCGTGCAACCGGTCCATGCGTCGGGACACAGATTCTTTAGGACGATGGTTTGGGTAAACGCGGAGTTCTCCCCCATCACCTGCCGCGTTGCAACGGACTTCGAGACAAACAGTGCACCCAGTTGGGCATCGGCGGGAGACGGCATGAATAGTGGGGAAATACCTCGGATGTGGCACGATTCTACACCCGGATTGCCAAGACTCTTGACTGCGGATTGCGTGCGTATTATCATTCAACCAAATGGTTGAATCATCGTTAAAGCTGGATATCATCTTCGGTTCACTGGCCGACCCGACTCGCCGCGCAATACTGAAACAAGTGTCGGTGAAGGAAATGTCGATCGGCGAGATCGCCAAGCCATACGACCTCACCTTCGCCGCCGTCTCCAAGCATCTGAAAATCCTGGAGAAAGCGGAACTGATCATCAAGCGCCGCTACGGCAAGCAGCAAATGGTGCAGCTGTCACCCAAGGCATTCAAAGAAGCCAATGGCTACCTGAAACATTATGAGGAGATGTGGAACAACAGGCTGGATTCTCTCGAAACCTATTTAGCCACCCTACCGAAATGACATGGTATCTCAGCATTCTGACCGCACCATCGTCACCACCCGCGTGATCAAACATCCGCGTGAAGCGGTGTGGAATGCATTTGCGAATGCAAAGCACCTGGCGAGCTGGTGGGGGCCAACCGGCTTCACGAGTGTCATTAAGACATTCGACTTCCGTCCCGGCGGATCCTGGAGCCTGACCATGACGGGCCCCGACGGTACCGCCTATGGGAACGCGATGAGATTCGATGAGGTGGAAGCACCGAGACGCATCGTATACACGTATGTGGATCCGGTGCATGAATTTCGGATGGAAATCACGTTGGAGGAGCAGGGTGCGAATACGCTTCTTGCCTGGCGCATGACCTTCGCGCACCAGGAAGAATTCGACCGGGTGAAGCCGTTCGTCGTGCCCGCCAACGAGCAGAACTTCGATAAGCTCGAACATCATCTCCGGACCCTTTGATTCCACCTTCATCTTCTCCCCCCTACTAGTATGAAGACCGTCGACATCAACATCACTCGTGTCATCAGCGCGCCGATCGAAAAAGTATGGGCCGCTTGGACTCAGCCCGATCAAATCAGTAAATGGTGGGGCCCCAAAGACTTTACCGGAAAAGTCGGCAACTATGACCTTCGCAAAGGCGGCAAGTACTTGTATTGCATGCGTGGTCCGGCCGGCAGCCCATTCGATATGGACATGTGGAGCGGCGGCACGTTCGAGGAAGTCATTCCCATGAAGAAGATCGTCGCTACCGACCACTTCGCCGATAAAGACGGCAACTATGTTTCGCCAAAGGATTTCGGCATGCCCGGTGAATGGCCGGAGACCATGCGCGTGACGGTGACGTTCGAGGAAGTCGGCCCCGGCAAAACCAAGCTCACGCTGAAGCACGAAGGTCATCCGCAGGAGATGGCGAAAGACGCCACTGCGGGCTGGAACCAGTCGCTCGACAAGTTCGAAGCTGTTTTGCGCTAGTATCAGCTTCTCTTCTCCCTAGAACCTCATGGCCTACAAGCCACCAAAGCCCGCCGCTCCGCGCAACCCGCTGCAGCAATTCAACCTCGTGATCACGCACGAGTTTGCGGCTCCGCGCGACCGCGTGTTCAATGCCTGGATCAACCCCGTGCAAATGGCCAAGTGGTGGGGGCCGAACGGATTCACGAATCCGACCTGCGAGCTGGACCCAAAGGCAGGTGGAGCGATCTTCATCGACATGAAGGGGCCCGACGGAACGTCGTATCCCATGAGTGGCATGTTTCGAGAAGTCATCGAACCGGAACTCCTGGTATTCAGCGCAATTCCCGCCATGGAAGCAGGACGGCCGGTTGCGGAAGTCCTGGACACCGTGATGTTCGAAGACATGGGCGGCACAACCAAAATGACGCTCCGCGCCGAGGTCGTAAGCGCCAACGCCACGGGCCTGAAGATGCTGCAGGGACAGAAGCAAGGCTGGATCGAAAGCCTGGAGCGTCTGGACGCACTGCTGCTCTCGGCCTGATACCCTGTCCACAAACCCCTTCCCCTCTCCCCATGACCACCGCTCTCATTATCGTCGGCGTTCTCATCGTCGCCCTGCTCGCCGTCATTGTCAGCCGCCCGAACGACTTCCGCTACGAGCGCTCCGTAACCATTACCGCTCCAGTCGACAAAGCATTCGCGCAGGTGATCGATTTCCACAAATGGGCAGCCTGGTCGCCGTGGGAGAAGCTGGATGTGAACACCAAGAAAACGTACGAAGGTTCGCCAGCCGGCGTCGGCGCCAAGTACCACTGGCTCGGCAACAAGAACGTCGGCGAAGGTCGCATGGAAATCACCGAAGTGAAACCGAATGAACTCATCCGCATCCGTTTGGAATTCATCAAGCCGATGGCAGCAGTAAACACCACCGACTTCACTTTCAAACAGGATGGCGCCAACGTCGTCGTCACGCAGAGCATGTACGGCTGCAACAGTTTCATGGGCAAGGCGTTCAGCTTGGTGATGAACATGGACAAGATGATCGGCGGCCAGTTCGAAAAAGGCCTGGCCGACATCAGGCGCATTGCCGAAGCCAAGTAATTTCCCCTATCTCCATGCCCGCCTCCGACACCAGCGACCGCGAAATCATCATCACGCGCACCGTCAACGCACCGCGCGCGCTGGTGTGGAAGGCATGGACGCAGCCCGAACATCTGGAAAAGTGGTGGGGACCAAACGGCTTCTCCGTCACCACTCGCTCCATCCAGGTGCGCGAAGGCGGATTGTGGGACTTCGTAATGCACGGCCCCGACGGTCGCGATTACGAGAACCGCATCATTTTCACCAAAATCACCGAACCCGAGCTGATGACCCACGATCACGGCGACGGCACGGGCAAAATACACTTCAAAGCCGTGATCACGTTCGAAGCGCAGGACGACAAAACGCTCATCACCATGCGTTCTACGTTCGCGACGGCCGAAGAGCGCGACTACGTTGTGAAAGAACACGGCGCCATTGAGGGCGGTAAGCAAACGCTGGGACGCCTGGCGGAGTATGTGGCGAAAATGTAAGCCAATGTCGACCGTCTACAATCCCAATGCCCGCTGTGCAAACCAGTACAACGCGACTGCGGCTATGGTTCCGGCAAAGCATTGAATGAAGCGCGGGTACCATGCCTTTCCACGGAACACGAGAATGAACGGAAGGGCTGCGGCGATGATGCACAGTTGGCCTATTTCAATACCCACGTTGAAGAACAATAATGACGGAATGAATTGGCCTTCTGGAATGGAAAAATCCTGCAAGAGTCCGGCAAAGCCGAGACCGTGGAAAAGGCCGAACAGAAAAATCAGTGAAATCTTGGATTCGAGTGATGCAAAGAATGTGTAGCGTCGGAAAAACACCGTGCCGATCGCCATAATAACAATTGATAAAGCGATCACTGGCTCGACGACTCGTGAATCCAGCGTGAACAAATTCGCTCCGGCCAACAGAAGCGTAATGCTGTGCGCGATTGTGAACGCCGTGATGGATTTCATCATCTGGCGCAACGTGACGAACGTCAGCAGTAACGAGAGCACGAAAAGAATATGATCTGCGCCTTCGAGAATGTGTCGTAGGCCAAGAACGATGAATGTTGCCGCATTTTCCCAAAAACCCACCTTACCCGAAAAAACAGTGTCCACCAGTCGCTGCTTGTACGCGGCATCTCCGTTGGTCATGTTCGGCTGGGTGCTCAAATACGCGTCCAGCTCGGCCTGGGTCATGTTCGGGTGCTCCTGCAAATAGTCGACCAGCTCGATCGGCAGCAACTCATGCGCGAAGGCTTTACATGGCATCGACAAGACCATAAGGCACGCAATGAGTGTGGACAGAGCGGCAATGGAGAGAGGCATTCGCTGCACAGGACAAGAATGACGCAAAGACTTTCTGTTTCCAAGCTGCTTTCCGCACAAAAAACAAAGAAGCCGCGCTGCTCTGCGCGGCCTCTTTTGCCCTTTTCCTTCCCTGTTCGCTACTGTTGAGTGCTTGTTGAGAACACGGGATTGTCGCAGAACTGCGCCGACATGCAGTGAAACTACTCAAACCAGTGAACAGTGCTCACTCTACGCAGAGCGGTTTAAGACAAGATTAAGGCCGATGCTTTGCCGTAGCCTTCGAGGAAAAATATACCGTAAATGTGGTGCCCGAGCCTTCGGTGCTCTGTACACCTACGGACCATTTGTGCAGATCGGCAATGCGCTTCACCAACGCTAATCCAAGCCCAAAACCATCGTTGCTGCGTGATGTCTCGATTTGATAGAACCGATCGAAAATACGCTTCAGTTCTGCATCAGGAATACCGATGCCCGTATCGGTCACGGACAAGCACTCATTCGTGAGTCGAACGGTAACTGTCCCACCATCGGACTTACTGAATTTAATGGCATTCGCGAGGAGATTCGACAGCAGTTGTCGTAACAGAGCGGCATCCGCATGCAACATGACGTCGGGGGTCAGATCCTTTGTTAGGGTCACGCGCTTTTCCAAGGCAGCCGCCGCATGACGATCAACGGTTGTCGTGACCAAATCCGTCAGATCGGTTGGCTCGAGTGCCAGCACCAATTGATCAAGGCGCGCCAGTTCTAAAAGACGCTCGACCAACACCGAGACTTCTTTCAGGTCGTTCTTGGCCGACTCAATCCCCTCGCGATACTGCTTGGTTTTCAGCGCAAGATCCAGCGACGAACTGAGTGTTGCCAGCGGCGTACGCAATTCATGACTGGCATCTTGGGTGAATTGCTCCAGGCGTTGCATGGCACGTTCGGCAGGCACCAGACTCTTGCGAGCGAAAAATTGCCCGACCACGAACGTCAGCGCCGAAATGCCGATGCTGACCAGCAGGTAGATCAACGCGCGCACTGGCAAGCCGCCGACCGGCAATCGCTCCAATTCAGCCACCTGCAGATAACCGGTGACATCGTCACCCTGTTCAATCGGTACGGTAAGAACCGCATAGCGCTCATTCTGAACAACGGCAGCAGCAACGCCCGCATCGCGATTGAAAGGCACGTTCTCGAATAA
>CAYWJU010000011.1:0-17021 GCA_964458645.1 uncultured Candidatus Peribacteria bacterium | reverse complement strand
TAAGCCTCCTCCATACAAAATTTCTCCGTTGACGTCGGCAATACGCACTCGCTCACGCAGTGGCGGCGGAAGAAAGTGCGGAAAATCTAGGCTGCCGAACTGCGCGGATTCCAAGATGGCATGTGCAGTACGAAACAGTCGTCCGTTCATTTCGCGCTGAGAATTGCCCACGTCGGCCGCCAAAAACAATATGCCGTTCGCCAGCAGCAACAGGAACACGAAAGCCGTGAATTGGAGTGCGATCGTGTGGCTGATGCGGCGAAACATAGAGTGCAGCGGGAGGCCTACTCGGCGGGAACCATGTAGCCCTTGCCGGGCACGGTGTGAATGACGCTCTTGCCAAGTTTACGGCGCAAGTAGGCCACATGCACGTCCACCGTCTGCGAGAACATAAGCTCATCGCGTCCGCCCCAAACGTGATCGATGATGCGCGTACGCTCCTGCACGACTCCTTTGTTACGCAGGAGGAATTCGAACAGTGCGTATTCCTTGGGCGACAGGTCTACCTTGCGGTCGCTTTTGCGGACTTCCTGCGTATTCGTATCCAGCGTGATGGCGCCCGTCGCCAATTGGGGATTCTTTTCTCCGCCGTTGCGCCGCAGCAACGCCCGAACGCGTGCGAGCAGAATGTCCAAATCGAACGGCTTCGTAAGGTAATCGTCGGCACCGATATTCAGGCCATGGACTACCTCTTGCTGCTTGGCGCGCGCAGTCAGCATGAGAATCGGCATATTCTTCTTATGCTGACGGAGCATGGAACACAGCACATAGCCGTCCATACCCGGAAGGTTGATGTCCAAAATCAGCAAATCGACCGGCTGCGTCATGGCCTTTTCAAATCCTTCTTTGCCGTCGTAGGCAAGTGTCACCGAATACTGTTCCAATTCCAAGAACTGCTTGATGTTGCCGGCCAGCTTTTGCTGATCTTCGATGAGAAGAATATGCATATGACGTGTGAGTGAATGCAGAGTAAGCACCACGGATTAAGGGCTGATTAAGAAGTGCGACAGAACGGCAGCGCACTGCGACGCCGGACGTTATGACGCAAAGACCACACCACTCTTTCAAAAATTGCCGACAATACGCGAAGCCACTACGCCTTGTACGCGTCGCGGACTTCGAACAACAGCCAGAATCCTACGAGTACTCCGACAAGCTGTCCGAATACTCCGTAGCCGGAAATAACATGAAGAAGAAGCGACACAACGCTGAGTATCATGCCGTAGAACAGCAGATTCCATCCGGCCTTCTTGTGCTGTACAAGCGGTTGATAGGCAAGCAGATCCAACACCGCGGAAACGAGAGCGAGCAACAAGCCGATCGTGAACAGCAAAGGGAAGATGCCGAGCCGGAAGAACGACAGCGTGAACAGCAGCGACGTGAATGCGCCGGTGGAAAAAATACCAACCAAGCCCAGGATGCCTCCCGCGAGCGCTAGCCACGGAGCGACGTCAACCAGTGTTTGACGGGCATTTTGCGGCAGATGGGGAGCCTTTTGAAAGAACGGCAGCATCCAGGCCTCGAGTGCGGCAGCCTGCTTCAGGAAGTATGCGCGTGGATCGTTAGACATGAAGAACGGGGAAAGCGATGTCAAAAAGTGCATACAGTGTGTATCTGCGTGGCTGTGCGCGCAAGTGCGTCGGCTTTGCGTTCCACGCATGGAATCGACATACTATTCCCGTCTTTCCCCATGCTCATCCCATGAACCAGACTCCCCCAAGCACACCCACCAAGACTCGCCCCTGGATTTTGATCGCCGTCATGGTCAGCCTGCTGCTGCTTGTGGGGTATGGAATCAAGAACATCATGGAAATGGCCAGCAAGAAAATCGGTGAGACCATGGTGGAGAACATGATGGAGAAGGCCACCGGCGGCAAAGCCGATGTGGATGTGGAAGGCGGCAACATGAAGATCAAGACTGACGAAGGCACGCTCACGACCGGGCAGACCATGCCCAAAGATTGGCCTACGGATGCACCGGTGTACCCCAAGGCGGAAGTGCAGTATTCGGCATCCGTCAGTCCGACCGGCGGCAAAACCGGCCAGGCATTGGTACTCATGAGCACGGATACGCAGCAGCAAGTCTCCGAGTTCTACGCAGCGGAATTGGCAAAACAAGGTTGGACGATTTCCGCCAACGCACAAGCAGCAGGATCGACTGTGATAACTGCCACCAAGGATACCCGCACGTTTTCGGCAATGATCGCAGCATCGGATGACCGCACGACCATTACGCTTGGCGTGGGACAGGACGAATAGTGTTTTGAAGACAAAGCGCTGCGAACTACCCAACTGCAACGGCGGTTCCCGTGTACCATGCAGCCGATGGCTCGTATCTTCAGTCCCAAACACCGGTCAATCATCCTGCGCTACGCCGGAAAAAAGGAGCAGGAGAATCTGTTCGTCATCGGCGCCTTCCAGCGCAAAGGCGACGCGTTCGAGGACATCCTGTTCGCCGGCGCATACCGCGAAGTGCAAATGATCGGCCTAGGCGCGTTCTTCAAGAAGTTCGGCAGCCTGGTGCTGCACGCCGAAAATAACCGCGCACTCACCGAGATGGTCGACCAGTTCGTCGACCGCGGCTGCCGCATTGAATGGGTTCCCATGTTCGCGCGCTTCGCACTGCCGACTATCGCACGTCTGCGCCGCTACGGCTACACGCCCAAAGAGCTGCGCGAGGAAACGGTCTTTCTGCTTACCAAGAAAGCATTCACCGACCACCCGGAGCCGGGTGTGCGCCGCGGAACCCCGAAGGATGTAGATGAAATCATTACGTTGCGCCGCATGGCCAACGGCGAAGACCTGACCGAAGAAATCACGCCGCGCGAACGCAGCCAAATTTACCCAGAGACGGAGTACCTGCTGCACAAGGATGGCAAACTGGTATCGTGCGTGAACGTGCACGGATGGTCCGAGAAATACGTGCAGATCGGCGGAGTGGCCACGCACCCGGACTACCGCGAACGCGGCTTTGCAAAGCAAGTCATCAGCGCCGTCAGTCGGGATTACCTCGCCAAGAACAAGCATGTGATTTTGTTCTGCAAGAACGACAACGTGCCGGCGCTGGCGGTATACGAAAAACTCGGCTTCCGGCCAATTGATCAGTTCATTGTGGCGAAGTTCTAAGCAGTTTTTTGTTCTGTTAGCCAAAAAAGGATCAGCTACTTCAAAAAAATTGCATAAAATCAAAATTAGTTGGAAAATACTCTATGACCTTGCGAAAATCTGTCGACGGCGAACAACAAATGCACCTGCCACTTTGCGTACCAGATGCGACAGCGCGTTGCCGAGAAACATGTACTGAGGATTGCAGTGCCATACGACAATCACTACTGAGGATGCTAGGCCAACAGCAGGAAGGCAGTACGGTTGGCAACCATCAGTTACAGCACATGCTGCGTCAGCATACTTTGCATCAATTGAAGCCATTAGACGCCGGACTGCGATCGGTACCGTACCAACGCAATTGCTGTGGCGGCGATGGCATTTTGGTCATGAACGACAGGAGCGAGACAAAGACCATTGTGCTTGCGGACATTAACGGTCATGGCGCCAAAGAGCAGCCGTCATTGCACGACCTCTTCGCCATGATTGCAAAAACGAACTCCGACAGCGCGACCCTTGGTGAGCTGTTGCACCGGACGAACATGGCGTTCTCGGCATGGCGCGACGCACTGGATAGCCAGGATGCAGCTCACATTCCGTATGCCGAATGTGCATTCATCCGTCTGCAAGAAGACGGCATGCTCGAAGCGGCAACGGCCGGCGGAACGACGGCTTTGGTGCTTGGTCCGAATGGAACGGTAACAGAACTCTGCAGCGAAGAAGCACATGGCACATGGATCGGCTTCCCGTACGTCAAAAAACCTGTGGTTCCCACCGCTTCGCGGCTTGAACGAGAACACACGCTGGTCTTGTGCACCGACGGAATCGACCCAGAGATCCGCACAGCCGACTCTTTCTGGAATAGTCACAAGCATGCACATCCGGATGGGCTCGCGAACGAAATATACCGGACGTTTGCCTCCGGAAAGGACGATGCAACCGTACTGTGTTTGCGCCGTTAGTACAGATCTGCGTACGAACACAGCGTGATCTCCCGTTCGGCGAATTCGGTGGCAAGTTCGGGGTTCATGACCATGTTGAATTCGGTCACACGCTGCGGATCGGTCTCGAACGCGTCGCCGATGGGGTTCTGACTGCCCGGGTGCACCATGAGTTCGGTGACGCCCTCGGGCATGCGGCTGAGGATGTGGCGCAAATTGCGGTTGGAGGCATTGCCGCACAGAGCCATGCCGCGGAAATGATCCGTAGTTTTCACCCCATGGGCCTCGAACAACGTGCGTGCGGCATCGGCCTGGTTGTTAATCGCAACGATTTTTTTCATCTGCACTTCTTCGATCATGAACCCGAACGGCGGCACCGGCTCGCTGGGAATGCGAACGAACGAAATACCATAACGGTCGAATAGCGTGACCAAGATTGGAGCAACGAATGGGTGCACATGAATGTGATGATGTCCGTCCACGTGGGTCGGCTGGCCGTAATGCTCCATGAACCACTCAAACTGGCTGCGCAGCTCGCGTTCGATGTGAAATTTATCAATTTCTCCCTCGTTCAGCATACGGTGCAGCGTTTCGCGTCCCAGGAAGTACCCATCGGTGGTGAGCAACGACGCAATGTCCGCATCGGCGCTGATGGGGTCTCCCTCGGTAAGGTTGATATGCAGACCGGTCGGCAATTCTTTTTCGCGAGCATGGCGAGCGGCCTTTTGGCTTTCGCTGAAGTTCGGGATCAGCGAGGCGCTGGTCACGAACCCGTGTTCATGCGCGGTAAAAATCCCATGGCTGCGCTGAGACGTTATCCCTAAGTCGTCGGCGTTGATGATAAGGCGGCGCACGCGCGCAGAGTAGCACAAACCGCCTTTCTTATTTCAGCTCCAGATACGCACTCCTTTCATGTCGGGAATTCAAGGAGAGTAGACTGCGGACATGCGCGTACTCCTCCTGTCATCGGCACTCTTGATCGTCTCGGCATGCGCTCCCGTTGCGCCCGCTCCGCAGATTCCGGCCACGGCTTCGTCGTCTTCGAGCAGCATGGGCGCCGCGAGCGCATCCGTCGTGAGCTCCAATGCTTCGAGCAGCGCGTCCATCGTGGCGCCGCTGGAGGATTTCGCAAAACGCGTGACCAAGAAACCGTTCGGCATCCACATCACCAAAGCCGACTCCCCCGTCCAACCCGAGCGTTTCGCCGGATACCACACCGGCACCGACTTCGAGATGCTGCCGGGCGAGGAAGAAGCGGTCATGCCCGTGCAGGCGATCTGCACCGGTCCGGTCGTTGTGGCGCGCCAGGCCGACGGTTACGGCGGCGTGATGGTGCAGGCCTGCGTCATCGACAGTGAAACAGTGACTGTGCTGTACGGCCACCTCGCATTCACGCTCTCGTCCATCCAGATCATCCCCGGCACACACTTGGAAGCCGGACAGACCTTCGCCACGCTCGGCACTGCCTTCAGCGACGAGACCGACGGCGAGCGCAGGCATCTGCACCTGAGCATCCACAAAGGAACCGCCGCGGTTCTGGCCGGCTACGTGCAAACCGAAAAAGAACTGGACGCGTGGATCGACCCGATGACGATCCTGACGCGCTAAGCGGGAAAATTTGACAGGCGCCGCCGGGCCAGGGACCATCCCCCTCCTGACTTCCTTTTTTCCGAACCCATGAAATCGCCCCGCTACGAACCCGATGTCGCCGTGCTTCCGGCCGAACGTTATTCCGAAACCACCGAGCCGGCTCCGTTCTGGACCAAGCTTGGACGGCGGTCCGAATTCGGCGGCCAAGACGGCCGCGTGGCGCTGCTGGATTTACACACGCCATTGGCATTGCGCAGCAGCAAGCGCATCGCTTCGGCCGGAGATCTGGATGACATGGAAGACTTCGGCGTGAAGACCGCCGAGGCCGGATTCGCCGGCGTACAGCTGAATCCCATCAACGATACCGGCAACGACAAGTTGGCCGGACCCTGCCCGTACTGCGCGGTGGGCATGTTCTCCTACGACCCGTCCACGGCCGCGCTCGGCCGAATCACGCAGCTGCGTGATTCCGAGCACTTCGCCCGCCTGAAGGCCTGGTACGAAGGCGGTGCTGCGGACCGCGTGAAGGACGGCCGCTTCGACCACAACTTCGAGCGGGAGTACAAGCTGGAGGCGATGCGCATCGCGTACGCCCGCCTGAACGAAAGCGAAGATGAAGCGCCGAAGGCCGAGTTGCGCGAGTTCTGCGAAGGCGCCGACGACAACGTGCTGAACTACGCCGTATTCAACGCGCTGAAGAAGCGCTTCGACGGCAAGGCATGGCACGAATGGCCGGCGGAGTTCCGCGCGAAGGGTATCAACGGCCGCAAAGCCATGGCCATGGTGGATGACCCCACGTTCGCCGACGAGGTACGCTTCGTCCTCTACACACAGCAGGTGGTGGGCAAGCAGTGGGCCGACACCACCGAGCGCATCGAGGATGCCGGCGCCAACGTGGTGATGGACAAGGCGATTTACCCGCAGCACGACAGCGCCGACGTGTGGGGCAACCAGGAATTGTTTTATTTGAACGACGACGGCACGCTGCTCTTTAAATCCGGCTGCAAGAGCCCCGGCGACGTCTACGGCGAGCAGACGTGGGGCCACGCGGTGTACCGCTTCCGCGGCGAGGTCGAGGACAAGGTCATCGACTTCCTGGTCGAGAACGTCCGCCACATGGCCAAGGTCGCCAAAGTGATCCGCCTGGACCACGTGCTGGCGCTGGTCTGGAAGTACTACGTGGTTGCGACCGACGAGCAGCACACGTCGCACCATATCGACGCGCTGAAGCACAAACTCTTCCAGCGTCTGAAGCAGGAATTGCCCGACGTACACTTCATTGCCGAGGACGTGGGCTACGTCAGTGAAACAGAGGTGGACCAACCGCTGGCCGAAAACGGACTCTCCGGCATGCGTTCTCCCATGTGGGGCTATCGCAAAGAAGTCGCGAACGCCCGCACCGCTCGCTACGCCGACGTGAAGAACTACCCCGTGGGCTGCACGGCAATCACCGACAACCACGACACCGAACCGAGTGTCGATTGGTGGAACGGCCTGCGCGAGGGAGAGCGCGCCGACTTCCTGTACCAGATGTACGGCGACGGCTGGGCCGAACGCGTCCGCGACGGATACAGCCACCTGGCGTACATCAAGCTGGTATTCGCCTGCCGAGCGCAGATCGGTGCGACCACGCTGCGCACCGTGGAACAGAGCACCCGGCGCCACAACGCACCCGGCACCAGCGTGGATACCACTCCGGACGATTGGTCTGTGCTAAGCGTGAACACCGTCGACAACATCGATTTCGCGCCTGTAGCGGGCATCATCGCGGAGACCAATCGCCGCGCCGACCAAATCCTGACCGGCCCCGTCATCGCTACCACCCCGCTGATGGGCGAACACCAGCACCGCTCACCCGGTGAGCATGCCTCCCTGCGCGTGGCCCTGACGCGCGTGCCGAGCGGAGTGACCGTGCATACCAACGCGCCCGTGAACGGCAACAACGGTTGGACCGAACTGAAGCTGGGACTGAACGACCCGCGCCTGCACTTCACCAAATACGCCGACGGCACGCTGGTCTGCGAGGTGAAACTGCCGATCCCGGCGGATGCACAGCGCGGAAACTACGAACTGGCGGGAACGGTGTCATTCGACGGCGCAACCGATGAATATGTCACACTCCCAGGCCGCAACATCCTGCTGGTGGTGCGCTAGTCCGCTTCGCGCCGCCCCGTTGCGAATGCGACGATGTCACGCAAGTATCCAAGCGACGCAAAATGTCCGCCTGGGATGAGTCGATAGTCAGCTTCTGGAAAGCGCGCATGGAAATATTCGGCCGAGGCCTGCGGAACCATGACGTCATCGGCGCCATGCCAAATGCGGCACGGAACAGACAAGTGACCGACGTGGAATCCCCAATTCCAGTAACGCTGGATTTCGATGCTCAGGTGCCGGGGAGCATCCTGCGTTGCCAGAATCACTGCGTGGTCATCCACGAACATGTCCAGTGCTCCTTCGATATTCTCGGAAAATCTGCCGATGTCGGCAGGCGAAACTGTCTGCACGAAACGCAGCACTTCCGACCGCAAGTTTCGAGCGAACAAACGATGTTTGATGGAAAACAATCCGCTGATCGTCCGACGGCCGACTCCGCCCATACTGCCGACCGCCAGCAAACCGCGCAGACGACTCCGCATGGCACGCCGGATATGCCGCTGGCCGAGTGGACCCAGCGGACTGACCAACACTAAGCGACGCACGCGCTGGGCATCCAGCACGGCGCACGCCACGGCGTATGGCGCACCGCCCGAGACACCGATTGCGGCGTAAGAATCGATGTTCAGCTGACGCAAGAGCGCGAACGCAGGCTGCACCGCGTCATGAATGCTGCGCCCCGACACGGGTGTGGAACGCCCGACGCCGGGACGATGCGGCGCGATAATGCGCAGACCTAATTCTGCCGCCGCTTGGTGTGCAGCGCGTGCCTGGTGGATGGACCCCACGAAGCCATGGAAGAACACCGCCGGTTTGCCCTGAGGGTCACCAAACTCGGCGTACTCGATGTACTGCGACGGGCCGAGAGCGTGAAGGCGGAGTTGCATGAACAAGAAGAACCTAACAGCGAAGAGGCTACGTGCAATGCAAAATGACCTGCCTTACTCCACCCACAGCAACAAGCTCTTCAAGTAATCGACCTCAGGGTGGTACAGGTTGATCGGGTGATCCACGGCGTGGCGGTGACGCTGGATGATGCGCACGAAGCGCTTAGCTTGGCGGGCGGCGTGGAAAATCGCGGTCTGAAACAGCTGCTGATCCATTTGGTACGAACACGAGCAGGTGAGCAGCAGGCTGTTGGCGGGCAGGATGTCGAATGCCATGCGGTTCATGTCGGTGTACGCCTTCTTGGCCGGTTCCAGGTCGGTGCTGCGCTTGGCGAACGCCGGCGGATCGAGCACGATGAAGTCGTATTTGCGCGGCATGGGGCGTTTGCGCAGGAACTCGAAGGTGTCGTTGGGATAGGCGCCGAATGCCTCGGTGTTCAGGCCGTTGAGCTTCACGTGTTCCTTGGCACGTGCGATGGCGACCTGGTCGTAGTCCACCGCATCGGCGGCGAGTGCTCCACCTGCGAGTGCGTTCACCGAGAAGCCGCCGACGTAGCTGCAGCAGTCGAGAACCGTGCGGCCTTTGGCGTACGTGCGCACCAGCGTGCGCATCTCGCGCTGATCCAAAAAGAAGCCGGTCTTCTGGCTGCCGGCGATGTCGATGACGTACTTCAGTCCGCGCTCCTTCACTTCGAACTTCGCCGGGCCTTCGCCCTTCACCCAGCCCTCTTTCGGCTCAAGTCCTTCCTTCTTGCGCGAGCCGCCGGTGGACTTCTCGAACACGGCCTTGGGTTTGCACAAACCGAACAGCAAGTCGGCGATCCAGTCGCGCAGCTTGTCCATGCCCATGGTCGTGAGCTGCATGACGATGATGTCGCCGTACTGATCCACGATGAGTCCCGGGATGCCGTCGCCCTCGGCGTTGATGAGCCGCCAGCAGTTGGTGTCCTCGGTACCGGCCAGCGACTTGCGCATGGCAACTGCGCGCGAGATGTTGCGACGCAGGGTCTCCATGGGGTCGCCGCGGTCGAATGCGATGGCGCGACCGCAAATGTAGGCTTCGCTGTTGTAGGTGGCGTAGCACAGGAACTCCCCTTTTACGCTCTTCACTTCCACGATGCTGCCGTCCTCGGCGGCCGGCGGCGAGGTAATGGCCGACTGAAAAATGGCGTGATGCCTGTTGCGCAGGTGAATTTCGCCGGTCGATTTAACGGTGAGGACGGGGTAGAACTGCATGGGCAACTAGACTAGCACGTTGTTGCATGTTCCGCAGCATCGGACTGCTTGCGCAGCGTATTGAAGATGAGTGCTGCACGTGCTCCTTCACGCGGGTACACAACGCCGCCGAATGTATCGGATGCGCCATCCTGAATACCGTGGACGTACTCGCGCACCTCTCCGCTCATGACATAAAGGTCGCCGGGGCGCACCCGTAATCGGGCGGCAACGCAGTCCCCCAGCCTACGACGGAACTCCACGACGCAACCTGCTCCGAGCGTCAGAATGGCAGCCTGATCAATCTCCTCCCGATCGACATGGTCCGGTATACCTTTGCCGAATCGATACCATTTCACATGGGTGATGCGATTCCCCCCGGTGAGTATGCCGAGCGCAGACACCCTGGCTTCCATGGCGATGAGCTCGGGTGGCGAGAGATGCGGCAACACCAAATCAATATCGCAATGTTCTTCTTTCATCAGCCGGCGCTTGCGACGTGTACGCAGTGCATCGACCAATACCTGTTGTTCAGCAGGCGATACGAACCCCGGAATATGAAGCAATCCCGGTAAAGCAGGACCTTCCAGAAACTCTGGCAAGACCGCAGGCTGGTGTGGTGGGGAACCGGGAATGTTCATGGGTCGGACATCCAAGCAGGCCAAAAGCCTTATGGCAAGTACTTAACGCAGGGCGCTCGCATCCACGACCCGGTCAAAACGGCGCCCGTTGATCATGAGCGTGGGGATTTTGATCGTGCGTACTTTCTCCTCCACGATCATGCGCTGCTCTGCCAATGAATGGGCGACTTCAGGAGATGCCGCAAGCGTGGTAATGCGCTGCAGTTGGGCTTCGTCGTAGCCCACCTCGCGCACAAGTATCTGCAGTTGTTCTTCGGCTTGCGTTGCGGTAAAACCAATCACAAATTTTTCTTGCATGGAGACAGTTGCACCGGATGCTGCATCGGCGAACATTGCTTCCAGCAAGCGCCAGTCGCCGCCGATGCCGCCGCTGTTACTGAGCGGAACCAGTTTGGCAGCCTCTATGTACGACGCCATGAGCATGGAATGCGGGAACTTTGTGCCGCCTTCGGGCAGCGGAATGGGGTACAGCAGGTAACTGACGTTGTGCGTATCCAGTGCGCCGGCAACATTGAGATTTTTCGTGACCTTCCGGCAAAATTGGCAACTGGGATCGATAATTTCCAACGCGTACGGTTTGGCAGCATCGCGTGGACGAGCAAATGTAGCGGTCGGTCCGAAGAACTGCTCCGGGTCCCATGTCTTCAGTCGGTCGGGAATGCGTGAGAGCGTGTCGGCGAATCCTGCGATCGGCGCCAAGGCCCACTCCCCAAGTTTGTTCTGGGCAATGGCATCACCAAGCGACAACGACGCCTGCTGCACGCCGCACGCTTCGCCGGACAGTGAGCACGATTCTGCGCTGCTGGGATCGCAGGTGTCGTACACCCACAGATTCAAACCGGAATTGGCAACCGCGACAAGGCTCCAAATGCTGAGTGCAACGAACGCAAATGCCAACCAATCAAGCGAGCGATCGATGGGGCGCACGAGCGTGGGCCAACGCACGACGACCTTCGCCAAGATGCGTGCTTTCAGTTCATCGCCGAATGCAATATCGCACGGACGAAAGGTGACGCGCCGCCACACGCAATACCACGCTTTGCCGGCCAGCGGCCGATAGCGTGCCGAGAACAGTGCAAGCACTGCGAAGACGATGAAGGCGGCGATGCAGAACATGGTTACGCGCTGAGGATACGAGAAAGAATGGCAGCCAGACGATCGACCTGCTCCGGCGTGTTCTGCAACCCGAGTGAGAGCCGCACCAGCGGCGGGAGCTTGCGACGATGCGCCAATTCATAATGACAGCAGAAGTGTCCGCTGCGACACATGACACCGGCTTCATCCAAGAATAACGCCAGGCGATGCGCATCGATACCGTCGGCCCATAGGCTGACGATGGGACTGGCGGCTGCATTCACCACATGTGCCTTAGGTATGTTCTTCAGCGCTGCAAACAGACGCTCGGCCAATGCCGTTTCATATGCCTCGCGCGTTGTTCCGTCGCGCTTCCAGCCGTTCAGCCAATCGATTGCTTTGCGCAAACCCACAATGCCACCCCAGTTCTGTAAGCCGAGCTCAAGTGCGGCATGTTCTTGCTCCGTATCGCCGAGCAACGACGTGGCACTGTCGCGATCGACATCGGATACCGTTCCTCCGCCGACGAGGAAGTACTCCAATGAACGCAGTAACTCACGACGAATCACGACGAAGCCGATGCTTGGTCCGTACATTTTATGGCCCGATCCGAACAACGCATCGAATGCTACGCCCTGTAACGAACCCAGTCCGTGAGCGAATGTTTGCGCCGCATCCAGAAGCAAGATTCCCCCGCCGGCATGCACATCGGCCGCCAGCTGCTTGGCATTCGGCAAGCCGCGTCCGTCGATATTCGACGTCGTGTTCACCAACACGACCGCATCTTGCAGCTGTCCGGCTTCGTACAGCAACGATCCATCGTCAGCGCGTTCCAGCACGATTCGTTCGGCAGCATGACGTTTGGCCCATGTTTGCGACGGCAAGAACACCGAGTTGTGCTCGATGGTCGACGTAACGATCCGTGCAAAACGCTTCTCGGGCAACTGCTGCAAAACGATATTAATGCCGTACGTCGTGTTCAGCGTGAACGCCACCGCATAGTCTTTGGACGACACGCCGAGCATGTCGAGAATGCCGGCACGCGCAGCCTGAACCTCTGCATCGACGGTGCGCCCCCAACCGTATTTCACGCGTCCGCCGCAGGCGTTGTTTTGCGTGTAGTACGCGGACTCGGCCTCGATGACGCACTGCGGTCGCAATGTTTGACAGGCGGTATCCGCATAGATTTTTCCGGCGGGCAGATAGCCGAAATCGACATCCGAAGAAGTCGGCTGTGCCGAGCGTTTGGCAGAGAACAGTCCCATGACTCCATCATTGTGCCACGAATTTCATCCGATGTATTGCATACGCTACGCCGGGTCGCTTTCGGCGATATCGACATCGGCAAGCCGGACAGCATTCCACTGAATGAATCCGGGTGGGAACGTCGAATAACCGCTGAATATGGCAGACGGCGCATTTGCGTCGCGGTACTGCTCAAACGCCTCCGGCGTCACATCGGCATATAGCAGGCTCGCATCGGGCCCCACGGCATATTGATGCAACACATCGCTCAAATCCGGCGTGGCCATTTGCCCGGTTGCACGCCCGCGCAGTTCGCCGAAACGAAGGATTTCGTCCTCGGTCAGGGACTCCCAATGCACGTCATCACGAAAGAATGCCTGAAACTCCTGCTGCTCTGCAGGAGTGAGTGGCGCGCGTTCTACATACGGACCGACGATCCCGCGAAACATCCGAATGCGTCCTGCGGGCACGGGTGGCAATGCTTCGCGGATTCGCGCCTCGCGACGTAAGCCGGCTTTCAGACCTTCATCGCGCTGATGACGCATGACATCAGGGTGTTCGGCAATCAGCCAGAAGTCGTAATCACGACCAGCGAATTCAGCGAAGAATCCGTCTTCGGTGTAATACACGGCGACACCCAGGTCATCCAGCGCCTGCGACAGCGGCTCGGCGTCGGGGGGCTGCCAATAACAATAGCGTCCGCCTTCCATTTGTTCGTGAAATCGCAGGTGGTAGCGCTGCCAAAGTTCTAGTCCAGGACCGTTGAAAAAGCGTCGCGCTTCACGGGCCTGCTGCGACCCCTGGAAAAACCACTGCGTTTGGCGGCCGTCGGCCAACGGAATGACGAAATCGATGTTGTCGGCGAAATCGACATGACGAACGGAGCCGATGCCAAGAGCGCGCAATTCGGCAATCACCTGCTGTATCCGCACATCCCGAGGATCGCCATAGCGATTGCGTGCGTACGTGAATTGGCAACCCAACTCGTTCGCCCCAGTGCATTCCACCTCACACCCCGAAGCTTCGGCAAACTGTTGCGCCAGCGGCAGCAATGACTCCGGTGTGGGAGTCGGCCATTGCCGTGCTGTATTCACATCCGCCGGTACAGCTCCAAGGAGGGAACGATACTGCTCAGCCATGGCAGCCATGAGATCGTGATGTCCGACCTCCAGCGCAAGAGGCGGAGGTCCGGTATCAATTTCTCCCTCGTTGTCGTTGAGCTCATTTCTCGGCTGCATACTAAAGAATATTATACAACAATATTTTAAATATATCAATATACGAAAAGTTGTCTTCGTAGCTAGCAGAAGCCAAAAATCTTCTTAATCCGGTCTTTATCTTCACGCCATACGATGAAGCTGTTCTTCCCTGCATTCCATGTCTTTCTCACTTCGTACGCTGGGCATTACGATCGCCTCCGCAGTCGTCATCATCGCCGCCAACGCATCGATCTACGCACATGCAACAAATACCGGCGAGCACATGAACCAGCAAGAGGCGCAATCGCATGGCAGCCCCATGCACATCGTGGTGTACCAAATCATCTAGGTGCCGTACTGCTGGCACGCGGCCACAAGGCTGCTGTAGCATGACGCCATGCAGTTCTTCGCACTGGAAACCAGCATCGAGAAAATCCGGAAACGCTACTTGGACCCGGGAGATCAGTTGATCCTCACGACCCAATTTCATCCGCTGAAATTCTGGCTGTCGGTATTATGGCAGCTGCTCATTGGCATTGTATTGATCACATTGGCGGTCTTGGCATACGAATACACGCCCATCACCCTGGAATGGGACATTGGCGTTACGGCTGTGCTCTTCATTCCATTCGTGCTGTGGCCTGCGCTCAAACGCTACGTTGAGTGGCGCTACGATTTCATCGACGTTCTTTCCGACAAGGTCATCATCGTGGATCAAGGAACGATCTTTCGCCAAACCGTGAAGCAGATCAACCTGGAAAACTTCGCCAGCGTCGAAGCTGAGACACAGTTACTCAACTTGTTCCCGTTCGGACGCGTTCGCTTCAGCCTGAAAGAAGGAGAGGGCGCGGCAATCCTGCTGAACTTTATTCCGAACGCTGCGGACGTTGCCGATACCATCGCCGACGCCGTCTCGCATTATCATCGCCGTCGAGAATCGCATCATGTGCCCCCGGCAGTGACAGCGCCTGCTGCGCCGGCTATCGCGCCGGAACAACAGTAAACGCTCTCACAATCGACGCATGCGAGGAGGCAAGCCAAAGTTTTGTGAGACGTATTCGACATACATCGAATAAAACGCTTGGCGCTACTGACGAAGCAGGCGGCATGTTGCAGAGCGTTTTAATGGTGATACCCGCTCCCGGCCAATATGCCGTGTGCGCGGTAGAGCTGTTCAACGAACACCAATTGCGCCAGTTCATGCGTGAACGTCATGCTGCTCAGCGCAATGGAATCGAGCTTCTTGGCTCGCAACGCATCGGAGAAACCGTACGCACCACCAATGACGAATGTCACTGTTTGGCCACGGTCGCGGTGGAGCCCAAGCCAACCTGCGAATTGCGTGGAATCCATTTCTCGTCCGCGTTCATCGAGCAACACCACCTTGCCTTCGGCTTTTTCAACGGCCGCCTGAATGCGTTCATCCTCTTCTTCGGACCGGCCGGCTGTAAGTACCTTGGGACGGAAATCACACAAATGCGAAAGACGTTCGGCATACAGCTCGCAACCTTCTTTAATCCACGACGTTTTGATTTTGCCGACGGTGACGAGATGGATGCGATGCACGAGGCTCAGGGTACGACGAAGGTCGGCGCAAGCCAAGGATCACTCTTGCGGGAGTTCAAAGAAACCAAGGATTCCGACGAGTCCGAGGAAATGCAGCCCTCCTTGGACTCTTTGGTTTCTTTGGATTCTTCGGAATCTTATTTTCTGTGCAGCAGCGCTACCAGCTCGATGTGTGCCGTGTGCGGGAACATGTCCACCGGCTGTACGGTGCGCAACTCGTAACCGCTCTTCAGCAACTCGCCTAAATCACGAGCGAACGTGGCCGCATTGCATGACACATACACAATCTTCTCTGGACGATGCGTGATGATGGACTCCAGTGCCTGCGGATGCAGACCGACGCGAGGCGGGTCGACCACGATGACGTTGAACTTGTATTTGCCGCCTGGTTTCAACTGACTGTGCAGCACTTGCTCGACGCGCCCTTTGTAGAAGCTGATGTTGCCGATACGGTTACGACCGGCGCTCTTGAGCGCATCTTCAATTGCCGACGGATGGGACTCGATTCCAACGACTTTCTCGCAGAAGCGAGCCAAGTACTGACCAATGGTGCCCATACCGCAGTAGGCATCCAGGACGGTGTCGCGACCGGATAAGTCGGCTGCGGCGGCCACGGCTGCGTACAACTTCTCGGTTGCCAGCGTGTTGGTCTGGAAAAACGAGAACGGAGAGATGTCGAACGTAAGATCGAACAAGCGCTCGCGGATGGACGGCTCGCCCACCAACGTGTGGATTTTCGGCATCTCGGGTTTGTCGTTCAGTCCGAAGTGCTCGACGATAAGCAGCGACTTCAAATTGGGTCGCCCGGCAAAACGCATGAACTTCTGGAACAGCGGCTCCAATTCCTTCTTGCGAGCCTGAACCACGAAACAGATCATTTGTTCGTTCGTATGTACGCCGCGACGCAGAATCAGGTTACGCAGCATGCCGCGGTGCGTCTTGGGATTGTAGACCGGCAAGCCCGTCTCTTTCATGAAACGATTCACGTCGGAAAGAAGCGCCGGCAGTTGCTCGTCGTACAAGTGACACTCGGTCACCGGCAGAATGGTCGACCACTCTTTGGCCATGTGAAAGCCGATGCCGGGATTTTCGTCGAAGTGGATGCGCTGCGGCTTGCCACCCGGAACCTTCGGCGGCTTCTCTTCCACGCGCATGGTGGCATAACCGAAGGTCATCTCCAGTTTGTTGCGATAGTTGAAAACCTGCGGACTGGGGATAATGCCAAGGACGCGGCCGGGAAGCTGCTTGCGTACGGCTGCGTCGGCCGGGGTGAGGTGCTCCAGTGTTTCGCGGACAATGTCCTCCTTGTATTGAATCTGCTTGTTGTAGGAGAGGTTCTGCCACACACACCCGCCGCAGGTGCCGAAATGCACGCACTTGGCAGGGCTTTCATCTTTGGAGCGC
>CAYWJU010000010.1:0-60972 GCA_964458645.1 uncultured Candidatus Peribacteria bacterium | reverse complement strand
AGGCTGCTGAGCGGAAGGAGGTCCAGTTGAAGGACTTCAGGCGGCAGAGGGGGCAGGGCTCAGCGGCGTTCTCGCAAAACACTTTCGCCAACGTGGGCGATACCGCAACAGGCGTATGCACTGTCGGTGTGCTGGCCACTTTCTGCGCAGGCATAACCCATGTGGAGTCCTGCAGCGAACGAAGGTCCTGCAAATCCAAGCGCTTCATCCAACGATAAAACGTAGTTCGTGCGATGCCGAACAAGCGACATGTCTCACTAACAGACCCACATTCGGCAAAATGAATGAACCACTGCAAGCGCTGTGCAACCTCAGCCGGAGCCTGCTGAGACTGCTCAAGCAAGGACTTCAGAAGAGTGATATCGAGCTGATTCGGATGCATCTTGGTGTGGATGTGAGTGTGTATCGCTCTGTTTAGCTACGTATCGTGACAGTTCTATTTTCCTTATTATATAATATTTTTACAAATATTGCAAATAGTGTCATTATAAAACTTAATAGTCTTCAACAGCGCTTCCCCAGCCAAGGGAGCATTTGACACATGTTTCAGACTGTATCGCTACAAGCCTACAACGGTGAAGGTAACGGTCGCCTGGTACGTTCCGCTGGCCTGGAAGTGGGACCCGCCGATTTCAGAGCGAAATTGCACGATTTGCACCGAACCCGCCAAGGGCGTAGCGCTATTGCGGCTGGCAATAACACGGGTACTGCCGGTGCCGACGTTCAGCCACTTATCACTGACGCCATCTATACCCCATTCGGCAGCTGTGTCCGTGCTACTGGAACGAAGGCGGCCACCCCATTCGGAATCCGCGCCGGCCACCGACCATGTTGCAGGTACGTTGGGCGTCGGTGGAGTAAAGGGGCCGATAAAGTCCTCGTTCTGACTGATCAGATAACCGGTCAATGCACCGCCGCTACCGCTGCGGACCCGCCACGATAACTGATATCCGTTGAAAGCGTCGGTCAGCACGATGCATGTGCCGCTGGCCGTACGCTGGCCGGTTGCCACCACGGTTCCAAGCGCCGCAGTCGGGCTGCACGACAAAGAGATGATATCTGCGGCAGAGGGCTGCCTATAACCGCTATCCAAGTTGTATTCATTGGCTGCACCGTGGCCGATGACAGCCTCGCCGATGCTGTCACTCAAGCGGTAATTGCCCGATTTCGACCAATCCGCTCCGCCGCTATCGACGACGTCGGGCCGCAGTTTGTAATCACTGGAAAGCAATGGAGAGAGCGCATCGCCGTTACCGGTTTGGTCCCCCGCCCCACCGGGGCCGCCGCTGAAGAGCCACAAGATGTTGTTGCCGCTGTCGATACAACCGGTGAAACAGCCGATGGCGGTTGCATCCAGGTTTTGATTGTCTTGTACATCCAAGTAACTGACGACGCGCGTGCCGACCGGCCGTACGAATGCGCGCGTACCCGCAATGGACGACCGCAGCGACAAGCGCCCACCCGAGACACCGTTCAGCGTCATGGTGCCGTTGAATTGTTGCGTGGTCCCGGCGCCGAACGTGAGCGTGAATGCGCCGGTCGCCGACTTCATGAAGTTGTAAAAAGTATTGGAACCGGACAGCGTTTGGTTCGTACCGCTCATTTTCACCAGAGAGCTTCCTGCAATGAACGTGCCGCCATCGTATTTGATCCACGAACCGGAGAGGTTGATGTTATTCGAAAGTCCAATAAACGTACCGCGAACCTTAATGTCGCCGATGGTATTCACGTTGGCGGACGGCTGGTAGTAGCTATTGGGCCACACGGTGAGCGTATAGCCGCTCTTCACCGTAAGGTTGTTGCCGGCGGTAATGTCGTACAGCACGGTCAAGTCAGTGTCGCCGGAGTTGTCGGCAATGGCCAAATTCGCATTGCTGAGCGCGACCGAACCGGAATCCGACCGTACGATAAGGTGGCTCTGATACAGATTCACGCCAGTCATGGACCCGCCGGATGCCAATGTCACCACGGCAGCTTTCTGCACAGCACCTTTGATGAAAATGGAAATGATCGTGCCGCCGGTCATGTGGATGTTGGCGAACGTAAACTGACCGCCGGCACCCGTAACCGTCGTACCGATGGTGCCGCCGTTATGTGAAATCGCGATGGTGGTGCCCGCGCCAAACGGGGATGTTCCTTCGCCGGCATAGACGATACCCGAGATGCTGAACGAGCCGGCGGGCGGGGGGTCGGCGGCAATCTGCCACTGACGGTGCTCGGTGTAGGTGTAACGGGTGATTTTCCGTCGCAACGTGGACGGCAAGCGCACGGTACGAACTGTTCCGGCCGAACGTGGCGGCGCCAGAACGCGCGTGGTTGCCAACTCCGTGTTCGTCGACGAAGGCGCTACATCCGGTGTGGATTCGGCTTGGGCTCCAACCATTTGCAAAAGAAACATCAGCAACGTCAGGGTCAGCAACACCGTGGTCAATGCTTGGTGCCGGTGAGCAATGTAGAGCTGCCTGCGTTCGATTTTGTGCAGCGGCGCATGTCGTTCGGTAATCGCATTCATGATGCCGCGCCACTCAATAACGAGCAGCAGAGCTAAAAAACCCGCGAAGAAACCGATAAACGGTCGCAGCACAGGATGCTGCTCTCCAATGATCGTCAGAAGAAAACCTGATCCGGCTCTCAGTGTCACGATGCCAAGTACATGCAGCGCAAAAACGCACCAGAGCGCAACGATGGTGGCGGTCATGAGCCACAAGCGATGCCGTCGCGTTCCCACTTTTGTGCTCCCCCACAGACGATGGAGTTTGCGTACCGGGCCGTCGGAGGAAGGACTTGGTTTCATGGCTGTACGACGGATTCTTCAACAATGTCACCGTCGATAGTGATCGGACCCAGCAAATAAAATTCCGGGCTGATATCCGGCGCGTCGTAGGTGTACTCCAATTGATACGTCTTGCCGGCCTCCCAGCGCTGCTTCCAGGTAATGGCCACTGTGTCTTCGTCCTGCGGCGCAATTGTCGCGACTGGAATGGGATTGCGGATCTTGAACGACGACGGCACATGCTCGGCCACGTCGCCTTCGAACGTGTGCGAGGGCGTGAACTTCATGCGCATGGTGTACTCAGCCAGCGGATAAATACGGGTGACGGCCAAGCGCTGAATATCCGGCAATGCGCGACCCACCACGCTGATGCGCTCGGTCATGACGCGCTGACCGTTCGGTGTTTCTGCCGCAATGGTGAACACGTACGTTCCACGCTCAGTGAATGTCGTTTCGCCGGCGTAATCCGGAATATCGGTTACCGCTTTGTCACGGCAATCCGGATTGCGGCGAATTTTGCCGTTGGCTGTGGAGAGGGTATCCACACCTCCACTCGGCGACGTTACGCGAACGGTCACTTCTGCATTGCACAGCGTGATGCCTTCGTCATCCAGTACACCCACCTGCAGTTTGGCGGTTTCGCCGGGAGCGTATACATCGCTGTCTGGATTGAATGCGAGCACACCCCAGGTGAAATCCTGTACGTACAACAATCTGCTCTTGCTGAGCGCTTCGCCCGCTGCGGCCGAACGAACCTGCAGCGTGTACTTTCCGGCTTTAAAATTCCGCGGCGGATCCATGGTCACAAGCAACTGTCCGTCCGGCGTACGGCTGAGGTAATCCGATGGCAGCACCAATGTTTGATCCGCACCAACGATACTCACTTCTATCTGGCGATCGTTGGCAGCTGCCTGCTGAATTGTTTCCGATGGAATGACCACTTCCGGCGCAATGCCAACGTGCTTCCAGAACGGAACCGCAGGCAGCACATCGGAACCAGTGAGCGTTTCCACCACCGTCGGCAACGGCGGTAGTTCTACAACTGACTTGGAAGCTGCCGTACCTGACGAGGCGGCCGAAGATGTTGTTGTTGTGCTGCCGCCCATGCCCATCATGCCGGATGACGTGACGGTTCCTTGGCCAAAAGAATTCAGCCGTTCTACGGCGGCAAGATCTTCTTCCACGGTAATGTCTTCCCATTTTACGCCGTAGAATTCATCGCTCGGAAGCGTCCACCAGTACCAAAAAAGGCCGCCGGCAATTACCAGCAAAATGAGTACGAGATAGGTGATGAGCAATACAGGACTCCACAGCGGACGAATGATCGGAATCCAGCGATGCCGGAGCGCCGTCGCAACCACTGCGACAACAATGAGTAACACCAACATCTGCATGGCGACCATGCTAGCAAATTCGGCGGCTCACCACAGGAGCAAAACAAAAATCTTTGATGCCGAAATCTCGTACTACAAGAGAAGTTTTTCTGCCCTTGTCAAAAAAGCTTCTCGGAAATCCCAGAATGCGAGGAGGCAAGCAAAATTTTGCGAAGCGTATACAAACATACGCTGAGCGAAGTTAGCGCGCAGACGACGAAGCAAGCTGCATTTCCCAGCAGCTTTTACATCATGACTTTGATGTCGCGCGGTGTCCCGTCCAAATACAAAAACTGAGGCTCTGAGCCAAAAATGAGACTCCCAAGGACATTGCCGGGGAATGAGCTCATGTCTTCGCGCAACACGGACGCAGCCTTGTTGTACTCGAAGACGAGACTGCTTGCTCCACCGCGTCCGGTAATTTCCTGGTTCAACGTGACGAAATGCTCATTGGTCACAAGCCCGGGAACATGCGTCGCCTGGGATGCGAAGAAAGCACCGAGCTGCTTTTGCAAAGCGTCGATTGCTTGCATTTTTTGATCTGCAGACACTGCGCGAGTTACGGAACCGAATGCGATGATCAGTTTTTGCGCAGTGGAGGCATCGGGTTCCAAGCCACCGGTAGCATCGGCCAATGCTGCGGCATGCGCTTCGCCAATGGCTCGGTAGTGCTGCTGGACCGCATCCAACGTTGTTCGCACGTTTGCGGCATGACCGGAAATATTCCAATACGACGGCACCAGCCATACCAGTAAGACCACAACGACAATGCCGATGGCGTACACACCTGGCTTCATACGACAATGTGCAGCGTAGCATGTTCGGCCACACAGATCATTCCATCTGCGTTTACTTCAGAACAAAAATCGCGTACCGTGACTGCCGATGTCTGCACCGATGCGCCTGGCTCTTCGTTCGCTCTCCGCAACCCTCGCGGTTGTCCTGAGCGGCGTGTTCTCCGTACCTGCGCTGCTTGCCCAATCCGCAAGCTCCGCATCTTCTTCAAGCGCACCGAATATCGCCATTTCGCAGCAGAGCGACATTCCGGTCGCCAACGACTTCCAGGTCGGCCCGACCCGGTTCGTCATGGAGTTGGCCCCTGGTGAAGAGCGAACGATTAAAATCGAAATCTTGAGCCGCGGCGGTGAAGAGCACACCTACTCGTTGTCCGTGGAAGACTTCTCCAGCGACGAGACCGGCAACGACATCGCCATGTACGGCGGTAAAGATGGCCCCTTCTCTTCTCGTGCCTGGGTACAGGCAGCCATTACCAAGCTCAACTTGAAGCACGGCGAACGCGCCACCATTCCGGTGACAGTTCGCATTCCGACCAATGCGGCCATTGGCGACCACTACTCTACCGTTCTGTTCCAGCGCGACCCGAAGGGTGTACAGCCCGGTTTTAACATTGTTGCTCGCGTCGGTGTGTTGCTGCTCATTACCGTAAAGGGCCAGGTTATCCGTGAAGGAGGCCTCAAGAGCTTCTCCGCCGGATCTCCCTTCTATTGGAAGCTGCCGGCATCGTTGGACATGCGCTACGAGAACACGGGTACGGTGCACTTGGTGCCCACCGGCCGCGTGGAAATCCGCAATATCTTCGGCATTTTGGTCGACGAGATTCCGGTAAAAGACTGGTACGTGCTGCGTAACTCCACGCGTGGACGCACCATTACCTGGCAACCGGGCTTCGCACTGGGCTACTACAAGGCGACACTCTCGGTGAATGCCAGCGCCAACCACGATACCGAGACGCTGACCACGAGCTTCTGGGTTATCCCGGCTATCCCAGTGGCAATGGTGTTGCTGGCTATCTTCATTGTTTCGCTCTTCGTGCAGGTCTTCTTTAATCGGTTCGAAATCCGCAAGAAGAAGGACTAGCGTGGCGTAGAGCATTTGCACAAAAAATCTTCACCTCTCCTTATTAGTGAAGATTGCTGTTCATTATGTATTGATACACTTACATTTGCATAAATTGAAGAAATTGTATATAATACTCGTAACAGAAAAAAAATTAATCCCCTTCTCTCTATGGACTACACTCTCTCTTCCGAGCGCCAGCTCAAGGTAGTGACCATCGGCATCGCCGCTGCAGCCACAATGTATCTGGCTCTCGCGCTGCTTGCCGAACCGGTCAGCGGCTTCCTTGCTCGCGCTGCTTCCGCCACGGGCTCGACCGTCGTCAGCCTTACGGTTGTGAGTACGACGTCCATCAGCTGTTCGACGGCAGTATCAATCACGACTGCTACCGGCGCCACGACCGGCCAGTACCACGGTACCGGCGGAACATATGCCAAGTGCACCGTTGTGACCTCCAACTCGCAGGGTTACACCTTGCGTTGGGTCATTACCACGGGTTCCGGCGGCTACGGCACCGGACACTTGAACAGCATGAACCAGACGGGCGGTCAGCCGGATAAGATCCTTGCCTACAAGCCTGCAACTGCCAACACGCCTGAGACGTTTGCCGCTCCGAACGCTGCAAACCCTGCAACCACTTCCCGTTGGGCAGCCCGCGTGAAGTCCTCCAGCACCACCGCCGGTGGCGCAGGCAAGAGCTGGGGTACCGACGGTAGCTCCGAAACATGGCTGAACGTTGGCACAGGTGCTCAAGTGAGCCTTGTCTCTCGCACCAGTGAAACAACCGGCGATACCGAGCTCATTCAGTTCAAGGCCTACATCGGCTCCACCTCGGCTCAGCCGTCGGGAGTCTATCGCGCCACGGTGGTCATTACGGCCAACGACAACTACTAATCAAAGAGCTCTTCTCTCTGCATCTACAACCCCTCCTGGCGGAGGGGTTTTTTTGTATCCTCAAACTACCAAAGGAATACGCGGAAAGTGCCCAAGCAAATAATTGCAAATTATACACAAATAATGTATAATATATGTAGTTTCATACACATAACACTTCAATGGTCCACGCGTATACACTCTCGACTGATCGCCAGTACAAGGTACTGACTCTTGGCGTTACGGTCGCAGTGTCACTGTACCTGGCACTCGCATTGCTGGCAGAGCCAGTAAGCGGCTTTTTGGCTCGTGCTTCATCCGCCACCGGTACTACGGTGGTCAGCCTGACGATGGTGGGTACTACGTCCATTTCGTGCTCTAACTCGGTATCCATTACCACGGCAACCGGCGCTACAGCCGGCCAGTACCATGGCACTGGTGGAACCTATGCTCGTTGCTTGGTTGTCACATCCAACTCTGCCGGTTATACCTTGCGCTGGCTCATTACGACGGGCTCCGGCGGCTACGGTACCGGCCACTTGAATAACATGAGCGTCACTGGTGGCCAGCCCGACCGCATCTTGGCCTACAAGGTCGCATCGGCAGGTACGCCCGAGACCTTTGCCGCTCCCAACGCAGCCAACCCAAACACCACTTCCCGCTGGGCGGCACGCATTAAATCCTCCAGCACCACCGCCGGAGGTGCCGGCAAGAACTGGGGCACCGATAACTCCAGCGAAACCTGGCTGAACGTCGGCACCGGTGCTCAGGTGAGCCTTGTGAAGCGCACATCTGTGACGACTGCACCCGGCGACATCGAACTCATTCAGTTCAAGGCGTATATCGGCTCTTCCTCTGCTCAGCCATCCGGAACCTACCGAGCTACCGTATTCATTACGGCTAACGACAACCCGTAGTCGTTGCTTGATTGCGCTTCTTGAAAACCCCTCAAGCCGAGGGGTTTTTTGTTTGCCATTTTCTGCCTGTGGAATAAAGCAAGCTGCAATGTTGCACTTTCAAAAAATGACAAAATCGTGTATACTTGTTTGAAAATCAAAAAACTCACCTCACTCTAATGAACATCTACACTCTGTCCTCCGAGCGCCAACTGAAGGTCTTTACGATCGGCGTGGCTACTGCAACGTGCATGTATCTGGCACTCGCGTTACTTGCAGAACCTATTGGCGGCTTTCTGGCACGTGCGTCTTCCGCCACGGGCTCGACCGTCGTCAGCCTTACGGTTGTGAGTACGACGTCCATCAGCTGTTCGACGGCAGTATCAATCACGACTGCTACCGGCGCCACGACCGGCCAGTACCACGGTACCGGCGGAACATATGCCAAGTGCACCGTTGTGACCTCCAACTCGCAGGGTTACACCTTGCGTTGGGTCATTACCACGGGTTCCGGCGGCTACGGCACCGGACACTTGAACAGCATGAACCAGACGGGCGGTCAGCCGGATAAAATCCTTGCCTACAAGGTCGGCACTCCAAGTACGCCGGAAACATTTGCCGCTCCGAACGCCGCCAACGCCAATACCACCTCTCGTTGGGCAGCACGCGTAAAGTCCTCCAGCACCACGCCTCAGGGCGCGGGCAAAGACTGGGGAACCGATGGCAGCTCGGAAAAATGGCTCAACGTCGGTACGGGCGCTCAGGTAAGCATTGCCAAGCGCACGACGGAAACGACGGGCGACACGGAATTGATTCAATTCAAGGCCTATATCGGCTCGTCTTCGGCTCAGCCGTCGGGAACCTATCGCGCCACGGTCGTCATTACCGCCAACGACAACTACTAGTCGCGGAACATATGGTCGCAGTTGTCTGGATTTTGCTATGCTTCGAGCATGACACCCGCCACCCAATCAGTTGATACGAAGAAGATTGCGCCGTTTTTGTCCACAACACTGGATGAAACCAATTTCGATTTCTTAGGCGCCAAGTACACCGGCAAAGTGCGCGATGTGTACGACATGGGCAAGCAGAGCGTTCTCATTGCCACCGACCGTCAGTCGGCGTTCGATGTGAACTGGTGTGCCATTCCACTGAAGGGCCAAACACTCAATCAGCTCAGCGCATGGTGGTTCGAGCAGATCAAGGACATCATGCCCACCCACGTCGTAGCGGTGCCCGACCCCAACGCCGCAGTGGTAAAAAAACTAGATATGCTGAAAGTGGAAATTGTCGTCCGTGCCTACCTGACGGGTTCTACGGGTACTTCCGCTTGGGTTAACTACAGCAAAGGCGTGCGCAATTTCTGCGGCAACACGCTGCCTGACGGCATGGTAAAGAGTCAGAAGTTTGCCACACCGATCATCACGCCGACGACCAAAGGCGAAACTGACGAGCTGATTGACCCAGCGGGTATTCTCGAACGCAAACTGACAACCAAGAAACAGTGGGAAGAAATCCACGACAAGGCGCTGGCAGTCTTCAGGCGCGGCCAGGAAATCGCCGCGACGCGTGGATTGATTCTGGTGGATACCAAGTACGAAATGGGCGTGGACGAGAACGGCGTCATCACGCTGGCCGACGAAGTTCATACACCCGACTCGTCGCGGTACTGGGTGGCTTCCAGCTACGAAGAGCGTTTTGCAAAAGCACAGGAACCCGAGAGTTTGGATAAGGAATTTTTCCGCCTATGGCTGAAAAGCCAGGGCTTCGATTACGGCAAGCCCAAGCCGGAAATCACCGATGATGTCCGCGCAATGCTGGCCGGGAAATACATCGATCTGTACCAGAGGATGACGGGCCTGCCGTTCGTGTTCCCGGAGAACCCGGACGTGGCGGGACGGATCGGGAAGAACTTGAAGGGGTATTTCAAAAAGTAGGGAGCCGAGGTCCCCAACGATTCCAAGGAATGTTCCTCGGTTTCTTCGGATTCTTTGGAATCCTTATTTATTTCGGATTCGAGATCTTCTTCACCTCGTCCACATTCAGCTTCCACCCCAAGCCGATGCCATTCTTGGTACGGAAGTCTTTGTTGGCTTCCAGTGCATACATTCCCGGCTCGGCAGCCGTGTAGCGCGGGCAAGGATCCTGAGAACAAGGCTGCATGGCAGCACCGCTGATGAAATTGCCCTTCTCATCGAAGAACGTGATGTCCAACGGAATTTTGGTGTCCTGCATCCAGAATGCAAGCAACTGGGTATTCGGGAATACGAATAACATGCCGTGATCTTCGGGCATCTCGGTTACATACTTCAGACCATCGCTGCGGGCTTGCGGAGTATCGGCGATATCGACCTGCAATGTAACGGTCTTGCTTCCGTCAGGCGATGTCAGCGTCAGGGGCTTCGGGCCACCGCAGGACGAGAACATGAGGACGGAGAGGGAAATGACGGAAAGTGCGAGAGTGCGTTGCATGCCGCGCAGAGTACGCCACTATCGCCATGGTGCGCAATCAGGCTCGCAACGCTGCAATGGCCTTGGCACGGTCAGTCTCACGAAAAATAGCACTGCCGGCGACGACGTTATTCACGCCTGCCTCGCGTGCAAGCTTTGCGGTCGAGGCATCAATTCCGCCGTCGATCTGAATCATGAGGTCCGGATATTTGGATCGTAGCTGCCTGACTTTCTCCAACACCTCGACGATGAATTTCTGTCCGCCGAATCCGGGGTTCACCGACATGATAAGGACCATATCTACGTCGTTGATAACGTCTTCAAGTTTGGAGAGGGGCGTATCTGGATTCAAGGCGATTCCTGCTGTACAGCCAGTGGCATGAATGGCTTGTATAAGGGCTCTGCGGTCTGTTACGGTTTTCACCGTTTCGGCGTGGAACGTGATGTTTTTTGCTCCCGCTTGGGCAAACTCAGACACGCGGTCGGCGGGGTTGCTGACCATAAGGTGCACGTCGATGAGCAGTTTGGTCTTCAGGCACTTGAGCACCGGTGCACCGAAGCTGAGGTTTGGCACGAAGTGTCCGTCCATGACGTCGATCTGCACCCAGTCGGCCGAGGCGATGGAGTCCAATTCCGACTGCAATTTGCCGAAGTCGGCGGCGAGAATGGAGGGCGCAATGATAAGTTTGGGTGCCATGGTTATGCTTGGTAATCGGGAAATTGCTCAATACGCTTCTGGTGACGGCCTCCTTCAAATTCGGTCTTCAAGAACAGGTCGACCATCTCGCAGGCCAGTTTGGGCTCGGTCACGCGGCCGCCAAGGGCCATGACCTGAGCGTTGTTGTGCTTGCGACCCATTTCGGCGTCCCACAGGCTGACACAGCGTGCGCAGCGGATACCCGCGACCTTATTGGCGACCATGGCCTCGCCGTTGCCGCTGCCACCGAAGATGATGCCGAGACACTTGTACTCCAGTACTGCCTGGCACGCCTGGCGCATGATGGGCGGGTAATCACAGCTTTCCTCGGAGAACGTCCCGCAATCGACCACGTCGATACCAAGGCCGATCAGGTGTGCCTTCACGGCTTCTTTCAGGACGTAACCGGCATGATCGGTGCCGAGGACGACGCGCGTGGATTTCTTCATGACCAAGAGCATAGCAACTCGGCCTCCAATTGAGAATGTCGGACGAATGGTGCAGAATGCCGATCAATGACGCGACGCCCGTTCATCGGCGGAAACTGGAAAATGAATCCCATCCCGAAAGGCGCCTTGGACAAAGGTTCGCCATACCACGCACACGAGAAGGTAGAGATTGCGGTCTTTCCGGCTGCGACGGATTTGCAAGTCTGCGTGGCGGCTGGGCTGCCGTGCGGCGCGCAGTGCGCTCACCCGGCCGATTGCGGCGCATGGACCGGCGACGTGAGCATGGAGATGATTGCCAAGCTGCACTGTGGCTACGTCTTGTGCGGACACTCCGAGCGCCGCGAACATCATCACGAAAGCAACGCGACGGTAGCCAAGCAGGTAGCTGCAGCGCTGGCCAAGAATCTGACGCCGGTGTTGTGCGTAGGCGAAACGGCCGACCAGCGCGAGATGGATGAAACCGAAGAGGTAATCGCCGAGCAGATCAACGCCGTGAAGCTGGACCCGAAAGTGATCATTGCGTACGAACCTGTTTGGGCCATTGGAAGCGGAAAAACAGCCACTCCAGCCGACGCGCAGAAGGTGCACAAATTCATCCGCGGCATGTTGCCCAGTGCGGACATGCGCATTGTGTACGGTGGCTCCATGAATGCCAAAAATGCCAAAGACCTGCTAGCCCAGCCGGACATCGACGGCGGACTCATCGGCGGAGCGTCCCTGAAGCCCGACGAATTCAAAGCAATCGTGGACGCGGCGGCAGCAAAATAATTCCTACGCACGCACCCACTTTCCCCCGCCCACGTTTTTGGCGACACCCTGAATTTCCAGAATGGTGAGCGTGGCGTTGATGACGGCGGCATCCAGTTTGGCGCGCACGACTAAATCGTCGATGGGCTGCGGCATACTGGTGAGCACGGCCACGATCGCCTCTTCCTCGGGTGAGTCACTGGAAAAGGCAGCCACCGCCGATGGCAAAATGGACCCGACGATACCGATTTCACGCAATACGTCGGCAGCCGACGTGACCAACTTGGCTTGGCCGTTTGCAATGATTTTGTGGCAGCCGGCGTACTGCGGATCGAACACCGGGCCCGGCACGGCGAACACGTCGCGGTTATATTGCAGCGCCAAATCAGCGGTAATGAGCGAACCGCTTTTCTCCGCAGCCTGCAGCACTACGGTGCCGAGACTGAGTCCGGCGATAATGCGGTTGCGGGCCGGGAAGGTGTACACATCGCCCTTGATGTCGATGGGATATTCGGAGAGCAACAATCCCCCGGCGGCCACGACTTGATCTGCCAGATCGGCGTTGGCACGCGGCGAGATCATGGCGAGCCCATGGCCAAGTACACCGACGGTTTTACCGCCTGCACGCAATGTCTCTTTGGCGACTTCGGCGTCGATTCCATACGCCAAACCGCTGACGGTCACCACGCCGGCTGCGACCACGGGCGGCACGAATTCGTCTGTGACACGGCGGCCGTAGTCGTTCATTTCACGCGCGCCGACCATACCCAGACACGGCTGGTTCAGAATGGAAAGATCACCGCGCCAGTACAGGAACACCGGCGCATCCGGAATGGTGAGCAGCGCCGACGGATAGTCCGGGTCTTCCAAATCCAAGAGTGACAACTGGCGCTTCTCGAGTTCTTTGATGTACGCCTGCGGATCGAATTCGTCGTTGCGGTTCAGTGTGAGAAGAACCGTGTCTGGGCCACAACCGAGTCCCGCAAGCATGTCTTCACTCAAGTTCTTCAACGCCTCATCGAGATTGCCAAAACGCGCCACAAGCTTGTCATAGCGCTTGCGGGTGAGCACATTCATCCAGGACCAGCGGAGCATGGTGTCGACTTGCATGCGGCCAGTATAGGCCCAGAAAGACGCCTTCCGACATCGTTTGAGGGAAGTATTGCCAAGAAGAGTGTTTATCAACAGAATAAGCGGGCTCCGACAGTTCTTTTTGTTGTCGGAACCACACGTTCATTCCACGCAATGTGCCGACGTAGCTCAGTTGGTAGAGCATAGGTATCGTAAACCTAGGGTCACCGGTTCGATTCCGGTCGTCGGCTCCATTCAGATTTGGCGCGATTCAAACCTGAACGATCGTCTTAAAGCCACTGTACGCTATCCGCTTGGGATCAAAGGGCATCTTTTGATCTGTTTTTTTCGCGTACTTTTTTTCAAAATATGCCATGACTTTTGCGTTCACTCGATCACGATGCTTGCGGCTCTTGAAGACAATGTATGCGAATATGACCGTTTCGTTCGGCTTCATTTTCGCAATCGTCGAAAACGGAAGAACATCTTTAATCTTCATATCGTCCGCAACGCATTCCTTGTACTCAAGCGCACCGTGCTTCATCCATACTTTGCTCGCCTCGGTAGCCATTTTCTTATACGCCTGTAGATTCTTCTTCGGGATGGGAATAACGAAGCCATCAACGTAGGACATATGCAAAGAGTGGAAGAGAGCCTTATTTTACCTCATGCCTGCGTAGTTCAGAAAATACATGCATCTTCTGCTAGGATTTTGTTATGGAAAAACAGCAGCAGAAATGGGAAGGTTTGTTTCGCGGCTCGGTTCTTTCGGCAACGATTGCAAAACATGTCAGCTTTATTACTTCTGCGGACACGCGAGCTCAGGGGCTTATTCTGCTGAATGCGGCTTTGGTGCCGCTCGCCATCAACGGCATGCGAACCGATGCTCTCCGCACGGCAGCAATTCTTTGCATACTGACGGCACTGCTCACGATAACGCTGTGCATATTTTGCCTCTATCCAAAGCGTCTTCGCTCGAAACGAAAGGATGGAAATATCCTGCACTACGTTGAATTCAGCGCGTTGAGTGAAGAAGCATTTCTCAGCCAAATGAAAGAGCTATTCAGTGATAAGGAAAAACTCGCTGAAGCCGCCGTGCGCGATCTCTATCACATTGGAAGTCGCATCGTTGCACCGAAATATCTGTTCCTGCGCTTTGCCTATCTCGTGTTTCTCGTCGGACAATTGCTGGCAGCCTTTCTTGCATTGGCTGCAACTGCCTAAGAGTAAGTCGTCTTAGAGTGCCACTGTATCCAACATCACGCCTGCCGCCACTGCCTGCGCCCTCGCGCGCAGCGCCAGCTCGAATGCTTCGTTGAACGACTTCGCATCGGCTTTCATCCTAGCCGCAGCCAGTGCATCTTGTGCAACCGACAACTGTAAGTCTTCGCCTCCGGCGGCATGCATGCCGGTTTGGACCCGCATGGCAGCGCGCTTCTGCAAGGCCTCTATCTCGCCGGATGCCAACCCGATGGCGCGACTGGCGGCGGCTTCCAGATCAGCTCCGGCGCGTCCGGACAACAGCGCACGCGTGGTGCGGTTTCCGGTCACACCCAAGCGTGCCTGCGTTTCACTGACATTCGCAAGAACCATGGCAACTTGCTCGCCAGTCAATTTCTGCAACACCGACGCGTGGGCATTCAACGTGGCCGTGAAGAGTGCCGCATGCATGGCGCCGGCCTCGGCATTCGTGAGGGCAAGGTCATCGATACCGGCGATTGCTGCAGCTGAGCGGGAAAGAAACGACAATGTCAGTGCATCGGCACGTTGTTGCTCAAGTCCTCCGCGAGCTGCAAGCTGTTCGATTTCCTGCAAGCGCGATGTGGCTTGAGCCGTGGCAACAGCAGTGCGGCTCTCGGCAGTGAACGCGAGAAACGCCAACACCGGTTCGTTCACGCTCGTCTTCATGGCGTACAATGGATCCCCCGGGAATGAACGACTCGCCGCAAACACCGTTCCGCACAGAACGGCGAGAGCGACTGCGAAACCGGCAAGAAATTTGGCGTGGCGACGCATGGTGTGCTTAACGGATGACGAAGATTCGAACGCCGATGGTCGCAATGGCCATGATCGTCAGAGCTATGACCAGAGCGAAGAGCCAATCGGGTGATTCCATGGAGGAAGCGGCCGGGTGCACCGACGAGGATGCGCTGGACTGCGCTACCGAAGATGCGGCATCCGAAGACTGTGCACTGGTAACGGAACTCGACGACAGCGATGCAGCGTTGCTGGTGGCGGCGGACGATGCAGTCACGGACGACGATGCCTTCTGCGATGCGATGCTGGCGGACGAGGGAATCGTTGCTGCCGCGCCGTTTGCGCTGCTGACTGCGGCAGAAGATGCAGTGGCCTGAATGCTGGAAGCTGCAGTGGAAGATGCCGAAACGCTCTGCTGAACACTGTCTCCCCAAGCGCAATCATTGCGGTACGTCAGAGCGTTCTCCGCACGCTGCAACATGACGATCATTTCAGCGCGGTTGATTGCATCTGCCGGACGTGCGGTTGCAGAACCCTTGCGGCCCTGAATGACGCAGTGATCGGCGGCAGTCTGCATGACAGAGGCGTACCAGGCATCCGACGCGACGTCGTCGAACTGCGGAGCGTCCATGCTGGCCGACAACTTGTAGTAACGGACGATCATGGCGGCGGCTTCGGCGCGCGAGATGATTGCAGCCGGCATTGTCTCGCACGGATGCGTACCGATGCACTCGTTGTAGCCCTTCATAATGCCCTGCTGCGCGACCATCTCGATGAACGGGAAGTACCAATCCGAAGGCTTCACGTCGTCGAAGGTCGGAGCAGCCGGGATCTCGGCGTTGTCCTCGAGCTT
Organism: uncultured Candidatus Peribacteria bacterium; assembly: GCA_964458645.1. Lineage (GTDB taxonomy): Bacteria > Patescibacteriota > Gracilibacteria > Peribacterales > Peribacteraceae > DAORHV01. The sequence continues at coordinate 44,955 of CAYWJU010000010.1, read as the reverse complement.
GCCGAGTTTGGCCAAAACCTTGGCAAACTCTGCGCGAATGGCGGAGTCGTTGCCACGGAACGTGGTCTTCGTGGAATCCAAGATGCCCTTGTCCAAGAAGGACTTCACGGCTGTCTCGTACCAGTCACCCGGCTTCACGTCGGTGTACGGCGTCAACGGAGCGGCGGTATGCGTAGGAATGCCATTCTCTACGATAATCGTGCCGTCACGCGGAAGCTGACGCTCGGCGATAATCTCGGGCACATCCTCGGGGTCGATGTTGCGCACCGTATTGCCGTTGCCACGATTGTTGCCGCCATTGGCTTGTTCGGAAGAAGCTGTGCATTCCTGAACAGCCGGGCAGGACGACGTGACATACACGATCGTCGTGCCGCTGCCGGAGATGGTAGACACGGTGTAACCGACCGGCGCCATGGCCAAGCCGTTCACGTTGCTGGCGGTAATGTAAACCGAATACGGGATATTCACCTCGGTAGTAGCGGGTAGCGTAATCGTCACAAGCTCGTTGGCGGCGGTACCGGTAACGTCCATCGCGGCGCTGGCGCCCGTGATGGTCAGCGGACTCACAGGGAAGGCGGCTCCGGTACCGATGAGCGTCACGGTGATGGTGTTCGGGTTAATGCCGTCGCCGGTATCCTTTACGCGGAATGAGATCGTCGTGCCAAGCGTTGCGGTGGTCGTAAAGCGGGCTGGCGATTCACTGTCCACAAAACATGTGGAACACGTGCTTGCAATACTGAATGTATACGACGTGCTGGCGGTGTTCGGCGTAGAGGCCAAATCCTGGGTATTTATGGAAACCGTCACAGTCTGACCACCGCTAAAGTTACTGCTCGGATTAATGGTAATGGCGTAATCGGCAGATGTTCCCGTATAGCTGAACTGCGGGCTGACCGACGTGTACGTAATGCCTGCAACCGTTACGCTGGTGTTGTTGATATCCACGCCTGCACCACCGACAGAATCCACAATGTGGAACGACACGTTCGTATCGGCAGCGACGTTGGCGGCGCTCTGCGCAGGAACGAACGTGGAGAACGTTGGCGCATCGCTGTCCACCGTGGTAAACGAATACGACACCGGCGTCATGACGTTCGGTGCCACGTGCAGATCTGAAGCGTTGATAACAACCGAGATCACTTTGTTCTGGGCAAAGTCGGAGCTCGGGTTAATGGTGATGGTGTAGTCGGCCGACGTTCCGGAGTAGCTGAACTGCGGACTGGCGGACGTGTACGTAATCGTGGAACCGCCGGCGGGCGTTACTGCGACCGTGACGGTGCTGATGTCCACGCCAAGACCCGGCGTTACGCCGGCATTGTTCTTGTAGTCCTTCACATGGAAAACGATGTTGCTGTTCACTGCAACTCCGGTTGCACCGCTTGCTGGGTTGCGACCGTCCACATAGGGAGCATCGTCGTCATCTTCGGTGGTGAACTGCCACATCGTCGATGCTTCGTTGGGGGTGGGGCTGGCGGCATCGCTGCCGGTCGCGGAAACAGTGTAAAGCGTGTTATAGGAAAGGGTGCCGACGCTCCCGACGGTCACGTTGCACGATGCAATGCGATTGCCGTTGGTGCGCACGCAACCAGAGAACGTGAGCGGCTTACTGGTACCCGCAAGTCGGGTCGTCAGCGAGCCCGAGTTGACGCCTGCCCCGGCGTCGTTAAAGGTATAGGTGATACCGGTCGTGACCGACACGTTGCTGGCCGCGTTTGCCGGACTCAAGCTGGTGAATGTCGGGTCGGTGCTGTCGTCAGCAAGATTCAACGTCAGATTCTCCACCGCATCCAACACGTCGGAGCCGTCGCCGCCGTTTTCGGCCATGTTCGTATCAATCGTGCTGCCGAGCGTAAACGTGTAGTTCATGTGGTACGAACCGCTGGCGGCCAAGACCTTCCAAAACAAATGTCCGAACGTACGGTCTGCAGGAGCAGCGCCGGTGTCCAGCGAGTTGGTTCCCGACGGGTCATAGCCGGTAAGAATGACCTGGTTGCCGGAAATGGTATTCGACGGATACGACGGAAATGCCGAATGCGTGGTAACCGACGTGGCTGCCACCGTGCAGCCGGAACCCGTGTACGGAGCCAAGTACGTCGGGTTGTACGGAATAATGACGTCGATAGAGTTGGCGTCCAGCGTGTCCGTTTGCGCACGGAAGTCGGTGCGGAAACAGCGCCCCACGTAGAATGTGGACCCGCCGTCGGAGGTAACGATTTTCAGAATCTGTCCGGCAGCGGCATTGGCGAAATGAATGTCTCCACCCAAGCTGGCGGCACCAATGAGCAACATGGTCGTGAGCGTTCCGGCCCACAGAATCATGGTGCGAACAGTGGACGTCTTCGCAGAGACGACCACGGGCTTCGCCTGTTTGGGCGAATGCTTTTTTGCCGTTGAGCGATGTGTTTTAGGAGTCACCGGTGATATTGAGATTAGTTACGGCGTTGGTGAGGTCGATCCCATTCGCGAGGCCGTCGCGATTCAAATCCAAGCGCACGGTGGTGCCGAGCAATCCGGCCACGATGAGCGATAAATCGATGCCGTTCACTTTGTTGTCGCCATCGGTGCTGTTCACGTCACCCGACAACAGCTTGTTGGTGCCGGCATCGGTGAAGTCGACGGTGACGTTGTTGCTCAGCGCCACGCTGCTCTTCAGCCGACGCAAGTGCGAGTAACCCTTGGCCGTAATGTCGTAGGTTCCTGGGCTCAGCTGTAGCGTCAGTCCGCTGTATGTACCTCCGGAGCCTGTGTTCACCACCGTACTGACGAGCGGTGTGGTGGAGCTGACAGCGCGGACTTCGATCGTGAGCAACGTGGAGTTGTTGCCACTGGTCGGAATGCGCTTTTCGGGAATGGCGATCAGGTTGATCGGAAAGGAGCCGACGACCGTAATGCCCACCATGGTTTGCGCATTGGCGCCGATCATCGCCACAAGCGTTCCTCCCGACATCACAAGCAAACACGCGAGCATGGAAAGACGATGACCGATGTGCAGGTCATGCCAACCGCGAACACGGCGCTTCTTCACAGCCGGAATTTTTTGCTTGTTTTTGTGTATTGGTTTGAGCGGTGAGATATGTCTATTTTACCATACAAATGCCATTTTCGGCAATGCGCCGCCTTCAGCCCTTCCAGAAGCCGTTTATCGCTGCATTTCACCGCCTCCCGGCTTCAATCGGGCGGCCTTCTGGCGAATGAACACAGTCATGTCTGCCAACAGCTTCTCGGTCGTGACGCCGGCTTCGATAAGGCGTGCGGCACGATTGCCACAATCGACGCAGACACCTTCGCACAACGTGCGGACTTCGCGGCGAAAACCTTCGGCAAGCGATTCGTCCGGGCCATCATCGTATTCGGGCAATTCTGTATGGGCGCTGTCTGTCACGTCCTGGTCGGAGGCATCTCCTCCCAGGTTGGCCATGCGATGCATGTACTCGTCGAAACTTTCGCCGCCCAGAGCATCGGCATCGGGCAGGTCCGCGTTGGCCATGCGGCGAATATACGAATCGCTGACAGGCCTGCCACGGATGGTACCGCGGCGTCCGGCACCGTGGCGCGGGTCGAGGTCGGGCTGTGCACGAGCGGCGCGGCGCTGTTGTTCCGGCGTGGTTTCGCCGCGCAACGCTACATCGGCCGACAACACATCTCGCAGACGTCCGAGTGTTTCCAGTGCAATAATGGCGTCCTGCCGCAGGTCGGCATCGATGGGAAGTTCTTCCACCACTTCCACAGCCGCCGGACCGTTGATGCGTGAGTCGCGGGCATGCAGCAAAAAGGCTCGGATGCGATCGCCGAATTCTTCGACGGGCGCCTGCGCTTCGGCCCTGCGGTAGCTCAGCTCGGCGGGACTCATGAGCTTTTTATTCATCGTTGCCGTCGCAGACATTTCCTCGGGCATGGCTCAATTGTATGCAGCGCAAGAGATGATGCGAGAAAATACTCAGGGTGGGACTGGCAAGCAGCCAGCAGAGCCATGTAATGACTGTGATTCTTTTTTTAAATACAACTAGAAGCCCTCTTTCCTTATTATTGACATGCAATGAAAAATACGAATAATAATCAAACTATGAACGCCCGCACCTTTGTACGAGCCAGCGACAAGCAAATAGAGGCCGCTGGGGGCGATGCTGCAAAAGCACAGCAACGCATGCTGGATTGGAACATTGATATTCTCCATGGCAGCGGAACGCGTGTCGCGCTTGGCGATTTTGCAGTCGTTCCCGGGCAACAATGGCGCGACCCGATCTCGGCGTACTCGCGCGGGCTGGAGGGCAATGCCTTGCTGAATGGAGGCGAAATCGGTGCCACAGCGGTAAAGCGCAGCATTACATCGTCGGAATCAGTTTCCTTGCGTGGCATTGAATTAGTGCGTCAGCTGAGCAACGAGTTGCTGCTGGCGTGCATGATGGCAGATCCTCGCGGCCTTCCGCCTCGCAGCAAGGATGCCCGCGCCCTGCTGGCGCAAGACCGGCAATACGCACCCACGGGCTATTTGGCCGTTGCAGACCTCGCCGTGGATAATCAAGGAACCGCAATAATCGACATTACGCAGATGGGAGATGTCTTCGTGGCTCTGGACACCGCCGGTCGAGTTCCGCGCGTCCTACAGGGCTCCCTGCAAGAACGTGCCTATGCCGGCGAGCAAATTCTGGGTGCCGATAAAGCAATCGATCTACTCAAAGGCGAGCTGAAGGCTTGGATCTCTGCCAAGTATGCGGCCCAAGGAGTGAGCGATCAGTTCTTTTACGATCTGATTTTCAACGGCACGTACCGACCGCAGTTCACGCCGCACGGTTTGGGGAACGTCGAGGCATTCAAGGTGCGCGCCACCGACGAACTGCGTTCCTACGCCTGCGCCAAGTACGCATCCAAAGGACTCACGCCGGAGATCTTCAATGCCATGATCGCCCAGGGCATGACGCCATGGCAGCAGAACGTGGCGCAGAACAATCCTGCAGCCGGACCGTTTTGGTACCCGGCACTCGATCCCATCGGCGATACGCCGGAAGAAGGAGTCTCCTACGTACGGCTGGCAATCGACAACGTCCTCACCGGTCCGACTCCGCGTCTCGTCCTATGGACCGACGGCTCGGCGCCTACGACGCAGACTGGCATCTCCATCGACAACTTGAAAGGACTCAACGCGTATGGCGAACAGACGCGCATGGAAATCGAAGTGCGATAGGCAGAACTGCAGAGCGGACGTAGAATGAAGGCGTCTTCCCCTTCCTCGTACTATGCCCACGTTCGCTCCATTGTTCGGCCTTCTGACTCTGGCGATCCCCGCCCTGGTGCTATTGTTGTCGTTCATCAAACAAGTCGACCAGTACGAACGTGGCATCGTGTTGACCATGGGTAAGTACAGCAAAATGTGGTCACCGGGCTGGCACATTCTCATTCCCATCTTCCAGCGTCTTCTGAAGGTCGATATCCGCGTAAAGGCAGTAGACGTACCGGATCAAGAAGCAATCACTCGCGACAACATTCCCATTAAGATCAACGCCGTCATCTACTTTAAAGTCAGCGATGCTTCAAAGGCGCTGCTGGAAGTGGAGAACTTCTTCTACGCCGTCAGCCAATTGGCCCAGACCACCATGCGAAACTCCGTCGGAGAGGTGACCTTGGCCGACCTTCTCTCGAAGAAGAAGGAAATCAGCGAGGGTATTAAGCAGGTGGTCGATAAAGTTTCGGATGCCTGGGGTATCGACGTGCAATCGGTCGAACTGAAGGACATCGTCCTGCCGGAATCACTGAAGCGTACCATCGCCAAGGTCGCCGAGGCCGACCGCGAGAAGCAGGCGGTCATTATTAACTCCGAAGGTGAACTGGCTGCGGCTGCAAACATTGCAGAGGCTGCCAAGACGCTTGCCGGCACTCCGGGCGCACTTCATCTGCGGACCCTGCAGAGCATTAACGACATCAGCTCGGATGACTCGAATACAACCGTCTGGATGGTGCCCGTGGAAGCATTGCGCGCTCTGGAGAGCATCACCAAGTTCATGGACAAGAAGTAGGCCGAAATGACGACCGCCGTTCGCAGCACCATCTCTCTTGGGATGGTGCAAGTGTTTCGGCATGCTTCACTGAGTGATTTCTGTTATACTGGTTGGATTTGCTGACGACGACAAACGCAAACATCAATATCAACTCCTTACACAAACATCATGACCATCGAGGCATGCATCGCGCACGCGATCCACAAAGACTTGGACATTATTGAAGCATTGCCCGAAGTCTACGATCTTCCGCTGGAGCAGCTGGAGGAGCACATCGATAACTACATCCGCAATTTACAGAACTCGCTGGTGACTACCGTGAAAAGTCTTGGCGAGCCCTACCTGAAGGCCAAAGACCCAGCCGGACTGTGCATTACCTGCCTGCGTGCAGGCGTGTCTCTGCCCCCGGAGATGATGCTGAAGATGTGCCAGACCATCCTGCAGCTTTCTTCCATTGATGCGCGCTTCATTGCCGATACCGACGCCGGTACGGCCGTGTACTACATGAAGCTCACTATGTCGCGCGAGGAAGTGGGTGTGAGCGCGTAATACATGCGTACAAACATTCGCTAAAGGACCCATGTGCGAACGCCTTGGGTTCTTTGGCGTTTGCAGGCAGCCGAATCATCGGAAAAGAAGTTGATTCCTACAAAAGAAACCTCCCAAAAACGACTCCTGCGAGGAAGGGAGCTGGCATTTCGTGAAGCGTATCGAACATACGCTGAACGAAATGATCTGCGAACCTGACGAAGCAGGAGGAGATTTTTCGGAGGTTTCTTAGCGCTTGGCGAACTGCGGCGCACGACGAGCACGGTGGAGACCCGGCTTCTTGCGCTCTTTCTTGCGGCTGTCGCGGCGGAGGAATCCGGCGGACTTGAGCGTGGGGCGGTAAGCGGGGTCAACAAGCACCAATGCGCGGCTGATACCGAGGCGAATGGCGTCGCTCTGGCCTACTTTGCCGCCGCCTTCTACGAAAACGACGATGTCGACCTTCTTCATCTGTTCGGTGAGTCCGAGCGGAGCCAACGCATTCTCGATCAACGGCTCGTGCAAATACTCCTTAATGGGCAAATCATTCACCATCATCTTGCCTTCACCTTCCTGGAACAAGCGTACGCGAGCGATTGCGTTCTTGCGCTTGCCGAGGCCGTAGAAATAAGGACGCTGGGTAGCCATAAGAATTAGAGCGGGAGCGGAACGGGAGTGTTTGCGGCGTGCTTGTGTTCGGGACCGGCGTAGACGTGCAAGTTCTTCAGCACGCGCTCGCGGGCGGCGTTCTTGGGCAACATGCCCTTCACTGCTGCGCGGATGACCTTGGTGGAATCCTTTTCCATCTGCTCGGCCATGGTGGTCTCGCGGCGGTTACCGAAGAATCCGGTGTGCTTGTAGTAGATTTTCTGCTCGAGCTTGTTGCCGGTCACTGCGACTTTGTCGGCGTTCAAGACGATGACGTGGTCACCGGTTTGCCAGTGAGCAACGAATTCCGGACGGTGCTTGCCGCGCATCACGATTGCAATGCGGCTGCACATGCGACCGAGCAATTGATCTGCGGCGTCCACAACGTACCAGGTGGGTTTCTCGGCCGGCTTTGGGAAGGAGGTCTTCATGGGAGCGGGAAGTTAAGCCTTGGCGGCGGAAGTCTTCACTTTGGGAGTCTTTGCTGTTTTCTTGGCCTTGGGAGCCTTGGCTGCCTCTGCTTCTGCGGCCACACCATCCAAATCTGCGTCGATGAGCAGCATGTCGACCAGCAGCGCGCCGTCACCTTTGCGCATACCCACTGCCTTAACCGTGGTGAATCCGGAGGTGCGAGCAGCGTAGCGCTTGAGGAGAACCTCCATGACCTTGCGGCAGGCATTCTCGTCGTGGACAACCGTGTTCATGCGGCGAATGGCCACATCGGGACGGTTGGTCTTGGCGGTTGTGATGAGCTTGTCGACCATCGGCTTCAGCACCTGGGCGCGCTTCTTGGTGGTGCGGATGCGCTCGTGCAGGACCAACGAGGTCAGCATGTTGCGCAGCATCATGTCCGCATGCTTGGGTTTCTGGGAGAGCCGCTGGGTGTGATTACGATGACGCACAGGGAGGGGAGAGAGAAATCGCGGGAACGCGAGTGTAGCAGAGTTTTAGAAAAATCAATCGTCAGTGAGTTTGAGGCCACGCGTAGCCAATGTTTGCTTCACTTCCTCGAGTGCCTTGGTGCCGAAACCGCGGAAATTGCTCAGGGTTGCGGGTGAGCACTTCACCAATTGCTCAATGGAGCCGACACCGGCGTTGATGAGCGAGTTGAGAGTGCGAGGCGAGAGGTTCAGGATTTCGATCGGAGTGTAGCTTTCCTTGGCAACGGTGCGGTCGGTCTCCGGTGCAACCTGGCTGGTGCGCGTGAAGTCGGCCATGAATTCCTTCTCCACCGTTTCCTGGTCCAAGCTGAAGAAGTTGAAGTAGTTGTTCAAGAGCTGGCTTCCGAAGCGCACGGCCTCGTCGGCAGTGAGCGATCCGTTGGTCACGACTTCCAAGACCAACTTTTCCAAGTTCGTGCGCTGACCGACACGAGTGGATTCCACTTCGAAGCGGACCTTCACAACCGGGCTGAAGATAACGTCCAGGTGAATAAGACCCGGCTCGTTGTGCTTCTTGTTGCGCTCGGCTGCAGGCTGGTAACCGACACCCTTCTCGACGGTGAGGTCGAGCTTCACGGATGCGCCCTTCTCCAAGTGAAGAATGACGTGCTCCGGGTTCAAGACTTCGATATCCGAGCTGCACTTAATGTCGCCGGCCGTGAGCGCCTTGGGGCCTTTGCCCTCGAGCGTGACGACTTCGGTTTCCTTGTGGTGCTTGCGGAGGCGAACCTGCTTTAAGTTCAGGCCGATGTCCAAGACGGACTCGCGCACGCCCTTCATGGAGGTGTATTCGTGGTTGGCTCCAGCGGCGCGCAACGAGCTGACGGCGGCACCTGGCAAGCTGCTGAGCAACACGCGGCGAAGCGAGTTACCAAGCGTCATGCCGTACCCTGGGGGCAGGGGGCCGACCGAAAAGATGGCGTGCGTAGCGTCACCCTTCTTCACCAAGGTGTGGGTAACCTTCGGCAGTCCGATCTCTTCTTGGATGATGTGCATAGAAGTGAGATGAAGAATAGTGGGGTGTGTTGAGTGCGTACGCACTCAGGGTCAAATTAACGAGAGTAGAAACCGATCACCTTGCGCATGTCGACCGACTGGTCGAGATGCTTGTCCTCGGTCGGCAACAGCACGACTTCTGCGGACAGCTTGCTAGGATCGGACTTCAGCCACTCCGGCGGCGTGTAGCGCTCGTGAGCCTGCACGATTGGTGCGAACACCGGGGAAGACTTCTTGTTTTCGCGCACTTGGATCTTGTCACCGACCTTCACTTGGTACGAGGCGACCGTGACGCGGACTCCGTTGACAGTGAATAGACCGTGCGAGACGAACTGGCGAGCCTGGATGCGCGACTGAGCGTATCCGGCGCGGAACAGCACGTTGTCGAGGCGGCGCTCAAGCAACATGCGCATCATACGGTCGGTCTGACCGACGGTGCGGCTGGCTTCGCTGTAAATCGCGCGAAGACGCTTGTCCTGCACACCGAACATCAGACAGGCCTTCTGCTTTTCCAGCAGCTGGCGACCATATTCAGACAATTTGCCACGACCACCCTTGCCCTTCTCTTTGGGCACTTTTCCTGGAGGCGTGGGACGGCGCTGCAAAATCCTGTCGTATTTGTCGGAACCGAACAGGTTCATACCCTGTCGACGGCATTTGCGCGCTTTTGGACCAGTGTATCGCATGCGAGAAGAGGAGAGAGGAGGAGAGTTGTTTAGACGCGACGAGGCTTACAAGCACGGCAACCGCCATGGGCGATGGGCGTGCGGTCGATGATGGCATCGAAGTTGACTCCGGCGACCTGCAAGCCACGGATGGCCTGTTCGCGACCGGGGCCGATACCCTTTACTTCAATCTGCAGAGACTGGATGCCGAACGATGAGACAATGCCCATGACTTTCTCGGCAGCAACCTTGGCGGAGTACGGCGTGGACTTGCGGCTGCCCTTGAATCCAGAGGAACCGCTGCTGGCCCAACCGAGCACCTTACCGTCCATATCCGTAACGGTGACGATGGTGTTGTTGTCGCCGGCATGAACGCACGCACGAGCCTTGAGCACAATGCGCTTGTTCTTCTTGGGCTTCTTAGACTTCGGAGGACCGTCGGACTTGGCGCTTGCGGCGGCAAGTTCCTTCTCCTTCTTGTCAGCGGCCTCCAAAATTTGGGTGGCGGTGAGCTTCTTCTCTTCCATCGGTGCTGTGGGCTTGATGTCAGCCATAGGAGTTGTAGTAGAGGAGGGCGATTAGGTTTTGGTGAGAGTAAGACGTCCCGAGGAACCGGTCTTGCGCTTGCCGCGACGTGTGCGGGCATTGCGGCGGGAAGTCTGGCCACGGACCGGAAGCTTCTTCTTGTGACGGTGTCCGCGCCATGTACCGATGTCTTGCAGACGCTTGATGTCGAGTGAGACTTTGCGGACCAAATCACCTTCGGTCACCATTTTTTCCACCATGGAGCGCAGCAAGCCTTCCTGGGTCTCGGTCAACTTCTCGGCCTTCGTGGTCGGTTCGATTTTGGCTTCAGCTACCAAGCGGCGGGCCGACGAGCGTCCCACACCTTTGATCGCCGTGAGGGCGATTTCGATACTCTTGTGACCGGGGAGGACAACACCTGCGATACGAACCATGAGAAGGAGGAGAGAGAAATTAGCCCTGGCGCTGCTTGTGGCGCGGGTTCTTGCAGACGACGCGGCGAACGCGCTTGCGCACGATCACACGGCAGTCTTTGCAACGGGGGCGGATGGATGGGCGGACTTTCATAGGAAGGGGGATTTACGCGGCGGCGGGAGGAGGCGGGTTGGCGACGGTGCCGGTAGCCGTGATGATATCGCCGGGACGGAACCGGTAGACGATGCGACCCTTGCTCAGGTCGTACGGAGTCATCTCCAGTTTCACACGATCGCCCGGGAGAATGCGTACTTTATGAACGCGCATGCGTCCGGCGAGGTGACAAAGAAGTTCGTGGTTGGGGGCCTCCTGCGACGTCACACGAACGCGGAACGTGGTATTGGGATACGATTCTTCGACCACGCCTACGAGTTCAATGACGTCTTTAGACAACGAAAGAATGCAGGAAAAAACGAACAAGAGAGCCGATAGATCCTACAGAGCGGCTTCTGCCTGCGCAAGGCGCCAAGTCAGGAAAAGTGTCGTAAGAAGTCAAATAATATTGAAAAATACTTATTTTGTTGTATAAACATAATATAAATCTGTCAAAAGTACCTCAATACGTATTTTGTTCGACTTTGAGCGGTTTTCAACACAAGTGCGTGGCAACTGCAATGCACATCGACCACTGAAAACTTCGAGACACCCTGGATGTTGTGTAAACTGTACAATTCTGCTATACTAGTGAGGTAAACGTACAAAAACCAATACCCTTCCCACTCTCTTTATGACGGCTACCGCATTCGTTGAAGGCATCAAAAAGTTGCCTTCACTGCTGCCTTCCCAGGCAGATCAGCTCATCAGTCTTGCTCCGCATATGACCGATGCGCAACGCAAGGAAGCGCTTGTCGCAGTGCAGAAGCAGCATGCGATCATCGAGAAGAATCAGAAGGAAGGCGACATGATCATGACCGCCGTCGAAAAGAAAACCGATGCGCTGTACAAGAAGGAATGGCCGAAGATCAAAGATGCTATTCAGGACGAAGAGCGTGAGTCGTCGGCTAAGAAACTCGACGCTGAAATCGACGCAGCATAACTACGATCAACATCCTCAACAACTTCAAACACACATTCATACCCACACTCACTATGGAACGCCGCCTCACTGTTCTCAACGCTACCGGGCATTTTGCTTCGGAGCGTGAGCATCGCCTGCTGTTCGATACAGCCAACCCGGAAAGCCGGGCGCCGGTTGTACCCGAGCAGGGCGGCTTGAACGATTTCAATCGTCTGCATGCCGGCAGCGAAGACAATGAGAATAACAGCAAGCGCTCGTACGAGAACGTACGCGACAGAACGTCTGAGCGCATGACCAAGTACAACGAGCATGTGGGCAAGCTGACGCAGGCGATTACGAAAATCGGCGCCGCTCTACTCAACAGCACATCGTCTGCCCGCACACGCGTGACCGGTCTTATTAACAACCTGCAGAACGTCTACCAGAGCGAATACACGAACAGTGCCGGACAGCGAGTTCAGTATCGCGAGGGCCTGTACAACACCGTCAACAATATTGAAACAGCATACCGCGACGTTGAAAGCTTGATTGCGAACATTGAGCAGAGCGTGATTGATAATAACGGCGGCCGCATGCCGGACGGATTGCTCCGCTACGCCGATCGGGTTCGCATTGAGCGCACCAATGCCGCTCTCCAGGGAGTAGGCAACGGATCGGTAGACGTGCGCACCTACACGGTGCCGTTCGCCAGAGAAAGTATGTCGCAAACGTCGACATACTCGCTCTTGCGCGTACCGTCGAACTTCACGTTCAACTGGACGCCGGAGGCTGCTGCTGTCATTAACGGTAAATACGACACACAGACCGGCATGTCCAACGGCATTTCCTATTTGCGTCTTTTGCCTGCCGCAGCCACGGGCTTGATCGGCATGCGCGTGCCGGTAACCGTTGCCGCCGTCGGCGACCAGCCGGCTCGCAACGTTATCGCCACCTTCGAGGAAGATGGAACCATTAACGAAGGCGGAAGCACTGCAAACAAACTGATTAAGATCGTCTACACCGCAGAAGACGGCGGACAGGAGCCTGACCTTGAAGAGGAGACTCCGGAGCAGATCGAAGCTCGTCTGGAGGCTGCCCGGACTGAGTACCACACAGAGTGGCTCGCGCGCATGGAAGCAGTGAATAAGGCGCAAGGCGAACTTGAGCAAGTTGACCCCGAGGACGCCTCGACACGCTTAGTGAAAATGGAGGCATACACGACGGCATTGGGTCTCGAAAGCAAGCATTTGAGTGCCGACCAGACCGCACTGAAGTGGCCTGCCGATGACGCACGACCGGCAGAGTACGCTCTGCGCCGCGAGTATTTGACCGGTGAAACTGAGACGGCGACTGAAGCACTCAGTGACCTGCGTGACTATGTCGCGTTTATCGACACCGCCGCTCGTTTGAATGGCGAGAGCGAAGCCGCACTTGCCGACATTCCAACCGAAACGCCAGAATCCGACGACGTGCAGGGTTGGACCGTAAAGCGCGATGCCATTAAGACGTATCTGCAGAAACTGGGCGTAGAAGCCGAGCACTTGGGCGACTTCGCCGGAAGCGGAGCTGAGAGTGGCTCTACCGAAGCACAGCGCACGCTGCTTGCCGGACGCGATCAGGAAATCGGCACCGAGCAGGCAACCTACGAGCCTCTGCTCGAAGAGGCGCAGGAAGGCTTGAACGAAGCTGAGCGCCAAGTATTCGACGCCAAGTGGAAAGAGCTGAAGGCCACTTCAGACACCACCGAGCAGCTCTACAACGACTATGACGGCGGCGATATGACTGAGGAGAAGATCGACACTCTCGGTACGCACATTGAGGCACTGAAGGCCGAGCAGGAGCACCTTGCAGGTGCAAATGAACTGAAAGACACCAAGGAAGGCGGCGATGACCGCTTCACGACGTGGGGCGACCGCGCCGGTGAACTTGGCGGCGACGGCGGCCTGGTGGATAAAATGGAACAGCGCTTGGAAGAGTACAAGGCATTCCAGGAGTTCGCTGAGCAGCGTGCCCGCGAGGAAGAGCTGACCGACAGCCTGCAGGCTGCAATTCCCGAAGATCCAGAATCCAACGATGTTGATGGCTGGGATGGAAAAGAATTCGCAGTGAAGGCATACGCCGAGCAGCTGCAATTTGAAATGGACCACTTGAACACCTTCACCGAAGGCACGCAGGCATATGCCGGTGCCACGGAGAATCAAGCTGAGCTGATCGCCATTTCTCTGGAATACGTCAGTGGCGAGCAGTGCCAGATGGTCGGCGTGGAAATCCCGCGCGTTGAAGAGGCAGCCAGAGAAGCTCGTCGTCAGAAGTTCGACGAAGACTGGGCAGAACTCAAGGATGCCTCCGACACGGCTGCGCCGTGGGAAGATGGAGATCCTGAAGACACCGAAGCCAAGATTGGCCTTCTGCAGACCTATGTCGATGCATTAGATACCGAATTGAAACATCTGACTGGTGACAAGTTCGCGGAGCTCGAGGACACGAAAGAGGGCGGCGATGAACGCTTCACTGCGTGGAGCGATCGCACCGGCGAGCTTGGCGGCGATGGCGGCCTGGTCGACCAGATGCAGCAGCAGCTCGAAAAGTTCAAGGCCTACAAAGAATTCAGCGATACGGCCGGCTACAACGAGGCCGAAGTAACTGGCGCGTTGGAATCCATGCCGGGCGACCCCGAGCGCACCGAAGACGTGGCTGGCTGGCGCACGAAGAACGAGGCCTCGGTCTCGTACGTGGAGGAACTTACCCGCGAGCGTGACCACTTGGTGGATAACTTCACCGGTTACGCCGAGGAGGGCGCAACGTCCGATCAGAAGGATGCGGTTGCTACGCGCCTGAAGGCAGTGCAAGACGAGCTTGCCCGCATGGAGCCCGAATTGGAGCGCACGAAAGAAGCCGTAAAGACCGCCGAACGCATGGTGTTCGAAGCAGAAGCCGTGCGACTGACCGGAGAAACTGACCTTGCTCGCGACGGACGCGATGAAGTTCGCGGACTGGATAGCTTCGGCGACGAAGTGAGCGTGGACCAGAAGTACATCGACGCGATCGATGCCGAACTGAAGCACCTGAAGCAGGAAGGCAACATGAAGTATCCGCCGACCGACCCAGTGGACGGCAACATGATGCGCTACGACCAGCGCATTACCGAGTTGAACGGCATTCGCACTGAAGTAGAGGGAACTATGGAAGCTTCGCGCTCAATGGAACAGTTCCAGAAGACCCGCGCAGAGCGCACGGAAGCCAGCGAAAAGGCCAAAGGACCTGCTGAAGGTGCTCTTGAGGCCATGGATCCGGACAACGGCGACATTACCAAGTGGGGTAGCAAAGTCGCCCGCCTGGAAGCCTATGCCAAGGCGCTGGACGAGGAAGGCCAGCACATCCGCACCTTGCCGCCCATGGGCGCATCGGACGGCTACCGCACCGAAGTCACCGACCGCGGAAACGCCATTACCAAGATTCTGGAAGATCTCCGCGATCCGATTGCCAATGCCCGCAAAGAACTCGCCACAGCAAACACCATTACCAACATGCCGGATCGTGTGACGCTGAATAACTCGACACGCACGGTCAAGATGCCGATCAACCGCTTCGAGCAGATCAGTATCCGCAAGGAAGGCACCGGCGGCACGACTGAAGTCGTGGCCCCCAACGCCAACCTGGACAAGCCGGGCTTCCCCAAGATCACGCGTGCCGATGCCAGTGCAGCCAACCGTCACGAGGTGACGATCGATAAGGTCGCTCTAACAAACGGCCGCTACACGATCACCGTCGGTACACGCACCTGCGTTGTACAGATCGGACGTCCGGGTCGCGCGTAAGCAGCAGAAACGTTCATCGTCGAATTCCTACCAAAGGCCGGGGATACCGGCCTTTGTTTGTACACAGAAAAACTCTACCGCGCGCGCAACGAGACGTCGCGCTTGCGGTGCCCAATATTAGGCAATGATTTCGCAACCGTTGTCGGTCACCAGCACGGTGTGTTCGAAGTGACACGCCCATGAGCCATCGGCGGTGCGAATGGTCCATTGGTCGTCGTCGGTGGTAATGTGCGGGCTGCCAAGGCAGGCAATGGGCTCTATGGCGATGAGCGTGTTCTTGGGCAATTCCGGCCCCTCCCCCGCCGTACCGAAGTTCGGCACATCTGGGAATTGGTGCAGCGTATTGCCAAGACCATGACCGGTGAGCTGTTTGACGATGGTGTATCCGGCCGCCTCGATGCGCCGCTGCACAAACGACGAAATGTCGCCGATGCGAGCGCCCTTCTTCACCGTCGTACGCACCACGTCTTCCAGTGCAGTGGAACAGACGTCCAGAAAGGTCTGCATTTCGGCATCCAAACGCCCGGCCGAAACCGTGACGCACGAGTCCGTGTAGAGCTTGTCGTAAATCACACCGCCGTCCAGGGACACAATGTCGCCCTCGGCAATAACGCGCGGACCCGGAATGCCGTGCACTACTTCGTCGTTCACCGAAATACACAGTGTGGCCGGAAAGCCGTGGTAGCCCTTAAAGGCGGGCTTGCCGCCGCGTTCCAGAATGAACTCCTCAGCAATGCGGTCCAACTCCCCTGTCGTGATCCCCGCCTTCACGTGCTTGGCAGTGTGCTGCAGGCAGTCACGCAGAATCGCGCCACCCGTTCGGAGAGACGCTATCTGCTTTGGCGTGAAAATCTGGAATCGGTCATCGAAGCTCATATGGCTTCAGCATCCCCGATTAGGCATTCTGACGCAAGGTGGTGCCTCTTCCTGCACCGACAGGAATGGAGAACACCGGCTTGTCGGAGTCGATTTTTCTATCACCGCGACGATCGGCCTGGATCGCCTGCAGGACGCGGAAATAGACCTCGTCTATGCTCGCGGCCAAGCGGGGCTGAATGTCTTCTTTCCACTCTCCTTCCAGGTCATCTAGTTCGCCGCGCTCGCCGTTCAGTTCGTGGATTGGAATGGCGCGAAGAACGCTCAAACGATTGGCGACCTTCGTCGGATGATCGAAGTCGAGTCCGGTTTCACCATCAACCTTCAGCACCACTCCTCCCTGTTGCTCATAACGGGCGATAACGGGAGCGGTTTTGGTGTGGTAGCCGTTGATGCGCTTTTCCACTGTTGCAGGCTTGGCATCGTCGGGACGGTTTTCGATCGCGGCACGCATCCTGATACTCTTGCGGGCAGTCGCATCGCTAACGTCAATATGGAGCACACGGTGATCTTTCAGCCTGTCGTTCTCCATCATTACCGCTGTCAGAGCATCATCCTGATCTAATCCGCGCGGCAAGCCGTCCATCATGATGCGCTTCACACCGTCTTGAGTGGCCTTGACGACGAATTCTGTCGCAAGCTTCATGACCTCGTGCATCGGCACGAACTCGCCAGCCTCCTGGATCTCTCCGATACTCTTCATTTTGCCACCGCCCACATCAACCATGCGATCGGCGTTTTCGCGCAGCACGCCACCCATTTCGAAGTGGCGGTAGCCGCCGTACTTCACAAGGCGCTTAGCCTGCGTGCCCTTTCCGGAGCCCTGAATACCCATGAGGTACAGATCCTCCGGTGATTCAATGAGATCAGCCGTGCTGAAGTTGCTCTGGGGACGGTTCGTGCTCATAGTATTATTAGAATACAAAATAATAATAAGTCAATATTCTGCTGTCGCGCAGAAGATACGACAGGGGGTTGACTTATGCAATGCTGACAGGGGGTTCCCGAAGACTACTGCACAAGCTTACTTAACTGTACGTAGACTTCATCTACCTCAAGATTTCCTTCAACATAAGCCATCTTTTTGGCCTGATCGTACTTCTGGATGACCGGAACCGTCTTTTGGCGGAAAGTGTCGATCCGACGCTTGATAATGGACAAATCGGCGTCGTCCGCACGGCCTTGCTCCTTGGCACGGCCCAGAATACGCTTCACAGCCTCGTCTTCGGCCAGTTTGATCTCGATACAGCGGAAATCACGGCCTAATTCGCTCATAACGGCGTCGAAATCACGTTGCTGGTCCACATCGCGGGGAATGCCGTCGAACAGGATGCGCTGGCCCTTGGAGCGCTTGGAAACAGCCTCCTTCACCACCTGCATGATAATCTCGTGCGGCACCAGGTGGCCTTTATCGATGTACGACTGCACCGTCTTGCCCAACTCGGAGCCAGATGCGGCAATCTTGCGCAGTTCCCCACCGGCCTCGAAGATATCGAATTTGAACTGAGTCGCCAGGCGCTTGGCCTGGGTGCCCTTGCCGCTGCCTTGGATTCCGAAGAGAACAATGTCCATGGATGGATCATAAATTCCAAATCCAAAATCCCAAAGGACAAATTATGGCTTGGTATTCACAAAACGACTTTTGGAATTTAGACCAATTTATCGTAATCGTGGGCCAACATCTGGGCGTTGATCTGGCGAATGAGCTCCAGGATGACACCGACGATGATGATGAGACCCGAGCCCGACACGATAAGATCGCGTGAGCTGAGCGTGGAGTACTTGGTGAAGATCAGCGGGACAATGGCAACAATACCCAAGAACATGCCGCCCCACAGGTTCATACGGTTGCTGGTGCGAGCCAGCATCTCGGCAGTCTGCTTACCCGGACGAACGCCCGGAATAAATCCGCCGCGCTTCTGAATACTCTCTGCGACGTCATCTGGCTTAAAGGTGACCGACACATAGAAGTACGTGAACGCAATGACCAGCAAGAAGTAGAGGCCGATGTAGATCCACGACGGAGTCTGAGAGTTCAGGTTTGTATTGATGAAATCCACAACACCTGCAAAGCGCGGAGCGGTCTGCAGGAACTGGGCGATAATGCCCGGGAACGTGATCAGCGAAACGGCGAAGATGATGGGGATCATGCCGGCCTGGTTCAATCGGATGGGCAACGTGCCCTTTACACCGCGTCCTGCGCCCTGGTTGGCGTATGTAAGAGGAACAGAGCGGTTGGCATCGGTGAACAGAACTACTGCCACCAATGTCGCCAAGGAGACGATCAAGAAGAAATAGAATGCGCTGAGCTTCTCCTGTCCGGCCAAGTACATGGTGGACACTGTGCTCGGCATATCTGCGACGATACCAGTGAAAATGAGGAGCGAAATACCGTTGCCAATACCCTTCTCCGTGATCAATTCACCAACCCACATGACGAACACACAACCTGCAGAGACCATGAGCATGGGGATCAATACTGCCGGGAAGCTGAGCGGGACGATCTGTCCGCTGCCGCCCTGGTTGAGCAGAATGAGGAAGCCGTAGCTCTGTACGAATGCCAGGACAATGGAGAGCCAGCGTGTGTACGTGTTGATCTTCTGCTGTCCCTGAATGCCTTCTTTGCTGAGCTCTTCCAACTTCGGGAAGATGACGGTGCACAGCTGCAAAATGATGGATGCGTTGATGTACGGCGACAAACCCAACATGACGACGGAGAAGCTCTTCAGCGAGCCTCCGGTGAGTGCGGCGAAGATGCCGAGTGCCTCACCCGGACCACCCTTCTTAATGAAATCCGCAAGCAACTGCTGATCTGCGCCCGGCACTGCAATGTGCGAAGCTGCGCGATACGCGATGAGCAGGAAGATGGTAAAGACGATGCGCTTACGCAAATCGGGTGAGCGCCAGAGTTGTTTGAGATAGGTGAACACGGTGGCTTAGCGGATGATGGTGAGCGATCCGCCTGCCTTTTCCAGAAGCGCCTTGGCGCTCTTGGATGTGGCCTGCAGCGACAATGCGAATTTCTTGGTGATCTTGCCACGACCGAGCAGCTTCACGGGGCGGTTGGTCTTCAGGACCTTGGCGACACGCAGAGCCTGTGCATCGTAGGTTCCGGCCGGAAGCGTCTCCAAGACGTCGATGTTGAGCACTTCGTAAGCAACGCGGTTCGGGTTCGTAAAGCCTCCGAGCTTGGGCTGGCGGCGGATGAGAGGGGTCTGACCTCCTTCGAAACCGGGACGGCGACCCTTACCAGTACGAGACTGCTGACCTTTGCTTCCGCGTCCGGCAGTGGTGCCCTTACCCGAACCGTTTCCGCGTGCAAGACGCTTGAACGTGTTCTTGGCGCCTTTGTAAGGCTTGATCGTGTGCAGCATGACGGAGGAGGGAAGACAGAGTAAACCCGGGAGCGAACGGCGCAAAAGCGCCTTCGCGCATCCAACGGGCATGTAGGATAGGAAGAAAAACGCTATCCGTAAAGGGCAAACTGGCCGGAATACCTGCAAGGCAAAACATCCCATGCTACGCCGGGTTGGAGGCCATTTCGAGAACCAAAGAACGCGCTACAGACAGAGGAAAATTCAAGGTGCCCATCTGCAAGCCATGAACTCCGTACTTTTCTTTTGCTCTTGCCAAATACGCAAAAATCCTCATAATGACCGCAGGCACATGTTCACTTGTTCGCACATTACGAAGGCATTCAGCTTCCGCGCCCTTATGGGCACGGGCGGCGTTGGTGCGTAAGTGAACTCACACACCCAACCTAACCGCCCCGCACACAAACCGGGGTGCTTTGCACAATATCTTCTCCACATCTCCCTCCTTCCCCCACTCGTATGACCACCGCCACCCAGATCAACGTCACGTTGCCAAACGGCCCGGGTATGCTGGCAAAGCTCTGCGACTTGCTGCGCTCCGCCGATGTGAACATTGAGGCGCTGTTTTGCACGGAAGGAACCGATCACTCGGTGCTGCATCTTGTTGTGGACGATACGGAGACGGCGAAGATTATGCTGCAACCGATCGGAGACGTAACCACCACCACCTTGCTGGCGTTCAGGCTGAAGAATAAGCCGGGGGCCATCGCGCAGGTTGCCAGAATGTGCGCCGGTGCCCAGCTGAACATTGCGGAAATCTATTCCACGACCAGCGGCAAAGAGGCCACGGTCTATGTGTCGTTAGACAACGTCGAGAAAGGCTTGGAAGTCTTCGGCAAAGCCAACGCCTCCACGCTGCCGGCTCTGGCTATGGCGAAATAAGCAGACTGCACATGAAAACGAGGATGCTCCGGTCTGGACTCCTCGTTTTTAAAAACAACAAATCCCAAATCTCACATCCAAAACACAGCCATGGAATTCATTTTGGATTTGTTATTTTAGAATTTGGATTTCGTCACTCACCCCGCCAGCGTTGCAAATGTACGTCCAAACTCTTCAGCCGCATTTGGCCCATTACCCGTTACCAATAAACCATCGACGGTCACCTCGTTACCCGTATAGCGCGCTCCGGCTGCTTTCAGGATGGCGATCTGCTCGCCTTTGGCGTCCCAGACGGTAGCCTGCTTCCCTTTCAAGACACCGGCCTTTGCGAGAATCGTAGGGGCAATGCAAATGGCACCCAACACCATACCGGCCTTGGTTGTTTCACGAGCAATGCGCAAGGCGTCTTCGTTCTCCACTAAACGCACGGCTCCGGGACCACCGATGAATGCCACGCGATCGTAGGTCGGCACATCTACATCTTTCAGCGCCATGGTTGCCAAGCGCGTACCGCCGAACTTGCCAACGCATGGTCCTGCGACCGTGCTGGCGAGCGTGACTTCGAAGCCTTGGCTCTTGAGCGCTTTCAATGTGGCATCCAATTCCAGGTCTTGGTATCCCTGCTTGGCGATGACGACGAGCGCTGCTTTCATACGCCGAGTATAGAGCAAGTTGCTGCGGAACCTACGAGACTACGAAAAAGGACCCGCTCGGGTCCTTGTTTCAAATTCAGGGAGATGCTTACGCCTCGACGCTGCCGATCTTCTTGCGAGCTGCCTCTTTGGCATCCACGGCGCTCTTGGAGACGGTCTTCACGTTCAGGTTCTGTTCCGGAGTGTCCTTCAGACCGATGTCTTTGTTGTTGAGCGTGGAACCACCCGTAACGACCGGCTCGACCGGAACACCTGCTCCTGCGGCGGCGAAGTTGGCGCGGCCGGGGCGCAGACGCTTGAGTGCAAGCATGGCGGCCTGAGCCTGAACCAGCTTGTTGCCGGTACCGAAGCGCTTGGCCAACACGTCCTTCACGCCTGCGAGATCGAGGATCACGCGGAGCGGGCCTCCGGCGATGATACCGGTACCCTTGGATGCGGGCATAAGGCGGAGCTTGGCTGCCTTGTGCTTGATGTCGACCTGGTGGGTGATGGTGTCGCCGTTCATCGGAACAACGATCATGGCGCGGCGTGCAGCACGCTGTGCCTTCTGAACGGATGCCTGGACCTCAGTAGCCTTTCCCGTTCCGAGTCCCACCTTGCCCTTCTTGTTGCCAAGAACGACCACTGCGCGGAAGCGCATGCGGCGTCCACCTTTCACGACGCGGGTCACGCGGTCGATGGAGAGTGTGGCATCTTCGAATTCGCTTGGTTCACGACCACCACGGCGGCGGTCATTGCGCTTGCGATCGGGTTGAGAGGACTTGGCGGCCATAGGTACGGGTTGCAGAATGGGGAGATTAGAACGTCAGTCCGCTCTTGCGGGCGGCTTCGGCGAGGGCCTTCACGCGGCCATGATACTTGCGGCCGTTGCGATCGAACACGACGGCGGTGATTTTGGCATCTTTGGCCTTCTTTCCGATGATCTCGCCGACTTTGGTGGCCGTTTCGATGTTCTTGTTCTTGGACTTGGCATCCTTGGAGGAGGCGGCGGCCAACGTCTTGCCTGTCGTGTCGTCGATCAGCTGAGCGTAGACCGAAGTCAACGAGCAGAAGACCGTAAGACGCGGGCGAACAGCGGTTCCGGACACGCGGGCGCGAATGCGTTGCTTGCGAGCCGATCGGCGGACGTATTTAGAGGTTTTCATGGGAGATGGGGATTAGGCTGCGGCCTTGGTAACTGCGGCCTTGCCTGGCTTGCGGCGGACGTGTTCGTCTGTGTAGCGGATACCCTTGCCCTTGTACGGCTCCGGCGGACGGAGGCTGCGCAGGTTAGCGGCAACCTGGCCGACCAACTGCTTGTCCATACCCTTAATGGTCAGAAGAGCTTTGTTCTTCTCGTCCTGAACGGCTTCGATGCCTTCTGGAAGAGGGAAATCAACAGTGTGAGAGAAGCCCAGGCTCAGTACGAGCATTTTGCCCTTGGGCTGAACCTTGTAACCGACACCAACGATCTCGAGCTTGCGCTCGTGGCCGGTTGCAGCACCCTTCACCATGTTGGCGAGAAGGCTGCGGGCCAAACCGTGACGTGCCTTGGCTTCGGAGGAATCGTCGGTGCGTCCTACCAGGATTTTACCGTCCTTCACTTCTGCCGTCGTCTCAGGCAGCAGCTTGTACGTCAGCTCACCCTTGGTGTTTTTGACGTGGACCACACCTGCCTTCACCTCGACGGTGACGCCGGATGGGATTTCGATGAGTTTGGCACCAATGCGTGACATGATTGTGGGGGCTTAGGAGAAGGTGCAGAGAACCTCGCCGCCGATCTTGCGCTTGCGTGCTTCTTTGTCGGTGAGCAAGCCTTGGCTGGTCGAGATGATGGCATAGCTGTTTCCTTTCAGGACTTTGCGCAGGCTTTCTGCTCCGACGTAACGGCGTCCACCTGGTGTGGAGATGCGGTTGATGGACGTGAAGAGCTTGTCCTGGTTGAAGGTGAGTACCAATTCGCGGCGGTATCCCTCGCCAATAACTTCAACGGATTCGAAGTATCCGCGATCCTTCAGGATGTTGCAGATGGACTCCTTGATCTTGGACCACGACAGTTTGCAGTCCGGACGGCGTCCGTGCTGCGCATTGCGGATGCGCGTAAGGAGATCGGCGATGGGGTCAGTGAATGACATGAGTGTGGGATTACCAGGAAGATTTCTTGAGACCCGGGATCTCGCCGTTGCAGGCAAGTTCGCGGAAGCAGATGCGGCAGACGCCGAAGAAACGCATGTAGCCGTGACGACGGTCGCAGAGTTGGCAGCGGTTGTAGATCCGCGTCGGGAATTTCGGCTTCAGCCCAGCGGCCTTCGCCTTCATGTAGGCGGCTTGCTTTTTCTTCTGGCTGTTGACGAGTGCGAGGCGGGTCATGGTTGGGGAATCTCGAGGAGTGGGAGGAAGGGCTTGAGAGTATGCAGGAGTTAGCTGGCTTTTTCAACGCTTGCTGCGGCGCGTGCAGGCTTTCGGAATGGCAGACCGATCAATTTCAGCAGTGCCATGCCCTTTTTGTCGTCGCCGGCATTGGTTGTGATCTGGATCTGCATACCGAAGATCTTGTTGGCTTCGGGGGCGGGCAACTCGGGAAAGATCGACTGATCGGTGATGCCGAGGGCAAAGTTGCCACGTCCGTCCAGCTTCGGGTTCAGACCGCGGAAGTCGCGGATGCGAGGCAGAGCGTAACCGATCAAGCGATCGAGGAAGTTGTACATGTTCTTGCCGCGGAGCGTGACCGACATACCGACGATCATGTTCTCACGGATGTTGAAGTTGCTGATGGACATGCGTGAGCGGCGGATAGAGGGCCGCTGGCAGGCAATGATGGCGATTTGGTCGGCGATGAATGCCTGGATGTCCTTTGCCGAATATTTCTTCTGGCTGAGACCAACGTTCAGCACCACCTTCGTGATCTTCGGGAGAGCGTTCACGTTCTTGATACCGAGTTCGTCCATGAGGGACTTGGCGATATCAGTCTTGAGCCGTTGCTGGAGGGGGACGAAAGTCTTGGCGGTAGCCATGAGAGGTGATTAGGAGCCGCGGCCTGCGGAACGGGTGTGGCCGGGGCCGGAGCTAGCCGGTCCGGTTTCTGCTTTGGTTGTGCTGGACTCGCCTCCCATCGCTTCGCTGCCGAAGCCGATTTTCTTCCAGAACGGAGACTTCTTTCCGGCCGGAGCCTCTGCGGCTTCTTTCTTGGACGGAGCTTTGGAGGTGCTGACAGGAGCGTCTTTCTTCTTCGGAGCCTCGACCTTCGTGCGTCCGATCGGACTGCCGCTGGCCTTGGACACACGACCCTTCACGCCCTTAGCATCGGTCTTGTAACCGACACGAGTGGGCTTGTTGGTCTTGGGGTCGACGATCATCACGTTGCTTGCGGAGATGGATCCCTCGTACACCAGCTTCTTGCCAGCTTCGCTGGGGGTCTTCTTCACGTGCTTGGTAACCATGTTCACGCCGGAGACGATCACCCGGTTCTGATCCTTGAGGACACGGATGATGGTACCGCGCTTACCCTTATCTTTGCCGGTAGTGATGTGGACGGTATCGCCCTGAGAGAGTTTCATGGGTGCTTAGAGAACGTCGGGAGCTTGAGAGATGATCTTCTGGTAACCGGCGGCACGGAGTTCGCGGGCCACGGGGCCGAAGACGCGAGTTCCTTTGGGTTCCATGTTGGCATCGATGATGACGCAAGCGTTGTCATCGAAGCGGATGGCGCTGCCGTCCTTGCGCTTGAGAGCGAACTTGGTGCGGACGACGACGGCGCGTTCCACGGCCTTCTTCTTCACCGTTCCGCGTGAGGCGGCAGTCTTAATGGCAACCACGATCACGTCGCCAATGGCGGCGTAACGGCGCTTGCTTCCGCCGAGGACCTTGATGCACATGCAGGACTTTGCACCAGTGTTATCGGCAACGTTGAGGATGGTTTGAGCCTGGATCATTGGTTAGGCGTTAGCGGCGGAAACTGGCTTTTCTGCGAGGGAGTCGCGGTGGTCGCGCTTCACGTTCTTCTCCACGTCCTCTTCCTTGATGCTGGCGGTGACAATGGCCTTCTTCTTCACCTCGGTGACTTTGAAGCACTTGTTCTTGGACAACGGGCGGCACTCCGTGATGACGACTTCGTCACCCATGGCCAGACCCTTGATGTCGTTGGTGTCAGCCATGAACTTCTTGCTGACGCGGTAGCGCTTGCCGTACTTGGCGTGCATCACGTAGCGGTGAACGGTCACCACGACAGTGTTCTGCATTTTGGCCGATGTGATGAGTCCGGTCTTGGTACGCACGTGAGTGAAGGGAATCTGGAGGAATTAAGCGGTTTTCTTCTTGGTGGTCTTCGGCTTCGCGGCTGCCTTCTTTTTTACAGGGCCGGAATCTTGTACAGGATTCTTCTCAACTTTGGAAGCGGTTTTGACGGGAGTTGTGGCGCTTTTCTTACCCTTCGTAGCCTTGGTCAGCTTGTGCAAGACCATGCTCATGCGGGCGATATCCTTGCGCAGCGTCTTGTACTTGGCGCTGTCCTTGCTCTTCTGCATTTCCAGATCCATGCGCTGGCCAGCGGCCTCGGCACGCTTCAGGCGAAGCTCGCGTTCCAATTCAACAGGAGACATGCGCTCCAGCTCGGTGATGACGATAGAGGACTTCATGCTGCGTGCTTCTTATGGCTCAGGATAAACTTGGTACCAACCGGCAGCTTGTGAGCAGCAAGGCGGAAGGCTTCTTTGGCGGTAGCTTCGGGGACGCCGTCCATTTCAAACAGAATGGTTCCCGGCTTCACGACGGCTGCGTAGAACTCCACTGCACCCTTACCGGCTCCCATGGGCACCTCTGGCGACTTCCGTGTGATTGCCTTGTGCGGGAAGATGCGGATCCAGATCTTGCCACCGCGAGCGACTTCGTGCGTCATGGCACGACGAGCTGCTTCGAGCTGGCGAGAGCTGATTTCACCGGCCTCCTGGGACTTCAGGCCGTAGCTGCCGAATGCAAGCGTTGCGCAGCGGGTCGCCTTGCCGGCGAACTGACCGCGGCCGCGATGCATTTTCCGATATTTGGTGCGAGCTGGCTGGAGCATGGGTAGGAGGAATCGCGATTACGCGTTAGGGGGGAGCGAGGTCAGGGCTGGCGACTTCACGTCGCGGACTTTCTTGAACACCATTCCCTTGTAGATCCACACCTGAACACCGATGGTTCCGTAGGTGGTGACAGCGTGGCGGGTGGCGAACTGAATGTTGGCGCGAAGAGTCTGGAGCGGCACGTTGCCTTCCTTGAAGCTGTCGGTGCGTGCGATTTCAGCACCGTTGAGACGGCCTGATACACCGATCTTGATACCAATGGCACCCGACTGCATTGCCTTCTCCATGGCCATTTTGCAGGCGCGGCGATAGGGCATGCGGCGCTGGATCTGTCCCTGGATGCTCTCGGCGACACACATGGCGTCGGCGTCGGCATTGCGGACTTCATGGACGTTGATTTCGAATGAACCGCCAAACTTCTTCTCCAGTTCCTTGCGCAAATCCTCGATGGCAGCACCCTGCTTGCCGATGATCACACCTGGCTTGCTGCTATTGATGAGCACGGAGACCTTCTTGCCGCGCTCGATACCGATGGAACTGACACCAGCCTCGTTGAACTTCTTGTTCAGGTGGCGGCGGATGCGCGTGTCGTCCAAGAAGTTCTGGCGGTACTTGTTCTTGGTGGCAAACCACGTGCTATCCCACGTGTGCGTCATTCCGATACGGAAGCCGTTGGGGTTAACTTTCTGTCCCATGGTTAGGAGGCTTTGGAAGAGGAAGCGGAAGGTTTCGTAGCTTTCTTAGCGGCTGGCTTTGCTGCTGCCTTGGGCGCGGAGCCTGCATCTTGTACCGGATTCTTTGCTGCTTTGGAAGCGGTTTTGTCGGCCTTCTTGACCTTGGTCTTCACTCCCGGCATTTCCGGGTAACCGAGCTCGATGGTGATGTGGCAGAGGAACTTCTGGAGCGGGCGAACGCGACCGCGAGCCATGGGAGTTCCGCGGCGGTAATACATTCCCTTGTTGACCATGACGGTCTTCAGGACCATGGTCTGAGGATCTTGCTTGTAGTTATGTTGAGCGTTGGCAATTGCGGAACGAAGGACGCCCTCGAACAGACGCGCGCTTTTCTTGCTGGTGTTGCGCAGCAGTTCCATGGCGTCGGGTACAGAGAGACCGCGGACCATTTGGGCCATCAAGTTGGCTTTCTTTGGGGCGAGCCGAGTGGAGCGGAGGTGAGCTTGCATGATCGAGATTGAGGATTACTTAGCGGGAGCTTGTACGGCTGCTGCCTTTGCGGCGCCCTGGCTTGCGGATGCGGCATCGGCGGCCTTGGTCATCTTGCCACCGTGGACTTTGAACTTCGTCGTCCAGGAGAACTCACCCAGTTTGTGACCGACCATCTGCTCGGTGACGTACACCGGCAGGAACTCTTTTCCGTTGTGGACAGCGAAGGTGAATCCTACGAAGTCCGGCGGAATGTCGCTGTCACGTGCCCAAGTCTTGATGATCTTCTTTTCCTGTTTTGCGATCATCTTCATGACCTTCTCCAGCAGACGCTGGTCGACGTAGGGGCCTTTTTTGAGGGAGCGTGTCATGGGTGGCTTGGATTAGAGTGCGGTGGTCGTAAGGACCACGGCGATGGCGATGAGCGGGATGATGATCTGGTAGATGCGGGAGGAACGTGCTGCGCGAGTGAATACCATGCTTGAGGGGAAGGAGATACTACCTACTACCTGGTGCGCTTCTTCTTCGTGGCGCGTCGGCGGATGATCAGTTCGGCACCGTGACGGTGCTTCTTGCGTGTCTTCACGCCCATTGCGGGCTTGCCCCAAGGAGTTTTGCGGAACTTGAGACCGATGGGTGAGTGTCCTTCTCCTCCACCGTGCGGGTGGTCCACTGCGTTCATAGACTTACCGAGCACCTCCGGCTTCTTGCCGAGCCAGCGATTGCGGCCGGCCTTACCGATGGAGATGAGGTGATGGTCGGGGTTACTGACGGTTCCGATGGATGCGTAGCACTCTGTGCGGACTTTACGCATTTCTCCGCTGGGGAGCTGGACGATGGCGTGTGCGCCGTCGAGACCGACGAGCACGGCGCTGGCGCCTGCGGAACGGACGATCTGTCCGCCCTTACCAATTTGGAGTTCAACGTTGTAAATCTTGTATCCCACCGGCACGTGCTCAAGGCGCATGCGGTTACCTGGCTTCACTTTGGTGCGCTCGGCGCAAACGACTTCGTCACCCGGCTTCAGACCGTCCGGAGCCAAAATGTAGCGCTTCTCGCCGTCCACGTAGTGGATGAGTGCGATATATGCAGAGCGTCCTGGATCGTATTCAAGAGCGGCAACGCGACCGACAATGTTCTGCTTGTCGTCCTGGCGGAAGTCGACGGTGCGCAGCAAGCGCTTGTGTCCTCCTCCGCGATGACGAACAGTCACGCGGCCCATGTTGTTGCGGCCGTTGGTGCGCTTCTTGCCTTCGACGAGCCCCTTCTCCGGACGCTTCTTGGTGAGCATGGAGAAGTCCGCGATCGACATCTGTCGTCGTCCGGGCGTCGTTGGTTTTTGCTGGATAACAGGCATGGGTGCTTAGGAAGTCTTGAAGGCAGCGAGATCAAGGTTTTTGCTCTTCTTCTCCAGGCGGACAATCATGTGCTTTTGGCGGTGGCGCTTCTCCATAACCTTTCCTGGGCCGATAACGCGAGTCTTGGGAACCGTGTTCAGTACGCGGACCGAAGCGACTTCAACGTCGTAGTACTTGCGGAGAGCGTTCTTCACATCGATTTTCGTGGCCTGACCGGACACGCGGATGGTGTACGTGTTCTGAGCCTTCAGGCGCTCTGCCTTCTCAGTAACGACGGGGCCGAGGATGACTTTGGAGAGTTCCATTATTTGGAGTCAGAGGAAGCGGCTTTCTTCTTGGCCGGAGCCTTCTTTGCGGCGGCTGCAGGCTTCTTGGCGGCAGTTTTGGGCTTGGCGGTCTTCTTGGCCGGCTTTGCAGCGGCACCCTCGGTGACTTCGGCTGCTGGCGTCGTGTGGTCGGAGACTTTGCGATCCTTGCGTGCACCGAATGTCTGCTCGGCGACCTTGATGGCATCGACGAGGAACACAACCAGCTTGGAGCCAAGAATGTCTTCGGGGTTCAGATACGGAGCGAGCAGGGCCTTCACCTTCGGCATATTGCGAACGGACAGCTCGACACCACGGTGGTGAGCGGGCAGAACGACGAGCACCTTGCGACCGGCTTCGACCGGCAATTTGCTCAACAATGCAGCGAACTTCTTGGTTTTCACGTCGTCGGGGTAGCTTTCCAGAGCAACGATACCGCCCTTCTTGGCCTGCCAGGAAAGGCAGGAGAGGAGAGCAGCACGGCGCATTTCACGCGGCATGTTCTTCTCGAAGTTGGCTTCGCTGCGCGGTCCGAAGGCCTTTCCACCGCCACGCATGAGCGGGCTGCGGACGGGACCGCGACGTGCGCGACCCGTACCCTTCTGCGGGGAAACCTTCTTGGTGGAGCCGATAATCTCGCCGCGGTGCTTGACGTGTGCGATAGGCGTTCGGCGATTGCTGAGCTGGCGAACCAAAGCCAAGTGCATGAGACCCTGACGGATCGGAGCGCCAAACAGCGTCTCGGGGAGCTCCATGGAGCCGTTCTTCGTGCCAGTGGCGGAGAAAATATCGATTTTCATGGGTTATTTTTTCTTAGCGGGAGCGGCGGCTGCAGCAGCCTTCTTCAGCGGGTTAACGCCGGTGTGGCCAGTCTGCACGGTGACGTAGACGAGTGAACCGTTTGGGCCGGGGATGGAACCCTTCACGGCCAACACCTTCTCCTGAGCATCCGAAACGACAACGGGGCGATTTTTGATGGTAACAGTTTCTCCACCCATGCGACCGGCCATTTTCTTACCGGCATGAATGCGGCCCGGCCAGGTGCGCATACCCACGGAACCCGGCTCGCGCTTGAAGTGAGAACCGTGCGTGGCAGGTCCACCGGCGAAGTGCCAGCGCTTCATGACACCCTGGAAACCCTTGCCCTTACCGACACCGGTAATGCTGACAAGGCTGCCTTCGGGGGCGACCGACAAATCGACGGTGCCGCCCTTGGCGAGGTTGTCGAGCTTCTCGACGTGAAATTCCTTTTGGTTGCGCATGGACTTGATCTCCTTTCCCTTGCGGGTCTTCATGACATCTTCGTCGACGCCAAGAACGACGGCATCGTAACCATCCTTCTCTTTAGACTTGGTGCGGACGATCGTGTTGTCCTGGACCTTCAAGTAGGTCACGGCAACCTGTTCCCCGGTTGGGAGGAACACACGAGACATGCCGATCTTGCGCGCGATAACACCGAGAGGCATTAGAACAGAGAAGCGGAGTAAACCATGGAGGTTCCGTCGGGTCCGTTTGGAAGCGCACAGGGCGCAGCCTCGGACTGGAACACAGGTGCTGTCGGAAAAACCGAAAGCCGATGCAATGTACAGATGCTAAAACATGGAGTCAACACCAATCATCATGAAATTTGTAAATCTGATCCAAACTGAGTTTTGAAGAGCTCCCACTACTGCAAAATGGGATTTTCTGCTATGCTTATATGATTTCTTCTCCCTCTTCGATTTATGTTGTCCAAGACCTCCAAGACCAGCCCGGTGATCATCGGCATTGCAGCCGGATTCAACCTGGCCGCCCAGTTCTTTCTTATCGGCCTGTGGCTCTTCCCGATGATCGTGCAGGATCTGTATGTACGATTCTACTAGAAGGAAGTTGAAGGATTTGCATCGACGGTAATGCTATAGTCCCCGCACTATGGAAGATTTCCGCCGCGATAAAGTCACCGAACTGCGCAAGCTGGGCCGTACACCGTACGCACCCAAGTTTGACCGCACCCACACACTCGGACAGGGCGCAGGACTCAAAGAAGGCGAGTCTGTGCGTATCGCTGGCCGCGTCATGCTCTTCCGCGAAATGGGCAAACTGACGTTCGCCACGCTGCAGGACCACACCGGACGCATGCAGATTGCTTTGCGCGAGGAAGACATGGGTGCGGAAGAATATGCACTGGCAGGCAAGATGATCGACTTGGGGGATTTCATCGGTATTGAAGGAACGCGCTTCACCACAAAGAAAGGGGAGCCGACCATCGCAGTGAAGAAATGGGAGATGCTCAGCAAGACACTGCGTCCCCTGCCCGAAAAATGGCACGGCCTCAACGACCGCGAGACTGCCTACCGCCAACGGTACTTGGATCTGACCAGCAACCGCGAAACATTCGAGCGCATGACGTTCCGCTCGAGTTTCATCCGTGCCATGCGCGAGTTCTACTGGCAAAAAGGATTCGTGGAAGTGGAGATCCCGGTGCTGGTGAATTCGGCCTCGGGCGCACTCGCCACGCCGTTCGCCACGCACCACAACGCGCTCGACCTGGACGTGTTCCTGCGTATTGCATTGGAAACGCATCAGAAGGAGTGCTTGGTCGGTGGCTTCGACAAAACGTTCAGCCTGGGCGCGGTGTTCCGCAACGAAGGCATGGACCCGAGCCATCTGCAGGAGTTCACGATGTGCGAGCACTACGCGTCGTACTGGGACTACCAGGACAACATGAAATTCACCGAGGAGATGTTCAAACATTTGTTGATGCAGACGCGCGGTACCACCAAAGCCAAAATCCCCGACCGCGACGGCAAAGCGGTGGATGTGGATTTCGGCGGCAGTTGGCCGCGCATCAGCATGCGTGAATTAATCAAGCGCGACTGCGGGATCGATTTCGAAGACCACAAAACCGCAGATGCGCTGCGCGCCGCAATGAAGAAAGCAAACATCCAATTGGAAGTGGACGTCTCCAAGCTCGGCCGCGGAAATTTGATTGATCAGCTCTATAAAAAAGTCAGCCGCCCAAAAATCGTAGCGCCTACGTTCATTACGCAGCACCCGATTGATCTATCTCCGCTGGCCCGCCGCAACGACGAGAACCCAAACGTCACCGACCGCTTCCAGTTGGTGGTGGGTGGCTGGGAAATCGTGAACGCCTACAGCGAGCTCGTGGACCCCATCGACCAGGCTGGCCGTTTTGACGACCAGGCCAAGGCCAAGTCCGGCGGCGACGCCGACGCGCATGATAAAGACGACGAATTCGTTATCGCACTGGAGCACGGTTGCCCGCCGTGTTCGGGCTGGGGCATGGGTATCGACCGTATCGTGGCGCTGCTCACCTGCCAAGATAACCTGCGCGACGTCGTACTCTTCCCGCTCATGAAGCCGCACGACAAGAAAGGATCCACAGCCGTTTCCCCCAAGCCCGCCATGTCCCACACGTCCAACCCCATCGCACTGCCGCTGCCCACGCCAAACGAACTCCCCGCCCCGAGCGGAGCGCATTTATTGGAGCAGGCCAAATACGGGCATTTGCTCAACAGTGCCGAGAAATTAGTGCAGGAGCACGCGACCATGACCAAGGCACACCTGATCGCTACCGGCGCGGCCATGGAAGCGTTGGCCAAGAAACTGGGCGGAGATCCGCAGACCTGGAAGGTAGCCGGCATGCTGCACGACTTGGACTGGGACAAGCTGGATAAAGACGCCGAGAAGCACTGCGGCCAGACGTTGGAGGAAATGCTCTCCACCATCAAGGCTCCAGCCGAACTGTTGGGTGACATCCGCGCACACTACGCGCACAAGTACGGCGCCGAGTACCCGCTGAATACCATGCTGCGCAAAGCGCTGTACTGCGTGGATGAACTCACTGGATTCATTATCGCAGTGACCAAAGTCCGCCCGAGCAAGAAAATCGCCGAGGTGGAGGTGAAGAGCGTCACCAAGAAACTGAAGGACAAAGGTTTTGCCGCACAGGTTGATCGCGAACAAATGAGACAGTGCGAGGCATTGCTTGGCATTCCGCTGGATGAATTCGTGGGCATCACACTGGAAGCCATGAAGCCGCTTGCCGCCGAGCTGGGACTGTAATTCTTGGACTGACGACGAGGCGGCGCTAGACTGCGCGGCCCATGAGTGTTTCGTTTGAGCAACGGCGCGACGTTGTGCATGCAGGAGTGCTGAACGGCACGGTGGGCTGCGGTTTCGGCGCATACGCGGCCAAACAAAACCACATTGCATACTGTCCTGCCCCGCAATTGAACGACCCGACCAGTATGGAAGCCTATGGGAAAGCCATCGCCGGATTCGGCCTGGGTGAAAAGACGATTCTCATGGCAATCCCCAACGAGGACCCGCCGACCTATGAGGAGGGCCACGCATACGCCTACCAGCTCTATGCTGCCACATTGCACAGTGCATGCATGGCCAATCGCTCGATGATCCGGCAGTTGTTGCAATTCAGCATGCCTGCGGATGCAGTCGAACAACTGGTGTATATGGACCGAGAGCAACAGATGCGAATGACACATGGACCGACCTGGATAAACCGACCGCAAAACCAAGCGCTCATGGACAGCATGTTCATGATCGAAGGCCCAGCCGCGCTCACCGTACTGCACGCTCAAACTGGCAGTCTGCGAAAGCTGATGGCGTTCGTCATGGCACCGTACTACGAACCGATCAACGGCGTGAGTCACCCGCGCTACAGCCCACACTTCGCTCTCGTTCTGAATTACACCGCCGATGTGATCGACGCGAATGAGCGCATGCCCAGACAAGTGGACGCCGTGCGTGCGTGGACGAATGCGGCCGTGGGCTACCGCTATAAGCAGGGCTTTCATATTCCGCAAATCCCCGTGCCGCGTGACGAGATGAAGGATGTGTGGAACCCAAAGGATTAAACCGTTTCGTCGTTTTGTTTGGGCGTCGTCATAACGTGTGGCCGAACCCGTTTGTATGCGGTTTGCGCAAGCTCGAAGGCTTCGCTGCGCAGCGGCAGCGTCACCGGATGGACCCCTTCATACTGTTTCCGCATACGGTCTGCACGATGCGATGCGCCATCGTCCAGCAACACGTCGAATTTCTGTACATCGGCACCACCGGAACGCCTAATAAGCGGGCGGGCGGGAACCAGGCGATGTTCGTCTGTTTCGACAGCTGCGCGCCAGGATTCCTGCGACGTGGTGATGTCGAACAACAACAACCCCTTGTCGCCGGCGTGCATGGCGGCATCCACCGGAAAGCCGCTCTGCGGCAGGTGATTATGGAACGCGAAATGATTGGTAAGCTTGCGGCGACGCAAGAAATACCCCGCACCCAATTCCCTGGCTTCGTCGGGTTCCATATCCTCGATGAAATCAAGATCGTCGGCACCGATCTCCCCCAACATGCGGCGAACGATGGTCTTGACCATGAGCGCAGAGGTTTCCACGCGTACCAGCACCTGCTGCTCATCCGGACAAATGATCCGCACGCCCTGGCGCTCGGCTTCTTCGCCAATGACCGCAACGCAACTCTGCACGTGAGTCTGCCAATCCTCCGCCGTCAGCAGCGATGTGACTTTGCCGCGCACGTTCTTTCCCGCCGCGGCCAACATATCGGCAAACACCGTCGGAGTCCGCACTGCGGCAGGAGCACCGACGTAACGATCGAGAAGTTTCATAGTGCCTCACACTAAGACTTCGGGCAGGGTTGTCAAAAATATCCACGCCATACGTTACGTTGTGGGCCACCAGAAAGGTTTTGCGGCCTTAGTTCAATTCGTAGACACGTTCGCGTTCGGGGAGATTGATTTCCAGTGGGCGCGCGGCCATGGTGCGTTTGGCGATCGCCATCATGCCCTTCTCCTCGCCGTGCACGAAGAACAGTTTTTGCACGCCGGGAATTTTGGCGATGTACGAATCCAAATCATTGCAGTCGGCGTGTCCAGAGTATGCATTGATGTACTCAATCTCGCATTTCTTCTGCACGACTTCATCGAAGATGGTGACGTCGGTGAACTGCTTGTCGATAATGCGGCGGCCCAGCGTGTTCTCGGCCATGTAGCCCACGGCCAAAACCGTATTTCGTGGGTCTTCCAGCTCATTACGAAGGTGATGGCGAATGCGCCCAGCCTCACACATGCCCGAACCGGCCATGATGATCATGGGGCCGCGTGCACCGTTGAGTTCCTTACTTTCGTCCACGCTCTCGGTGTAATTCACCAGCGAGAACTGAAACGGATTATGCGCCTTACTCAGGAAGCGATCGAACATATCCTGGTCGTAGCATTCGGGGTGGCGACGGAAAATCTCGGTGACCTTAGACGCCAGCGGCGAATCGATGATGATCGGTACGGCAGGAATTTCCTTATTGTCCCACAGGACATGCAAGTCGTAGACGATCTCTTGCGTGCGCTCGAGCGAGAACGCCGGAATCAACACCTTGCCGCCGCGATTGCTGGTTCGAATGATGACGTCGCGCAGCTTGTCACGGGCAGTGGCGATATCATCGTGGCCGCGGTCGCCGTATGTGCTTTCGCAAATGAGGTAATCCACGTTCGGCATCTGTTCCGGGTCGCGGATAATCGGCAACGAGGAACGGCCGAGGTCACCAGAGAAACCAATGCGGATAATTTTGCCGTCGCTTTCGACTTCAATCAGCAACATGGCGGCACCCAGAATATGTCCGGCCTCCATGAACGTGCAGTAGACGCCCGGAATCACCTGGAAACGCTCATGATAGTTCTTGCCGACGAACAGCTTCATAACCTCGGTAGCATCCTGCTGCGTGTACAGCGGACCGGTTACCGGGATCATGGAATTCTTCAAATGGCGGCGGTAAAAGTCTTCGTCTTTCTCTTGAATGTACGCGGCATCTTGCAGCATGACTGCCGTAAGATCTTGAGTCGCATACGTGCAGAAGATTGCTCCGGCGTAGCCCTTTTTGTAGAGCAAAGGAATGCGTCCGGTATGATCCATGTGCGCATGGCTTAAAATCATGGCATCGATGTCCTTGGATGGATCGAACGTAAACAGCGAGTTCTTTTCCGCTGATTCCTTGCGCTTGCCCTGGAACATTCCGCAATCCAATAAAATGCGCTTCCCGCCGATATTCAATTCGTGACAGGTGCCGGTGACTTCGCGAGCGGCGCCATGAGACGTAAAGGTGATTTTGACCATTGATTGGAATGGTGAAGTGCAAATCCAGAATGTGGAATTGCGCAATGAGGGTATTTGTTCGCTATTCGACGTTTCGTGAAAGCGATCTTCTCATTGTACACCAATCGAGGACAAAAGTCCCGCTTTTTCCTCTTTGGTTAGGGCTCGAAGGGCTCCCTGAGGGAGCTTGGGATCAGTGAGTCCCTCGATGCGAATGCGCTGTAACTCCTTCACCGTGTATCCCACGTACTGACACATGCGCCGGATCTGGCGATTCTTGCCTTCGGTGAGGATGATACGGATGACGTTGTGACGAATTTTCTTCACATTCAGGGGTTTGGTCATACTACCGTCCATCTCGAAGCCGGCTTCGAGTTTTTTGCAGTCGAAAGGGCTGATCTCGCGATCGAGGATGACGTCATATTCCTTCTCGTGGTGAAATTTTGGATGCGTGAGGCGGTAGGCGAGTACACCGTCGTTGGTGAACAGCAGCAATCCCGAGGAGTCTTTATCCAAGCGACCGACCGGCGAGATTTTGCCCTGGAGCTTAGCCGGCAATAAATCTCGCACCGAGGGGGCCTCTCCGGGGCGTTTGTGGGGGATATTGGTCGTCTCTACCCCCTCCGGCTTGTTCATGACGTAATAGAGCATTTCTGCACGATCCTGGACTACCTTGCCACTGCACTCGATCTTATCGACCTCAGGGTCGGCCTTCTGGCCCAACGTGGCGACCACGCCGTTCACCTTCACCAAACCGGCGATGATGTACTCCTCCGCCTTACGGCGTGAGCAGATACCGCGGGCCGAGAGTATTTTTTGCACGCGTTCTAGCATAGATTTTTTGGGATACACCATTCATCACGGCGTTCGCGAACGCCGTGGCGGGCCGATAATATTTTCTGGATACGCTCTTGCACGCACGCGAGTGTAGCGCCTTTGAACCACAATGGCCCGTCGACCCTGTAATTGTCATTGTTTTACTGTATTACTACACTGTTTTTTGGCTTCCAGACTAGCCTAATGAGGATCTACTTCCGCTTGATCGTCTTCTGGAGTTCCGCTGGCAACAGGCGTGGAATTCGTTGCTCGACGCTCAGCTCTTCGGCGAGCACGCTCTTCCATACTCGGGCGTTTCACGGTGAATTCCGGCATGGCAGGTACGCCTGGCACCACGCCTTTGCCGGTAAGTTCCATGAGACGCCTTCGATGATTTGCCGCGGCTTCGGCAAGCATCGGGCAGGTGACTTCGGGATGGGCGGCCTGCACGACGTCGCGGGCGAAGATGGCCAGAAGATGGGGGGTCAGGACCATAGGATGGGAGGAAATTGCCTAATGTATGAAGACTACATTTCACGCCCGCTTACTTCCACATGCAACCGCAACATGGCGGCTGCATCGAAGGCACTCATGAGCCTGCCACGTACAAGAGTTAGGTGGTTCAACAGACACTGGCGTTTGAATTCGGCTTCGGAGAGGTCCGGCTCGAGATTGCTTGCCAGCCCAAGTTGAGGCCGACGTGTCGTACTGAAACGGCTTGGCATCGGCATGGTGCGGATCTGGGCTTCAAGAAGCCCCAGTTGCCCCAAAACATCTTGCAAACCACAACCTGCAAGGAATTGCTCGACAATGGCATCGCCTTCAGCCCAACCCGTGCCTTCTACGGCGCCCAGTACACCCCCTGTTAGGGGCTTGCAGACTCCTGGCGGCATCTGTTCGGGACTCATGGATACGGGCGAAAGGGATTGAAGATACCGCAGATACGCCAAAAAGCCCAGTAAAGGGCGTGAGATCGCTGCATGCGGCTGAAATGAATGTAGGTCGAAAGAGACCACGTCCTGCGGCGTAAACCGCATTCTGTGATGATCTTTGTCCCTCCAGCACTGTGTCTTGGCGCCGACCTACTCTCGCGAGCCGTAGCAGCTCACTACCATTGGCGCACCTAGGCTTAACTGCCGTGTTCGGAATGGGAACGGGTGTTTCCCCAGGGCCATAGGCACCAAGACGCAATGCTGGAAAGAACGTTTCTACGGTTGATACGCAACGAAGCTGTAAGCAACCCATGAGCACGAATGCCCACATGTTGCCCGCTCATGAAACATGAACAGCACAGACTCGTAATCCCTCACCGGCCAAAGGCTTCGGAGGGACGCACATGCCTTTACGGCACAAGCAATAATACATGTTCAATCGTCCATTAGTATCACTCAGCTCAATGCATTGCTGCACGTACACTTGTGACCTATCTACCAGGTAATCTTCCTGGGGACTTATGGGGAAAATTAATCTTGAGATGGGCTTCCCACTTAGATGCTTTCAGCGGTTATCCCTTCCAAACATAGCTACCCTGCAATGCGGCTGACGCCACAACAGGCACACCAGAGGTTCGTTCACTCCGGTCCTCTCGTACTAGGAGCAAATTCTCGCAATTTTCCAATCGATCACGGAGGATAGAGGCCAAACTGTCTCACGACGTTCTGAACCCAGCTCGCGTACCACTTTAATTGGCGAACAGCCAAACCCTTGGGACCTTCTCCAGCCCCAGGATGTGATGAGCCGACATCGAGGTGCCAAACCAGTTCGTCGCTGTGGGCGCTTGGAACTGATCAGCCTGTTATCCCTAGAGTAACTTTTATCCGTTGAGCGACAGCCCACCCACGTGGTTAGAGCATTAAAAATGCTCGGCTGCCGGATCACTATCACCAGCTTTCGCTTCTGATCGGGTTGTCACCCTCACAGTTAGGCTCACTTGTGCGATTACACGACTACGTCGATTTCCATCCGACGCTAGTGAACCATTGCGCGCCTCCGTTACTTTTTAGGAGGCAACCGCCCCAGTTAAACTGCCCAGCAAGCAATGTCCCTGTGGTGGTAGAAAAACTCTCATCAGCGCGTCGCGGCACCGTTTCGTCAAAGAACATCGCTGTCCTTGCGAAACGATACTGCGCTTATAGCGCCTGTGAGTACTTCTAACACCACAGGTGAGTGGCTTCGGAACACGAGGGTGGTATCTCAACGGCCCCTCCACCCGAGCCAAAGCCCGGATCTCAAAGGGTCCCACCTATCCTGCGCACGCGATCCAAAGACACAATGCCAGCGTACAGTAAAGCTTCATAGGGTCTTTTCGTCCTACCGTGATTCACCCGGCATTTTTACCGGGTCTGCAATTTCACCGGGCCTTGCGTCGAGACAGTACCCCCACCGTGATACCATTCGTGCGGGTCGGAACTTCGTTGTAGGTTCCCCCTGGAGGTTAACCAGGGTCTCCGGCCGAGGCCGGAGCGCACTTACCTCTGCCTTGCGGCAGCGTTGGTTTTTTAGCGGCGAAAACGTGTTTAATCGCCCCCTGCATCGCTGCAGGGATCGGACTATATCATCACCCAAAGCGGGTGCGTGGCGTGTAGTCTCTGAGGATCCTTATTTTGGCTCCTTGAATGCTCCGCAATTCTGGATCGCTACCCTGTACCGATAGGTAAGGGGATCGATCTGATTTGCTGCGGCAGCAACTGCTTCCATTTCCCTGAACGGATCGACCCCGTCCGGCATCAAACGACGCCTTGCGGACGTCTCGGTGCTTGGAACGGGTTGGTCGTCGTGATGTTCGAGAGTCATGAGAGAAAAAGGAGGTAAATAAGTTTCCTGCTGATTGTCCGCAGACGACGGATTATCACTGGCCGGCGTAAAGCCGTCTCAGTACCGCGCCATGCTCGGATGTTCCAGCATATAGCCACGTTGTATCACTGTCTTGGTACGTTCGATGTTTGCTGTCTTGGAACTGATCGGATTACTCCGATTGAAAGATGATTTTGCTCATATTCGTGTCCGCTTCGCGGCTTACGCCCGAAGCAATCCCGCGTGAAAGCGGGGATGACCTTCCAAAAACTTAGACAAAACTCCTCAGTGCTCGAGATTGCTCTCGATTCGGGCAAGTTATAGTTCGACCACCCGACAAGGAATTTCGCTACCTTAGGACCGTTATAGTTACGGCCGGCGTTCGTCAGGGCTTAGATCGGAGGCATACACCCCCTCACGTGACCTTCTGACACTGGCCAGGCATCAGCCCCTATACGTTGCCTTGCGGCTTAGCAGGGACCTGTGTTTTTGGTAAACAGTCGCAGGGACACCTTTCGCTGCGGCCTCGCATTGAATGCGAGGCAGTCCTTATCCCGAAGTTACGGACGCTTTTTTGCAGAGTTCCTTAACGCAAGTTGTCCCGATCGCCTTAGTCTACTCGACTATCCCACCAGTGTTGGTTTGCGGTACGGTCTCATAGATGCCTCGAAGCGACGGTTTTCTTGGAAGCCTAAACAGTCAGACTCAGCACTCAAAGAGTGGTAATAGGTCAGTACTTAGCTCGACTAGGGGATTTGCCTCCTAATCTCAGCGCTTCGTACCTCTCACGTCCAGTCAATGCAGACGCTCTGTTGTTCAGTCTCCGTCACGCCTCTTCTAGATTACAACCATCCTTTCCGGTCGACATACCCCTTCCGCTCAAGACTCGTTTTTCCAAGTCCTGGGTGGAAGAGGCAGAGGCCAATCAGACTATCAAGTAGCTCTCTTTGACGGTATCTACGAGGTGCAGGAATATTGACCTGCTGTCCATCGGCTACGCCCTTGGGCCTCGCCTTAGGACCGACTAACCCCACGCCGATAAACGTTGCGTGGGAAACCTTGGGAATTCGGCGGGCAGGATTTTCACCTGCCTTGTGGTTACTCATGCCAACAGTCTCACTTCTGTACGCTCCACTCGACCTTACAGTCGGGCTTCGCTGCGGTACAGAACGCTCCTCTACTGCACACAGAAGACGAATCTTCTGCGCACTCGCTGTTTCGGTGGCCAGTTTAATCCCGTGAATTTTCGGCGCATCATCGCAATCGACCAGTGAGCTGTTACGCTTTCTTTAAAGTTGTCTATGCGAGGACACTTCCTTTGAAATACTGAACTGGCACTTGGGGACCTTAACAAACGATCTGGGCTGTCGCCCTCTCGACGATGGCACTTCGCTGTCACCGTCTCACTCCTACGACTCTAAGAGCAGGTATTCGGAGTTTGTCAGGACTCGGTAGGCCTAGAAGACCCCCTCATCGAAACAGTAGCTCTACCCCCTGCTGTATATCGTAAGGCTGTTCCAAAAAACATTTCGAGGAGAACCAGCTATCTCCGGGTTCGGTTAGCTTTTCACTCCTATCCACAAGTCATCCCAATGTCTTGCGATACATTATGGTGCGGACCTCCAGCTATCTTTCGATAGCCTTCATCCTGCTCATGGATAGCTCACCCGGTTTCGGGTCTTGTCCCAGCGACGAAATCGCCCTGTTCGGACTCGCTTTCGCTCCGGCTCCGGCTATGTACTGCCTTAGCCATGCCACTGAGAACAAAGTCGTTGGCTCATTAGGCAAAAGGAATGCTGTCACCCCCTTGCGGGGGCTCCAACTCGTTGTTCGCATCACATTTCAGAGACTATTTCATCCCCCTTTCGGGGTGCTTTTCACCTTTCCCTCACGGTACTATCCGCTATTGATCTCCCAATCTGTTTAGCCTTGGAGGGTGGTCCCCCCGGATTCGGGCCGGATTTCTCGTGTCCGACCTTACTCAGGATACTTCATCGTGCTCGCGCATTTCGGCTACTGGGCTGTCACCATCTATGGCCGACCGTTCCAGGTCGTTTGCCTATGCTTGAGCAATCGAATATCGAAGTCCTACAACCCCTCTAGTAAACTAGAGGTTTGGGCTATTCCCGGTTCGCTCGCCACTACTACGGGAATCTCTTTTGATTTCTTTTCCTCGGTTAATGAGATGTTTCAGTTCACCGAGTATACCTTCGCTGCACCAGAGGTGCAGGATCATAGACCATTCCGTCTATGGAGTTTCCTCATTCGGAAATCTTCGGCTGGTAGCGCCTGCCTAGCGGCTGACCGAAGCATATCGCAGCTGGCCACGTCCTTCATCGGAATTGGGAGTCGAGGCATCCGTGTGATGCGTTGAGTAACATGTATTATCAGAACTTAGTTTCTCCCTTGCGGGAAATTCCAAGTGAAATTGTGCTGTTCACGTCTCATGGCGCGGGCAACACGTAGACACACACATGGTCTGCGTACCGCCTTCCAAGAGAGAGGTAAATCAAGCGTTCATTGATTATCAATTCGTAGAAATTCTTTTTCCAGCCGATGCTGCCAACGATCATGGTGACGCCCAACCCGATTCCTACTCCGACCTGTGTCGGGGCAAAAAAAACGGGTGGCTTGCGCGCACCCGTAGAACCAGAAATCCCGGAGGGATTCTGACGCTACGGATAAGCGCAAGTAATCATCATGTGCCGGGGCATTGTACAGTTGCAAAAGGGAGGGTCAAGCAGAAAAACAGGGATTTTTTCTAGACGGCCTCCGCGACAGCAGATGCAATCACCGAATGTCTGTTTTCGAGCAATGGTTAGCCTTGCACGAAAAAAGCCCGGGGAGGCTTTCCTCGGGCTTTTCACGACGATGACGGAGATTATTTGGCGGGATCGTCTTCGCCCTCGACTGCTTCTTTCAGCTCCTGCTTCTGGGTGGCTCCGGAGGCACCGACTTCGGCGCCTTCT
The DNA here is from genome assembly GCA_964458645.1 of uncultured Candidatus Peribacteria bacterium. Taxonomy (GTDB): domain Bacteria; phylum Patescibacteriota; class Gracilibacteria; order Peribacterales; family Peribacteraceae; genus DAORHV01. Next base: position 2,027 of record CAYWJU010000010.1, on the reverse strand, counting down.
TCAATGCCTTTCTTGATCTCTTCCGGATCTTCTTCTTCCAGATCGAGGTCGCTGATCTTGTCCTTGGCAGGGATGAGGTCTTCGCTCTCCTGCTCTTCATCGAAGCGCGTCTTGAGCTTTACGACCTCGGCGGCCTGGCCTTCGATTTCTACGACCGGCACTTCCTCGGGCTTCACTTCGTCCGAGAACTTCAGCAGGTCGACTTTCAGACACAGAGCCTGGAGTTCTTTGACCAAGACGTTGAAGGATTCGGGAGTGGACGGCTTGCGGATCGGCTCACCTTTGACGATGGACTCGTACGCCTTGCTGCGGCCCACGACGTCATCGGACTTGATGGTAAGCATTTCCTGCAGCACGTGTGCTGCGCCGTAGGCTTCCAAGGCCCAGACTTCCATTTCTCCGAAGCGCTGTCCTCCGTGCTGCGCCTTGCCTCCCAGAGGCTGCTGCGTAACCAAGGAGTACGGACCGACGGAGCGAGCGTGGATTTTGTCTTCGACAAGGTGGAGGAGTTTGAGCATGTACACCTGTCCCACGGTAGTTTCATGGGCGAATGCTTCTCCGGTGCGGCCGTCGAACAGCTGGATCTTGCCGGTTTCCGGCAGGTTGGCGACTTTCAGGTAACCCGTGATCTGTTCGGTAGAGATACCGTTGAGTGCCGGCGTGGCCATGGTGATACCGAGCACTTCGCAAGCCCAACCCAAGTGTGTTTCGAGCACCTGTCCGATGTTCATACGAGACGACACACCGAGCGGGTTGAGGATGATGTCGACGTAACGGCCGTCTGCGAGGAACGGCATGTCTTCCTTGGCGACGATGCGGGCAACCACACCTTTGTTTCCGTGGCGGCCGGCCATTTTGTCACCCACCTGGATCTTGCGGGTCTGCGCGACGAAGACTTTGATCTGCTTGATAACACCCGTGGGCAACTCGTCGCCCTCGGCGCGGTCGAACACGTGCACGTCGACGACTTTGCCGCCGGCTCCACCCGGGAGGCGCAGCGAGCTGTCCTTCACGTCCTTGGCCTTGTCTCCGAAGATCGCCTGGAGAATGCGCTCTTCCGGCGTCAGTTCGGTCTCGCCCTTGGGCGTGATTTTACCGACGAGAATGTCGCCTTCGTGGACGGTGGCACCGATGCGGACGATACCGTCGGCATCCAGGTCTTTCAGCTTGTTCTCGCCAACGTTCGGGATGTCGCGGGTGACGGTTTCGGAACCCAGCTTGGTGTCGCGGACGTCGGTGATGTAGGACTCGATGTGAATGGAGTCGAAGTGACCCTGCTCCACGATACGGTCCGAAATGATGATGGCATCTTCGAAGTTATAGCCACCCCATGGCATGTACGCCACGAGCACGTTCTGACCGAGGGCCAGCTCACCTCCATGGACGGAGGAGCCGTCGGCGAGCACCTCGCCGCCCTTCACCTTCTGGCCGGTCTCCACGCGCGGTCGCATGTGGAAACACGTACCCTGGTTGGAGCGAACGAAGTTATCGAGCAAGTGCGTCTGGCGCTTGCCTGATTGGTACATAACGACGATTTCCTTGGAGTCGGCAGAGAGCACTTCACCGTCGTCCTGAGCCAAGACCACGTGTCCCGATGCGCGGGCGGCAATGGCTTCCATACCGGTTCCGACGAGCGGAGCATGCGGGGCGATAAGCGGTACGGCCTGGCGTTGCATGTTCGTACCCATGGATGCGCGAGTGTTGTCGTCGTGCTCCAAGAACGGGATGAGCGAGGTGGAGACGGACAAAATCTGCTTGGGTGAGATATCGATGTGGGTCAGGTCACGCACGTGCGTCAGGATCGGCTCGCCGCGGCGACGAGCATGAACGCGAGTCGAGAGGAATTCGTGCTTCTCGTTGAAGTGCGTGTTGGCTTCGGCGATGGTCAGGTGACGCTCGCGGTCGGCATCGATGTAAATTTCCTTCTGGATGGCGTACGCACGGACCGGAACTTCGGTCATCTTTTCGGCCTTGCAAGCAGAGATGATTTTGGCGGCCAGACCCTTGGTGTCGACGACGTCGCCTTC